>CAVVXG010000010.1:0-114420 GCA_963752125.1 uncultured Pseudomonadota bacterium | reverse complement strand
CGATTCGTGCGCCGTAGTTGGTAGCCAGCTTACGCGCATAATCGAGCGCTGCCTCCGGCTGGCCCTCCAGGTCTACGGCCACCAAAATGGTCTTTAAGCCCTTATCGAAACTCATCGTTCCCCCCGGCGCACGGTTTCCATTCGGCGCAGTCCACAGCAAGCAAGCTCGTTGAGAGGCAAGTTTGCGCTTCGGCGGCAGGGGCATACTGTGACTCGATTCACCACAGCGTGTGATTCGCGACACAATGCGAATTGCAGAAGGCGCACTGTACATCCGGCGGCCCAATGCGCTAACTTGGGCGCGGAATGAAAACTCACCCCAAACGCTCTTTCATCGCGGTTCTCTCGCTCGAATTCGCAGTCTCCTCGCAGGCACACTCGCTGTCCGGGCCCAGGCTCCTGTACCCGCTGCCCGCCATTGAAGCCAAGGCACACGCAATGATTGCCAAGCTCACACTCGAGGAGATTGAGCTGCTGGGCGGCGTCGACAAGATGTTTACCGTGCCCATGCCCGCCATTGACTTGCCTCGATTCAAAATGTCTGATGCCTCACTCGGCGTGCGCACCTGGGGACCCACAACCGCTTACGCAGGCGGAGTTGCGCTGGCCGCTACCTGGGACACCGATTTTGCCCGCCAGCTGGGCGAGGGCCGGGACGCGACGCTCGCGCACGGAGCGTCAACTTCCTGCTTGGCCCCGGCGTGAACATCGCGCGTTCGCCTTTGAGCGGGCGGGGCGGGACAGAACATCGGCATCGAATTCCTGGTCACCGTCGGGTTTGAAAACTATGGCGGCGATTGGGACCTGGACAATGTGCGCTTGAGTGAAAACCCGGCGCCACCGGCGTTGATCAATCCGGTGTTGGTGAACGGTCAGGGCAACTTCGGGCTGGAAAGCACACCGGGAGCGGCCTTTGCCATCCAAGCCACAGCGAACGTCGCCACGCCGGCGACCAACTGGACGACGATCACCACCGTCACGAACAAGTACGGCGGCCTTTGGATCACGGATCCCACCACCAACGCCCCTCCGTTACAGTTTTACCGCGCGAAGCAATTGTGATAGGGTAGAGCCTGGTCATGCATGTGTTCGTCACCAAGCCATCGTACCGGGCTTTTACTCTCGTCGACTTCCTGGGCACCGGGCTGGTGCCTCGGCTGCCGACGGCGCTGCTGGCAACCGGGCTGATCCTGCTGGCCTTCCTGTCACAGACATGCGGATTGATCCTGGATGCCGTGGCGCGTGGACGGAAGGAGATGAAGCGGCTTGCCTACCTGACCTTCGCGCCCCTGGAGTGGCCGCGGTGACGACGGCTGCCGAGCGGTGACGCATCGCCTGGTCGCCGGCCGGATACCGGCGGATGATGTCGTTGCGGATATCATCATCCTGGCATTGGACCGGGTGGATGACACGATGGCCGCCATTCGTTCGGCCCAGACCCAGAAGGGTGTGCGGGTGCATGTGCACGTCCTCGATCAGGGGTCCGCACCGGACAATCTGGTTCTGATGCGCGAGCAGCTGCGCCTTCTCCTGCAGCTCGAGGTTCGTTTGTTGCAGCTCCTGCGCCAGCGACTGCGACTGCTGCAGCAGGTTCTCGGTGCGCATGTTGGCTTCGATGGTGTTCATCACCACACCGATGCTCTCGGTGAGCTGGTCGAGGAACACCTGGTGCGTGGAGCTGAAACGCTCAAGGGAGGCGAGCTCGAGTACGCCTTTGACCTGTCCCTCGAACACGATCGGCAGGACGAGGATGTCCTGCGGCGCGCTCAGCGACAGGCCGGAGGAGATGCGGATGGCATCCGCGGGCACGCCATGCATCAGAATCTTCTGTTTGTCGGCGGCGCATTGGCCGACCAGGCCCTCGCCGAGACTCAACTCCTTGCCGTGCGCCCCCTGGCCGCCGGAGGCGTAGCTCGCCAGAAGTCGCAGCTTTTGCGCGGCTCCAATGCCGTCGAGCACATAAAACTCCGCCTGCTGCGCACCCACCACCGGAGCGAGCTCGGACAGGATCACTTGCCCGACCGCGACCAGGTCTTTCTGCCCCTGCAGCAAACGGCTGAACTTGGCGAGGTTGGTCTTGCGCCAGTCCTGCTCCGTGTTCTGCAGGGTCGTGTCCTTGAGATTGCGGATCATCTCGTTGATGGTGTCTTTGAGGGCCGCAACCTCGCCCTCGGCCTGCACGGTGATGGACCGAGTCAGATCACCCTTGGTCACAGCCACGGCGACCTCGGCGATGGCGCGCACCTGCGTTGTGAGATTCGCCGCAAGTTGGTTAACGTTCTCAGTCAGCCCTTTCCACGTTCCCGAGGCGCCGGGCACTTTTGCCTGGCCGCCGAGTTGGCCCTCCACGCCCACCTCACGCGCAACGCCCGTCACCTGTTCCGCGAATGTCGCGAGGGTATCGGTCATGCTGTTGATGGTTTCCGCGAGCTCGGCGATCTCTCCCTTGGCCTCCACCTTCAGTTTCTGCTTGAGGTCGCCGTTGGCCACCGCGGTCACGACCTTCGCGATGCCGCGTACCTGGCTGGTGAGATTGCTCGCCATCAGGTTCACGTTGTCGGTCAGGTCTTTCCAGGTGCCGGACACGCCTTCCACGCGGGCTTGCCCGCCGAGGCTGCCCTCGGTGCCGACCTCGCGCGCCACGCGGGTCACCTCGGAAGCGAACGATCGAAGTTGGTCCACCATGGTGTTGATGGTGTCCTTGAGCTCTTCGATCTCGCCTTTCACGTCGACGGTGATTTTTTTCGAGAGGTCGCCCGCGGCCACGGCGGTCGTCACTTCGGCAATGTTACGCACCTGGCCGGTGAGGTTGCCGGCCATGAAATTGACGCTCTCTGTGAGGTCCTTCCAGGTACCCGAGACACCTTTCACGGCTGCCTGACCACCGAGGATGCCCTCGGTGCCGACCTCGCGCGCCACGCGCGTGACCTCGGAAGCGAACGAGCGGAGTTGGTCGACCATCGTATTGACGGTGTTTTTCAGCTCGAGAATCTCGCCTTTGACATCGACGGTGACTTTCTTTGACAGGTCGCCAGCGGCGACGGCCTTGTTCACCTCGGCGATGTTGCGCAATTGGCCGGTGAGATTGCCGGTCATGAAGTTGACGCTCTCGGTGAGGTCCTTCCAGGTACCCGACACGCCTTCCACGCGCGCCTGGCCGCCTAGAATTCCTTCGGTGCCGACCTCACGCGCCACACGCGTGACCTCTGTTGCGAACGAGCTGAGCTGCTCGATCATCTTGTTGATCGTTTTGGCCGTGCCGAGGAACTCACCTTGCAGAGCTCGGTTCTCGATCTCCAGAGCCATGGTCTTCGTCAGGTCTCCCTGCGCGAATGCGCCGATGACGCGCGCGACTTCCGTGGTCGGATGCACGAGATCGTCGATCAGGGCGTTGATGTTTTCGACCGAGTCGTGCCAGAACCCGCTGACGTTGCCGAGTGAGGCACGGTGGCGGAGCTTGCCTTCGCGCCCGACGACCTGATTGAGCCGGGCCAACTCGCGCGCGGTGCGGACATTGAGCTCGACGACCTCGTTGAAAGCCTCGGCAATGCGGCCGGCCTGGCCCGGCCATTCCTCGGGCAGGCGGGCATCGCTGTTGCCGCGCTTGAGGGCGATGAGGGCGGCCAGAATCTGGCTCGTCTCGCCGTTGAGAGCCGACTCCTCGTCCCGCGCTCGAGAGGAGGAGCGTGTGCTCGCGCTTTGGATTTTCGGTCGCCGCGCCGGCTTGCGTGGCGCGGGCGGGCTCTTGAATACGTGCATGGCGTTTCCTGAAGAGGCGCGGCCGCTACGTCGGTGGACGGCGCCAGTTCGCTGGAGCGGCCTTCGGTTACGTGGGGAGGGGCCGCCCCCTGCAGTCATGTGTTATTACACCGGGGCGCGTAGCCCGGGGCGCGCAGCCGGGAGGATGCGGCCGAGTCGACGAAGCTCGGCAACTCCTCACCTCCGTGGCGTCGTGCGTGGCGCCACGGTGTTTAGACACCCTGCTTTGTCGCGAACTCTTATAAACGCAAGGACTGCGTCCCGAGTCCGTCTTAAATCCGAGCGGAGAATCTTACGAGCAGTGTGGATGCAGGAGCAACGGAGGATTTGTTACATAACCGTCGCAAGATGGCGTCACGTTCCCATCCGCGCTCCGCACGATCCAACCTTAGCGTACAACCCTTAGTGGTCGAGCGCTTCGGGCGATTCCCAATGCGCCGCTGCGAACGACTTCAAGCAGCTCCGCATCGTGCGCGAGCTCGCTGACGAAGGCGTTGACTTCCGCCTCGCTGCCGGTGAGCTCGACGACGAACCCCTCCTGCGCCGGGTCCAGCACACGGCCGCCGAGTCGGACCACGTGGCCGCGTACCGTATCGGTACGCTCAGGCCGTACCTTCAGCTTCAGTAGCACCAGCTCCCGCTCGAGATGCTCTCCCAAGGTCATATCCTCGACGTTGACGACGTCGACCAGCTTGTTGAGCTGATTGGCAATCTGTTGAATGACTGCGTCGGACCCTTTTGTGACCAGGGTGAGGCGCGATACAGTCGGATCGTCGGTGGGGGCGACGGAGAGAGTCTCGATGTTGTAGCCGCGGGTGGAGAACAGACCCGCCACCCGAGCGAGTGCGCCCGCTTCGTTCTGAAGCAGGATCGCGATGATGTGGCGCATTGGGGTCATGGGCTGGAAATGGATTCCTTGGCTGTGCACAACCTCATGATAACGGCTGCCGGGCCCATCGGCTGCGGCTTTGCGCCACCGACGCAAGCTGCTAGGCTCAATCGTTCCCCCCGGATTTGCCGGCGGGTCGTTGATTTTTAAGTTAAAGAGCGCGCCACATGAGCGACACGGTAATTCAGCCCCGCCCCTTCGGGCATCCGCTTGCCGGCCAGAAAATGTCCGGCGCCCGGATGGTCATGCAGGTATTGGCGGATGAGGGGGTTACCGCGATTTTTGGCTATAGCGGCGGGGCTATCCTGCCGACCTATGATGCCGTCTTCCTCTATAACGAGCAGCAGGGCCGCATCGGCGAGGCGCCCATCCCCCTGATCGTGCCCTCGAACGAGCAGAGCGCGGCTTTCATGGCCGCTGGTTATGCGCGCGCCACCGGTCGCGTGGGTGTCTGCATCGTCACCTCGGGCCCCGGCGCCACCAATACTGTTACACCGGTGCGCGACTGTATGGCCGATTCGGTGCCTATTGTCGTGATTTGCGGCCAAGTGGCCACCGGCGCCATCGGAACCGATGCCTTTCAGGAGGCACCCGTCCCGTCGATCATGGGCTCGGTGGCGAAGCACATTTTCCTGGTGACCGACCCGGCGAAGCTTGAGGCGACCATTCGGACTGCCTTTGAGATCGCGCGCACTGGTCGTCCCGGTCCGGTTGTGGTGGACGTGCCAAAGGACGTCCAGAACTGGGAAGGGATCTTCCACGGCGGTGGCATGCTCCCCATCCCCGGCTATCGGCGCCGGATGAAAGAGCTGTCGGATCACACTTTGGACTCGCATGAGGCCGCGCGCTTCTTTGAGATGCTCGGCGACGCTGAACGGCCTCTGATCTACGCCGGCGGCGGCGTGGTGAATGCCGGGGCCGCGACCGCGCTTACCGAATTCGCTGCCGAATTCGACATACCAGTCGTCACCACCCTGATGGGAATCGGAGCCGTGGATACCGGTGCGCCGTTGTGCCTGCGCATGCTCGGCATGCACGGTACCGCCTTTGCCAACTACGCTGTGGATGACTGCGACTTCCTCATTGCGGTCGGCGCGCGCTTTGATGATCGCGTGGCCGGTGTGCCAGCGAAGTTCGCCAGGAACGCCAAGCGCATTGCGCACTTTGACGTCGATCGTGCCGAAGTGAACAAGGTCAAGCGTGTGCAGTGGAGCCACGTCGGCTTGCTGACCGAGGCCCTGCAGGCGCTCACGGCATACGGGCGTCGCGAGAAATTCAAACGCGATCTGAGCCCGTGGCACGCGCACGTGACCGAGCTGAAGCGCGAGTACGCGATGAACTACGATCGCGCCAGCCCGCTCATCCAGCCGTACTACGTCCTCGAAGAGCTCAACAAACATACGCGCGGCGAGGCGATCATCTCGACCGGCGTCGGCCAACACCAGATGTGGGCCGCGCAGTACTTTGATTTCCGCCGTCCGCGCCTGTGGCTCACCTCGGGCAGCATGGGCACCATGGGTTTCGGCCTGCCCGCGGCAATCGGCGCGCAGATCGCCAATCCGCGCCGCCTGGTCATCGATATCGACGGTGACTCGAGTATCCGTATGAATATCGGCGAGCTCGAGACCGTCACCACCTATGACCTGCCGGTCAAGGTCGTCGTGCTCAACAACTGCGGCGATGGCATGGTCAAGCAATGGCAGAAGCTGTATTTCAAGGGGCGTCTGTCGGCCAGTGACAAGTCGCTCCACAAAAAGGACTTTATCAAGGCCGCGCAGGCGGACGGGTTCCGCTACGCCGTGCGCCTCGATCGTAAGGAGGATGTGCCGCGCGTGATCGAGGAGTTCGTGAAGTTCGAGGGGCCCGCGTTCCTCGAGGTCGTGATCGATCCGGATGCCGGCGTGTACCCCATGGTCGGTCCGGGGCAGAGCTACGAGGAAATGATCACCGGTGACTTCATCCCGTCACGTTATAAGGTGAGCATCAAGACGCCCGGCCCCTCAGAGATGTTCTAACAACGCGATCGGGTCATGAAATATCTGCACACGATGGTCCGCGTCACCGACATTGACGCGTCGCTGCGCTTCTACTGCAACGCGCTGGGGCTGAAAGAAGTGGAGCGCAAGGAGGTTCCCCAGGGGCGATTCACGCTGGTGTTCCTGGCGGCCCCCGGCGACGAGAGCGCGCAGGTGGAGCTCACCTACAATTGGGACCCGCAAGCGTATGACGGCGGACGCAACTTCGGGCACCTCGCGTACGAAGTGGACGATATCTACGCGGCCTGCCAGAAGCTGGCCGACCAAGGCGTAGTCATCAACCGCCCGCCCCGGGATGGGAAGATGGCTTTCATCCGCTCTCCCGACAATATCTCGGTCGAGTTGTTGCAGAAGGGAGCCGCGCTGGCGCCGGCGGAGCCCTGGAAATCCATGGCTAACGTGGGCGTCTGGTAACGACACCGCTGCGTGTCGTTCATAAGGGAGGAGACCGGCCTGTCGGTTCAGGCGCGGTTAGGTGACTCGCGCTTATAAAGCCTACGCGCAGCCGGCTAAAACCACGACCGATTGCGCGACGTACCGGTGCACGAGGGCTAGGCGCCCCCGGCAAAAACCACGATCCGATTGCGTGGCGTACTGGTGCACGAGGGCTAGGCGCCCCCGGCAAAAACCACGCTTTTTGCTCGGGTCGCGTAGCCCTACGTGGAGTCGAAGTGGGGCGTCCGTCCGCTCAAAGCGCCGCAGGCGACTTTGAGCCCATGAATAACTCATGAAGAGCTTGCCTGGCCTGTTGATCGCGGCGGTGTTCGCGACCCTGACCTTCGCGTTCTGGGCGTTCCTCAATCGTCCGACGCTCGAGCCGCCCTGGCCCGCCCGGATCCAGGGTTTTGCGTTCTCCCCGTTCCGTAACGCCGAAGACCCGACCCACAAGGAAATGCCGACCGACGGGGAGATCGATCAGGATCTCCAGCTGCTCGAGGGCAAAACCCTGGCGGTGCGCACCTACAGCACCTACGGGACGCTCGCACATGTGCCGCAGTTGGCCGAGCGCCACGGCCTCAACGTGACGGTCGGCGCGTGGATCGACAACCACACTGATGCCAACGAGATGGAGCTCGATGCAGCTATCGAGCTGGCGCGCAGCCAAATCAACGTCGTGCGAGTCATTATCGGGAATGAGGTCGTTCTGCGTGGCGACATTCCCATTGAGCAGCTCGAGAAGTACCTCGACAAGGCGCGGGACGCCATCGGGCAACCGGTCAGCACCGCCGAGCCCTGGCATGTGTGGCTCGCGCATCCGGAGCTCGCCGACCATGTTGACTTCATCGGCGTGCACCTATTGCCCTACTGGGAGGGCGTGAGCGTCGATACGGCCGTCGACTACTCGTTTGCGCAGTTCCGCAGGCTGCAGAAGGCGTTCCCGGGCAAACCGATCGTCGTCGCCGAAATCGGCTGGCCGAGCCGGGGCCGTACTCGTGAGTATGCGGTCGCTTCTGATTCCAACGAGGCTCTTTTCCTGCGCCGCTTTCTAAAGCGCGCCGAGCGGGAACAGATTGTCTACTACGTCATGGAGGCGTTCGACCAGCCCTGGAAGGCGTACCAGGAGGGCGCGGTCGGGTCGTACTGGGGTGTGTACGACGTCAATCGGAATCCGAAATTCGAGTTTACCGCGGCCATCGTGCGGGTGCCCGAGTGGCACGTGCTGGCGGCCATTTCGGTGGCCGTGGCGCTGCTGGTACTGGGTGTTTTCTATTTGAACAGCGCGGCGTTGCGCAATCGTGGCCGAAGCTTCCTGGCGCTGGTCGTGTACACGGCGGCGACGATCGCGGTCTGGGTGTTCTACGACTTCACGCAGCAGTACATGACTGTCTCGAGCGTTGTTGCCGGCGTGTTGCTCCTGCTGGGTATGTTGGGCGTGATTTTGGTGCTGCTGTCGGAGGCGCACGAATGGGCGGAAGCTCACTGGGTGAGCTACCGCCGCCGTCTCGGGGCTCCGGTGCCGGCCAATCATGATGAGCCGCAGCCAAAGGTTTCCATCCATGTTCCGGCGTATAACGAGCCGCCGGAGATGGTGATCGAGACTTTGGATGCGCTCGCGCGGCTCGATTACTCGAATTACGAAGTGCTGGTGATCGATAACAACACGGCGGATGAGCGGGTTTGGCGGCCGGTGGAGGCCCATTGTGCCCGCCTCGGCGAGCGCTTCCGCTTCTTTCATGTCGCGCCGCTTGCGGGCTTCAAGGCTGGCGCTCTGAATTTCGCGCTCCGCCACACCGTCGCCGATGCGCGGATTGTTGCCGTGATCGATAGCGACTATGTCGTGGATCCAGGCTGGCTGCGCGATCTCGTCCCTGGCTTTCAGGATCCACGCGTCGCCGTCGTACAGGCGCCACAGGACTACCGTGACGAGCACGTGAGCGCGTTCAAGGCAATGTGCTACGCCGAGTACCGCGGGTTCTTCCACATTGGGATGATCACTCGCAACGAGCGCAACGCGATTATTCAACACGGCACCATGACCATGGTGCGCCGGGCGCAGCTGGAGACAGCGGGTTGGGCGCAGTGGTGTATCACCGAGGACGCCGAGCTCGGCTTGCGGATCTTCGAGTCCGGGTTCGAGGCGACCTACACGCCCACGAGCTATGGCCGCGGCTTGATGCCGGACACCTTCGTCGACTTCAAGAAGCAGCGTTTCCGCTGGGCTTACGGCGCCATGCAGATTCTCAAACGCCATGCCCGAGCATTTTTCATGGAAGGCGGCCCGCTTTCTCCGGGCCAGCGTTACCATTTCATCGCAGGATGGCTACCGTGGGTCGCGGACGGATGCAACATGCTCTTCAATGTGGCCGCCCTCGGCTGGTCCGCCGCGATGGTGCTGGATCCGCACCGGATCGATCCGCCGCTGGTCATGTATTCGGTGCTGCCGCTGTCGCTCTTTACATTCAAGCTGGCGAAGCTGGTGCATTTGTACCGGGTACGGGTCGGCGCCAATTTCCGCCAGACGTTCGCCGCCGCGGTCGCCGGCCTGGCCCTAACTCACACTATTGGCAGGGCTGTGGTGAAGGGGTTGTTTACACACAGCGAGCCGTTCTTCCGCACGCCGAAAGCCGGGCAGTCGGCGCCCCTGTTGCATGCACTGGGCGCGGCACGCGAAGAGTCGATGATGATGATCGGCTTGTGGCTCTCCGCGTGGGCTGTCGCACATTCACCGCAGCAGCACGGGCCCGATCGGTTCGCGTGGATTGTGGTGCTGCTGATCCAGTCGGTTCCGTACGCCTCGACGTTGTTGGCCTCGTTCGCGAGCGCCTTCCCGTTGCCGGCCCGCTTGCTGGGGGTCGGCTACCGAGCCTGGCCCACGGCCGCCGCGGTGCGTCCCTAAAGGCCCCTACAATCGGGTCGCTGTCATGGTGAGTGTCGCGGGTGTCCGCGGCCCCTCCGAGCCTCGCAGGCGTCTTCGAGCCATAGTCTTGATGCTGATGGCGGTCGCATCTTTCGCCGGCATGGACGCCATGCTCAAGGTGTTCTCGCAGCATTACCCGGCGATGGAAGTCGCGTTCCTGCGCGGCCTGGCTTCGCTCCCCTTTATGGCGCTGCCGGCACTCGTCAAAGGCAGATACCACGATCTGAAGCCCAATCGCCTGGGCATGCATCTGCTGCGCGGGAGCCTCATGGTGGTCATGCTGGCCGGCTTCATTTACGCCGTGCGCACATTGTCGCTGGCGAACGTCTACTCAATCTTTCTGGCGGAGCCTCTCATTGTGACGGCGCTCGCCGTGCCCCTGCTCGGTGACCGCGTCGGCTGGCGTAACTGGATAGCCGTCTGCGTCGGGCTCGTCGGGGTGCTCGTCATGTTGAAACCCTCGGCCTCCGGTTTCGTGACCATCGGGGCTCTCGCAGCGCTCGTGGCGGCGATAGCCTACGCCCTCGGTGTCATCGCCCTGCGGGTGATTACGCGCACGGATTCGACCACGAGCGTGATCGTGTGGACTGTCGGCCTCATGACACTCATGACCGGATTCATTGCCGTTCCCGCGTGGGTGCCTCTGCAGCGTGAGCACTGGGGGTGGCTGGTCGCACTTGGGGTCTGCGGTGCTCTGGGTCAACATCTGCTGACCGAGGCGTTCCGTTCGGCTCCGCCCTCAGTGGTGGCGCCATTCGAATACACGGCTCTTGTGTGGGGCGTGCTCATCGATTGGGTGTTCTGGAACGTGTTGCCTGCCAGCCGTATGTATCTAGGTGGCGGTATTGTGATCGCCAGCGGGCTGTATCTCATCTGGCTCGAGCATTCACAGCGGGACGCTCTTGGCAAGTCTTGCGAATCGGCGCCCGCGCCTTGAGCATGCGGGAATATGCCAGTTGAAGACCTCGAGATGCGCGTGCAGCGCTACCTTTACCAATACATTCCTCTTTCCGCCGCCATGGGCGTGCAGGTGCGCAGCGCTGGCGCGAGCCATGTGAAACTTGCTGCCCCGTTGGCGCCGAATGTGAACCATACCGAGACGGTTTTTGGTGGCAGCGCGGCGGCGCTTGCGACGCTTTCCGCGTGGACGCTCCTGCATCTGCGCCTCGAGCACGCGCAGTTCGATGCGCGGTTGGTGATCCAGCGCAGCCGCATGGAATACGAGAAACCCATTCCGGGCGATTTCGAAGCGGTGTGCGATTTCGGGGATGACTCCGCGTGGGAGCGATTCCGGACAACTCTCGTACGCCATGGGCGCGCGCGCCTCACGCTCGGGGCGCATCTGGTGTACTCGGGACATCGGGTCGCGTCCTTCGAGGGAGACTTTGTCGCTTTGAGTTGAAGGGACCGCGGACTAAATGCCCATTCTGGCGTTGATTGCAGTGCTAGCCGCCGCGGTGACGCACTCAACGTGGAACCTGTTCGCAAAGAAGGCGGCCGGTTCGCGGCATTTTGTCTGGCTGTATTCCGTCGGCTCGATCGTTCTGTATATCCCGGTCGTCGCCTGGGTGTTCTGGACGCAGAAACCGCACTTCGGTGAGCGCGAGTACCTCGCGCTGGCGGGGACGGGCGTACTGCACCTTGCTTATTCGCTTACGCTCCAAGCCGGATATCGGGTTTCCGATCTGTCGCTCGTCTATCCCATTGCGAGGGGCTCGGGACCGCTGCTCTCCTTCCTGGGCGCCGCCGTCCTGCTCGGGGAGCCACCCACGCTCCTGTCTGGACTCGGTCTGCTCTTGATCGTGGCAGGGATCCTGCTGGTCGCCGGTCTCACGCGGGAGCCGCATCGTGCGCCGAAAGTCGGCGTTTTCTTCGGGTTGCTGACGGGTGCCTTCATTGCCAGCTATACCGTCAATGACGGCTGGGCGGTCAAAACCCTCGGTCTGTCGCCATTCATCATCGATTTCACGGGCAATGCGCTCCGTGTAGTGATTCTTACACCGTTTGCCCTGCGAGACCGGGAGGGGGCGTTGCGGGAAGCGCGGATGTACGGGCGAGCTGCCGCGGTCGTAAGCGTCCTGGGTCCTCTCGGCTACATTCTGGTGCTCTTCGCAATGCGGATTGCGCCGGTGAGCCACATCGCACCCGCACGTGAGCTGAGCACGCTGGTCGGGACGTATTTCGGAGCTCGCTTGTTGCGCGAGAAGGCGGTGCCGGCGCGACTGGTCGGAGCGACATGTATCCTCGCCGGCGTCGTCAGTCTGGCCTTTGCGCGCTGACCATTGCGCCGTGCGCCAACAGAAATTCAACAACAGACATGGAAGTGAACGGCGTAGCGGTGCAGAATGTCTGAGCGGATCGTCGTTGGAGGCAAGCTCACTTCAAGCTCCAATCCTCCATCGAGGATGATGCAGCTCGCAAACAAGGGGAAAACGCAACCATGAGCAACGCGGATATTCGGGGACGATTCATCTGGCACGAGTTGATGACGACGGACACGGATGCGGCGGCCGCCTTCTACTCGAAAGTCGTTCCGTGGAAGACGCAGGACTCCGGAATGCCTTCCTACACTTTGTGGATGGCCGGAAAGACTCAAGTCGGTGGCCTGACAGGGCTGCCGTCGGATGGCGCGCCAGGCGGCACGCCTCCGCATTGGATCGTCTACATCGCGACTCCCGACGTCGACGCCACCGTGGCGCAGGCGGAGCGTCTGGGCGGAAAGGTTTTGAAAGGTGCCAGCGACATTCCGAACATGGGCCGCTATGCGGTGCTGGTGGATCCACAAGGGGCGACCTTTGCGGTGTACACCCCAGCCGGACCTGCGCCCGAAGGGGCAGCTGTATCGGGTGGTCCGGGTGAGTTCAACTGGCACGAGCTCTCCACCTCGGACTATGCGGCCGCCTTGAGCTTCTATACCGAGCTGTTCGGATGGGAAAAAGGTCCGGCCCATGACATGGGCGGTATGGGGATCTATCAGATCATCAATCTGGGCGGTGAGCAGGCCGGCGGCATCTACAACCTGCAGGCTCCCTCGACGCCGCCGCACTGGCTGAGCTATGTGCGGGTCGCGGATTGCGCCAAGGCAACCGCCGCGGCGAAGTCGGCGGGTGCACGGATCCTAAACGGCCCGATGGAGGTTCCGGGAGGTAGTTGGATCACCATGATGCAGGACCCACAGGGAGGCGCGTTCGCTGTGGTGGAGCCGAAAGCCGAGGCGGCGAAGCCTGCCGCCAAGGCGCCGAAGAAAGCGGTCGCCGCCAAGCCGACGGCCGCTGTGAAGGCGGACACGACTGCCGCGGCCTCAAAGCCTCAGAGCCCAGCGGCCAAGCCGGAGCCAGTGAAGGCGGCGGCGAAGAAAGCGCCCCGTAAGGCGGTCGCCAAAAAGGCCGCCGCCAAGAGTGGTGGGGCGAAGAAGACGGCCGCCAAAAAAGCGGCGCGCAAGGCTGTCGGGAAGAAGGCGGCCGGGAAGAAGACTGGCGTCAAGCGGCCTGCGGCCAAACGGACGGCGGCCAAGAGCACCAGCGCTAAACGGGGTAAGAAGCCTGCAAAGAAGAGTGGCGGGCGTGCCGGGAAGGCGAAGCGGCGCTAGATTCCTTTGAAACTGAACAGTCGTGCCGGCCGGGGGTTGGCCGGCACGACTGTTGTTTCGATGGAGATGGTGGCTGCGCCGCTCCCGAGCTACGGGTTTACTGCGACTCGGCTTCAGCGGCTCGCCGACGGTCCGCGTCCACTTGCATTGCGGCGTCGAGTTGCTTCTGCACCCGTGCCTCGGTTTCCTTCCCTTGACGGACCTGCTCAGCTTGGGACGCGCCCGCGGTCCCAGCCGCCACACCCGTTTCGGCCAGTCCGCAGCCTGTGAGCAGGGCGCCGCATAGGAGGCCCGCGGCCAGTGACACTACGGTTTTGAGCATGACGACACTCTAAAAATGAGTGGAGAGCTGCGACTGTAGCGGCGCCTGCGGGTACGCGCCAAGCAGCCGTAGCCAAGTTCGTGACGCGTTCCTTATGGTTCCTGACAACCCGTGGCAGTATGTCATGCCGTTTCGGAGTACCCCCATGGCTAAAGGGAACGTGTCGAGTCGCTATGTTGAAGCCAAGCCGCGTGTGCGGCGCGGCTATTTCGAAAGTCGCTACGGGCAATTGCATGTGCATAACGCAATTCCGCCTGGAGGCGGCTTCGAGGAAGGCACCCCTTTGTTGTGCCTCCACAAGAGCCCGTTGTCCGGGCGCATGTTCGAGCGCTTCCTCGCCTTCGCGGGACGCGACCGCTCGGTGTACGCGCCCGATTTGCCTGGTTTCGGCGACTCGGATCCGCCCACTTCGCGCCCCGCCATCGCGGATTACGCCGCGGCGATCGGTGACTTTCTGGAGACCATGCGGTTCCGCCAGATCGACGTTTTGGGTTACCACGCGGGATCCCTGATTGCCGCGGAGCTGGCGATCATTCGCCCAAAGCAGGTGCGCCGGGTCGTCCTCGTCTCGGTACCCTTGTTGACGGAGTCCGAGCGCGAGGCCGCGAGGCGCGTGCCACCATCTATTGCTGCAACCGCCGACGGCGCGCATCTGGCGAGTGAATGGCAGAGGATCGCCGACGTTTACCGGCCGAACGCGCCGCTGGAACTCATTACCAGCGCTTTCGGGGAGAAGCTGCGCAACGGGATGCATCCGGCTTGGTTGAGTCATGCCGCGTTGCAATATGCCGTGCGGGAGCGACTTGGCCTGGTGACCCAACAGGTGTTACTCATCAGGCCTCGGGACGATTTGTGGGAGAGCACGTTGCGCGCGCGGGAAGCGCTCCCTAAGGCTCGCTGTATCGACATGGCGGATCAGGGACCGGCACTCTTTGAGACTGCGGCGGAGCTGGTCGCCGACGGTATCCGGGAATTCTTGCGCGCCTCACAGTAGACTTGACATAAGTAACGAATCCAAGGGGATGCGTCAGTTCCCATGAGCGTGCAGCGTACATCGCCCTCTTCGGCGACGTCCGGGCCCACCGCGGCCGAAAGTGACCTGGACGTTACTGCTGAGCTTCCGGTGCTCGACGTGGCGGCCTATGAGTCGGCCGTTGCCGAGGCGCGCACCGGTAACACTGACACCTGGATTCTGCCCTCGCCGGGCCCGGCCGAGCCGAAGACGGCGGAAGTGCCCGCGGCGGTCTCCGCTGCCGCTCCAGCTGCCGTTGCGCTGACTCCCGCTACCCAACTCGAGGTCAGTCTCCATTCCCTTTCCGACAACCTGCGGGAGGTGGAGGAGCGTCTGGGACGTAAGGGTGAGCGCCTGGCCGAGATTGAAAAGGCTCTGGCTCAGGCGAACGCCGCGCGTGCCGCGGCCGAGCAGCAGGCCCAACAGCTCAAGACCGAGCTCGCAGAGAAGCTGGCCCTGCAGGGCACGTCGCTTTCCCTGGTCCAAGAAGATCTCACCAGGGCACAGGCGCTCGCGACGAGGTACTACGAGTCGCTGCAGTCGATGGAGGGCCGGCGCAGCATTTTCCAGGAAATCTCGACCTCGCTGTACTGGGAGGTCGACGAGCGCGATGTGCGCCTCAATCGTGCCGAGGGACAACTGGCGGCGGCGATTGCACGCTCCCGTGACCTGGAGTCGAAACTGATCGACCGCTCGGCGCGCATCGCGAAGCTCGAGAAAGAGATGAGCGGGCTCGGTGTCACAGTGACACAACGCGATGAGGCCCTACGCGATTCGGTGCGGACGAGCGATGACCTCAAGCGCAATGCCGAGACACTCGCCACAAATCTCGCGGCGCGCGATGAGCGCATCAAGACACTAGAGTCGGACGCGGCAAAACAGTCGGTGTTGCTTGCCGAGCGCCAGGCTGAGTTGGATCGGGCCGCGGCTGAGAAGGCTACGCTGATCGCGAGCGTCAATTCGCTCGAGTCCCGGTTGGCCGAGACTAACAAGCGAGCCGCCGAGCTGGCAGGCTCCACTGAGACTGCCCATGCTCGCCACGAGGAGCTGGAGACTGCCGGCGCGACGCAACGAAAGCGTACCGAACAGGTCGAGGCTGAGTTGGCTGCGGTGCGTGCGGAGCTGGAACAGCGTTCGGCCGCCTTGGCGGATGCGGGTACTGAGCGAGGCGAGCATATGGCTCGGATCGCGGCGAGCGAGACGCGCGTGCAAGATCTCGAGGCGCGCACCGAGGAGCAACAGGAGTCTGTGCGGGTTCTGCAGGCTGACTCCAACGCCAGCGTGGCTCGTGCCAAGGAATTGGAGAGCGATCTGCGCGCCGCCGAGGACATGATCCATCGCCTCGAGGCGGATCTGCGCGGCCGGGTCGCGCGGCTCGACGAGCTGGAAAAAACCAGCCAGCAGTGGCGCGCCACGGTGGAGGAAGCGCAGAACGCGCTCACCGAGCGCGATTCGCTGATTCGCAGGCTGGAGGAGGAAACGACCAACAGTGCGGTGCTGTTGGGGGCAATCCAGCAACGGTTGGAGTCGTCCGGATCACACGAGATCGCTCCCGAGGGAGACAAGAGGTTGCTGATTCGTAGCGAGGGCGACAGCGAGGTGGTACACGTCCTGGGACGCAAGACCAGCATCGGACGCACACCGGACAACGATCTGCAGATCGATGCGAAGTTTGTGAGTCGCCACCACGCCGTAATTCTCGCAGGACCTGCGCACACCATCATCGAGGACCTCAATAGCACCAACGGCGTGTTGGTCAACGGCCGGCGTATCACCCGCCAGACGTTGAAGGACGGGGATGCCGTGATGGTCGGTAAGGCGATGTTCCGTTTTGCGGTACGGCCGGCGCATGAGCGTGGCTTGAAGTCTGTCTGACGCTATCCTTTGCGTCTGATGGCCCGCGTGGTTAAGCTTCCTCTGTTCCAGGCGAAGCGAGAATTCCGGTGGCGAGTCCCTACATCGAGCGAATCCTGAAAGCACGCGTCTATGACGTGGCGATCGAGTCACCGTTGGACGAAGCCCCGCGCCTGTCACGCCGGCTCAATAATCGCGTGCTGTTGAAGCGCGAGGACCTCCAGCCGGTGTTCTCCTTCAAGCTGCGTGGTGCCTATAACCGCATTGCGCATCTTTCGGAAGCCGCGGCCAAGCGAGGCGTGGTGTGCGCGTCGGCCGGAAATCACGCGCAAGGGGTTGCATTGGCCGCCCAGAAACGCGGCATTCCGGCCGTGATTGTCATGCCGCAAACGACTCCGCACATCAAAGTGCAGGCAGTGATCGACTTGGGCGGCGAGGCGGTGCTGCACGGTGACGACTATGACAGCGCGCTCGATCGGGCGCTGGCGTTAGCGCGCGAGCGCAATCTTATCTTTGTTCACGCGTTCGATGATCCTGATGTGATCGCCGGGCAGGGCACGATCGGCGTGGAGGTGTTGCGGCAAACCGCCGGCAATATCGACGCGATCTTCGTCCCGATCGGTGGCGGCGGGCTGATCAGCGGCATTGCGGTGTACGTGAAGTATCTCTATCCGCATATCAGGATCATCGGCGTGGAGCCGGAAGACGCCGCGAGCATGTATGAATCGCTCAAGGCAGGCAAACGCGTGAGTCTTGATCGCGTCGGCATATTCGCCGATGGTGTGGCGGTGAAGCGTGTTGGCGAGGAGACGTTCAATCTGTGCCGCGCGCATGTCGACGAGATTCTGTTGTTGGATGCTGACGAGATCTGCGCCGCAATCCAGGATGTGTTCGAGGATACTCGCTCGATCGTCGAGCCCTCGGGTGCGCTGGCCGTCGCGGGTATCAAGAAATTCGTCGCGCGCGAAGGTTGGAAGGACAAACGGTTGGTGGCCATCAATAGTGGTGCCAACATGAACTTCGACCGGTTGCGGCACGTGTCCGAGCGAGCCGACCTGGGCGGCGAGCGCGAGGCGTTGCTGGCCGTGACCATTCCGGAGCAGCCCGGCAGCTTTCTGCGTCTGTGTGAGACGCTCGGCAGTCGTAGCGTGACGGAGTTCAGCTACCGATATCAGAGCTCGCAGGGTGCGCAACTGTTTGTTGGGTTCGGCATCACGCAGGGGCGCGCTGAGCGCGAGGCAGTGGTGAAGAGCCTGCGTGAAGCGCAGTACACGGTCACCGACATGACCGACAACGAGATGGCGAAGCTGCACGTGCGCTACATGGTGGGCGGCCACGCGCGCGGCATCGAAAATGAGTTGCTCTATCGCTTCGAGTTCCCGGAGCGGCCGGGCGCGCTGCTGCGCTTCCTGCAGGCGGTGGGCTCACGCTGGAATATCAGTCTGTTCCACTACCGCAATCACGGTTCCGACTACGGTCGCGTGCTGACCGCTATCCAGGTGCCCCCGCGCGACCGCACTGATTTCCTCGCTCACATCAACGAACTCCACTACGCGTACGTAGAAGAGACCAATAATCCGGTTTACCGAATGTTTCTGGGGGCATGACGCTCTAGATGTCCGGTTGGCCGCTTTCCAGGAGCCACTCCCGCCAGATGGCGATCAGGATGGCCAGGATGACTGGGCCGATGAAGAGGCCTACTAAGCCGAATGCGGCTACGCCGCCGATCACGCCGAACATCACGAGCAGGAAGGGGATGCGGGTTTCGCGACTGATGACGAAGGGGCGGACGATGTTGTCGATCCAACTCACGACGATCGTTCCCCAGATGAGCAGGCCGATGCCGGCGCCTGTGTGGCCGGTCGCAATGAGCCAGAAGCCGATCGAGCCCCATAAGAACGGCACGGCGAATGGCAGTAGTCCGCAGACGATGGTCAACACCGCAAGAAATATAGGGGCGCCCACTCCCGCCAGCCAGTAGCCGATGCCGGCGAGAGTGCCTTGCGCCACCGCGGCCAGGACGAGTCCGTAGACCACGGCTTTCACCGTCGGTCCGATGGCGTTCAAGTAGTTGTGAACGCGCGGGCCGAGCACTTGCTCCAACGCGCGGCTGAACTGACTGGCGAATTTCTGGCCGTCGCGATAGACGAAGAACAAACTCAACACCGCGAAGAATAGCTTGATCGCATTGCGGCCCACGCCGCCGAGCACGTGCCCGAGCACGGAGACCGAACGCTCCGCCCACTCGTGGAGCTCGGTATTTAGCGCCTGTGGATCCTGGGACATGCGGGCGCTGAGCTCGCTCAGCTGATCGCCGATCCAGGGAAGCTTCAGTAGCGCCGGGGGCAGTTGCGCGCCGTTTGCCAGCAGGGCTTGTATGGCTTGATAGGCGCGAACGATTTCAACGCGCAGGGTGATGATGAGCCAGGCAAGCGGCACGATCACGGCCGCTGTCATGATGACCGTCATGATGAGCGCCGCGAGGGTCGTCCGCCCGCGAAGCACACGCACGAACCATTGATAGGCCGGCCAGCTCACGTAGGCCAGGATTGCCGCCCACACAATCGGCACGATGAACGGATCAAGGACCTGGAAGCCGAGAATGACGAGCGCGGCCAGCATGACGGCGGTGATGAGCCGTCGCAGCCAGGGCGCGGAGACGAAGTCTTCTATTTTGTGGGGTGTGCTTAGGTTAGGCATGCTTGGGGGTCAGTACGGTGCCTCAGGTGAGGCCGGCGGTGTCGGACAGGATCATGGTGACGGCGAGAAGGGTACAGACGACCAGACTCAGATTGCGTCGCAGGCTCAGATAAGCCGCCGGTAGCTCGCCGCCGACGTTGCGATGCTCGTATAACCAGAATCCGCCGAACCCGACCACAAGGAGCGCGAGTCCCCGCTGTCCGCCGAGGATGGCCGCGCCTGCTCCCAGCAGCGCCGGCAGGGTCGCTCCGCCGATGCGCATCGGTCGCCAGGCCAGGCGATCGGCCAATGCCAGTCCCCAGTGCACGGCGCCGACGAACGCCAGCACCACGGCGCCGTAAGACACGGCGATTCGCTGCGCCAGCTCGCGATCGCCATAGCCGGGCAGCAAGGCGATGCCCAGGAGGCAGAGCACGAACGGTGCCGCGCCGACATAGCAGACGATCTCCGCGGCGGTGTTGAGAGGAGCGGCCGTTTCGCCCTTGGTGTTCATGGGGGCGGATGATACCTCGACCCGCTTGCCTCGCGCAGGCAGGCTTCGTGCCCCCCTTTTTTCGCGACCCGCACCAGGTGCGCGGGCTCGAGGAGCCTTCACCATGTCGAATGCAATACCGGCGGTCGATGTCGAGGCGGGGGATGCTGCGCGCGCACGTCAATTGCAGCTCACCAAGCCGCCTGGATCATTGGGGCGGCTGGAGGATCTCGCCTGTTGGTTTGCGGCTCGCACCCGCAAGCCCGTGCCCGCGGCTCCCCGCTGTGAGATCTTTGTATTCGCCGGCGATCATGGCGTGGCGGAGCGGGGCGTGTCCGCGTTTCCGCAATCCGTGACCGGACAGATGGTCATCAATTTCGCGCGCGGCGGGGCGGCGATCAACGTGCTCGCCTCGTTGGAGGATTGCCGCATTGAGGTGGTCGATGTGGGCGTGGCTTCGAGCGAGCCGCCCCCGCCCGGAGTGCGCAATGAGCGGGTTCGCGCCGGAACCCGCGATCTGGTCTCGACAGCCGCAATGACCGCCGACGAGTTGCGTGCCGCGCTCGCGGTAGGCGAACGCTGCGCACGCTCGGCTATCGATCGAGGCGCGCGCCTGCTCATCGCCGGAGACATGGGGATCGCCAACAGCACCGCCGCCGCCTGTCTGATCTGCGCGTTTACGGGTGCTAGCGCCGAGGCGGTTGTTGGTCGCGGCACCGGAGTCGATGATGCCGGACTGGTTCGCAAGCGCGAAGTGGTGCAGATGGCGCTCGCCCGGGTGGCGCGAGAGGGGGTGCGAGAGGCTGCGCGCACGCTTGCGGAGTTAGGTGGACTCGAGATCGCCGCCATAGCGGGCTTTTACATCGAATCGGCACGGCAGGGAGTGCCCATGATGTTGGATGGTTATATTTCCACGGCGGCGGCGCTGGCAGCCGTGGCGATGGAGCCCGGTGTGGTTCATTGGATGCTGGCTTCGCACCGTTCGGCGGAGGCGGGTCATCGGATCGCGCTCGAGAAATTGAACCTGGAGCCGCTGTTGGACCTACGGTTACGCCTGGGCGAGGGTACCGGCGCGGCTCTTACGTTGCCGATCGTGCGCGCCGCGCTCGCGCTGCACGCGAAAATGGCGACGTTCGGGGAGGCCGGGGTGTCGGGAAAGATCGAGTGACCTTGCGCGACCTCAGGTTGGCCATGCAGTTCCTTACGCGCTTGCCCGTGCCGGGCGTGGCGGACTTTTCGGCGCGTGATCTGGCACGGTCCGCCGTGTGGTTTCCGTTTGTCGGTCTCGTCGTTGGCGCCGCAGTCGGTCTGCTGGCATTTGCGTTGGCGCATCGTAGTGCGGTCCTCGGCGCAATGGTCGGTGTTGCGGCTTGGGTTTGGCTGACCGGCGCGCTGCACCTCGATGGGCTTGCGGACCTCGTTGATGCGCTTGGGGCGTCGCATCGCGATCCGGAGCGATTCTTTGCCGTGTTGGCCGACCCTCATATCGGCACCTTTGGGGTCGTCAGTATCGTGTTGATATTGATGTTGAAGGTTGCCGCCCTGGCGCTGCTCCCGGGCGCCGCGTTGCTGTGTGTGCCCCTGATTCTCGCATGGGCGCGTTTGGGGACGCTCGCCTGGGCCCGTTGGCTCAAGCCGCTGAAGTCAGGTCAGGGCGAGCGGTTCGCGTGGCAGATTCCGGTTGGTTGGATCGTGTTCTGGACCTTGTTGCTGTTGGCAGCCAGTTTAGCCGTCGCGCCCGCGCTTTGTGTGGCGCCATTGGTGATTGCCGCGTGGGGTGGCTGGCTGCAGGCCCGGCTAGGCGGCATGACTGGGGATTGTCTCGGGGCGGGCGTTGAGGTCACCGAAGCGGCGTTGTTGATTTGGGTGGCGCTCATTTCAGGCGCAGTGCCAGGCCTGCTGTAACCAGGAACACGCAGTCGCAGGCGGCTGCGACGAGCTGGTTGAGTCGTCCCTGTTCGTCGCGGAAGAGGCGCGCGGCGGCGTTCTCCGGTACCAGGCTGGTGCCTACCTCGTTGCTCACCACGATCACCTCGGTCGGAGCCGCCCGGAGGCTTTCGAGGAACTGATCACGCTCGGCGTGCCAACCAGGCAGGTCCGCCTGCCATTCGCCCGATGCGAAGGCGGTGGAGTCGGCGCTCGGCGGCGGCCATAGGCAATTTGCCGTCCACAGCGTCAAGCAGTCCACCAACAATAAATTGCCGCTGTGCCCCTCCTCCCTCAGCGCGGCCCCGAGTTGGCGTGGTGCTTCGCGGATCCGCCAGTGTGCCGGGCGCTCTCGTTGATGCGCACTGATGCGTGCTGCCATCTCATCGTCAGAGGCGCTGGCCGTCACAACACAACAAACATCGTGCGAGCGCTCCGCCGCCCAATGGGCCGCCAGTGAGCTCTTGCCCGAGCGCGCGCCGCCAATCAGAAGAGTTCTCACGAGCTTGATGCCGCGCAAGCGCGCTCGAACTCGACGATGTGCCTGGCGACGGTGTCCGGGTCTTCGTGATGCATCATGTGCGCGGTACCCGGCACAGTTACAATCTTCAAGTGCCTGAAAAACGCGCGCAGCTGCTCGTCCGTGACATGCGGTGTATGTCGTGAGCGATGCTCCGAGAGCTCGCCCGTAACCAACAGCATCGGAATCTCGAGCCGCGCCCAGCAAGCTTGCGCTTCCTCCCTCCGGTACAAAACAGGATTCACCATCCGATGCCGCGGATCAAAACGCAGGACAACTTCCGAGCCGCCGTCTTGCGCAGGCCGGCTCCAGGCTGCGGCAATGAACTCCGACTTGTCCGTGGTCAGGCGCGGATTGCGCATTCGCAAGATGGAGGCCAACTGCGCGGCGCAGGTGTAGCGGCCTGATTCGAACGGATCCCGCGACTCATCGAGCCAGTGCGCGTAGCGTTTGGGCGCGTCTTCGGGCTTGGTCTGAGCCAGGCCCAGTCCTTCGAGATTGACCAGCCACTGCATTCGGTGCGGGCGGATGCCACCGTACATCTTCGCGACGTTGGCGCCCATGCTGTGGCCGATGACTCTGGCCCGGCTTTGGGGGGCCAGCATATCCAGGAGCACGTCGAGGTCCGCGAAATAGTCTGGAAACCAATACCCTCCAGGTGCCCACTCGCTGTCTCCGAAGCCGCGCCAATCCGGCGCGACGAATGTCCATGAGGCTGGCAGGCAGTCCACCAGAAACTGCCATGTCGCGCCGCTGTCCAGAAAGCCGTGCAACAACACAATAGGGGTGCGTGTGCGCTCGCCCCACCAGGTGAGTCGATGTCGCAGTCCGCGGACAGTGACGTTTTCCTGCCACGGGACGCGGCGGGGCTGATAACTCATCGTACTTTCTCTCGCAAGACGCCATAATCGGCGCACGACAGGCTCTTAGGCCGGGACAGGGGAGACACCATGAACGAGCCCGGAAGACCCATGGGCCAGCCGGAACCCGCCGCATCGTCCGCCACGCCCACCCAGGACGAGCGCACGTGGGGAATGATCGCGCATCTGTCTGCGTTTGCCGTATTCGTGTTCCCCGTCGGCGGCAACATCATAGCGCCTCTGATCATCTGGCTCACCCGACGCGACACCTCGCCATTCGTCGACGCGGAAGCCAAGGAAGCGTTGAATTTCAACATCTCCGTGTCACTCGGCTGGATCGTGTGCGGGCTGCTTACCTTCGTGCTCATCGGCATCCCGCTCGGAATCGTGCTGTTTCTCGGGTGGCTGGTGATGACTATCGTCGCCGCCATCAAGGCCAGCGAGGGTTTGGGTTATCGCTACCCTCTTTCGTTGCGCCTGGTGAAATAACGCCCTGCGCGGTGCCACCGTTACTGGATCGGCAGATCCAGCATGAGTTCGCGTACATAACGCACCGGCGGTGAGCCGAACGAGAGTACGGTGTCGTGATAGCGCTTGAGGGTGAAGCTCTTGCCCCATTTGTTACGCATTTCCTCGCGCAGGGCTAGATGCTCCTGCACGCCGATGAAGTAAGTCGGTAGCTGTGTGGAAGTCAGTTGCGCTCGCACCCACTTGCCGCTTGCCTCGCGCTCTTCCTGAAACGTGTCGTGGGTCATCAGGTGCATGGCGTCCTCGCGTGAGATGCCGTCTACGTGGACCGCTTGGTCGAGGATCGCGTTGCCGATGATTCGCAGGTACCACTTGAGTTGGATGAGATGCATGAGCGGGTCGCCGCCGCGGAAGCCTTCCTCGACCATCATGCGTTCGGCATAGACGGCCCAGCCCTCGATGAAAGGGCCCGACGCCAACACCGCGCGCAGCGGCGAACGGTAGCGGTTCGCATGCATGAGCTGCAGATAGTGGCCGGGCATGGCCTCGTGGATGGTGAGGTCATCGATGGATAGCGTGTTGTATTCGCGCAGGAATGACTTCACCTGCGCGTCGTTCCAATCACCGGGAATGGGTGAGATCACGTAGAACGTCTTCTGGCCCTGGTCCAATGGTCCCGGCGCATCGCAATACGCCAGCGCGACACCGCGCTGAAATTCCGGCATGGGGATGATCTCGAGGGGATCGTCGTAGAGCGTCACGAGATCGTGCGCACGGGTGAAGGCAGTCGTCTCCTCGAGAGCGTGTCGGGCGGTTTCAAACACCTGATCACGCGGGGGCTGTTGGGCGTACGCGAGCTCTAGGGCCGCGGCAATGGCGTTTTGCTGCTCCTCCGGAGTCGGTGTGGCGGGCAGTGGCGGCGCGCCGGGGTGGTTTTGCAGCACGGCGCGCGCGATGTCGTACATCTGAGTGCGGGTACGCGCGAGCTCTGCTTGCGCGCGCGTCCGGATCTCCTCGCGGCTGAGACTGGAATCCAGCGCAAACCTGAGTTTCGCGTCATACAGCGTTGCACCGAGCCGGAAGTCTCCTCGCGCTTCTGGAAGCAGTTTCTTCTCGAGCCAGAGCTGATGTTGGGCGACAGCCGTGCGGGCACGCGCGATGGCGGCCTTGATGCTCGTCTGATCTGTTTCCGGTAGCGTGCCAAGCTGTGGGACAACGAGCTGGTCGATCAGTGCCAGCACGCCGGTGTTCTGTTTGACCGCGGTTTCGGCGTTAATTTTCGGTACGCGCGCCGGGATAAGGGTTTGGCGTACCTGTTCGAGAAAACGCGGCAGTTGGGTGAGCCGCGCGCCGACATTGCGCAACCGGTCCGGTAAGGGCGCGAAGTCGCGCGCCATGAGCAAATAGACGCTGTTACCTGTCAGCTCGGTATAAGTGAGCGGATTCCAGCGCCATTCCGCGAGCTGTTCGATGCGCCAGATCTGGTACTGCAGCTCCGTGGTGAGCAAATGCGCATCGACTTGATGCGCGCCTGACAGTTGGTCGTAGTGCAACGCCTGCACTTGTGCCAGCAGCTCGCGGGCGAGCGCGGCGCGCTTCTCGTAGCCGGCGGTGCTGACATCGTCGAGCTGATCGTCGAAGCGATGATCCCCCAGGGACGTCGCGTTTACCGGCGTCAGGGCCATCATTTCATCCAGGTAGCGCCGCGAAATCTGTTCGAATGTCATGTCCGTTTCCGTGGGGACATGCGGCGGCGGGGCAGGCGGGGTGGTCGCACACCCCGCAAACCCTGCGATCAGAGCCACCGCAAGGGTGGCCACGAGGCCCATCGTTGTATGTGTACGAGCGATGGCACTGCGGTGACAGCTGAGGTTGTTCATCCCCATCCGATCCCACTGCTGGGGGTGCGCTGGTCGGCATGAGCCGACGAGGCCGGCATGATGACCAAGACGGGGTCGCATGTGAAGCGCGCCTAGGAGCCTGTCGGACTTAGGGGCGCCGTCGCGAGGGCGACCCCCATCGAGCAGCTTGCCGAGATCGTTCCGCGCGCATAGCACGGCCTATGTAAGCGGAAGGATCTCGGCAAGCTGCCGATGCGGGTCGTCCGCAGCAGGCGAACCTAAGTCCGACAGGCTCCTAGGTTCCCGTATCCGATCTCCGACGCCTCGACTCTGTTAAGCTGCCGGCGCCACATGTCGAACCCCTTTGCAGTCTTGCGTTACCGCGGCTACGCGGCGTATGCAGCGGCTAGATTCTGTACGACGCTGTGCTGGCAGATGGCTACCGTCGCCGTCGGCTGGCAGGTGTATGCGCTCACCCGCAACCCCTTGGACCTCGGATACGTGGGTCTGGTGCAGTTCCTGCCGTTTGTGTTGCTCGTTCTGCCCGGCGGATACGTCGCCGATCACGTCGATCGCCGCCGCGTGATGATGATGGCTTTTGTCATTGCGGCGATTTGCGCGGGCGTTCTCGCTTGGCTTTCGCTCATCGGGTCGCAACGCGTAGGGCCAATTTTCGCGGTAATGGCGGTCTACGGTGCGAATCGCGCCTTCTGGATGCCTGCCAGCCAGGCGATGACCCCGAACCTCGTGCCGGTCGAGGCGTTTCCAAGTGCCATCGCTCTGAACTCGATGCTTTTCGAGGCCGGCGTCATTGTCGGCCCGGTCCTTGGCGGGGTGCTGTACCTCATCGGGCCTTTCGTCACGTACTGCACGGTGTCCGCCCTGCTCCTGGTGGCTCTTGCGTTGATCTCCACCGTCAAGCCGGTGCTTGCGCAACGGCGCGCGGTGAGCTCGCAGACGGCCGATTTGCTTGATGGCCTACGTTATGTGCTGCGCAATCGCACGCTGCTGGGTGCGATCTCGCTCGACCTCTTTGGAGTCTTGTTCGGCGGCGCGGCCTCGCTCTTTCCAGCCTACGCGCGCGATGTGTTGCACGTGGGTCCGGCGGGCTTAGGGCTCTTGCGCATGGCGACCGGCGTGGGCGCGACCATCACCGCCATCGCGCTCGTCATCTCACCGCTCGAACGGCGCGTCGGACGTTGGATGTTTGCAGGGGTTGGATTATTCGGCGCCGGGACCGTCGTGTTCGGGTTGTCGACGAGCCTTCCGTTGTCGCTGATGGCGCTGGTGGCTGTCGGCGCGGGCGATATGGTGAGCGTCTACATTCGCGCCGTCCTGGTGCAGCTCGAGACACCGGATGAGATCCGGGGGCGGGTGAGCGCCGTGGGGTCGATGTTCATCGGCGCCTCCAACGAGCTGGGTGAGTTTGAGTCGGGCCTCACCGCGCGCTGGTTCGGTCTGGTGCCCGCGGTCGTGCTTGGTGGCCTTGCCACGCTGTTGGTGGTCGGGTCGTACCTGAAGTTATTTCCGGAATTGCGTCTGTTGGATCAATTCAGGCGCAGGAGCCGGACGGTTGCTGCCGGCCAGTCCCAGGAGGCTGTTTAGCCCGGCAACGTGTCGTACCGCTTCAGCCCGGGTGGGATGATGACCCAGGCCGGCACGTTGCGAGCGAAGATCGCCAGCGTCGGCCGGAACCACGAAGGATCATCGGCGGAGCCCACGTAGATGGTGTGACTGTCTGTTTTGCCGAGCGGGCCGCCAAACACCAGGCTCGCGCAGAGCTTGCATGAATTGCGCAGCGCCTCGCCGCCATTCTCGGCCGGTGAGGCGTACGAGATGAGCGGGCCCGTGATGTGCAGCACCTCGCTCGCGAACATCGCGAACGGAATGAAGCCCGAGCCGGATGCTTTGCGGCAATCGGTGCAGTAACAGAACCCCATGGCGAGCGGTGGCCCTTTCGCTTCGTAGCGCACGGCGCCGCACAGGCATCCGCCGGTGACTGTACTGGATGACTCACTCATGGCTTCGGCTCCGGTCTTCCGATGATGGCTCCGATCATAAGTCCGCGCAGATTGCGGAGCTTTACCAGGGTGGCTGTATAGGCGTACAGTAAACAATGAGCCGCGCTACTCTAGGACGAAAGGTTTTCAAAGGACGAGGAACCCTCTCGAATCCTCCCGGGCGCTTCGAGCGCCAGGATGTCGAGGCGGTGCACGACGGTTGGTACGAGGAGGACCAACCTGACACCATCGCCACTACGGTCGAGCCCGACAAGGCTCGCGGCATCATTTCAACAAATAACTCGCCGGATATTCCGTTCGAGCAGTCGATCAATCCGTATCGAGGGTGTGAGCATGGTTGCGTGTACTGCTACGCTCGGCCGAGTCATGCGTTCATGGGGCTGTCGTCGGGGATCGATTTTGAGACGAGGTTATTCTACAAGGCGGATGCGGGCAAGGTGTTGGAGGAGGAGTTGGCGCGGCCGGGATATGTTTGTAAGCCGATCACCATCGGTGCCAATACCGATCCGTATCAGCCGGTCGAGCGCAAGCTGTTGGTTACGCGGCAGGTGCTGGAGGTGCTGGCGCGAACCCGGCATCCGGCCTCGATCATTACCAAGAGCGCGATGATTCTGCGCGATCTGGATCTCTTGACGCAGATGGCGCGCGACAGTCTCATCAGCGTCGCCATCAGCATTACGTCGCTGGATTCGGAAACCAAGCGGGTGCTCGAGCCCCGTACCGCCTCCCCGCAGGCGCGGCTACGCGCGCTGCGCGAGCTGAATGAGGCGGGTGTGCCAACTGGAGTGATGGTTGCGCCGGTGATTCCTGCCATTACGGATCACGAGATGGAAGCGATCCTGGAGGCAGCGGCGGCGGGCGGGGCTCGCTGGGCGGGCTATACGCTCGTCAGGCTGCCTTACGAAATCAAAGACCTGTTCCGGGATTGGCTGACCGAGCACTTTCCCGATCGTGCCGCTCACGTCATGTCGCTCATTCAAGATATGCGCGGCGGGCGAGATTACAATTCGCAATTCGGGGAGCGGATGCGGGGCGTCGGACCTATCGCGGAATTGCTGCGCAACCGCTTTAGGATCGCGTGCAAACGCCTTGCGATGAATTCCGGCAGTCGTGAGATGCCGGATCGAACTCAGCTGTTCCAGCCGCCCGTGCGCGAAGGATCGCAGCTATCATTAGGCTTCTGAAGCGGTGGTACGCCTCGTGCGTGGGAACCGTTGGTGTCGGGTGTAGTCTTAGCGGAAGGGTCGGTGATGCGGCCAGCGAGCAAGAACACCGAAATGCGCGTGCAATGGGACGTGATTTTGATCGCCGCGGCTTGCGTCTGGGCCGTGGGTACCGGCTGTGCCGCGAAGAAACCGGCCGAGGAAACGCCCATTGCCTCGACGGATCGGGCTTGCACACACGACCCGTCCGACCCCTTACATATGTCGGCGGGGCCGACGGATACCAAGGGCGATCCTGAGATCGAGAAGATTCTCGCGCAGCCGACCAGCGACTGGCGGCTCACACAGATCAACAGATGGATGTACCAGTCGCTTCATGCGTTGGACGTCGAGCTACGTAGGGAGCAGCGACTCGCCGCGTGCGAGCATCCGGTGCTGGACGCACGATCGGACAGTGCGCCGACCTCGTCTGATGGTGGCACCGCAGCGGGCGGTAGCGGTCTGAGCGGTTCGATCGCGGGAGCTGCTTCGGCGAGTGTGGGCGTCGGTGGCGGTGGTAACGGTGGCGTATCTAGTGCTGCGACTTCATCTAGTGCGCCCGGTGCCGCATCCGTTTCGGCGCAGTCAGCGATGGCGGGAGGCGTGGCCCGTACCACTGCGCTCCGAAATACAGGTCGCACCGCCAGCGGTGGCGGCGGTAATGGCGCGACGGCGCCCAAAATTACACCGGGCAGCGACAATGACATTGTCGCGCGCCGCCTGCGCAAAGCAGCAGAGCAGGAACCCAATCCCACGCTCCGTGCCAAGCTTTGGAAGGAATACACTGATTACGCCCGCGGTACGTCAGCCAAGTGATTTGGATGGGTATTGGCATTTGTGGGTGCCAGGCGATTTGCAGGTAGGGTCCTTGCGGCTTGCGCTAGTGCATTCAATGCTTTAGTTCCGGTTCAGGGAGAGTGAGGCAGTCTTGCCCGGTGCGACGGGATTTGCCGGTGTGAACGGCAGACTCTTGCGCGCGGCTTTGCGAGAGATGTAGCGGCGGCCGCGCGGCAGGCGGAAGTTCCGCGATAGGCGCGAAGCTTGCTTAGCCTTAGGCGCGCGGAGAAATGGCTCAAACCGGAACCTGCGCAACTCCTTTGGGTCCATCACAGGTCATGACAGAGGTTGTTCCCCCCATTAACGGCAGGCGTCTCGACTCCCGCTTCACACTGCTCGAAAAGCTTGGCTCGGGTGGCCAGGGCGAGGTGTGGCGTGCGCACGACGATACGCGCGGGCTCGATATCGCCTTGAAGGTTCCGGCGAATGCGCACGCGAACAACCAGGAAGTGTTGGCTCTGTTCGAGCGCGAGCATGCGATCGCCAGCCGCCTGGACCATGCTTCGGTTCTGAAAGTATTTCCGCCGCATCGCTCGGGCGACACTGTAGTGCTGCCCATGGAGCTTGCCACCGGCGGGGATATGCGCCGCATGCGTGGTGCCGGATATCTCGACATCATTCCCGTGTTGCTGGATATCGCGCAGGCGCTGGAGCACGCACACGATTGCGGCATCATTCATCGGGACTTGAAGCCCGGCAACGTGTTGTTTGATGCGCGCGGCCGGGTGAAGCTGGCCGACTTCGGTGCTGCGGGCACGACGTCGACCACTGCAGAGGATGCGCGCCGCCAAGGCTTGTCGCCGTTCACCGCGAGCCCCGAACAGCTGCGTGGTGAAGCACCGACTGAAGCTGACGATATCTATGGGCTGGGCGCATTGGCTTACGAGCTGCTGTCGGGTTATCCGCCCTACTACCCGCATTTCGATTTGCGGCGCGCACAGGAAGATCCGGTTGCGCAGCTCATCCCAACACGGCAGGTGCCGCCGGGGCTGAGCCAACTCGTGATGCGGATGTTGGCCAAGAACAAGCACGAGCGCCCCCGCTCGATGCGTGAGGTGATCGACGAGCTCGACGCCGCATTGAACGACACGTTGGCCTTCGATTTCGAATCCATCGTTGACCCGTCGCACGGTGCGCCGATTGCCGCGGTGTCTGTTACGCCTCCGCCGTTGCCGCCACGCGTCGCCCCACCAGCGGCTCCGCCAGCACCGCCGGCGCAAAGTAAGGCTGGCGACCTCGACGAGGAGGACGAAGACGAGCGCGACGAAGAGCCGCCGGACCTGGCGCTCATCCCCGACCTGCTCGTTGCCAATGCCCTGGTGGTTACGCACTCCGGGAAGCCGGTGAAACCGGGCGCGGCGCAGAAGTCGCAGGCGACGAAGGCGTTGACCGGCAAACATGCTGTGGCGGACAAATCGGCGCGGCCGTCGCAGGCGGCGGCGCTGGATGAAACGCAAGCCCTTCCACAACTGACCTTAGCCGAGCTTGCGCAGCAACCATCGGCCGATGAAACGCAGGCGCTGCCGCCGCTGACGCGCCAAATGCTGGCTGCGCTGGGCGCAGCTGCGCACACAAATGCCGTGGCGGTGAGCCTGACGCAAGAGTTGCCGCAGAGTCCCGTTGCGTCGCATGTAGCGACGGCGCTGGGTCACGGGCCGAAGGTCGAGTCAACAGCCTTGGACGAGACGCAGGCGTTACCGCCCTTGAGCTTGGATGCGCCGGGCGTGCAGGGGGCGGTAGCACCGTTGCCCGATGGCGCGGTGGCGTCTGAGGACGCCGCGGCGCGCGCGCGGACGGTAAAGGCTGATCCGACGTGGGCAAATAGGACGCAGGTCTTGCCTGAAGAGTCCGGGGCCTCGCACACGGACGTCGCGGCGGCACAGAAGTCCAAAGCTGACCCAGTATGGATGAACAAGACGCAGGTGCTTCCGGAGGAGTCCGGGAGTTCGCAGGCTGGGGCTGGGGTCGCGCGGGCGCAGACGTCCAAGAGTGACCCAACATGGGCCAATAGGACGCAGGCGTTGCCTGAGGAGTCCGCCGCGGGCGGCGCGTCGCACGCCGGGGCCGAACTGGCGCGCGCTAAGGCTGATCCGAACAGGACGCAAGTACTACCGGATCAGCCGACAACGAGCCCTGCCACGACAGCGGCGCACGCGAAACTCGCAGCGGGTCGCGCAGGTCAGGCAGACCGCGCTCGCGCGAACGCATTGCAGTCGCCGCAGCCACAGCAGACGACGCACGGGCGGGCGCCGCCGAGTCAGCCCTCAGAGTCCGATATGACTTGGAGGCATTCTGGGTCGACGCCGTCACGGCGCCGCGACCGTTCAGCGGAGTCGTCGGCGCAGCGCTCCGGTGCCGCCGCTAAGTCCAGCGACATGCCGCATCACAGCCGTCCGACAGTGTACAGCGACGCCCAACGACATGAGCTCGAGACCGCAAATCAGCATCCCGCGCGCAGATTCCCAACTCCGGAGCAGCAACTGCAGGCGCTGCATGCTCAATCGGCGCTGAGTGCGCCGGCGCAAAACACCACTCAGCAGACAACACCACATCAGAAGACGCAAGAGGGGCCGGCTCGCGCTGCCATCACGCATGCGCCCGTGGGCCAACGCGAGGTCGCGGCGCAACAGGCGGGGCACCTGTCAATGCACGCCTCGCTCGCAGCGGTTGGGGTAGGTGGTGCCGTCGGTACTGTTGGTCCGAGTATGTCCACCGGCGAACGGCCGCTTTGGGAGAGTCTGCAGCTCGACGCCGTCCCCCGCGTTGCTCGTCTCGAGCCTATGCGGCGGAAGCGTTGGCCGCTTGTGCTGTTGGGTACGTTGACCGGTATTGCGGTCGCTGTGTTCTATTGGTTGCCTCGCTATGCGCCGCAGGGTCTGCCATTGGGTGTCCAATCGATCACGCAGGCAGCGAAGAACCTGGCCTCTGCGTTGCCAACGGCACAGTCTGACGCAGCATCCGATGCTGAAACTACATCTCAGGCCGGGAGCCCAGCCGGCGCTTCGGCAGATACTCCAGCCGCCGCTGCCGCGGCGCCAGATGGTTCGGCAGACGCCAAGTTGCAGGCGACGCGAGAAAACTTCGATCGCCGCCTTGCCGCACTGGAAACGCGTGGCGCGGGTGTATGGGGCGGTCCGGAGTTCGCCATGGCAAAGATGCGTGCCGCGGAGTCGACCGGTGCGCGTGACGCGGGGAATACGCGAATGGCGCAAGAACGTTTGGCCGACGCCTCCCACTTGCTCGACGAAGTGGAGAGCCGTGCGCCGCAGGCGCTGGCGGCGGAGCTGGCTGCAGGCGAGAAGGCATTGGCCACGGGTCAACAGGAGACCGCCAATCAGGCATTCGAGCTCGCGCGGCGTATCGATCCCAATGATCGGCGCATAGCCGAAGGGCAGCGACATACACGAAACATGACTGGTGTTCTGCCACTCCTTGCGGATGCACAGAATGCCGAGAGCGCTCGCAATTATTATCGGGCTGCCCAGGACTATAGTCAGGCCCTGTCGCTGGATCCCGGTAATGAGAAGGCTCGCGCCGGCCTTGCACGGGCTAACGCGGCGTATGGATACGACAACTATGCGAAGGCTGTTGGTTCCGGCTTTGCTGCGCTGGGAGCTGGACGTCTCGATGACGCTCGCGCGGCCTTCGAGAAGGCGCGGGCTGTAAAACCCAACGGCTCGGAGGCGGCCGATGGTTTGCGCCGCGTCGCAGCCGCGCTCTCTGCGAAAGGGTTCACGTCCCTTCGCCAGCGCGCTTCGGGTCTTGAAGCACAGGAACGGTGGGACGAGGCGGTGGAAGCGTACGACTCGGCTCTGAAATCGGATCCTTCGCTCGCCTTTGCACAGGAAGGCAAGCGCCGTGCCGCGGCTCGCGCGGAGCTCGGGGCTTCCATGGAAGCTCTCATCGATCGGCCGGAGCGGCTGGCCTCGGCGGCGATGCGTGAGCAAGCCCGTGCTCTTTTACAGAGCGCGAATGAGCAGACGACTTCCGGTCCGGTGCTGCGCTCGCAGATCACCCGGCTGGAGCTGGCGCTGCCAGACTACGAGAAAGCAGCACGGAGCGACTCACCGGCAGCGGCCCGGTACGATTCCCCCGGCGATGCGGCTTGGCGTTCCGATGCCGTACCGGTGGTCGCGAAATCGAATGCCTATTCACGAGCCGATATGGACAAGCCCGTGAAGTTGTCTCTGGTGTCCGATAACGCTACGGCGGTGGCGATTCCTAGCATCGGGCAATTCGGCACCTTTGCGAAGCGCGACATCGAGCTTAAGCCCGGACGCTATACGGTCATCGGAACGCGCGATGGCTTTCGCGACGTCCACCGTGACATCACCATCACTCCCGGGGAAAATCAGACGATCAGTGTAAGCTGCTCCGATCCAATCTGAGAGCGTGAGTGATTCCGCGTCGATGAGATCCGCCCCCTACGCGCAGGTGCGCGTCCGGGAACCATTGGGCGAGCGCATCCTCGGAGAGACGATTTCGGTGGGCGGCAGCCGTGCGAGTGGTGCTGTCGTTGACCGTGCCGTCTCCGACGGTGTTGTCGCCGATGGTGCCGGAGCTGAAGCCGATCCAGACATTCTGGTGCCAGGCACCGATCCGGGCGTTTCCGTTCGTATCGAGCGGGATAGAGGCGTCTGGTTTGCTCAGCCGGTGGGGAAGTCCGTCAGACTCAACGGCCGACTACTGACCGCTTTGTGCGACCTTCGCAAGCACGACACTCTCAACGTCGGCGCAGCCCAGATCGTCGTACGGGACGTGTCACGCACCCTGCTCCGTCTCGATGTCCATCACTTGGTCGGAAATGCCACCATCGCGCCGACGGCAACTTTAGCGACTCTCCTCGTTGGCGACGGCGGCGACGACGATGTCGAAATCCATCCGCTCGATAGCCTGCGCATTCCATCCCTGCCCAAACCAAATGCCAGACCGAGCGCCTCAGCCCGTCCGCCCAGCCCGTATCGTTGGTGGATCACCGGCCTGGCGGTGGCACTCCTAGCGACAGTAGCGATGATTAGCTCGACATTGGAGCCTGTTACCGTCGAGGTACATCCCGTTGATGCACGTGTCCTTACGCCGGGAACTGTGTTCGTCATCCACAACCCAAATCACTTGCTGCTGTTGCCGGGAAAGCACGTAGTCAAAGCCGAGCGCGACGGCTATGTCACCGCTCAGGCGGACATTGAAGTGCGCAAGGACGAGATAAATGGTGTGCGGTTGTGGCTCGAAAAGCTTCCCGGAAAATTGAACATCGATACAGGCGGGGTTACCGCAACGGTGAGTGTCGATGGTGTGGAAGTTGGGCACGCCCCTGGGGTGCTCAGCGTCCCCGCCGGACAGCGAACCGTCATGATCAGCGCGCCTCGCTACGTTGACTTCATCGCTAACGTGGCTATCGAGGGAGCTGGCCAACGGCAGGATTTACGCGCCAGCCTGCAGACATCTTGGGGGTCGCTCAAGGTGCTGTCCGTCCCAGAAGGGGCCCACGTGAGTATCGATGGCGTAAACGACGGTGTGACACCTTTGGTGATCGCCGCACCCTCCGGCGTCCGTCGCGTGCAGATTGCTGCCGATGGTAAGAAAACGTGGGAAAGTAGCGTCGTGCTAAAGGCTGGAGAGACGCTGAGCGTCGGGCCGGTAACACTAGGGCAACCTGACGCCCATCTTACGGTGCGCTCCGATCCCGTGGGTGCCGACGCGACAGTCGCGGGAACGCATCTGGGTCGCACCCCCGCCGAGATCGATCTACCTTCGGGAATCGCTCACCAGGTAGTGCTGAGTGCGCCGGGTTATAAGAATTGGATCCGTGCGGTGTTCGCCGACCCAGGGCGTAAACTCTCGGTGCTCGCGCGGCTTGAGCCTATATTGGCGCAAGTCCGTGTGCAGGGAGAGCCGGCCGATGCGGATCTCGTCGTGGACGGGGTCGTACGAGGTAAGGCCCCACAGTCGTTCGAGCTCACGGCAACCGAGCATCACATAGAAGTACGCAAGCAAGGCTTTCAACCCTTCAAGGACGTGGTGACACCCGAGGCCGGCCTCGACCGCACGGTGCAATACCATCTGGTACCGATAGGTCAAACCAACACGCCGAGGTGAAGTCATGAGCAAGTGGCGACGATTCATCGGTATTCTGACTCCCATTGTGGTTCTGATTGCGGGGGCCGGGGTTCTCGCGACTCGCGCGGCGGCAGATCAGAGCGCCGTGGCGAGTAACCAAGCCGTTGCGGCTCCAGTGGCTCCTGCTGCGCGTGCGGTGGCGCCCAGCGCAACCAAGCCGGCCGCCGGCCCGACCGCCGGGGGTCCCAACGCGGTAGGCCCGAAAGGTCCCGCTGTCAAACCTCCAGCGCCGGGCGCGCCGCAAGTGCCGGAGGAGTCGGCTACCATCCGCGACGACCCCACCATTGCCCCTGATCCGAAGCAATCGGCCGACAACAACGTCAGCTTTCCCAACGATACCTGAGCCTTCCATCGACCCTCGGAAGCAACGCGAAGACGCCAGAGCGTCACGACGGCGCGAGCAGCGCGCCCTCAACTTAAGCGACCTCACCGCAAGCCCGACCAGCATCGAACACCACAGCGCGGCACCCACAGCGATGCATCCGTTCGCGATTCAACTCAATGACCGCGCCGTCGCCTTTGCCCGGGGCGGCCAGATTCTTTCGCTAGCCCCGAGTGCCGTCTGGGACGGTAGTACGGGCGAGCTGGCCGGCACCAATGCGTGGGGTGCTCTTCGCCGTCATCCGACTGCGACTTCCACCCGCCACCTCGGCACACTGCTCGGTAAGTCCCCTGTTCCCGATCGGGCGATCGCGCTCGTTGCAGCCGAGTTGGTCAGGCGGCTCGCCGCGCAAGCGCCAACATCCGGGGAGAGTGTTTGGATTGCAGCTCCGGCGCGTGCAACCGAGCACGGACTTGCCGCGATGCTGGCCATCGCGCGCAACCTGTCTTTGCCGGTAGATGGTTTCGTAGATGGGGCGGTGGCCGCCGTGGCGGCTTTGAACCTCGATCGTGATGCAATTGTCCTCGAGATCGGGATGCACCATGCCGCCGCGACCTACACCGATCGGGATGGAGCGCAGGTCCGCCGCCGTCGCACCGTGCTGACAGAGCGAGGTGGCCTGATCGCGTTCTACCAGGGTTGGTTGGAGCTGGTCAGCACTACGATGGTGAAGCGAACGCGCTTCGATCCCTTGCATGACGCCGCTACAGAGCAGCAGTTGTTCGATTCGCTCGCCACGTGGGCGCGCGACGCGGCACTTGACGGGTCAACCAACGCCGTTCTGACCAAGAATGCCGAACGCTTCGAAGTAGCCCTCACCAGGGACCAATTCGCGCAGGCGGGACAGGCCTTCTACCGTGAAGTCGTACGCCTGCTGCACGAATTACGTCCGGCCGGCGCACCCTTGGCTCTTGTCGTCCCCGAGTTGGTGACTCACTTGCCGGGCTTGTGCGACGAGTTGGAGCAGTTTGTCGATTGCGAGTTGATAGCGATTCCCGACGGCTTTGCCGCAACCGTTGTATCGCGCCTTGATTTACCGGCGCGCACAGGCACGGACGCAGTCCGGCTCCTGCGGCGGCTCCCGACGTCAGTGCAGGTCCAATCGGGCGTGTCCGCTAACATTTCGCGCGTATATTGGGCACGCGGAGCGGAAGCGCATCGCCTCCACATCTGCTGTTGGAAGGGCAGGTCTATGCGCTGAATGGCGCGGAATCCCTGGTGTTGGGCCGCGCACCTTTCGGCGTTCGGACCATCAAGCTTGCGGACGGCCTTGCCGGCGTCTCGCGGCGCCACTGTACGTTCGCGCAAGACGCAAATGAGATCATGCTAGTGGATCACAGCACCTTTGGTACCTTCGTAAACGGTGAGCGCGTCGTCGAGCGTGTGCGCGTCCGTGCCGGCGATCGGGTGTGGCTGGGCGATCCGGGCGTGGAGCTCGCCCTGATCTCGCGTGAGTGACGCGCCCTGACGTGACCCGACGCCGTCGCACAACGGAGGTCTTTACCCTCTCCTTCCTGGACTGCATCTGTTGCGGCTTCGGTGCCGTCATTCTTTTTTACACCATCGTCAGCGCCCGCAGCGGGTTCGCGGATACCGTAACGACCGATCGCATGACGGCCGAGGTAAGCCGCCTCGACGAGCAAGTTCGTAGCGGTACCCGCAACCTGGCGGCCCTACGCGATACGCTTGAGAAGACTCGCGCCGAAACCGCCAGCGCCACCGCCAAAAGCAACATGATGGCGACCGAGCTTGCGAAACGAAAAAATGCAGGTCTCCAATTACGACTCGACCCACCTGTCGCAACAGCAACATATCGAAAAACTGCGGGCCGATATCCAGGCGTTGCAGGAGGGCACCAAGCGCCTCGAGGCAGGCGGTGATGAGCTTGCTCCGCCCGGGCAGGATGTCATCGCTTTTCGTAAAACCGGCGGCGAGCGACGCTACATCACCGGTTTGAGAATGCATGGCAAGCGCATTCTCATTCTGCTCGATGTCTCCGGCAGTATGCTGCATGAGGACATTGTCAGTGTTCTGCGACTCCGCAACGCGGACGATGCGACCAAGCGAGCCGCCGCCAAGTGGCAGCGTGCGCTGGAGACGGTGCATTGGCTGTTGACGCAGATCCCACCCGGAGGCGCTTATCAGATCTACACGTTCAATACCAAGGCACAGCCCCTGTTGACGGATTCCGCGGGCAAGTGGATTTCCGGCGGGGACCTGCCGCAAATTGCCCGTGACCTGGAGGCGCTACAAACCCTGGTTCCTGCCGAGGGTACGAGCCTCTACAACGCGTTTGCCGCGACCAGGGGCTTGAGCCCGCTACCCGACCAGATCGTTCTCATCACCGATGGTTTGCCCACACAGGGCAAGACTGCCGGGGCGCGTAAATACGTCGATTCCGAAGCGCGCGCGCGCTTCTTTGACGAGGCGCTCGGCCAACTTCCGGCGCATGTCCCGATCGACAGCATTCTGCTGCCGATGCAAGGGGACTCGGAGGCCGCGCACCGCTTCTGGCATCTCGCCCGAGCTAGCGAGGGCAGTGTCCTGATGCCCGCGAAGGACTGGCCGTGATCCGGGCGCGCGTTGTGAGCTTGCGCGGCAAGCGGGAGGCCAGCTAGTGCGCCGGCGTCGCTCCGTGGAGGTTTTCAGCCTTTCATTCCTCGACTGTATCTGCTGCGGTTTCGGGGCGATCATCCTGCTTCTAGTGCTGACCGAGATCGGCCGGCCGGCGGTGCTGGAAAAGAGCCGCAAGAACCTCGATGGACAAATTCGCGCGCTCACCCAGTCTTTGTATGACATCCGGGGGCAGACGGATGAGCTTACGCGTGAGTTGCGGGGAAGCCGTGTGACGTTGGAGCAGGAGAGGCAGAAACTCACGCGCCTCTCGGGCGAGCTCAGCGCCATTCAGGGCCAATATGCCAGCAGCACTCAGGATGCCTCGGTGTCCAATCGAATGGAGGGCGAGCTGGTCTCGGCCTATCAGAAGTTGAGCACGCAGATGCAACGCCTGCTCAAGCAACGGGCGAAGCGCCCGGCGACCGAGGCGATCGGTGGCATCCCGGTCGACAGCGAGTATGTCATCTTCGTGGTCGACACTTCGGACAGCATGACCGACAACCACTGGGACGCGAACCTGGCCATCATCGACGAGATCCTGGGTTTCTATCCGCACGTGTCGGGGCTGCAGATCATGAACGACCAGGGAGCCTACATGTTCGAGGACACCAAGGGTCAATGGCTCAGCGACTCCGAGGAGCGGCGCGCCGAGATTCGCAAGCGTGCCCGGCATTGGGCCGCGTTCAGCCAGTCCAATCCGGTGCCCGGCATGCAGGAGGCGCTGCGCACCTATTGGGCCCCCGACAAGCGCGTCAGTCTGTTCGTGCTCGGAGATGAGTTTACCGGCAAGTCCATCCAGGCCGCGCTCGATTCGATCAGCGCCCTCAACAAGCCAGGCCCTGACGGCAGGCGCGTGTTCCGTATCCACGCCATCGGCTTCCCCGAGGGCGCGGGCATGTCCCCCGATACGAACATCCGCTTCGCCGCGCTCATGCGTCTGGTGTGCGCGCAAAACAATGGGACATTCTGGGGCCTGAAAAACTAAAGCTTGAGACAGCGCCGCCGCCCTTGCCGTGGGACGCACACACTTCTAACATATTCACCAACAACTGTGCCGCGATGCCAGGACCCGTCATGCCGGATTCGGAACACAAAGTCATACTGCTTGCGGGCGCGAGCGGGCTGGTTGGAAAACACGCCCTCGACACTCTGCTCGCCGCTGCCGATATCGGGCGCGTATTCGCAGTGACACGCCGGCCGCTGGGCCGCGAGCACCCGCGTCTCGCCAACCGCATCGTGCGCTTCGAAAACATGGAAGCGCAGCTGAAGGGCATGACCTGTCACGCGGCCGTATGCTGCCTGGGCACCACCCTCAAGCAGGCCGGGTCGCAGGAAGAGTTCCGGCGTGTTGATATCGATTACGCGGTGTCGTTCGCGCGCGCCGCCAAGGCATCTCAGGCGCAACGTTTCATCGTCGTGTCATCCGCCGGCGCGGACAGCCAAGCGAAGAACTTTTATCTGCGCACCAAGGGCGAGATGGAGGAAGCCGTCGCGGCTGTCGGTTTCGTTTCGCTCGATATCCTGCAACCCGGCCCGATTCTCGGCCTGCGCGGCGGCCAGGTACGGCCGCTCGAGCTCGGCGCGTTGCTGGTGATGCCGTTGCTGAATCCCTTCCTGCGGGGAGCGCGCGCCGCGTTTCGTGGCATTTCCGCGCAGACCGTCGGCGCCGCGATCGTCGGTGCAACACGTTCAGGCAGAAAGGGTGTGCAGCGTTACACGTATCCAGGGATGGAGGCACTTTCGAGGCTGAAGTCTGTACGCACCGTGCCTCCGGTGGATTCCCAGGGAGGCGGAAATGGCCGCCAGCGTCGCACCTGAGGGCCAATTGGCCGACTAATCTGCGGCGGGTGCCCTGCCGTCACGAAGTATCGTGACCTGGTTAACATTCCATTGTTGGCCGCCACTCGCACAATCTGTCGTCGACCCATCTGTCATCGACAGGTTTATGGAAATCCCTTTGCAGGAAGCGCGGGCGCCCGTGATGAGCGGCCTGGCAAGACGTATCACCTTGGTGGTTTGCTTGTGCGCCGCCCTGCCCGTCGTGTTGCTCGCCATTCTGTTCGCGCAAAGCGCCGCTTCCAGCGCGGCCGACCATATCGAGCGGGAGTTGGCCGGGGTGAGCCAGCTCTATTCTGAGGTCATCAGATCGCGGCTGGGAGCCGCCGAGACTATAGTCTTGACGCTCACCGCGGCGGATGTCGGTTACGACGGTGCCGCTCTCAAGCGTCAGGTCGCCAACTCGAGCGCCTTCAAGTCCGTGGGGGTCGTCGATCGCGATGGCCTGTTGGCCGGTGGCGAGACGACTCTGCGCCCGAGCGCTGCGCAACTCGTAGCGCTCGAGGCGGGCGAGACAGTGTTGTTATCGGTGAGTCTTGATGGACAGTTGACTTCCGCCTTCCTCGTGCAGGCAGTGAATGCAGCCGGGGTCGAGCGGCTGGCCTATTTCGAGTTGGCTCCCGACTGGCTCTGGAAGCGTGTCGACAATCTGCCGGCGCAGATGACGCTGGCGGTCGTGGATGCGGATGCTAAGTTGCTCTACAACGTGGGGCCTTTGTCCGCGCAAGCGGCTCATATATTCGCCGACCACATCAGGCTCTCGGGTGAGCGCGCCGGAACGTTGCACGCCATTTCCTGGCAGGATGGCGGCCAGGAGTGGCACGGCGCCATTCAGCCGCTACAACTAGCCAACGAGCGCCTCACTGCCGTTCCCTGGGCCGTAGTGAGCTTCAGCCATGCGCGGACTTTCCTGGGCCGCTCGCAACCGGTCTGGCACGTCTTGCCGTTCGCGCTCCTGGCGGTGTTGATTAGTGCAATTGCCGCAGCCGCATACCTCGCGCGCCTCTACCTTCCCGCCGTCCGCGCTCTACGATCCGGCCTGGTCGCCCTGGCGGGGCGCCGCTACGAGCCGCTGGAGCCGGTCGGAGCCGATGAGACGCGTACGTTGGTGGACGGGTTCAACCGAACTGCGCTTGCGCTGCGCGATCAGTTTCAGGCGCTCGAGACCTTGGGCGAGATCGACAAATTGTTGCTGGGATCCGCCGGGCTCGAGCAGGTGCTCGACGCGGTTCTGTCACGGGTGCAAACCGTCACCCGTTGCGATTGTGTTGGGATCACTCTGCGCGACCCGGATGCTCCCGGTCGCGGTCGTGTTTACCTTGCCGCCGCCGGCCTCGCCGACCTTCCGGTGAGGCGCGTAGCGCTCGACGAGGACATGATCACGAAGCTCGCTGCAGAGAGCAGTGGCCTCACGGTGACTCGTTGCGAGGACACGCGTCATAGCTTCCTGCGGCCGCTGCAGGAAATCGGTGCGGAGCTCTTCTGGATCTGGCCGGTGATCGTATCCGAGCGGATCGAGGCGATTCTGTCGGTCGGGTACCGTGATGCGCCTGCCACGGAGCCCTTCCTAGCAAGCTCCGGCACCCAATTCGCGGAGCGCCTGGCCGTGGCACTTTCCAAGACGGCGCGAGACGAGCGCTTGTATCGCCAGGCACACTACGATCCGCTCACAGCGCTGCCGAACCGCATCCTGTTCCGGGACCGCCTGGCACAGGAGCTGGCCAACTCCACGGCCGGGCTGAGTCGCGGCGCGCTGCTCTACATCGACCTCGATCACTTCAAGCGCGTCAACGATTCCGTCGGACATGCCGCCGGCGACCAACTTCTGACGATTATCGCGCACCGCTTGCGCTCCTGCACGAAAGAGGGCGATACCGTCGCTCGTCTCGGCGGTGACGAGTTTACTGTGATTTTGCGCAGTGTCGCCGATCCTGATGCGGCCCGATCGGTTGCCGACCGGATCATTCAACTGCTGCAGCTGCCAGTCAACATCGGCGGTCGCGATCACTTCGTTTGCGCCAGTGTTGGTATCACGCTGTTCCCTGACGACGGCGCGACGATCGACGATCTCATGCGCAATGCCGACACGGCCATGTACCGCGCCAAGGACGCGGGACGGGGGTGCATCGTGTTCTTCGATCCGCACCTGGGTGGTGTCGTTGCGGCGTCCGAGACGGGCTTGCAGCGCGCGCTGCGGCGGCGCGAGTTTTCTCTGTTCTATCAGCCCCAGTTCGCGGTTGTGGACGGCGCCCTTGCCGGAGTGGAGGCGCTGTTGCGCTGGCAGACTCCGCGTGACGGCTTGCGGTCTCCAGGTGAGTTCGTGCCGGCGGCGGAGGAGAGCGGACTCATTGTTGATATTGGCGCCTGGGTGTTGGACGCCGCTTGCGCGCAGCTCGCCACCTGGCGTCAGCAGGGCATCGCCCCGGCCCGGCTGGCCTTGAACGTGTCGGCCCAGCAGCTGAAGCACTTCGAATTTCCAAACTTGGTGCGCCGAGCGTTGGACAAGTACGGCATTCACCCCGCCTTGTTAGAGCTCGAGCTTACCGAGAGTGTGTTCGCTGACGAAGCCGCAGGCGCCACACTCAGTCGCCTGGCACAGCTCGGAGTGCACCTGTCGCTGGATGATTTCGGAACGGGCTATTCCTCCCTTTCTTATCTGCGGCAGTACCCGATCGGGACGGTGAAGGTCGATCGCTCCTTCCTCGAGGAAGTGCCGCAAAATGCGGCTTCCTCCACGCTTGTGGAGACGATCATTGTCATGGCGCACGCGCTCGGTAAGCGCGTGGTCGCGGAAGGGATCGAAACGGTCGAGCAACTCGATTTTCTGCGCGAGCGCCGCTGCGACGTCGCGCAAGGATTTTTTCTCGCGCGACCTCTTACGGGAGAGGCAGTGACAGAGCTCCTGAGAGCCCGCACAATGGGCGCGAACTCGGAGATGAGCGACGTCCGCGCCGCAGGCTGAGCTGGCAAAAGTTGTGCTGGGCAAGCTCGCCCCAAGGTGTCGCGGCAGTCGCGTGAGGTCACGGTCCTGCGCAACGTACTTGCCATCGCCGCGACATTGCTCCTCGTGGCGTGCAGCAGTGTCCCGCGCGAGTCCCACGAGCCGCCTGCAGGCGGCGGACGTCTCATCGCGCAAGCCGCGGCGCAAGTCGTCGGTACCCCCTATCACTTTGGCGGCGCGGATCTAAGCGGTTTCGACTGCAGTGGTCTTGCGGTGTTTGTCTACGAGCAAGTGGGTGTAGAGATCCCACGCACCGCAGACGCGCAACGTCGCGCGGCGCGCGAGGTTTCTCTGGATGCGTTATCGCCGGGTGATCTCGTCTTCTTCCGTATCCACAGTCGTCACATCAATCACGTCGGAATTTATGCAGGGGGCGGCCGCTTTATTCACGCGCCGCGTACCGGCGGGGTCGTTACCTACGGAAATCTGGACAGTGCCTATTACCATAAGCACTTCGCTGGAGCAGGGCGCTTTTGGAATAGCGTAGCTTCCGGGACTGATATCCCGTCGCCGCCTTGAGACATAATCTTCCAAATCTCTTATGGAAATTGTGTGCTGTGGCTGCTTGAGAGCCGCGACACACTTAATCACTTGACTGTCCGGCGCGACGCTTTGACACTGCACACTTAGTGAAAAGGGCAAACCCGTCGAAAGGCGGGGACGCAAAGCCACCGGTCTAAAGGAAAGAGGTTCCTATGACGGCGGGGCTGCCACGATCGCGTCTGTCGCGACCGCTCGCACTCCTTCCCGTCGCCATCCTCTTGCCGCAACGCGCACTACGCGTGCCGGGGCTTTTCCATGATGGATCGGTCCGGGGAAGGTTATGACATTACCAACGCCAAATATGGCTTCCGGTGCCATGGGGCGCGCGGAGGCGCACGACCCGGCGGCAGCTACCACTGCCGATGCGGGCCCGTTCGTCTTGAACTTGTGTTCGTCGACGACGCCCATGGCGCTTGCCCAGAATGATTTGCCGGAGCTGAAGCGCTTCACGTTCTTTGTCAGTCGGCGCTTCGAAGAGGGTCGCGAGCGCTTTCGACTCCACATGGGTTATTTCACGACACTCGCCGAAGCGGAAGAGTGGCTGAATGTCGTGCGTGAGATTTATCCGGGTGCCTGGGCCGGTGAGGCGCCGGGCAAAAAGCTCCGTGCGCGCGCCGCCGCTGCTGCGGCAGCCCAAGCCCAACACGCTGTTGGTCCTCAGCCGCGTTCAGCGTTGCCCAACCTGCCTCCGTCCATGTCGGCCACGGCCGCATCGCAGGCGCCCATTGTGCAACCCACACCAGCTCCCCGCGCGTCCGCGCCGCAGCGGCCTGCGCCGCCGCCGACCGCGGCGGTGCCTGTCGCACGGCCCGTTGAGACGCGCGTTCCCGCATTCGAAGTGCCGACGGTACATGCCGCGAAGCCCGCGCAACCTCCGGTTGCTCCAGCGCGGCCAGCCGCACCTCCGGTGCTGACACCGCCCACCGCTAAACCCGCCGCTGCGGCGCCGGCGCCCGCACGTGCTCCCGTTCCTGTTGCGAAGGCCGTTCCTCCGCGCCTCGTTCCGCCGCCTTCTGTCGGGAAGGTGGCTATTCCTGCTGCGCTGGCAGCCGCAGGGCGTGCGCAAGGTGGTACTGCTCATCCGGGAAAACGCCCCGCAGCAGCGACGGGCGCACCCACTGTCGTCGTCGCTAAGACGGTCGTAGCGCCCTCTCGCGTCGATAGTCGCCCAGCAGCTGCAGCGCCAGTAAAGCCGCCCGTCAAGGGACATAACACTGAGCCCGCGGCAGCTTCGTCAACACAACGTCTGAAAGCGCCGACGAAAGGCAACGCTTTCGACGCCTCGAATGTGAGGGAGGTACTCGCCGCGCTCGATGACACGGGCGAAACCGGGCAGACGCGCATGATGCCTGCCCCGCAAATCCCGCGTGCTGAAGGGCACGACGATAATGCGCTTACGGATACGCAGGTCCTGCGGTATCTCGAGGCTCGCCGCGATGACAGCAACACAGGCCGCGTTGGCGAGGATCCGCCCGATGCCAGTATTTCGCTGCTGAAGCCTGATGACACTGGAACTCGTCGCGCGCTGAAGGAGGCGGTGAGCCAGAATGCGCCGGTGTCGTTCGCTGTGCAGCTGCAGTGGTCGGTGCAGCCCGTTGAGCTGCATAAGGTTCCGCCGCTAGCGATCTTCAGCGCATACACGTTGTATACGGTCGAAGGCAGTCGTGAAGGACGCAAGTGGTATGGCCTGCGCCTCGGGTTCTTCAGCGACGCCATCTCGGCCAAGCAGGTGGCTTACTACGTGCGTTCGGAGTTCTCTTCGGTCGCCGTGGTTCCAGTGAGTCCGCAGGAAAAGGTGCGGGCGAGTGATGAAGACAGGAAGGGCGGCGCCTCGTTGGGGTTCCCGCGTAAGCGACGTCAGTCTCAGGTCGATGAATTCAAACTCATCGATTCCGATGAGAATGCGAAAGCGGCTGCGCCGCGGTCGGTGCCCGGCGCGAAGCCGGGGTCCAATGCTGTCCGTACCGAGTCACAGCCGAAGCGTCCGGTTTCCGCAAAGGGCGGTGGCGGACGTGTCAATGCGCGCGAGCGCAAAGGCCCGCAGACGCTCGAGGAAACGCTGGAGATTCTGGGTGCGGGCGAGTTGGAGATCGACAACAACGGTCGCGCCGATACGCTCAATGACACTGGCGTGCGGCACCTTCGAGTGGAGGTGCAGAAGAACACGCCGTTCTCGCGATTGTTGGAACGCCTGAGCGAGCGCTCCAAGAAAAGCTGATTCCTCTCATGCCGCCGTGTTGCGAGCGACCGTTGCTCGGGGCAGGGGCGCGCCGCATGCGGCACTCCCCTTGTCCACCCTCAGTGCTTGCCGAACAGCTTGTCGAGCTCGCTCAGGGATTTGCTGACTTCGGCGGTGTTGGGCGGGGTGTAGGCCGCGGAGCGCGGCTTATAGTGGTCGCAGAAGTTGGCGCGCGTTTTGTCGCTCACTTCTTCCGCCGTCGGCTCGCGGCAGTGTTTGGCCACGCGGGTGTCGTAGTCGACGCACATCTTGCAGACATGCAGCTGCGCGCGGCACGTCGGGCAGGTATCCGCGCGCATCAGTGGCAAGCTCAGCGACGACAGCGAAGCGCCGCATTTCCAGCAGACGAGGTCGTGGGCCATGCGCGTAGTATGCGCCAATACGACCCGGCCGCGCAGGCCGGGCCGCGTAGGCCGGGCCGGTCAGGTGGCGCCCTTCGCCCGAGTACGCTCCCGCAAGAACTCATGGAGAACGCGCCCCGTGTGGGACTGCTTCTTCTTGCGCGCGATCTCCGCCGGTGCCCCTTGCGCCACAATCTGGCCACCACCATCGCCGGCTTCCGGACCCATATCTAGAATCCAGTCGGCCTCCGCCATCACGTCCAGGTTGTGCTCGACCACCACCGCGGTATTGCCCGCTTCGACCAGCCGGTGCAGTACGTGGATGAGCTTTTCGACGTCCGCCATGTGCAGTCCAACGGTCGGCTCGTCCAACACATACAGGGTGTGCTTCGGCTTATAGCGCGGCCCGGCGGCGACGTCGCCGCGGACTTTGGACAGCTCTGTCACCAACTTGATGCGCTGCGCCTCACCCCCTGAGAGGGTTGGGCTCTGCTGGCCGAGCGTCAGGTATCCCAGGCCCACATCTTGAAGCAGCTTCAGCGCGTGGTGAATGCGTGGGTGCGCTTTGAAGAACTCGGCCGCGTCGTCCACGTCCATCGCCAACACATCGCCGATGTTCTTCTCTCGCCACAGGACCGAAAGCGTTTCCGAGTTGAAGCGCCGGCCGCCACACACGTCGCATAGCACCTTCACGTCCGGCAAAAAGCTCATTTCGATCGTCTTGACGCCTTGTCCCTCGCAGGCCTCGCAACGACCGCCGGCGGTGTTGAACGAGAAGCGGCTCGCCGTATAGCCGCGGATGCGGGCTTCCGTGGTGCCGGCGTAAATGGCGCGGATTGCATCCCAGAAGCCGATGTAGGTGGCCGGGCAGGAGCGCGGGGTCTTGCCGATCGGTGTCTGGTCGACTTCCAGTACCCGGTCGATGTGCTCGACACCGCGTACGGCCTTGCAGCCGATCAGGTCGGCCGACCTGGCGCGTCCGTTGCGGCCGCCTTTGCCGTTTGCCGAGCCCATCCCCTTGTTGCCGCGATTTTTGCCGCCGTTCTTGCCGTTGCCGCCATAATCGGTGTTGGGCCGCCCGTTGCCGTTAGCCTCACCCACCAGCCGGCGCAGATTCGAATAGAGGACATCGCGCGCCACAGTTGACTTACCGGATCCCGATACACCTGTAATGACGACGAGTCGTCCGACGGGAATGCCGACGTCGGCTCCCTTGACGTTATGGAGCGCAACTCGCTCCAGTTTCAGTCGTGGCGTGTTGTCTTTCACCACGCGAAGCGGCTCTGCCGGGTGCAACAGCGGTTCGCGCAAGAATTTGCCGGTCACCGAGCGCGGGTTGCGCATCAGATCCTGCACGTTTCCCGATCCAACAATCTCGCCGCCGCGGACTCCCGCGGCAGGCCCGAGATCGAGCACGTGATCGGCGCGCCGGATGGTGTCTTCGTCGTGCTCGACCACCACCAGTGTGTTGCGATTGCCCGCAAGCTCGGCCAGCGAGTCGAGCAGAATCGCGTTGTCGCGCGGATGCAGGCCGATAGTGGGCTCATCCAGGACGTAACAGACGCCCTGCAGGTTTGAGCCGAGTTGCGCGGCCAGGCGGATGCGCTGCGCCTCGCCGCCCGACAATGTGGGTGCCGAGCGGTCGAGCTGCAGATAGCCCAGTCCCACCCGTTCCAGAAATTGCAGGCGCGAGCGCAACTCGTTCAACAAGTCGCGGGCGATTTCCTTCTCGCGCGAATCGAGCTTCAGCTTGCCGAAGAACTGTGTTGCCCCTGTCACCGGCTCGGCCGCGAGAGCCGCGATCGAGCGCTCGCGAAAGCGGACATTGAGAGCGATCGGGCTGAGCCGCTGCCCCTTGCAGGTGTTGCAGGGTTGCGGATCGTGCTCGTACCACTCGTTCCACCAGATTTCCTCGCCGCTCTGCTCCTCATCGAATCCGGCCATCTCGACGCCCGTGCCGTAGCAGCCTTCGCACCAGCCGTGCTTGGAGTTGAACGAGAACAGGCGGGGATCGAGCTCGGAGAAGCTGCGCCCACAGGAGGGGCAGGCGCGCTTGGTGGAGAAGACCGTCACGGCATCGGACTTCGGTCCCAATACATGCACCAGCCCTTTGCCGAAATCCAGCGCGCGCGCGAGCGCTGCGTGCAGCGCGGTGTCGGTGTTGGCCCCGACATCGATCTCGGCGACCGGCAGCTCGATCGTGTGTTCCTTGAAGCGCGACAGGCGCGGCCATTGGTTGGTGGACAGGCTCGCGCCATCGACCCGCAATGTCTTGAAGCCTTTCTTGGCCGCCCACTTGGCCAAGTCGGTGTAGAAGCCCTTGCGGGCCACCACCAAGGGGGCGAGCAGGGCAATGCGCTTCCCCTTGTAGTCGCGTAGCAAGCGAGCCGCGATGGAGGCCGCGCTCTGCGGTTCGATGGCGACGTTGCAGTCCGGGCAGTACTGTGTCCCCAGCTTCACGTAGAGAAGCCGCAGGAAGTGGTAAATTTCCGTCAGCGTCGCCACGGTACTCTTGCGGCCGCCGCGGCTCGTGCGTTGCTCGATCGCGACCGTTGGCGGGATGCCGTAGATGGCATCCACGTCCGGGCGTGCCGCCGGTTGCACGAACTGGCGAGCGTAGGCATTCAGAGATTCGAGGTAGCGCCGCTGCCCTTCGTTGAACAGGATGTCGAACGCGAGTGTTGATTTGCCCGAGCCGGAGACACCGGTGATGACGGTGAAGCGGTCGCGGGGTATTTCAACATCGATGCTCTTGAGGTTGTGCTCGCGGGCGTTGTGAATGACGACCGAGTTGCGGCCGTGTCCGTTGCTGCGCCCATAGTGAGGCCGTGCCTCGGCGACGCCGGTGAAGGGTGGACTGTTGAGTGCCTCGTTGACGGCTTTCGCCGCCGCACCGGCGTTCGCTGTCCCCGCGGCACCGCCGTCTCCCGACATGCTTTTTTCGTAGGCGGCCAGAGCCTGTCCGGTGAATGACCGGGGGTGGGCGCGGATTTCAGCGGGTGTGCCAACGCAGACGATCTCGCCGCCGCGCTCGCCACCATCCGGCCCCAGGTCGATGACCCAGTCGGACGCGCGGATGAGATCGAGATTGTGCTCGATGACCAACAGCGAGTGTCCCGCGGCCAATAGTTTGCGGAAGGCCTTGAGGAGCTTCGCGACGTCCTCGAAATGCAATCCCGTGGTCGGCTCGTCGAACAAGAAGAGCTTCCCGTGGTGGGTGATGCTGGAGGCGACAGAGCCCGCATCGGCGAGGTGTCCCGCAAGCTTCAGGCGCTGCGCTTCACCTCCCGAGAGCGTAGGCACGGGCTGTCCGAGCTTCACGTATTCGAGCCCCACATCCGCCAGCGGTGCCAGGCGCGCAGCCACCTCACGGGAGTCCTTGAAGAACTCGAGCGCTTCGGTGACCGTCATCTGCAGCACGTCCGCGATGTTGGCGCGTCGTCCGTTGGCGCCTTCGCGTTTGATGTCCAGCACTTCGTCGCGGTAGCGGCTGCCGTTGCAATCAGGACAACGCAGGTACACGTCGGAAAGGAACTGCATCTCGACGTGCTCGAAACCGTTGCCGCTGCAAGTCGGGCAGCGGCCGTTGCCGGAGTTGAAGCTGAAGGTGCCGGCGGTGTATTTGCGCTCCTGTGAGGTGGGCTCGGTCGCAAACAACGCACGGATGGCGTCGAAGGCTCCCACGTAGCTGGCCGGATTTGACCGTGTCGAGCGCCCGATCGCGCTCTGATCGACCATCACCACATCGTCGATGAGCTCGGCGCCGCGCAGCCCGGAGAACTCGCCGGGGGCTTCCGTGGGCTTACCTCGATACTTCAGCAGCGCAGGGTATAAGACATCCTCCACGAGAGTGGATTTTCCGGAGCCAGATACTCCGGTCACGCATACGAGGCGCTTCAAAGGCACCCGAACGTCAATGTTCTTGAGGTTGTGCTGGCGGGCGCCTGTCAGCTCCAGCCATCTGTTGGACCGAGCTTCCGCAACAACTTCCTGTACGCCATTCTTCGCGGCGGCTTTGGCCGCCTTGGCGGCAGCTACCTGCTGCGGGGTTGCCGCCACGTTCTTACGCCCGCTGAGGTACTCGCCCGTGAGGGAGCGTGTGTGGCGCCGGATCTCGCGCGGCGTGCCGAAGAATACGATCTCGCCACCGCGCTCGCCGGCTCCGGGGCCCATGTCGAGAATGCGATCGGCTTCCAACATGATCTGCGGATCGTGCTCCACCACGATCAGGGAATTCCCGGCATCCCGCAGGCGCTTCATCACGCCGATGACCCGCTGCATATCGCGCGGATGCAGGCCGATGGAGGGCTCGTCCAACACGAACATCGTATTGACCAGCGACGTGCCCAGCGCGGTCGTCAGATTGATCCGCTGCACCTCGCCTCCTGACAGGGTGCGCGACTGGCGATCGAGGGTGAGATAGCCCAACCCGACGTTCACCAGATAGCTGAAGCGGCCGCGAATTTCCGCAAGCAGCAGATCGGCCGCCTCATCGAGCGGCCGCGGTAGCTCAAGGTCGTTGAAAAACCCGCTCGCGCGCTCTGCCGGAAGCAACATCAGATCGTGTATCGACAGTCCGGGCAGGGATTGCAGTGTGCTTTGCGGCCACTGCACCGCGCTCGGGCGAAAGCGTGTGCTCGTGCCCAGGGCGGTGCCGGCCAGCTCGCGACTGCCCAGCCGCCACAACAGAGCCTCGGTCTTCAGCCGCGCGCCGTCGCAAGTCGTGCACGGCGTGTAGGCGCGATACCGCGAGAGTAAAACACGCACGTGCATCTTGTAGGACTTGGTTTCCAGCCAGGCGAAGAAGCGCTTCACCCCATACCAGACGCCCTTGGTCCATTCGCCTTCGCCCTCGATGACCCACTTGCGGCGCTCGGCTCCGAGCTCGCGCCAGGGGGTGTCCAAAGGAATGCCGCGCTTTTTGGCGAACTTCTCCAGATCCTCCTGACACTCGGTGTAGGACTTGGTCTGCCAGGGCTTGATCGCGCCGCCGCGCAGCGACTTGCCTTCATCCGGAATGACCAGGCCGTAGTCGATGCCGATGGTGCGGCCGAAGCCGCGGCAGGCCTCGCAGGCGCCCACGGGCGAATTGAAGGAGAACAGGCTCGGGTTCGGTGCCTGATAGGAGCGATCGCATTCGGCGCAGTGCAGCTCGCTGGAGTAACGCCACACCTCGAGGCTCTGCGGCGGATCGCTCTCATCCACCACATATACGTTGACTCGTCCGCGGCCAACACGCAGCGCAGCTTCGAGCGATTCGAGCACGCGGCCGCGCTCCGCGGAAGCAGCGCGGAAGCGATCCTGTACGACCTGGAGGACTTTCTGTTTGGCGGGCGCCGCAGTCGAGCTCTTGCGACCGCGTTTCTTGGCCGGCGCTTGGGCTTGCGCCGGCACGGTTATGCTCGAGGGCTCGCTGGCGGCTGCGCCGGTAGGCTCGAAGAAGCGCGTGTAGCCCTGCTTCTGCAGCAGGTCCACGACTTCGGCCTCTTTGAAATTCGGTGGCACCGGGACGGGGAAACACAACAGCAGGCGTGGATCCCCCGCTTGCCGTGCGCGTTGCTGCACTTGCGCGTAGATGCTTTCCGAGGTGTCGCTGCGCACCGGCTTGCCACAACACTGACAAAACAGTGTCGCTCCGCGCGCGAACAGGAGTTTGAGATGGTCGTTGAGCTCCGTCATGGTGCCCACGGTGGAGCGCGACGTGCGCACTGGATTCGTCTGGTCGATGGCAATAGCCGGCGGAATGCCTTCGATCGCCTCGACCTGAGGCTTGTCCATGCGATCGAGAAACTGACGCGCGTACGGCGAGAATGTCTCGACATAACGGCGCTGGCCTTCGGCGTATAACGTGTCGAATACGAGCGACGATTTTCCCGAGCCCGATACGCCCGTTACAACGATGAGCTCGTTCAGGGGGATGTCGAGATCGAGATTCTTGAGGTTGTTCTGGCGCGCGCCGCGCACGCGGATGGTATCACCAGAGGTGTCAGTCATTCCTTCACCGCCAAAATGGAAATCGAGTGCACGGGACGGGGGCCGAGGAGCCTGACTGACTGATGATCGCCTACTGCGGACGCCTCGCAGCGGCATCTTTCAGCGATCATTTCCCTTACATAGTTACGACTATGCGCGGAAAACGATCGCCGAAATCTGCTCGCTGTGAGTCGTCCTCGCTACGGCGATCATCAGTCAGTCAGGCTCCCGCGCATGAGAGCCCACGATAGTAGCGGATTTCGAGTGATTCGCACTGCCGTGCGAGCCGGATTTGCGGCCGGGCAGGGCGGAATTCAAGCATGCCAACCGGAGCGTGACCAAAACGCAGTGGAGGGAATCCCGCGAAGCGCCTGCGGCGCGACGTGGGGCAGCGGAGGGAATCCCGAGAAGCGCCAACGGCGCGACGCGGGACAACCGGAGCGTGACCAAAACGCAGTGGAGGGAATCCCACGAAGCGCCTGCGGCGCGACGTGGGGCAGCGGAGGGAATCCCGAGAAGCGCCAACGGCGCGACGCGGGACAACCGCTTGCTGCAATATATCCAGTAGCGTGCCGGTCTTCCCCCTGTATACGCACGGGCGGCCACGAGCTGCTGTGTACGACAGACGGCCTATACCCGTGCATCCGGGGCGCCGCTTTCGCCGTACATCAGTTGCTTAGACCGTTCAGGTGAGGTTTCGCGACTTCACGGTAGCCTTAAGGGCGTACAATCCCGCCGGGCCGCGCAGGCCGGGGCCGCACCGAAAGGGCCGGTGGCGCGGGCGCCGAGCGCCTGGGGTCGCCCGGAGCGATACAGGCCGTATCCTGTCGATGTCGATCAGTGTCCCCAAACTTTCTAGGAGAATTTCGGATGAACTCTCTAAAGATGTCCAGCGTTGCTCTCGCCGCCGCTGCCGCGATGGCCTTCTCGATGGCCGCCATCACAACCGCCAGCGCCGATGAGGCGAAGGTGAAGTGCGAGGGAGTCAACTCCTGCAAGGGCAAGTCTGCCTGCAAGAGCGCCAACAACTCCTGCAAGGGCCAGAACTCCTGCAAGGGCAAGGGCTTCGTCGAAATGACCCAAGCCAAGTGCGACGCCGCAAAGGCCAAGGCGGGCAAGTAAGTCGAGCCACCGAATGCGGGGCGCCTCTTGGAGGCGCTCCGCTTTCACTTTCAGCTTCGCCATCTCGCGATCGCATGCAAGCGCTGACGCGCCCCTCGCTCGGCTTTGGTCTCGGTCTGAGGGTCGAGCATTACGAGGCGATTCTCGCGGACCGGCCGCAGGTCGACTGGTTCGAGGCGCTCACCGAAAACTACCTGGTTCCGGGGGGCAAGCCCCTGTACAACCTCATGCGGATCCGAGAGCACTATCCGCTGGTGATGCATGGAGTGTCGATGTCGATCGGCAGCACCGCACCGCTGGATCGCGAGTACCTGGCGCAGGTGAAAGCACTGGCGGCGCGCATCGAGCCGCAGTGGATCTCGGATCACCTGTGTTGGACCGGCGTCGCCGGCAAGAACCTCCACGATCTGCTGCCCCTGCCCTACACGGAGGAAGCTCTCGCGAATGTGGTGGAGCGCGTGCGTGCCGTGCAGGACATCCTCGGCCGGCGCATTCTGTTGGAGAACGTCTCGAGCTACGTCACTTTTCGCGATTCGCGCTTGAGTGAGTGGGAGTTCCTGCGTGAAGTCGCGGTGCGGGCCGACTGTCTGATTCTGCTGGATGTCAACAACATCTACGTGAGCGCGGTGAATCACGAATTCGACGCTCGCGAATACCTGAATGCGATCCCGGTTGAGCGGGTGCAACAAATTCATCTCGCCGGGCACGAGAATCATGGCGACTATCTCATCGACACGCACGATCATCCGGTGCCCGACCCGGTGTGGGAGTTGTATGCGGCGGCCGTGCGTCGCTTCGGCACCGTGTCGACCATGATCGAGCGTGATGCCAACATTCCGCCGCTCGAGGAGCTGTGCGAGGAGTTGGCCGCCGCCAGGGCGGTAGCCGAGCGGGCCTTGGCGCGCGCGGCCTGAAAGGCCGAGCCCAGGCATACGGGATCCTTTCATGAACCGATTACCGCAAATTCAGAGCGACTTTCAGACCTACCTGTTGACCGGTGATTCCGCTGCCATCGAGGCGCGGGTGGTCGGCACGGAGCGCGTGCCGGTTGCCACCCGGTTGAGTATTTACGGCGACGGCTACTGCTCGCGCCTCATCGAAGCGCTCCAGGCCAACTTTCCAGTGTTGAGCGAACTGCTGGGAGAGGCGGATTTCGACGCGCTGGGTACGGCGTATGTTCGGTCGCATGATTCACCGTTCTTTTCAATTCGCTACTACGGCAATGCGCTGGCCGAGTTTCTCGCCAATGACGCGAAATACTCGGGTGCCCCGGTGCTGGCGGAGCTCGCTCGTTGGGAGTGGGCGATGACGGAGGTCTTTGACGCCGCCGATGCTGATCCGATGGAAGCCGACGCGCTGTCGCGTGTGGCGCCCGAACGATGGGCCGACCTGCGCTTCGAATGGCATCCTTCCGTGCGACGCCTGGCGCTCGCATGGAATGCGCCACAGATCTGGAAGGCGGTCGACGATCATACGGAACCGCCCGAGGTGGCGCTGAGCGCCCCGCCAGTGGAGTGGCTCCTGTGGCGGCAGGGTCTGCGGACTTATTTCCGCTCGCTGCAGCCGGAGGAGGCTGCGGCGCTGGATGCGGCGCGCGAAGGGCACCCATTTGGAGAACTCTGCACGGTGCTCTTCGCGAAGCTGGGCGAAGCGCAGGCCCCTGCCGCAGCCGCCGGATTTTTGCGCGAATGGGTGGGATCGGGATTGCTTACCGCCATTCATTGACAGGCATCCGTTGAGCGGGGGCATTCAGCCTGCTCGCGGTACCTTCCGTGGTGCCCCACATCCTGCCCGGCGCTCGCGTACAATCGCTCCAAGGAGGAGAGCCATGTCATCACAACCGTATACCAACGCGCTGGAGATGATCGGCCATACGCCGCTCATTGCCGTCAATCACATCGATACGGGTCCGTGCCGGCTGTTTCTCAAGCTCGAGAATCAGAATCCCGGCGGCTCCATCAAGGATCGCGTCGGGTTGTATCTCATTCAGGCGGCCGAGCGCGACGGCAGGCTGAAGCCCGGCGGAACGCTCATTGAGGCGACGGCAGGCAACACCGGCCTGGGCCTGGCGCTGGTGGCCGCGCAAAAGGGCTATCGTCTGGTGCTCGTCATTCCTGACAAGATGAGTCAGGAAAAAATCTTTCATCTGAAGGCAATGGGCGCGGAAGTGAGCCTGACCCGCTCGGATGTCAGCAAAGGACATCCGGAGTATTACCGCGATGTCGCGGAGCGGCTCGCTCGCGAGACACCCGGTGCCTTCTTCGTCAATCAGTTCGGGAATCCCGCCAATCCTCAAGCGCATGAGGAGACCACGGCGCCGGAAATTTGGGATCAGACCGGTCAACAACTCGATGCTGTGATCTGTGGCGTCGGTACCGGCGGCACGCTCACCGGCCTGTCGCGCTTCTTCGCGCGCGTCGCGCCCAAAGTTGAAATGGTGTTGGCCGACCCCGCCGGCTCGATTCTCGCCGACTACGCCAAGACCGGGAAGGTCGAGGCCGCCCGCGGCGGATGGTTCGTGGAGGGTATCGGCGGCGACTCCATTCCGCCGGTCGCCGACTTCTCGCGTGTAAGTAGTACTTACAGCATTACCGATGCCGAGGCCTTCCGGACTTGTCGTGAGTTGCTCCTGAAGGAAGGCATCATCGCGGGTACTTCCACGGGGACGTTGCTGGCGGCGGCCTTGCGTTACTGCCGCGAGCAGAAAACCCCCAAGCGGGTGGTCACGTTCGTTTGCGACAGCGGCAACAAGTACCTTTCCAAGGTCTATAACGACTACTGGATGTTGGATCAGGGATTCAGCCAGCGCGAGCAATACGGTGACCTGCGCGACCTGATCGTGCGCCGCGTCTCGGAGCACGCCACCGTTACGGTCAACTCCACCGAGCTCGTCATGGCGGCTTACCGGCGCATGAAGCTCTACGACGTATCGCAGCTGCCGGTGATGCATGATGGCCGTATAATCGGCATCGTCGACGAGGAAGATATACTGTTGGAAGTGTTCGAGAATCCGCAACACTTCAACGAGCCGGTGACCAAGGCGATGGAAAGCCATCTGGTGACCGTGCCGGTGGATGCGCCGCTGCCGCAACTGATGGAGATCTTCAACCGCGGCATGGTGGCCATTGTGATGAAGGGCACCGAGTTTCAGGGACTCGTCACTCGCATCGATCTGTTGAACTGGTTGCGCCGGAGACTGTGAATGGGTACGGAAGGTTCAAAAGACAAACAACGCTTTGCCACCCGGGTGATTCATGGCGGGCAGCATCCGGATCCGATGACGGGCGCGGTCATGCCACCGATCTACGCGACTTCCACTTATGTGCAGTCGAGCCCCGGAGTACACAAGGGCTACGACTATTCCCGCACGCGTAATCCTACCCGGGATGCTTTGCAGGCCGCCGTAGCGAATCTCGAGGGAGGTGCGGCAGCATTCGCTTTCGCCTCCGGAATGGCGGCGACAGCTACGGTGCTCGAGCTACTCGATAGTGGCTCTCACATCGTCGCCATGCATGACCTCTACGGGGGCAGTTATCGCCTGTTCGAGAATGTCCGCAAGCGCTCCGCCGGGCATGATGTTTCTTTTGTCGACCTCACCAGTGTGGCCGCATTGGAAGCTGCGATTCGTCCCAACACTCGGATGGTGTGGATCGAGACCCCGACCAATCCCTTGCTCAAATTAGTCGATCTGAGCGCGGTGGCGGCTGTGGCTCGCCAGCGCGGTCTGTTGATTGTTTGCGACAACACTTTCGCGACGCCGTTTACCCAGAGGCCGCTCGAGCACGGCGTCGATATCGTCGTGCACTCCACCACGAAGTATCTGAATGGGCACTCGGACTCGGTGGGTGGGGTGGCCGTCGTGGGCGACAACCCGGAGTTGCGCGATCGCTTGGCGTATCTGCAGAACGCGGTGGGTGCCGTATCAGGGCCGTTTGACTGCTTTTTGGCGCTGCGGGGCATCAAGACGCTGGCGCTGCGTATGGAGCGGCACTGCTCGAATGCGCTCGCCGTTGCACGGTTTCTGGAGAAACACCCGAAGATCGAGCGGGTGTACTACCCGGGGCTCGAAAGCCATCCACAGCACGCGCTGGCGACGCGGCAGATGTCCGGAGGGTACGGTGGCATCGTCACGGCCGTGCTGCGCGGCAGTTTGAATGATGCCCGCCGGGTGTTGGAGAGTTGCCATCTGTTCTCGCTCGCGGAGAGTTTGGGTGGGGTGGAGAGTCTCATTGAACATCCGGCGCTGATGACGCATGCGTCATTGCCGGCGGCTATGAGGGCGTCGCTGGGGATCAGCGATGGGCTCATCAGGTTGTCGGTGGGCGTGGAGGATGTGAACGACTTGATCGATGAGTTGCGCGGGGCGTTGGGGTAAAGAGAGTGCGGGCCGCCGTGGTAAATTAACGGTCGGCGCGAGGGTCGGTGTGGGAGGCGCTGATGGAGAATCCATAGGTAATCCATGGGGCATCGTTATAGTGTGTCTTAGGCGGCCGACTCGGGTCCATGTGGTCGAACAAATCTCCCCGTGTCGCGGCCGTCTTCCAAACCGGGAAAAAACACTTGTGCGCGCCTCGACGCGAGGGGTCCGGCGAGACAAGAACGGTATAGCACCAGTTGTTGGTCCAGAGAACCGCTTCTGCGCCCGCCATATCCTGACTGCCGTTGGGAAGTGTTGGCCCATCGCGGGGCATGGTTTCGACCCGGCCCGCCTTGGAGTGCAGCGATGGCTTGAAGACCCCCAAGTTCTCTCCCCACCCGCGCTCACATCTCTCGTACGGACACGTGGGATTCTTCAGGGGAGCGCTTAGCGCGGGCTGATTCGGGCCGGCGAGTGAGCGCCGGCCGCTCTCGATTGTGTCGCGCTGCTGCAGTGCGCGGGCACTCGTTTCAACTTCAGCGTGCCAGTCAATCGGCGGTGCGGGCTCGCTTGCGGGGTTCGTGCGTGCCGCGATCGTATCGCCAAGTGTCTCGGTTTCGTTTTTCGAAGGCTGTTCGAGCGACGGTTCCATGCGCTGTTCGCTCGCAGATTCGCGCGCGACGGATGCGTGTCGCGGTGCGGTCTGCGCAGCCCGCGAGATGGGCGGCTTCTGTACATGCACTGGCTCCCGAGGCCGGTCCTCCGGGTTGATCGGTAGCGCGAAAAATGTGATGTCCACAACATCTGCCGAGTGCCCAGCGCTTCGCAGCGTTACGATGATCAATGCGACATGAGCGGCCACGACGGCCAGCGTAATGGCCACCCTGCGCAGATCCGATCTGTAGTCCTCCAGCGCTGAAACGCGTGCCACTTCTTGTGCACTCTATCCCTATGAGGTCTGTCGTTTGATGTGAGTGTGCGGACAAAGTTTCCTTCTTCTGGTGTTGTATGCGGGCCACGGGCGCGTTCCCTGGTATACGATAGGGACCGATGTCGGTATGTCGATACCCTGTTCAGAAGCCGGCCTCGCTGGTGAGATAGACGGCGAAGGTGCCGAGCCAGTGACCGCCTTCGTAGTGCTCGCCGGTCACCGCGGGCAGCGCGGCGTCGCGGTGACTCTTCGCGGTGGCCAATAGGGAACTAACCCTGCGGTCATCGGGTCCGAGTCCGTGAGCAATTCCCACTAACATCCAGGCTCGGCTGAGATTGAGGCCGTCGATGTGGGCGAGCTTCGGATCCGCGCGGTCGGTGACGACGCCCGGTTGCAGCCATTGCCCGTTGCCGTTCGCCGCAATGCCGGGCAGGAAACCGGTCAGCCACTTGCTGAAATCGCGCGTACCCAACACGCGCCGCATGAAATCCGCTTCCGCGAGACAGGGCGACAAAAAGTCCTCGCCGGAAGGCTCATAGGCCAGCGGGCAATTCCGATCCGCCTGATAGAACCGTCGCGCCGCATCCGTCAGCAGTTGACGCATGGAGGCGTCGCCTGCCACGCTGGCCCAATCCCACATCAGGCCGAACGAAAAGGCTGTTTGATCGTGCTCGCCGATGCGGATTGGGTAATGTAACTTCGGCAGCCAGGCCTTCAGTCGGCTCGCGGCCTCGGTTTCGAGGGGTCTCAACGTCGCCGACCACTGCTGTGCTTGCGGGTCATTCCACCGCCGAAGCTCCGCTGACAGTCTCAATAGCCACGCCAGACCGTAGGGCCTTTCGAATGACGCTCGGTCCTCGCGCTCGAGGTACGAAACTTCACCGGCGATGTTCCGGGGCGTCAGGCTTTGCGCAAGCTCCGTCCGCGCCTGCGTTGCGAACGGTGCGTTCGGGTAAAGGCGTGTGAGTCGCACGAGGAGCCAGTGGCCGTGCACGTCTGAGTGCCAGTCGAAGCAACCGTAAAATGCCGGCGTGAGGATATGAGGCGGTAGCGCATCCTTGTCGCTGTCCATGACGTGCGCGATTTTGTTGGGATACTCGCGGTGGAGGCAGCTTAGTGCGAGGTTGGCGAAGCGTGCCGCGGTGGCGGGGTCGAGGAGTGGCCTCGATGTCGCCTGCATCGTCGATGCGTTCGATGTCGCGAAAGTGGAAAGCTGAGTGGCTTTTGCTGTGGCAGCCGCTGTTGGTTTAGGGGGTTGCGCGAGCGCGGGAGTGAACGCAATCGCAGAGGCAAACGCGAGTACGCAGGTGAGCGCAAACCTGGCCTTGAATGCAGATCTCAAGGTAAGTGCAGCCGTGTCGATGAACGCGCAGCTCGAGGTGGGCGAAAAGCTGGACGTGAGCGCAGACCCGGATGCAAACGCAAGCCTCGAAGCACGTGTGAGCCCGAGGATGGCCGTGACTTTGCCGGTCGCGCGGCGTTTCGCTCGCCGTGTTGTCGTGCCCGTCCCGTCGCGGAAATTCATCATGACGCCCCCTGCGATGAAATACCGGTTACCGTGATCGACCACGGTGGCGATCGTTCTCCCATGTTAACCTGACGCCCGAATCTACGCGCCGCCTCGTCCTTGACGGATTCAAGCGGTCGCGCCATGCAGGAGTTTCCTTGGCCACCGCAGCAGATCAGCGCGAGACGCAGCCGGTCGTCCGTGCCTCGTTCGCAGCTTTCCGTCATCCCGGCTTCCGGATGTATTTCGCCGCCACCGCGCTGGCGATGCTGGCGGACAATATCGAGCACGTCATCAGCTACTGGGTAATCTTCAGGAAATTCCACTCGCCGACCCTTGCCGGTTTCGCGGTCATTTCCCACTGGCTGCCGTTTCTGCTGTTCTCGGTCTACAGCGGCGCGCTCGCCGACCGCTTCGATCCCCGCCGCATCATCCAGCTCGGCATGCTGCTGTTCATGGGTGTGTCGATCGCGTGGGGGGTGTTGTTTCTGACCGGAACCTTGCAGCCCTGGCACGCGAGATTGCTGCTCACTATCCATGGGTGCGCAGGCGTCCTGTGGGGGCCCGCGGGCCAGTTGTTGTTGCATGACATCGTTGGGCCCGATGAGTTGCAGAGCGCGGTGCGTTTGGGTGCTACGGCGCGCTATCTGGGTATGTTGTCCGGGCCGGCAATTGGTGGGGTCATGTTGCTCGTGCTGGGGCCTTCGAGCGGCATCCTGGTCAACGCGTTGATCTATCTTCCGATGATCGTTTGGTTGTGGCGGGCCCCCTATGGCCCCAGGTTCCGCCAGCAGCCGCAGCCGGTGCCCGCGCGAGCGGTGCGCGGGTTCGGCGATGTGTTCGCTACGTTCAAGGTCATCGGCGACAACCCGACGGTACTTTGCATGACCCTGTTTGCCGGAGCGCCGCTTTCTTCGTTGGCAATGCCTACCAGGCGCAAATGCCGGGTTTCGCGCATGATCTCGCTCACGGCGATTCCGGCGCGTTGTACAGTGTCTTGTTTGCGACAGATGCGGCCGGGGCGCTGGCTGCCGGCGTACTGTTGGAGGTGCGCGGGCTGCTGCGGCCGGCTTCACGAACCGCTCTTGCCCTGGCCATGGGTTGGTGTTGTGCTCTGGGCGGCTTTGCGTTGGTCTCGAGCTATTGGCTGGCGCTGGTGCTGTTGTTCCTCGCGGGCTTCCTGGAATTGTCGTTCAACTCCATGGCGCAGGCTCTGGTGCAGTTGAGTGCGCCGGCCGCCATCCGGGGACGGGTCATCGGTGTGTTTTCGATGGCGGCGAGCGGGATGCGAACCTTCAGCGGCGTGACTGTCGGCATGATGGGCGGTCTCATCGGGATTCATGGGTCGCTGTCGTTGAGCGCGGCGGTGCTGCTGGTCGTCCTCGTCGGGCTCATGGTGTTTGTGGCGCGCCCTGTGGCGCCGGCGGACGGTGTGTAAGATCCCGCAGTCGGCGCGGTTGATCTAAAGGGGTGCCTAACCTATGGCGCAACCTGCGGCTCGATGACGGCTGTGGGGTAGCCGGCCTTTTTCCAACCCTCTACGCCGTCGCGGAACCAGTAGACCTTGCTATATCCGTAGCTGATGGCTCGCTTGGCTGCGTTCCAACTCAGCCAGCAGGACTTGTGGCAATAAATCACCAGTGGGCGCGCGAGGTGGTCGCCAGTCGCCGCTGCCAGCTTCTGACGATAGAAGTCGTCAACCGACACCGGGATCTCGCCGAGGCCGACGCCTGGAATCCACAAGCTGCCCGGGATGGCGTGGTGGGGTAGTGGCAACCATGGCGCGCCGGGCGCCAGATTTTCCGGCCGGCGCGGTGCATTGGAGACATCAACGACGACCGTGCCTCCTTGCCCCATCAGCGTGCGAAGTTGACGCGCGCTGCGGATCACGGTGCCGCCCTCAATCGTCAGCGGCACCGGAGAGCCAATCGGGCCGGTCCAATAGCCGGAGGGCTCCGGGGCGGCGGCGTTGTGGTTTGCGTGTGTAGGCCCTGCAGTCGCAGATGTCGCACGCATGGCGACACCGAGCACTAGCGTCAATACGAACACGACATAGCCTTTCCTCACGCGGACGCTCGCGGAGCGTGCGAGCATGGCTTCCGTCAACTTGGGTGAGTGGCGTACCAGGGTGCGCTGTCGGGGGAGGTCGGCCGGTCGGAACGTTGGGTCTCGACCCCATGCGTGAGGACGCAGGCAATTTCCCGCCTTGTCGCCTTCGGGCGCGCGCCAGCTAAGCCCTGGGGGCGTTGTTGCCGTCGCTTGGGACATCGAAGCTATGGTCAAACGTAGCATCCTTGCTGTCGCGGACGATGATCTTCAATTGCCCTTTCGCCTGGGGCACGAATCCGAACGTGATGATCGGGTCCGTGCTCATGGAGATGTCCGAGTCGAGGTGGAAAACCGAGCCGCCTTCGTACGTCGCATCGATGGTGCGGATGAAGCGGGGCGGCGTGTAGTAACGCGTGATCTGATTCATTTGCATCCCGTTGAAGTTGGGATGACGCACCATGAGCACGGCCTGCGCGGGTTTGCCTGCCACGAAATTGCCGATGAGGTGCAGTTTCATGCGCCCGATGTCCGCCAGCGCCGCCGTGTCGTCTCCTCCGGCAGGCGCCGAGCACCCGCCGGAGGCTTTGACGAATTGGGTTGCGACGAACAGTTGGCCGTCCTGACTTTCGGCGATGGCGTGCATGTCTGTGTATCGATCGACTCGCACGCGCATCTTCAGGCTGCGAGGGTCGGCTTTGGGTCCGAAAATGAAATGAGCCGCCAGTGGCGATGGATTGCCGTCGATGACCACGTAGACGCTTTTGATGGGTTTTACGTTGCTCAGGTCGATGCCGATCGGCACGAGCGCTGCGTCCAACGCGCGCGGTGGCGCATCGAGTTTGACGATGCCAGCGCCGTCTTTGAGCGTGCGTCCGGGAAAGAGTGCCTGTTGCAGGGCGTGCCAGCGGCTGGCTCGCGCGGCGGCGTCATTCTCGTCGGTGTCCTCTGGCGAGGCGCCGTTGGGTGGCGCGGCGTTATTGTTGGCGCGGACCAGCAAGATGGTGTTCGAGGCGGCAGCCTCGTTGTCGGCATTAGTCAGTAGCGTGGCGTTGGATGTCGTAGCGTCGTTGTTGGCGCGGTCCACTAGGCTGGAGTTCGGGGCAACCGCATCGTCGTTGTGGGCCGGCGGGCTGGCGCTCCGTGCAGCAGCGTCTGCGGCGTGGGTCGGTAAGCTAACGTCGTGTCCGGCAGCATTGTTGACCCAGGCCGCGACGCTGGCGCTCAATAGTGCGGTCGTCAGGAGAGCTGGCGTGAGCAGTGGCGTCACTGTTCCCATTCGAGCTCCTTAAAAGCCTGTGTAACGTTATGACCGTTGTAGTCGTCGAAAAGCTTCCACCTGGAGCGTTCGCCTTGGGCGACCTTGCCTACCGCGGTCTCGAGGTCCATTCCTTTCGCGATAGCCTGTTGGGTCTCGCGTTGCAAGGTGCCCAGGTAACGCTCCAGGTCCTTTGCGCCCAAAGGCCAGTCTACGCCCGTTGGGCCGTGACCGGGTACGGCGCGGCGCCCGGGTATCGACTTCAGGGCCGCCAGTTCCTTGAGCCAGCCGCTAAGGCTGCCATCCAGTGACGGGACCCGTCGCACAAATAGGAGGTCGCCTGGCAGAAGGGTGCCGGTGGTGCCGTCGAACACGCTGAGATCGCAGTCGGAGTGCGCGACGCCGTGCGCCTTCAGCGCGAGCACGCGGCCGCCGAGGTCGATCTCGAGGTGGTCTTGGACAAGTAGGGTTGGGGCCACCACCGCACCGGCTCGCTCTTTGCCGAGAGTGGCTTCGAGTCGCTTTCTGTAGAACTCCCCGCGCAGCGCCATTGCGCGTGGCAAGCGTGCGTGCCCCACAAACTGCGGTTGATCCTGTTGGAACGCCGGCGCGCCGAAGATGTGATCCGGGTGAACGTGCGACATGATGACGTACTTGATCGGTAGCGGGGTGGTCTGGCGGATTCTCGCCCGCAAACGTTCGCCATCGATCAGGCTTCCGCCCGGATCGATCACCGCGACCGCCTCACGACCTACAATGAACCCGATATTGGCGATGGCGTCGTCATTCTGTGGCGTGGCGTCCTCATCGATACCCGGTCGAATATGAATTCCCGGCGCTACTTCCTCTGTCATCAGGGAACGCGCGCTCACCTTCTCGGTCGCAACCACACGCGTCGCTGGCGTGCGCTTCTGCGCTATCGCACCGACGCAACAGAAGCACGCGCTAGCGACGAGCGCTTGTCGACGGGTTGCCAACGTCGTGATGGACATACGGTCACTATAGGGGATACGCACCGCGATGTCCGAGTGCAGTTACTTCCATCTGCACCGTGACTGACACTGTTCCGCCCTCGGCGCATTTCTGCACAAAGACGGAGGCTATTGAGGTGACCAGGTCTTGGGTCTTGAGCCAACCGAATAACAGGGACATTGATGAGCCACCAGGGAGTTGCGAAGCGGAGCGGAGCACGAGTGCCTGTGCAAAGTGAACCGTAGGGTCATGCCGTTCGTTCCCGTTGACCTGGATCTTGAGACGAGCTGCATTTCTCTACAAACACGCAACTTGTTGCTCTAGTCAAAGTTCTGACGAGTCGGATAATGCACCTATGGCCACCTCATTCATACGCACCCTTCGCCTGAAGGTCCGTTCGGAAGCCTACCCATGGCTTAACGCAGCGGCCGTCGAGGTCAATCAGGTGTTCAACTATGCCAACGAAATTTCATACACCACCGCCACGCGCACGGACCTCAAGCGCAAGTGGTTGTCGGGGTTTGACCTGTGCTCGTTGACAGGGGGTGCCACGGAGTACTTCGAGCGGATCGGCGCCGATACCATTCAGCGCATCTGTACCGAGTACGCGCAGAAACGCGCGGCGGCTAGGCGTGTGAAGCTGCGCTGGCGAGTCAGTCGCGGGTCCGGAAGGAGCTTGGGCTGGATCCCCTTCAAAAGTGCGAGTGTAAAGCGCAAAGGCAATGCCTTGCGGTTTTGTGGCAAGGTCTTCCGTGTGTTTGAGCGGGCGCGGCTGGAAGGGGTGCAGTGGCAGCAAGGCTGCTTTGCGCAAGATGCCGTAGGCGACTGGTGGATTTGCCTGCCGGTGAAAGTCGCTATGGAATCCACGGTCGCCCCCAAGGAGACTGTCGGCATTGACCTGGGGCTGACGGATGCGGCAGTGACGAGCGACGGGGAACGCCTGGAAGCGATCCGTTTCTACCGTGACGCGCAATGCAAACTAGGGCAATTGCAGAGGCGGGGCCACCGGCGGCAAGCCAAGCGTTTGCATCGACGGATTCGTCGTCGCCGCCAGGACGCCTGTCACCAGTTTAGTCGTAGAATCGTCAACACATATCAGAATATCGCCGTAGGCGACGTCAGCAGTCTGAAGTTGGTCAAGACGCGCATGGCCAAAGCCGTGCTCGATACTGGCTGGGGTATGCTGAAGCAGATGCTGTTGTACAAGGGCGAGCACGCCGGCAGATCTGTGCGGGTCGTCAACGAGAGAAACACCACGCGAGGTTGTTCTAACTGTTGTGCCCTCACTGGGCCCAGGGGTCTTAGACACCTTGCTGTAAGGACGTGGGTGTGCGTGCAATGTGGTGTATTGCACGATCGGGATGTGAATTCAGCCCGAAATATCCTCGCGTCCGGGTCCAGGTTCGGGACCTCCGTCAGCGGAAACGAGCTATCGTCAGAAGAGCGTGCCTCGAGCCAGACACCAGGTCGGTGCCAGGCAGGATCACCCGCTCTGCTGGCGGCGGCATGACCACCGGATGATTTCCCTCAACATCGATTGCAGAGTGACTGTAGACTATGGTCATCACGGCAAGCAAGGTAAGTGCTGTAGTGGAAAGTTGGTTGCCGCGCCACCGATTCAGTGTGAGCGAATTTCACCGCATGCGGGAGCTCGGTGTGCTCGCGGCGCAAGATCAGTTCGAGTTGCTCGACGGCCTGATCATCGCCCGGGTCGGCCGTGCTCCGCGAGTCATTCTCCCGGCCCGGGAATCCAAAGCCATGGACGCCGTCCCGGATAGTTGGATTCCATTTCACCGCTTCACGGTGGACGAGTACTACCGCATGGCGGAAATCGGGCTGTTTGCGTCGAATGCCCGCATCGAATTGATCGAAGGAGAGATCATTGACATGGCGCCTACGGGAAGTTGGCACTGCGGCGCGGTTGACTGGATCACGGCGCTGTTCTTTGGAGCGCTGCCGCAGCGGGCAAATATTCGGACCCAGGGGGCGCTGCGACTGAGCGCATTTTCCGAGCCCGAGCCTGATATCGCGTTGTTGAAGAGGCGCGGGGATTTCTATCGCGACAATCATCCGGGTCCTTCGGAAACTCTACTGGTCGTTGAAGTTAGCGATTCGTCCTTGCAAACCGATCAAATGGTGAAGGTTCCCCTGTTCGCTCACTTTGGGATACCCGAAGTGTGGATCGTCGACGGGGCACATGAGCGACTACATGTTTATCGCTCGCCGAAAAGCGGCCAGTACACGGACGTCTCATCAATGGAGCGCCCCGGTACCCTCGCCCTGTCTGCGCTTCCGGACGTGACGGTCGATCTCTCGGGCCTGTTTGGGTGACTCGCCCCGAGTCATACGAGTGGCTACCGAACAAGCGGCTGCAGCGCAGTGCGATTCTTGGTCATGTGCTTTTGTCCATGTATATGACAATGGCGGAGTTGGTGTACTTGCTTTCTTCGGCCTTGCGTGGCTCTTCTACAAGCTGATTTGGAAGGTTTGGCGATCCATGATCGCAAGCAAAGATGCGGAGATTCAGCGGCTGACCGAGGAACGGAACTTCTATCAGAGAAAGTTGTTTCCAGACCGGAAGACCTCAGATATGCATGTGGATGCGGTGCGTGATGAGAAACGCGCATTGGCGGGTGGTGGATCCAAACAGAAGCCAAGAGGCTAAGGCCGAGATTGCTATGTATCAAATCGCTTACGCAACAATACTCGCTGGTCTTACATTTTTAGTTTTGCTGAAAGCTATTTGGCTTAAGGTCGAGACTGACGATCCAGCCTGCACATATAAGCTTTTCGCGGCGAGAGATGCTCTAATTCGCCTATCTGTGGAAGGCAAAATACAGCGTGACAATCCGTTCTTTGCTGCGATGTATTCCAACATCAATATCTTGCTCTGCTCCAGCAGAATATTAAGCGGGCCCACTGGCTGGCCTTTGGCCAAATGGTCTGGGAAGGTTTTTGCCCACCATCCAAACTCCGGTGCGAAGCTGAAGAATCTTCCGGCTGGAGATTTGCCGGACGTCCTTGTCCCTATAAACAGTGTTCTGCATGTTGCTTTGAGGCATCTGACGGATAATCATTTCGGCATATTCTTACAAATCAATTCTGGTAGACGAGAAGCACGGAAAATCCAGAAGCAGCAAGCAAAAGAGTTCCTTCAGTTATTGCCAGAGACCTGACTGAGCTTCCCTGCCCGCCCATCTGGCCACCAACGCCCACGTAACGCCCCTCCCGGGCGGCGCGAGCGACTATAGATCCAGGAGCGTCTGGAACGAGGTGTCGCCGTTGCCGCCGATGCGGTCGCGGGCCTCGAGGAGCAATATCGAGTGGCCCGCCTCGGCCAGTGCGCGTGCCGCACTCAGCTCCGCGGCGCCCGCGCCGATAGTCACCACGTCCCACGACGCTCGACTCGTAGCCGGATTTCGCAATTCGCATGCCCATGGCTGCAGTAACCCCCGGCAGCGGATAACATCGGCGCAGCTTATGACTTCCTTCGAAACACATTGGGCGCCACTCGCCTTCTATCCCTCGAGCCAGAGGAATCCTGTCGCCACAATCGAGGCTCGCGTGTGCGGGCGGTCGCCTGATGTGCTCACGTTCCAATACGTACTTCGCGCGGCCTTGCCGAGCATCCGCATTCCGCCCGCGCTGCCGCCAGGCCGGGCGGACGAATTGTGGAAGCACACCTGTTTTGAGGCTTTTATCGCGGACAAGGCCGCGAACGGCTACCACGAGCTGAATTTCGCGCCGTCGCGGCGGTGGGCGATCTATCGGTTCGATGCGTATCGACAAGGGATGTCGCCAGTCGACGTCACTAGCCTTCCGGAAATTGTCGTCCGCCGTTTCGAGGATCGTTTCGAGCTGGACGCTACCGTGAGGCTGTCAGATCTGGGTGTCCTCCGGGATGCGCCAACCCTCAAGCTCGCGTTGACCGCGGTGCTGGAGGATGGCAGTGGTACGCTCTCGTATTGGGCCCTGAGACATGCTCCGGGCAAACCGGATTTCCACCACCCCGAGGGTTTTGTGCTCGAGTTGTCGCTATGAAGTTTGGAATCGATCGCCTGCTCGATGAGCCGGAGCTGCGCAGGCCGCTGGCCGGCCGCCGTGTGGCCTTGTTGGCGCATCCGGCCTCGCTGACCCGCAACCTCTGCCACTCGCTCGACGCGCTGGCTTCTCTGGAGGACGTGCGTCTGAGCTCAGCGTTCGGTCCGCAGCACGGGCTGCGCGGGGATAAGCAGGACAACATGGTCGAGTCGCCGGACTACAGCGATCCGGTGCACGGCATTCCCGTCTTCAGCCTCTATGGCGAGGTTCGCCGGCCGACGCCGGCGATGATGGATACGTTCGATATCCTGCTCGTCGATCTGCAGGATCTCGGGTGCCGTATCTATACATTCATCACCACGCTGCGCTACGTCCTGGAGGAAGCCGCGAGAGCCCGCAAGGAGGTTTGGGTGCTGGATCGCCCGAACCCGGTCGGGCGGCCTGTCGAGGGCCTGACGTTGCGTCCGGGATGCGAGAGCTTCGTGGGCGCGGGCGCGATGCCTATGCGCCATGGTCTGACCTTGGGCGAGATGGCGCGCTGGTTCGTCTCAACGTTGCGTCTGGATGTCGATTGCCAGGTGATTGCCATGGAGGGATGGAAGCCCGCGGTCCCGCCCGGGTACGGTTGGCCGCTTGGCGCTCGCACCTGGGTGAATCCCAGTCCTAACGCGCCCAATTTGTGGATGGCGCGCTGCTATCCAGGATCGGTCATGCTGGAGGGCACCACGTTGTCGGAGGGACGCGGAACGACACGTCCCCTGGAACTGCTGGGCGCCCCCGATGTCGATGCAAAATCGTTGCTGGCGGAGATGCGCTCGCTCGCACCCGCCTGGATTCGCGGCTGCCGGCTGCGGCCCTGCTACTTCGAGCCCACCTTCCACAAGCACGTCGGCAAGCTCTGCGGTGGCATTCAGGTGCATGTCGAGGATGCCGCGTACTATGACCATGAGGGGTTCAAGCCTTGGCGACTCTTTTCGCTCGCATTCAAAGCTCTGCGCCGGCTGCAGCCGGACTATCCGATCTGGCGCGATTTCCCGTACGAGTACGAGAAGAACCGGCTCGCGATCGATGTGATCAACGGGAGCGACCTGCTGCGCCGTTGGGTCGACGATCCCCAGGCGACACCCGCCGATCTGGAAGCGTTGACTACCGCCGACGAGGTTGCGTGGGATGCGCAACGACAGGCCGCGTTGTTGTATTGATGGGTAGGGTGCCGGCAGTGAAAGGACAAGGACGGTCATGAGCACGCGCTGGCTGCTTGCCCTGGCCGCGTTGCTCGTCTTCAATGGAGGTTATGTTGTGGCTGCGAATCACGAAACTCCCCTTATTCCGCGCACGGCGCTGTTCGGCAATCCGGTGCGCGCGCAGGCGCGGCTGAGCCCCGACGGGCATTACATCTCGTTCCTTGCCCCGAAGGACGGCGTCCTGAATGTCTGGCTCGCCCCGTTCGGCAAGCTCGGCGAGGCCAAGCCTATTACCAACGACCACAAGCGTGGCATCCGCCAGCATGCCTGGGCGGAAGACAGCCGCCACATCTTGTTTTTGCAGGATGAGGGTGGCGATGAGAACTGGCGGGTCTACAGTGTCGATGTCGAGTCGGGCCGCCAGGTCGACCTGACACCACTGGAGAAGGTTCACGCGGAAATCGTCGGGCTGTCACACCAGAGGCCGGATGTCGCGTTGATCTCGCTCAACGACCGCAAGCCCGAGTGGCACGATCTATATGAGATTGACGTGACCACCGGCGCGCGCAAGCTGGTCGAGCGCAACGACCAGGAGTTCTCCGGCTATCTGGAGGATCTACAACTGCGGCCTCGGGTGGCCGTGAAGACTTTGCCGGACGGCGGCGGCGAGTTGTATCGCCGTACCGACCAGGGTTGGGAAAGCTTCCTGCGCTATGGACAGGAGGACAGTCTCACTATGCGCCCGCTCGTGATCGAGGAGGGCGGCAACACCGCGCTGTTGGTGAGCGCTGTGGATCGCGACAAGGCCGCGCTGGTGCGCATCGATCTCGCGAGCGGCAAGCAGAGCGTGATCGGCCAGAGCGATAAGGCTGACGTTTCAGAAGTCTGGCTGGATCCGCTTACGCGTACGCCGCAGGCCTACGGGGTGGAGTATCTCACCGAGGAGCTCACTGCGCTCACGCCGGCGGCGACGAAGGATATCGATCATTTGAAGGCCGCTCTCGGACCGCAGTTCCAGGTCGTCAGTCGTACCAACGACGACGCCAAGTGGGTTGTGGTGGTCAACGATCCGGTCCACGTAACCACGAGCTACCTGTACGACCGCTCCAGCGGCAAGGTGATCAAACTCTTCGATCACCGTCCTGAGCTGGCCGGCGCGCCGCTGCGGCCAATGAAGTCGGTTGAAATCCGCACGCGTGATGGGCTCACTCTGGTCGGCTACCTGACGCTGCCGCCGGGGTCGGTGCCGGCAGTGCGCCCGGCAAAGCCTGTGCCGTTGGTGTTGGACGTGCACGGTGGACCCTGGGCGCGCGACAGCTACGGGTTCAACCCAGAGCACCAGTGGCTTGCGAACCGCGGCTACGCGGTGCTCTCGGTCAACTATCGCGGCTCAACCGGGTACGGCAAGAGCTTCATCAACGCCGGCGATGGCCAGTGGGCCGCCAACATGCACAACGATTTGCTGGATGCGGTCGATTGGGCGGTGCGAGAGCAGATTGCCGTTCCCGACAAGGTCGCGATCTATGGTGGGTCCTATGGAGGCTACGCCACCCTTGTCGGTCTGACGTTCACGCCGGATCGCTTCACGTGCGGTGTGGATATCGTCGGGCCCTCGAATCTGGCTACGCTCATCGCCTCCATACCGCCTTACTGGAAGGCGTTCTACGAGGACATGACGCGGCGTATCGGGGGCGACCCGCGCACCGACGAGGGCACCAAGTTCCTGCAGTCGCGCTCACCGCTGAGCTTTGCCGATCGCATCTCCAAGCCCCTGCTCATAGCTCAAGGTGCCAACGACCCGCGCGTGAAGCAGGCGGAGTCGGACCAGATCGTCGCCGCCATGAAGCAGAAGCAGCTGCCGGTGACTTATGTTCTGTACCCCGACGAAGGCCACGGTTTCGCTCGACCCCAGAACCGACTGGCCTTCTACGCCATCTCGGAGGGATTCCTGTCGAAGTGCCTCGGGGGGCGCTATGAGGCGATCGGAACTGATTTCGACGGTTCAAGCCTCCAGGTACGCGAGGGGGCGGCAGTGGTGCCCGGCTTGCCTGATGCGTTAGCGAAGTTTGCGGCCGCGCCGGGCGCGCGGGCGAACCCGTAAGTCGCTGAAGCCGTTAGCCCGCGAGGGGTGATGGGTACCCTCCGCGGGCGAGCGCGTTCGGGCGGTGTCGAACCGCAGTGCCGACTGCGGAGGCAATGCCCCGGCCGAGGTGCAGTTTTGTGTACGCGAGCGGCCGTGACCCGGCGCACCACATCTGGTGTAATTGACGGTTCAATGCACCCCGCACGCGACATTTCCGGCTACCGCAAGCATTGGGCTGCCCGTTTCGGCACGGCCCCATTCCTGCCCATGTCGCGTGCCGAAATGGACGCTTTGGGTTGGGACAGCTGCGACGTCATTGTCGTTACCGGTGATGCCTACGTCGACCATCCAAGCTTCGGCATGGCCATCATTGGCCGTCTTCTCGAAGCGCAGGGTTTCCGTGTGGGGATCATCGCGCAACCGGATTGGCACAGCGCGGAGCCCTTCGCCGCGTTGGGTCGACCCAACCTGTTCTTCGGCATCACCGCCGGAAACATGGACTCGATGGTGAATCGCTACACCTCCGATCGCCGCGTCCGTAGTGACGATGCGTATACGCCGGACGGTGTTGGCGGGAAGCGCCCCGATCGCTCCGTTATTGTGTATGCGCAACGTGCACGTGAAGCGTTCAAAGATGTGCCCATCGTGATTGGTGGCATAGAGGCGTCGCTGCGCCGCATAGCCCACTTTGATTACTGGTCGGAGAAAGTCCGGCGCTCGGTCCTGCTGGACGCGAAAGCGGACTTGCTCGTGTATGGCAACGGTGAGCGCCAGATCTGTGAGATCGCTCATCGGCTGGCCGCCGGCGAGAATATTCGTGACATCACCGACCTGCGTGGCACAGCGTTCGCGCGCAAAAACACGCCGGAGGATTGGATCGAAATCGACTCCACCCATCTCGATGCGCCGGGGCCGTTGAATCCGCCGGTCGATCCTTATGCGATGGAGTCAGAGATTCGCGCCGCGAATGCTGATGCCAGCATAGCGTCGCCTGTTGAAGGCGCCGCGCCCGTGGAGAAAGTGGTCCGTTTTGTCCGCCGCGTAAAGACCGCCGATCGCGAGCGCAGTGTCATCCGCATGCCCTCGTTCGAACAGGTGGCCGCTGACCCCGTGTTGTATGCGCATGCGTCACGCATCCTGCACCTCGAGGCAAATCCCGGTAACGCTCGAGCGCTGACGCAAAGGCACGGCGACCTCGACGTGTGGCTGAATCCGCCGCCGATTCCGCTCACGACAAAGGAAATGGACTACGTTTACGAGCGGCCGTATCGCCGTTTGCCGCATCCTTTTTATGGCAACGCGCAGATCCCGGCGTACAAGATGATCCGCTTCTCGATCGCGATCCAACGAGGCTGCTTCGGTGGATGTACCTTCTGCTCCATCACCGAGCACGAGGGTCGCATCATTCAGAATCGCTCGGAAGATTCAGTGATCCGTGAGATCGAGACGATCCGTGACAGCGTGCCGGGCTTTACCGGTGTCATTTCCGATCTCGGCGGCCCGACCGCCAACATGTACCGGCTCGCTTGCAAGAGCCGGGAAGTCGAGAGCGCATGCCGCCGGCCCTCATGCGTCTATCCGGCTGTGTGCCCGAACCTCAACACCGACCACACCCCGCTCATCCGACTGTACCGGCGCGCACGCGAGTTGTCGGGCATTAAAAAAATCCTCATCGCCTCGGGAGTACGCTATGACCTGGCGATCGAGTCTCCCGCCTACGTCAAGGAGCTCGCCCAACATCATACCGGCGGTTATCTGAAGATTGCGCCCGAGGCACTCGCGGACGGTCCGTTGTCGAAAATGATGAAACCGGGCGTGGGCGCCTACTATCGCTTCAAGGAGCTGTTCGAGAAGTACTCCAAGGAGGCAGGCAAGGAGCAGTACCTCATCCCGTATTTCATTGCGGCGCACCCCGGCACCAGCGATGAGGACATGCTGGAGCTGGCCTTGTGGCTGAAGAAGAACGGCTTTCGTGCGGACCAGGTGCAGGCATTCCTGCCCTCGCCCATGGCGACCGCCACGGCCATGTATCACTCGGGCAGGAATCCGCTGAAGCGCATTACGCGCGGCAGCGAGGAAGTTCGCATTCCCAAGGGACTCAAAGTGCGGCGGCTTCACAAGGCGTTCCTGCGCTATCACGATCCTGACAACTGGCCTGTGTTGCGGGAGGCGCTGCGTCGGATGGGGCGCGCCGATCTCATCGGCAACGCGAAACACCAACTCATTCCGGCGTACCAGCCGAGCGGAACTGGACAGGCGCCGGAGGGTCGTCGCAGCGCTGCAGGTCACGGCGGGGATAACACACCCTCGCAAGGGGCTCAGGCGCGCCGTCCGGGAGCCGCCCCGCGTCCCTTCCGAACCCAACATACCGGTTTGCCCACGACGCCGCGGCTGCGCCACCGACCGGCCAAAGGCAAGCGGCCGCAGTAGGCGGGCATGCGCCGGACGAGTCGTCCGATTCGCCTTAAGGGCATGAGCCGCCCCGACCGCGTTGATCGGCTGGCACCTCCACCAGACGTTGCGCTAGCGCCGAGCCTGAGAGTAGGGTGAGCATTGTGAAAGCTGCATCGCTCCTAGCCCGGGTGATGGTCGCCATTGGGATGGCGCTCGCAGGGGCCGTTTCAGGCGCGCAGAGCACGGTCGCGCCCGCTGCATCTGTGAAGCCCGCGACCGATGCATCAGCTGCCGCGGTTCCCGTCCTTGAGATCAGCGGCGCGATCGGGCCCGCGACGTCCCACTATGTCGTGCGAGGTATCGAGTCGGCGCAGAAGGCTGGCAGTCCCCTCGTCATCCTGGAAGTCGATACCCCGGGCGGTCTCGATACCGCAATGCGTGACATCGTTCGCGCAATCCTCGCATCGACCATACCGGTGGTGACCTACGTCGCCCCATCAGGGGCCCGCGCGGCGAGCGCCGGAACGTACATTCTCTATGCCAGCCACATCGCCGCAATGGCGCCCGCCACGAATCTGGGCGCGGCGACACCCGTATCGATTGGAGGCGAGCCCGCTCCCGAGCCCAATCCAACCTCCGCGCCTAATCCAACGCCGACACCCAACCCGACGAGCGCACCGGAGCCCCCAAATCACAACAAGCCCCCGGAAAAAGGAGCTCCCGAAGCGAGGGCCCCAGCCGGCGGCGCGCCCGCTGACACGCCACCTGTAACCGCTCCACCTACTACCACCCCTCCAGCGCAGCTGCCGCAGCCTGCGACGCCAATGGAGCGGAAGGTGGTCAACGACGCGGTGGCCTACATCCGCAGTCTTGCAGAGCTGCGAGGTAGAAATGCCGAGTGGGCCGAGCAGGCGGTACGCGGGGCGGCAAGCTTGTCCGCGACTGCAGCCTTGCACCAGAAAGTCATTGACGTTATCGCCCCTGACATTCCCAACCTGCTCGCGCAGCTCGACGGTCGCGAGGTGAAGTTTGGCGACCGCGTCGTAAAGCTCGCGACACGCAATCTGCCGATCCAGCCAATGAAGCCGGACTGGCGCACCGAGCTGCTGGCCGTCATCACCAATCCCACGATCGCCTACGGATTGATGCTCATCGGCATCTACGGCCTGCTGTTCGAGGGCTACAATCCGGGGGCGGTCTTCCCGGGCGTGGTCGGCACGATCTGCTTGTTGTTGGCGCTGTTCGCCTTCCAGATTCTGTCGGTCAATTACGCCGGCCTGGCCCTGGTGGCCCTCGGCGTTGGCATGATCATCGCGGAGTTTTTCTACCCGACCTTCGGTTCCCTCGGCCTGGGCGGGCTGGTCGCCTTTGTTGTCGGGTCGCTCATTCTGTTCGATACGGATGTACCCGGAATGAACATTGCACTGCCGTTGATCGGGGCGATAGCCACTGTCGGTGGGCTGGTGATCGTGGGGATCGTCTACGTCGCGGCACGCTCCCTGCGTCGCCCCGTCGTCACCGGCGTGCAAGGGATGATCGGCGACAATGCGGAGGTCATCCAAGGGTTTACTGGCAGCGGGCGCGTGCGCTACCGCGGTGAGCTGTGGAAAGCGCATAGTCAGGTGGAGCTGCAAGCCGGCCAGATGGCGCGCATCGTCAAGGTGGAAGGACTAACATTGTGGGTGGAGCCGTTTTAGGCGGAGAGCATCATGCCGTTCATGGTCATTGTCATCATCTTCGTTGTCCTGTTGCTCTTCAGCTTCATCAAGGTGCTCAACGAATACGAGCGCGGTGTGATGCTGAGCCTGGGGCGCTTCACCGGCATCAAAGGCCCCGGAGTCGTCATTGTCGTGCCCGTCCTCCAGCAGATACGCAAAGTCGATCTGCGCGTCGTCGTTCTCAACGTCCCGAAGCAGGATGTCATCACTCGTGACAACGTTTCGGTCAAGGTGAATGCCGTCGTCTACTTTCGCATCGTCGATCCCAGCAAGGCCGTCTTGCAGGTCGCGAACCCGATCGACGCCACGAGCCAGGTGGCGCAGACGACACTGCGCTCGGTGCTGGGGCAGCACGAGATGGACGACCTTCTCTCGCAGCGTGACAAGCTCAACAGCGACATCCAAGTGATCCTCGACCAAGCCACGGAGGCGTGGGGCATCAAGGTCGCGAACGTGGAGATCAAGGATGTCGATCTCGACGAGAGCATGATCCGCGCCATGGCAAAACAGGCCGAAGCCGAGCGCACCCGTCGTGCCAAGATCATTCATGCCGAAGGCGAGAGCCAAGCGGCGCAAATGCTTGTGGAGGCTGCTGGATCACTCGCGCGGCAACCGAGCGCGATGCAGCTTCGGTACCTGCAGACCCTGGCGGATATCTCGCATGAGAAGACGCAGATTATCGTCTTCCCGCTGCCGCTCGATTTGATCAAGCCCCTGCTCGGCACTCGAGGTGAGTAGCGGCCGCATTCTTGCGGTCGCGGGTATTCTGCTCGCTCTCGCTACGGTGCTCGGTGCCTTCGGAGCGCACGCACTAAAGGCGCAGTTATCGCCTGAGCGGTTGCAGGTCTACGAGACCGCTGTGAGATACCATTTCTTCCACGCGCTGGGATTGTTGGGGATCGGCCTCACCTTGCGCTTTGTTGACGCAGGACCGGTGCGGTACTCGGCCGCACTGGTGCTTGCCGGGATTGTGCTGTTCTCGGGGAGCTTATACGCCCTGACTTTCGGGGCGCCGCGAGCCCTTGGAATTGTCACCCCATTGGGCGGCCTTAGTCTGATCGCGGGTTGGATCTGTTTCGCTGCTGGCGTGTGGAGACGCTGACCGGGCTGGCACCCCGAGTACGACGATGAGTTCTGGCCTACCAATCGACGCCGCGCTGCCAGCGCTCCGAGACGCACTTGCGCAAAAACCGTCGGCCGTGCTGCAGGCGCCGCCCGGCGCTGGTAAGAGCACGGTGGTCCCGCTTGCCCTGCTCGGAGAGCCTTGGGCTATCGGCCAGCGCATCATCATGTTGGAGCCCCGCCGTCTGGCCGCGCGCGCCGTTGCACAGCGCATGGCGCAGACATTGAATGAGAGTGTGGGTCGCACGGTCGGCTACCGGATGCGGATGGACACGCGAGTGTCCGGTGACACCCGCATCGAGGTGGTCACCGAGGGCGTCCTCACTCGGATGTTGCAAAATGATCCAGCCCTCGAGGGCGTTGCCGCGATCATATTCGACGAATTCCACGAACGAAGCCTGCAGGCTGACTTGGGATTGGCGCTCGTGTTGGATGCTCGCGAGAATCTCACGCCCGATCTGAAGATCCTCGTGATGTCCGCAACGCTTGATGTCGAGGCTGTCGCGCGTCTTCTGGGCGACGTGCCGATCGTTGCCTCCCAAGGGCGAATATTTCCTGTCGAATCGCGCTTTGCCGGTAAGGGCGCCCCCTTGCTACCGGGCCCCGGCGCAGGGCCGGGCGGTCCGCTCGAATCGCCGGAGAAAGTTGTGGCGCAACTGGTGCTGAGGGCGTTGCGTGAAGAAACGGGGGACGTGCTTGTGTTTCTGCCCGGGGCCCGCGAGATCCGGCGTGTTCAGTCGATGATCGAGGGAGCCGTCGACACTGCGACGAGTCGTGACGCGACTGTGCGCGCTGGATCGGCGGCCGACGTGGTACGTGTGCTGCCGCTTTTCGGCGAACTGGCGCTCGAGGATCAGGACGCTGCTTTGATGCCTGCCGCACCCGGCGTCCGCAAGGTCGTGCTCGCAACGAACATTGCCGAAACGAGCTTGACCATCCGGGGAGTACGTGTGGTCGTCGACTCGGGGCTGGTACGCCGCTCCATGTTCGATCCCGCTACCGGCATGAGTCGTCTGGAAACGCAGCGCATATCGCGCGCATCCGCCGACCAGAGGCAAGGCAGAGCCGGTCGTACAGAGCCCGGTGTTTGCTATCGCGCATGGAGTGAAGGTGCGCATCGAAGTCTTGCGCCGTTCACGGCGCCGGAAATCGTGGAAGCCGATCTCATTCCGCTGGCGCTCGAGCTCGTGAGCTGGGGCACCGTCGATCCCGGCACGCTTCGTTGGCTAGACCCGCCGCCTGCGCCCATGTTGGCCAGCGCTCGCGATGTCCTCGCACGGCTTGGCGCTCTTGACTCGCAAGGCCGCATCACACCGCACGGGCGCGAAATGGCGAGCATTGGTGTCCACCCTCGTTTCGCGCACATGCTCTTGCGTGCGCGTGCGATCGGACGGCTGCCGCTGGCTGCGGACGTCGCTGCGTTGCTCTCCGAACGAGATCTGCTGCGCGGACCAGGCGGCGCTCGCGACGCAGATATGCGCACGCGCATTGAGATCATGCGAGGCGAGGGTAGCCCGGCAGGCATCGATCGTTTCGGACTCCAGCGTGCACGCCGGACTGCCCGAGAGTTGCTGCGGCAACTCGACACCTTGAAGGCGCCCACTCACGGACGTGGGTCGGCTTACGGTGCCGAAGATGTCGGTGTGATGTTGGCGTTCGCCTACCCCGACAGGATAGGCCGGCGCAGGCCTGCTGGTGAAGGGCGCTACACGCTCGCGAATGGCCGCGGTGCGTACTTCTCGGAGCCCCAAGGATTGGCGAAGCAAGAGATGATCGTGGCTGTTGATCTCGATGATCGGGAGCGCGACGCGCGCATCCTTCTCGCGGCGCCTTTGACCCGCGCGGATATCGATGAGCATTTTTCAGAGCGATTGCGACGACGCGAAGCGGTCGAGTGGAATTCGCGCGAGCAAGCGGTGATCGCGCGCCGGACGCTTGAGCTGGATTCCATCGTGCTGGAGGAGAAGCCGCTACCGGAGATTCCCGTGGAGGCAGCCCGCGCTGCCATGCTCGCGGGCATCCGTGAGCTCGGCGTCGGCGCGCTACCGTGGACAGGCGAAGCGCGAGACTTGCAAGCGCGCATTGAGTTCGCGCGCAAGCTTCATGAGGCGGGCGGTGAGAGCTCCGCTTGGCCTGCGGCGTCTGATGCTGATCTGGCCGCGACATTGGAAACCTGGCTCCCACCTTGGCTCGATAACATCACACGCAAAGAACATATCGCGCGTATCTCATTGATAGACGTACTGCGCTCATTGTTGGCGTGGGAGCAGCAGCGCGAACTCGACGTTGTTGCACCCACACATCTGCAAGTTCCGAGCGGCTCCCAGATCCGCATCGATTACCTCGATCAGAGTGCGCCGGCCATTTCCGTGCGGTTGCAGGAGGTTTTCGGCCTCGACGCCACTCCGCGGATTGGCCGCGGCCGTGTCCCAGTGACGTTCAAGCTCCTTTCGCCCGCGCAACGACCGGTGCAGGTCACTCGCGATCTGGCAAGCTTCTGGCGGGGATCGTACGCGGATGTGCGCAAGGACATGCGGGGTCGCTATCCGAAACACTATTGGCCTGAAAATCCGCTGGAAGCGCAACCGACACGGGGTGTGCGGCGGAAATCCTGAGGCTCTTGGCGCAGCGGCAAGGTGTACACACCGTAAATTTCTCCGGCACTCGCGCGAGGCGAATGGCGTTGCAGACGATTTTCGGTTGAGTACGAGAGAGTAAACGGTACACTTCGCGGCATCCCCGCGTGGCGCTACGTCCGGGGAGCCTGACTGACCAATGATCGCCTACTGCGGCCGCCGCCCAGCGGCATCTTTCGGCGATCGTTTCCCTTACATAGTGTCGACTATGTGCGGGAAACGATCGCCGAAATTTGCTCGCCGGGCGACGCCCTCGCTACGGCGATCATTGGTCAGTCAGGCTCCCAGCGCGAGGATGCATGGCGCTACTTCGTTTCAGACAATTCAAAAATGATGAATAAGCCAGCCGACGCTCATCATGAGTCAGCGATTGATATTCGTTTCGGCCAGGTGGGTCTGGTCCAGGTGCGTATCCGCACGACTGACCCCGGCGCTATTCTGGATGAACTGACAGGACGCATCGCGACTGCGCCGCGTTTTTTTGAGCGCACCGCGGTCTGCCTCGACCTGAGTGCACTGGAGAGGAGCCCCGATGTGGCCGAGATTCGTGGCGTGATTGATGCCGTCAAGCGCGCAGGCATGCTCTCGATCGGCTTGACGACCGGCTCTCTCGGAGTGGAAGCCCTCTCGGGCGCGCTACAGATCCCTGTTCTGTCTCACTTTCGTGCGCAGAATCAGAGCGTTCCCGTCGTGCGACCGGAGCGTGACCGAAACGCAGTGGAGGAAATCCCACGAAGCGCCAGCGGTGCGCCGTGGGGCAGCGGAGGGAATCCCGAGAAGCCCCAACGGGGCGAGGCGGGGCAACCGGTGTCGCAGCCGCAAGAGACGGCGGGTCTGCCTGCGCTGCTGCATCAGCAGACCGTACGCTCCGGCCAGCGCGTTTACGCGCGCAATCGCGATCTTGTGGTCACTGCGGTGGTGAGCGCTGGTGCGGAGGTCATGGCCGACGGGTGCGTGCACATCTACGGCGCACTTCGTGGACGTGCCATGGCGGGTGCCCGTGAAGACTTGACGGCGCGGGTGTTCTGCCAAGAGTTTCACGCGGAGCTCGTGTCCATCGCGGGTGTGTTCCGGGTCTTCGAGACCATTCCTTCCGAGCTCGCCGGCAAGCCTGTTCAGGCATGGCTGGACGGCGACAAGTTAAACTTCAGCCGCATAGGGGGCTAGCGCCCTCTGAAGGAGAGCAAGCATTGACCGAAATTATCGTAGTCACTTCAGGTAAGGGGGGCGTCGGCAAGACGACCACTTCAGCCAGTCTCTCGTGCGGTCTGGCACGCCGCGGAAAGAAAGTTGCCGTCCTCGATTTCGACATCGGCCTGCGCAACCTCGACCTCATCATGGGTTGCGAGCGTCGCGTCGTATATGACTTCGTGAATGTCATCCAGGGCGAATGCACCCTCAAGCAGGCGCTCATCAAGGACAAGCGGATCGAGACTCTGTACGTCCTCGCGGCTTCCCAAACACGCGATAAGGACGCACTGTCTTCTGACGGCGTTCGACGCGTGCTCGATGATCTCGCAGCCGACGGCTTCGATTACGTGATCTGCGACTCCCCGGCCGGCATCGAGAAAGGTGCGCATCTGGCGATGTACTTTGCCGATCGTGCCGTCGTGGTGGTCAATCCTGAAGTCTCCTCCGTACGCGACTCCGATCGCATCCTCGGCTTGCTCGCAAGCAAGACGCAGCGTGCAGAGCAAGGTAACGGTGGAGTGAAGGAACATCTCCTGCTGACCCGCTACAGCCCAAAGCGAGTGGCGACGGGCGAGATGATGAGTGTCACCGACGTAAAGGAAATTCTTGGCCTCGATGTGATCGGCGTAGTTCCCGAGTCCGCGGACGTACTGTCGGCCTCCAATGCCGGTGTCCCGGTCATCCTCAACGATACGAGCGATGCCTCACGTGCCTATGATGATGCTGTGGCGCGTTTGCTCGGTGAATCGCTACCACTGCGATTCATAGACGAACCGAAGAAGGGTTTTTTCGCACGCATGTTCGGAGGCTGACATGGGGCTACTTGCACTTTTCCGCCGTACCCCCTCGACAGCGAGTGTTGCCAAGGAGCGGCTACGTATCATCGTTGCGCAGGAGCGTAGCACTCGCGGTGGTCCCGACTACCTGCCTCTGTTACGTCGTGAGCTGCTTGAAGTCATCAAGAAGTACGTCAATGTGGATCCCGAGGCGGTCGTGGTGAATCTGGAGCGCGACGATGGCCACGAGGTATTGGAGCTGTCGGTGGCCCTTCCGGGCGCCAAGACTGAATGACACCTGAGGGCCTCGAAGGTACCTATGCTGCTCGTGAGCACGCTATGCGTGCGACACGAGCCTGAACCTCGCGCGGGGGTGCACGCGACGGCGCTATCCCCCCTGGTCGAAACGACCGACGAACGGCCGGCTTCGCATCCACTTTGTCACTGCCCACTTTTCGCCTTCCATCACCGGTGCTCCCGCGTGTAGCGACCTTGCATCGAGTTGTTGGCGGCTGTTGGCGTATTCGAAATAGACGGCATTACCTCGACGTGGGGTTACGGACAGCCCCACCTCCGGGAATACGGTTTCCCCACCGCGTGCGACGTCGCTCAAGTAGATCATTAGGGTACTGATCCGCTGACCGCTCCTTTTCAGGGAAGCGTCGTTGGTCGGATTGGAGGGAACTAGAAAATCAAAGTGCGGCGCCGTGTGACCGCCCGGCCCGTATCGAAGCACCTGTAGGCCCTCGCCGTTTGGCACAGGGCAGCCCATCAGCTCCGAGATGCGCCGATCCAACCGCGCGATGAGGGGCGTCTCCCCCGGGCGAAAGAACATTCCTTCGCTATTGCGGTAGTTGGCTACCGTATTCGCGCCCGTCTGAGGGTCGACGACAGTCGACGGCTGCAACCGCGGTCGTGCAAGGTCGATCAGTTGATCGCATTCCTCCGAGCTCAATACGCCCTCGAGGAGAACGATGATGGGCTTCTCGTGCCGTGCGAGCACAGGAATGCCGCGGTCGAAGGTGCGAATCAGATTCTCAGGCGCGATCCGAGGTGTTTCGTAGTGATAGCTCGGCTCGGGCACGTCCAGCGCAATGGCGTTCGCGGGCGGCGCGATCCCCGCCGACTTGGCGCTGACGAACGCGTCGACCAGGCTTCGGGCAATCTGCGGCTCGAAGCGCCGGCTCACCATGCTGTTGATCAGGTCAGTCGGCGCGCATCCGCGATCCAGGTTGTGGATGATCCATCCGCGCAGTTCGGATGAGATGTTGACGGTGACTGGCATGATGCCCGTCATTGTCGGGGACGAGCATGACGCAATTGTGTCGTCGCGCCTGTGGCGGCGGCGCGTGTATGATTTTGGGATGGACATCGAGATCAGAAATGAGAGCCCCGCCGATGTTGCCGCCATAGAGGCCGTAACGATTGCCGCGTTTCTGCATGCGCCGCATACGAGCCACACTGAGCATCGGATCGTTGAGGCGCTGCGACAGGCGGGGCAGCTGGCTGTCTCGCTGGTGGCTGATACTCGCGGTACAGTTGTCGGACATGTTGCGGTCTCTCCTGTGTCGATATCAGACGGTGCGACCGGTTGGTATGGGCTTGGTCCCATTTCCGTGACGCCTCAGTATCAACGCAGCGGTGTTGGCTCGCAGCTCATGCGAGAAGCGCTACGCGTCCTTCGGGAAAGGGGTGCGGCGGGTTGTGTATTACTGGGCGAGCCTGAGTATTACAGCCGTTTTGGTTTCCAAGTCGATTCGAACCTCAGTCTCCCCGGCGTCCCGCCTGAATACTTCCAGGCGTTCTCGTTCGGCGCGTCGCGTCCGAGAGGGACTGTCTCCTATCATTCGGCGTTCAATATGTCGACCTAGGTGGGCGTTCCGCCAGGGCAAATTGAGACTTGTATGCCAGCCAAGCGTCGGGTCTCTTGATATAAGCCCCGACATGGACTGCCCGAAATGCGGACATCAACAGGCCGATACCGTCAAATGCGACGCCTGCGGGGTCTACTTCGCGAAAGTCCGTCCCCCTCCTGGATCGAAGCCCGAGATCTCGCCTCGCCATGGGCGCGCGCCGACTTCGAATGCGACGATCGGCCCCGGTGCGCTCGTCGTTACAGCGGTACTTACCGCAACGATAGTGCTGGCATTTGTACACAGCCGTCGCGGGGGACGTACCTCAGAAACGGCGGTAATGGCTCCGCAGGCTTCAACGCCGCGGCCAATCGTATCCCCGCAACCCACATCCGTGAGCCTGAATCCGGAACCGCAGCCCGCACAAGCAACGGGCGCGCGCAACCCTATCGAAGCGGCGCGTAACGCCACTGTATTCATCAGAACGGAGTGGGGATTGGGATCGGGGTTCATCATCGACGATGATTGCCACGTCATCACCAACCGACACGTGGTCGAGACCGACGGCACGCGAGTGGCGGGCGAGTTCGCCAAAGATCCGGAGGCGCAGCGCAAGCTGGCCGCGGCTCGCGAGGAGTTGCTGCGGGATATCGACAGAGCGCAGCAGGTGCGCAACTCGTTGGAGGGCCGTGTTGGCAGCAATCTGGAGCAGGTCGAGTTGGATAGGCGAATCGCGCTGTCGCGTCAGCGCCTGACCGATCTCACGACCCAATTGAATCAGACGATCGTTCAGAAGGTGGATGGAGCGGCGCGCAGGGGGTTCACCGCTTCGTTGGTGGATGGAAGGGAGTTCAGCGCGTTACACGCCGAGTTTGCGAGCAAAGCCGACCTCGCCCTCTTTCAGCTCCCCGCGGCTCACTGCCCCCATATCTCCCCGGGACATTCCCAGGGACTTGCATTCGGGCAGCGCCTGTACACGGTCGGTAACCCATCCGGTTTGGCGTACTCGGTGACATCTGGAGTGTTCTCCGGGGAGCGTCTCGACGGCGAACAGAGGCTATTGCAGACGGATGCGCCTATCAATCCGGGTAACAGCGGCGGTCCGCTCATTACTGAGCGAGGCGAGGTCATCGGCATCAACACCATGGTGCTGCGAGGGACCCAGGGAATTGGCTTTGCCATCCCGATCGAAGAGGTGTTCCAGGAGTTCGCGCAGCTCCGCGACGCGCGCTGACGAGCGTTGAGTTTCGCGGCGCGCGCCTGGCTGTTTCTAGCGGTGGTGTTTCAATGCCTCTTCGACAGCGTCGAATAGTGAGCGCAGTCCGAATGAGACATCGCGGATGCGGCCGTTGACGAAGAAAGTTGGCGTGCCTCGTACGCCGCTTTGACTAGCGCTTTCCATGTGCTCGCGAACACGTTGCAGATAGATCTCGTCGTCCATTTCGGCGGTGTAGCGCGCCATGTCCAAACCGAGCCGCTCGGCGTAGCTATGCAGATGTTGCGCTTTGAGGTGAGTCTGGTTTTCGAACAGCAGGTCGTGCATTTCCCAGAACTTACCCTGTGCGCCAGCGGCCTCCGCGGCTTGCGCCGCCAATAAGGCGTGAGGATGAACCTCGGCCAAAGGGAAGTGCCGGTACACGTACCGGACGCGCTCATCGAAGCGCTCGAGCAGCAATTTGACCGCGGGGGCGGCCTGCTTGCAGTTCGGGCACTCGAAGTCGCCGAATTCGACTACCGTCACCGCGGCGTGCTCGGGGCCGCGCCGGTGATCGAAGCTCTGCACCGCAGGGGTCAGCTGAAAGGGGTGTTCGCTCATAATGAAGATTCCAAAAAATCGCTTGCGGTTGCCCGGCTCATTCGGCCAGTGTCCGATGGACCAGTTGGATGCATGCGGAGCCTTCACCGACTGCTGCCGCAACGCGCTTTACGCTTCCACAGCGCACGTCACCGACCGCGAAAACCCGGGGTATCGTAGTCTCGAACATATAGGGTTGTCGTGTCAGAGGCCAGCTACTTGCGCCAAGATCCTCCGCATGCAGATCGGCGCCGGTGCGCACGAAGCCCTTCTCGTCCAGTGCGACGCAACCGGCCAGCCAGCTGGGTGTTCGGGACGGCGCCCGTCATCAGAAAGACATGCTTGATCGGGTTGGTTTCGGCCCGGTCGCTGGAGCTGTGCAACGCCAGGTGACCTGTTCCAGGCGGGTATCGCCCTCGAGGGCTTGTGACTTCGGTGCGGCTGTGCAAGGTGATATTGGGCGAATCCTCGATGCGCCGGATGAGATAACGGGACATGCTCGCATCGAGACTCTGCGCGCGCACGAGCAGATGCACGTGCCGGCAGCTCGTTGCGAGAAACACCGCCGCCTGTCCCGCGGAGTTACCGCCGCCGACAATCACGATGTCCTCGCCCTTACACAGCTGCGCTTCGATGAAAGTCGCGGCGTAATAAACTCCAACTCCGAGGAAGCGCTCTATGTTAGGTAGCTCGAGCTTGCGATACTGGATGCCGCTGGCGATCACGATCGCCCGGCCGCGCACGATCTGGTGCTCGGACAGCGCGACTTCGTAGGGCTTCGGCTCGCAGCGCAAGCGCAGCGCGTTGTTGGCGATCGCCACCTCCGCGCCGAATTTCTGCGCCTGCACCATGAGCCCGTCCGGCGAGGGCCTGCCCGGAAATGCCGGTGGGAAAGCCCAGGTAATTTTCGATCCGCGAGCTGGAGCCGGCCTGGCCGCCGGGCGCGTTGGTTTCCAGGACCAGGACATTGAGGCCCTCGGAGGCGGCATACACGGCGGCCGCCAACCCTGCAGGTCCCGCGCCGATCACAATGAGATCACGGACCGTCTTGCAATCGATCTGCGGATTCATCCCCAGGCATTCGGCGAGCTGCTCGTTGCTGGGATTCTTCGCCATCCTCTCGCCGCGGCAGATGACAATCGGTATGTCGTCGATCGTTACATGAAACCGATCGAGCAACGCCTGCACAGCGGCGTCGCTTTCAACATCCAGGTTGACGTACGGATAGGCATTGCGGGTCAGGAACTGCTGCACACGCAGGGTGCCGGCCGAGTGTCGCGAGCCAATCAGAATGACATCCCCTTGCTGAGCGGCTACAAGAGCTACGCGTCGCAAGATGAATGCCCGCATGAACAGCTCGCTGAGCATCGCATCGGTCTGGACGACGATCCGTAACTGGTCATCGGGGATCGCGAGCAGCTGCGCGTCCTCACTGGCTCTGGCGCGGACAAGGCTGCCGACGCCACGCAGCGTACTCATCTCGCCTGTGAACATGCCTGCAGTGAGCACAACGATGAGCTGCTCGCCCTGCATCGTCGGACGCACGACTTCGATGCCCCCCGACAAGACGACAAACAGTTTGCGGTGCCGGTCGCCGGGCTCCGCGAGGACCTGACCCTTGTGCACGGCGATCTTGTTTCCGTGTGAGGCGAGTCGGGCGATCTGTGCGGACGTGAGAATGGGAAAGGTCTGGTCCTTGCGCGTGCCGTACAGACTGCCCAGTAAGGGACTTTGCGGCAGCAAGGTTTCTGTGTTCACACGGCCTCCCGCTCTGTGTCGATTCCCACCAAGGCTAGCGCTTCGTGAATAAGCTGCAAAGCGTACCAAGGCACACCGTCCGCCGCGCGCTGCCGCAGTGTACAGTTCGAGTGTGCGCCTTTGTTTGGGAGGTGTGTGCCGTGGATGACCTGACGACTGTCGAAAGTCACTTTGGGCCGAAGGAGACGCTCGATCGTCTCGAGGGCGAGGTGAAGGCCAAGGGCCTTACCGTGTTCGCCCGCATTGATCATGCCGCCGGCGCCGCCGCCGCGGGTATGGCCTTGCTACCGACGGCGGTACTCATTTTCGGCAATGCGCGCGGTGGCACGCCGCTGATGCAGGCGAATCAGCTCATTGGTCTTGATTTGCCGCTCAAGGTCCTTGTCTGGCAGGACGCGGGGTCCGGAAAGACAAGGCTCTCGTACGCCGACCCAACGGTGCTGGCGAAACGGTATGGGCTTCCTGCCGAGATGGCGGCGCAGGTAAGCACCCTAGTCGGGCGCATTGCGCTGCATTGACGGCGAAGGCGGCGGGAGCGAGCTAGGGCGCGGCTGGATCTGAGGTCGCAGAATGGAGCGGACGTGATCGAGATCTTCGCCGACATCTGAGCTCGAGCCTGGCTGCGCCCGCTCATTCCAACTGCGACAACATATCGAGCTGCCGGCTATCCCCTATGACGCGCTCGAAATCGAGTCCTAGCGTGCCCAACACAGGCTCCGCCACTGGCCGGATCTGTTTGTCGACATAGTGCTCGCGATCGAGTGGATGCCGCACGTTGTCCAGCGGCTCCGCGCCGGCTGTCGTCATGACGTACCGAATGAGACGCTCCGGCGGCTGGGTGGATTTGCGTGCCGCCGCAACGTGCGGCGGTGTGGTTGCGGTGTAGTCATTCGCGGATTTCCGCAGGTTCTTGCGATAAATCAGCGCATCATCAAGCGAGCCGTCGCGAACCTGTCTGACCACTTCGGCCAGATAGGAGTCGACCCGCTGTCCGGTAAACAGCCGCTGATACAACTCCCGTTGTACCTGCTTCGCCAGCTCCGTCCAGTCGCGCCTCACGACCTCCATGCCGACGAACTCGACGTTGCCGGAAGTTCCCGCACGGCCGCTGTAGAGCAATCCCGCGTAGCGCTTGCTCGCCCCGCGAGTGCTATGTCGCGCGTGAGGCAAGAACAGCTGCAGATAAAGCTTCTCGAATTCCAGCTCGAGCCGGCTGCGAACGTGCCAGTGCTCCTCGATATGGCGCGTCAACTCTTCATTCAGCGCGACGACGAGCTTGTTCGCCTGCTCGCAAGCGGCCTGCGGGTCGCTCGCATGGGAGTCCACGAACAGGCTGTCCGTATCACCGTAGAGCACATCGAACCCGGACGCCTCGAACCACCGTTTCGACCAGAGCAGCATCTCACGTCCGGTGCCGGTGATGGAATTCGCCAGGGCCGGATTGAAGAAGCGGCACGCTGGTGTTCCCAACACGCCATAGAAGGAGTTCATGAGAATTTTGATGGCGTTCGAGGCCACCTCATCGCCGGCTTTCTTAGCCGCCTCGCGGCGCGGAAACAGCTCATCGAGCAGCCTGGGCAGAATCGCCGGTGAGCGCCGGAAAGCTCCGCCCGGAACCCGGATCAGATCTTCGCTTTCTTCCGCGGTTCCCGCGTACGACAGCGGATCGATGTTGAACGTGCGGATGATGCTGGGATACAGACTCTTGAAATCAAACACCCAGACATTCGTGTGCAGCCCGGTGCGGGGCTCGAGAACGTGGCCGCCTTGCTGGGCGGCGTGCACGCGTGAGTCCCCCGAGCGCACCGTGGGTGCGACCACTTTCTTGCGTTCGAGCTCGCTGAGGTAGACGAAATCGAATGACGCGATGCTGGCCGCCACCCGATCGGGTGTCATGCCGGCAAGCTGGCTGCGTGCGAACGCCAGCCGGATGAGGTTCAGGCGCTGCGGAATATCAAAGGCGAGCCGCGCGTCGGTGCGCGCGTACTGTGCGAATGCGGGGAGATTGTGTTTGTAGTTGTGGGTGATCTCGCCTATGCGGTCGCGAACGTCGCCGCTGACGGCCTTGCCTTCGCCGAGGACTTTGCGCGCCACCGCATCCAGAGAATAGTCATCCATGCGCACAAAGGCGCCGCGCAGCAGATCGATTCCGTCGAGCACCAGCCGTCCTGGAATCGAGGCCTGCCCGCTGCCGAAATAGCCTTCCGCTTTGCGCAGGCGCATGACGCCCGTATCACGTCCGAGCTGTAACGGGTGGCGCACTCGCGCGGCGATTTTCTCCAGCACCGTCAGGTCGAAGTCAATGACATTCCAACCGGTCAGCACATCAGGGTCAGTCTCGGCGACGCGAGAGCAGAAGGCATCCAGTGCGGCCTTCTCGTCGGCGCAGCGAATCGCGCGCTCCGGCATCGGACGATCGCTACCGTCGACGATGAGCACTTCGTCGAGGCCCGGCGCATAAAGCGAGATAGCCAGGAGGCGTTCGCTCTTGCCGTCGGTTTCGATATCAAATGACAGGACCCGCGGCTCGATTCTGACATCGGCGGGACGCACGACGGGGTCGTCGAATACCCAGCTGATGCCCGTCCCTGGAGTCGCAATCCCCTCGATCTCGCAGCCGCCCTTGATGCCACGCTCGATCAGATAGCGCATCGCAAAGCGCACATCCGCCTCGAAGGTATCGACACCCGCCTCATGCAGGCGGTCGCGCAATCCGGGCACATCGGGTGGTGTCTGCATTTCTATGCGACACACCGGCGCACCGCCGAAAGTGCGCTTGTCGTCGGGCTTGGGTTGGGGGGCGCCTAAGGCGCGCGCGCGTTCCGCAGCGCCGGCCGGAATGTAGAAGTGCGGCCGTTGCCGCCCATCGCGCACCAGGAACGTCGATCCGTCTTCGAGGCGCCCGTAAAGATGCACGACAGGCAGGCGCCGGCCGTTCGCTTCCGTAACGACCCGGTAGCTCGCCTGCAGAATGAAGCCGCGCACTTTCATCTAGGAGCCTGTCTGACCAATGATCGCCTACTGCGGCCGGCCGTCAGCGGCATCTTTCGGCGATCGTTTCCCTTACATAGTATCGACTATGCGCGGGAAACGATCGCCGAAAGCTGCTCGCTGACGGTCGCCCTCGCTACGGCGATCATTAGTCAGGCAGGCTCCTAGCGATCAAATTGGGCAAATTCACTATATTTCCAAGGGCGCAGCGCCAGGATGAAGGCGGCGCTGCTGCGGTTTTCCCAAGCGGAGCGGTCGCTTTCCACGATCTCCACGCATTCGCGCGAGGCATTCTGGAGTGCCCGCTTCAGTTGCGCGAGCGTTTCGGCGGATATGGCGCCGCCGTGGAAGAAGAACTCTTCATTGGGTCCCAGGAATTGGCCCGCCAGGAATTCACGCAGCAGTTTCTGGTGGATGTATTTCTGCACGGGACCGCCGGCCCGCCACGTGAAGCGCCTGCTGACCAGGAGCCGCGCCCGATTGCCCGGTTGCAACTCGATGACCTTGAGCCGGTCGAGCTTGATGAAGTAGCGCAACAGCTCGCGGTCGGTGAAGCGATAGTGGCGCACAATGTCCTCGAACTGCGTGCGGATCAACACCAGCCAGGTTACGAAGAACAGGCGGGGATCGGCGACGATCTCCTGCTCCTGGTCCAGCGTGAGTTGGTTCACCGGGGCGGCGTGGTCGTGGGCGCGCTCCAGGATCTCGCGCAGCGTGAGCCCCATCAGCTCGCAGATCCCATCGACCCGCTCTAGGGAAAAATCGCCCGTCGAGAACAGGCGCTTGACGGTCGCCACACTCAATTTCAGCTTGCGCGCCACATCGGTGTAGGTCAGTCCGTACTCGCGCAAGGCGCGCTTCAACTCCGCCACGATCAGTGCCTGCTCGGCCATCGCCGTTTACCTTCCCGTTACCGCCGACTCGCGCTAGTCATGGAAGGTATCACCATACGATACCTTTTGGCTATTTTGGCGCCACTCCAAGCGGAAAAGTGGCGCCCTGGGACACCTTCGCAGATCCTGCGCTCCGTCCTGAAGAAAAAGGACGGCTCAACAAAAAGGTTTCCGGGAGGTCACATGCGAGTTTGGACTTGGATCACAATCCTGTTGCTGTTGGTCGCAGTGTGGGGTCTGACCTGCTTTCATCACGCAACGCCGGCTCGGGCAGCCTATGTGCCCGCCGTCAACCCATTTTCGCTAGGGATCGGGAAATGAATACTCAGAACATCCGTGGCGCGAGCCTTTTCCGGCTCCTGCTGCGAACACTGCTGCGAATCCTGTTTCGGGTGCAGGTGACCGGCGACCGCAGCGTGTTTGTGAACCAGCGCACGTTGATCGTCGCCAATCACGAGTCCTTCCTCGACGGCGCGCTGTTGGGCGCCTTCCTGCCGGTGGAGGCGGTTTTCGTGGTTCATGCGCAGGTGCTGAGCAAGTGGTATTTCCGCTGGCTGTTGCGGCTTGTGCCGCACCTGGCCGTGGACTCCGCCAGTCCGCTGTCGATGAAGCTCATCTGCCGCCTGGTGGAGACCGGCCAACCAGTGGTCATTTTCCCGGAAGGGCGGCTCACCATCACCGGCTCCCTGATGAAGGTGTATGACGGTGCTGCCTTCGTGGCCGCCAAGACCGGTGCGACGGTGGTGCCGGTACGTATCGAGGGCTCGGGCCGTAGCTATTTCGGGCGTCTGGCCGGCATCTACCCGCTGAAGTGGTTGCCCAAGATCCGCATTGCCATCCAATCGCGGCGGACGATTCCGATGCCTGAGCTGCCGTCGGCCAAGCTGCGCCGGCGTCGCGCCGGCGAGTTGATGCGCCGTATCCTGCTTGACATGTTGGTCGCGACCCGGCCGCAGCGCACCTTGTCCGCGGCGTTTCTCGATGCCAAGGCCACTTTTGGCGCGCGCTATGGGCTCATCGAGGATGTGCGCATGAAGGAGGAGTCTTACGGCTCCCTGCTGCGGATGGCCTTAGGCGTGGTGCGCTTGACCCGGCCCATGACTCACCGCGGTGAGGTGGTTGGAGTCGTCATGCCCAATGCCGCCCCGACACTGGCGCTGATCCTCGGCCTGTCGGGATCCGGCCGGGTGCCGGCGATGCTCAACTACACTGCCGGCGTCGAAGGCGTGCGCGCGGCGTGCGAGGTCGCCAGGATACGTACGATTTTTGCCTCCCGGGCCTTTCTGGAGAAGGCACGCCTGACACACCTGTTGGAAGGCATCCCGGGTGTGACCGTCCACTATTTGGAAGACCTGAAGACGCGCTTGCGCACGTGGGATCGGTTGTGGGTGCTGTGGTATCTGTTACGGTCGCGTTTGCCCAACGAGGGTCAGCGGCCCGATGACACCGCCATCGTGTTGTTTACCTCAGGATCAGAAGGCAAGCCCAAAGGGGTTGTGCATACTCACGCCTCGCTTTTGTCGAATGTGGCGCAGGTACGCTCGCTGGCGGACTTCTCGCCGCTCGATAAATTCATGATCTCGTTGCCGCTGTTTCATTCGTTCGGGCTCACCTGCGGGGTGGTGATGCCCCTGGTCTCGGGATGCCGGGCGTTTCTGTATCCGAGCCCGTTGCACTACCGGATCATTCCGGAGCTGGTCTACGACCGCAATTGCACGGTGCTGTTCGGTACCTCGACCTTTCTGGCCAACTACGGGAAGTTCGCGCATCCGTATGACTTTGGGCGCTTGCGTTACGTTGTAGCTGGCGCGGAGAAGCTTTCAGAGGATGTGCGGCGCCTGTGGATCGACAAGTTCGGTATCCGCGTCCTCGAAGGATACGGCGTGACCGAGTGCGCTCCGGTGATTGCGGTGAATGTACCGATGGCGTGTCGTGCCGGTAGTGTCGGGCAGCTGGTGCCGGGCATGGAGTACGAGCTGGAGCCGGTACCCGGAATCGAGACGGGCGGCGTGTTGCATGTCAAAGGGCCAAATGTCATGAAGGGATACCTTCTGCATGACAAGCCCGGTGTGGTGCAACCTCCGCATTCCATCCGCGAAGGCTGGTATTGCACGGGTGACATCGTGTCCATCGACGCGGATGACTTCGTGCATATCCGCGGCCGGGTGAAGCGCTTCGCCAAAATCGCCGGCGAGATGATCTCGCTGGAAGTGGTCGAGCGGATCGCGGCCAACGCGGCTCCCGGCTTCCTGCATGCAGCCTCGACTCGCCCCGATGCAGCAAAAGGCGAGGCCCTGGTGTTGTTCAGCACCGCCGCCGGCCTGGGCCGCGAGCAGTTGCTCGCGGCGGCCAAGAATCTGGGTGCGCCGGAGCTCGCGGTTGCGCGTGACATACGCACGGTGACTGACATTCCGTTACTGGGTACCGGAAAAACCGACTACGTGCGGCTGAAACAAATGGCCGAGGCCAGCGGCACGAGCGCCGCGGTTGCCGCAGCTTGAATCACGGAGACTTTATTTCATGACGAACGTCAAAAGCGATGGCGCGCCGCTGTGGTCGCGCGGGATGGTTGCGGTTCTGGTGGCGCAGTTCCTGTCGGCGATGGCTGATAATGCCCTGTTGTTCGGCGCCCTGGCGTTGCTGCGCAGCCAGCAGTATCCGGACTGGGCAGCGCCGCTGCTGCAGGAGTTCCTCGTCGGTGCATTCATCATTCTCGCGCCCTTCGCCGGGCCCTTGGCGGATGCCTTCCCGAAAGGCCGGGTCATGTTGCTTGCCAACGGGCTGAAGCTCGTTGGCGTAGTCGCCATGAGCTTGGGTCTGAACCCCTTCCTCGCCTACGGCCTGGTGGGGATTGGCGCCGCGGCATACTCGCCGGCGAAATACGGCATCCTGTCGGAGCTCACAGGTGTCGAGCGGCTGGTGCAGGCCAACAGCGTGCTGGAGTCCTCGACCATTGCCGCCATTCTGATCGGGGTGATTACCGGGGGATTCCTGGCGGATTGGAGTATCACCGGCTCTCTTGTGGTCGTAACAGCGTGCTACGCCGCCGCTGCTATCGCCAACTTACTCATTCCTCGCTTGCCGGCTGCGCACCCGCTCAGCACGCTCTCTTTGTCGAACGTCATGCGTGACTTCATTCACGCGGTGCGTGCGCTTGTCCGCAATCCGGACACTCGCTTTTCGATGGTCGGCACGAGCCTGTTCTGGGGCACGGGCACGACTTTGCGCTTTCTCCTGATCGCCTGGGTTCCCATCGCGCTGGGTAACACTACCAACAGTCTGCCGGCCGAGCTCAACGGCATGGTTGCGGTTGGTATCGTGGTCGGCGCGGCGTTGGCCGGAAAGTTCATCACTCTCGAGAAGGCCGATCGCTCCTTGCCCGCCGGCGTCCTCATCGGGATCGCGGTCTGCGTATTGGCAGGCACGACCAGCTTGGCCGTGTCGCTGGTGATCATGGTCATTGTTGGCGCTTGTGGTGGTTTTTTTGTCGTGCCCCTGAATGCGTTAGTGCAGGAGCGCGGCCACGCTACGGTGGGTGCGGGACATTCGGTCGCCGTGCAGAACCTGGCAGAGAACAGTGCGATGTTGCTGATGCTCGGTCTCTACACCCTCACTGTGCGTGCAGGTGTGCCGATTCCCATGCTTGCCGCCGGCTTCGGTGTTCTTCTGGCGCTCGCCATGGGGGCCTTGCTCGTCTATCGCTGGCGCACTGTCGTCAATGGGCGGAAATCGCAAGCGATTTCCGCAGAGTTGCGCTGAGCGCCTCCATCAGCGCCCGGCAAAAAGCGTGGTTTTTGCTGGGTCGGTATCGGAGATGCTCCGCTCAGGTTAGGTCATCACCGGCCACGTGACACAGAATCGCGCGCCGCCGAGGGGCGATTCGGTAACGCAAACCTGGCCGCCGTGCCACTCGATCGCCCGCTTCACGATCGCAAGACCCAGGCCGAAGCCGGTCTTGCGTCCGGCGGCGCGATCGAGCTGCACGAACGAATCGAACACGCGCTGCCGGTCGGCCTCCGCAATGCCGGGACCATCATCGTCAACCAGCAGGCGATTGACGCCGCGCTCGACGCTGAAAGAAACCCCGATAGAGTGTTTCGCGTAACGCGTTGCGTTGTAGAGCAGGTTCTTGAGCACCGTCTCCATGAGGTGTGCATCGCAGCGTACGTCGCTGGCATCTGCTTGTACGGTGGAGCTGATTTGGATACCGGTGCGGGTATTGTGTCCGACCGATTCGGCGATCGCGGGGATGAGGGTTGTGAAGTTATGGGCGCTGATGTTGAGTGCGACGTCGGCCCGCTCCAGGATCGCGTAGCTCAAGGTTGCCGTCACCAGGTCGTTGATGGCGGCGATGTCGGACTTGATATGCTCGAGGTAGCGATGTATTTCCTCCACCGTGCGCACCTTCTGCGCCAGCTCGATCTCAAACTTCATGCGCGATAAGGGCGTACGAATCTCGTGCGAGACGGCGTTGGACATGTCTTTGTGGGAAGCGATCAGACCGTCGATGCGCGCGGCCATGCGGCGGAAGGTTTGTGCCAGCGGATAGATTTGCGAGTGCGGCTTGATGGGGGCGTTGAACGACCAGTTGCGGTTGCCGAACTGCGCCGCCGCTTTCTCCAGCGCGCGCAGGTCGCGTGTCAGCGGCCAGATCCAGATCATGAGCGCCAGAGCGATGATGGCGTAGAACAGCATGGTGAGCGACCATTCCAGCCAGCCGCGCCGTGTCGCCGGCTCGATCGACTTGATGGCCAACACCGAGTTGTCATCCAGCCGGCGCAGCGCCCAGGAGCGCCCGTCCGCGGATTCCATGTAGGCGATCCCGCCTCGTCTCAACTTTGCGAGAGTGTCATCCCCGGCGATGTCCTGGGGCGCGAACAGCTCCATGTCGATGCCGGTCCGTGCGGCGACACCGCCAATGATCTGCCGCCACTGTCCCGGCGGGACGCCATGCAATCGATCCGCGACCGTCGCCATGGCCATGGCAGCGGGCCTGTCTTCCGCGGTATCCCCGCCGCTGTAGGCCTGCAGGAGCTTGTCTTGTCCCCAGCTGACAATCGCCAGGGTGAACACGATGAGCAGGTATAGGCCCAGGAAATGGCGCGCCACGGCTCACCACGCATCGGCTACGAACAGGTATCCCTGCCCCCAGACGGTCTTGATCCGTTCGGCGGTCTCCGCTTCGTCGCCCAATTTGCGGCGCAGGCGCGAGATCCGGATGTCGAGCATCCGGTCGGCGCCGTCGTACTCGCGCTTGAATAGGTCTTTGAAGAGAGCTTCGCGCGATTGAATCTCACCGGCGTGGGAGGCCAAGTGCACCAGCAGATCGAACTCGTTGCCCGACAGCGAGATGTTTTGTCCGTCGAGGTGTACGGAACGTGAGGCGACGTTGATCGCCAGGCGCCCGAATTGCAGCAGCTTGCGTTCTTGGCGGGCCGGTGTGCGGCTGCGCCGCAGCAGAGCATTGATCCGTGCGAGCAGCACCCGCGGCTCAACCGGCTTGACGACGTAATCGTCGGCACCGAGCTCCAGACCTAACACATGGTCGATGTCGCTGTCTCGGGCCGTGAGAATCAAAATGGGGTTGGCATAGCCCGGGCGCAGGTGCCGGCACAGGCTCAACCCATCCTCCCCCGGCAGACCGAGATCCAGGATAACCAGGTCCGGCGGATCACGCTCCACCCGGGCGAGAACCTCATCGCCGTTGCTGATGATGCTGACGCTGCAGCTGTTGTTCTCCAGGTAGCGGCTGACAAGCTCGGCAAGACGCAGATCGTCCTCGACCAGCAGAATCGATGGGGCCGGTGTCATGCTCACTGGAAAATATTCCACGGTTCTCGGCGCCGGTGCCGGTAGTGCAGGGCTTCGCGGATCACGCGTAACACTTCGGAGGCAAGCACGTTCTGCAGTCCCGGATCGCGCAATTGAACGGTCAGGTCTTCCACGAAGGTCAGCTGGAGGCTGTACGTGCCCTGCGAGTAGTGCTCCCAACAGTGCTTCACCTGGGGCCGGTCGAGAATCACCAGGCATAAGGACTCCTCGCGGGCGGCACTCCATTGCGCGTGCACTTCGGTCTGGCATTGTTTGTCGCGGGCGCCGAGCGTGCAGATCCGTGGGCTCAGCTCGAGGTGGATGTCCTCACCTTCTTGCGGTGCGGCAGCCGCAGCGTACGGCACCAAGGCTGCCAGCATGAGGGCCATGACAGTCCTGAGAGCCGTCCTAGCCATGGTGCCCTAAAAAAACGAGTACATCGTGCCGACGAAGGTGGTCGTCACGAAACGTGCATTGATGATCGGGCTGTCGGTGATGGCATTGCCGAGCCGCTCGACCTCGACGAACGCGGTGATTTTCCATTTACCCTTCAATGGCCGCGAGAATCCGAGCTTTAAAAAGGGGTTCAGCACGGCCCCCGCCGTGTAGATTCCGGGCGCACCGTAATAGTAATTCACGATGGCCGCGCTTTTCCAAGTTACCCCCAGGCCGGCGGTCCAGGAGCCCCCCTCCTTCGAAAGCGGGAATCCGAGAGCGGCGCGGACCTCGTCGCCGTGGTTGTGGCCGGTAATTTCGTGCAGGACGTCGAGCTGGCCGGTGATCCGGGCATATTTGAAGGTCCATTCAGGACCGGCCAGGTACGTCCACTGGCGCGAGCGCGGCGGGAATTTCGCCGCGGGAACCACGTCCGTCGAGCCGTCCGGCCCCACTTTGACGACGTTGCCCACCTGGCTGGCGGGCACCGCGCTGAAGTCGGAGAGGCCGGTGACGAAGATATTCTGCGGGTCGCTGCGATAGAAAAAGACTCGGTCGTAGCCGGGGCTCGCGATCAGGCTGAGCGTCGAGTGGTCCTCGTCCAGGAGCGTCACGCCCACGTCCAGGTTATCGAGGAAGAATCGCTTGCCGTAGTAGCTGAACTGGGGGATGACTACGAGCGGGATGTTGCCCTCGTGGACGACTGGATCGGTCCTGACGCCGGCGCCCAGGGAGATGCTGAGGTTCCAACCGCCCACGGCAACGCAGTCCTGTGACGGCTCCTTCCAGTCATCGTCCTTCGCGAACGCTGTCCCTATGGGAGCGACTGCAATCAGGATCGCGAAAATGAGGCTGCGTTGGCGGCTATCCATTTCAGGACGAGGGCGGAAGCTCGGGGAATCACTAGCGTAATGTTCGCATAAAACCGCTATAGACTAGGCTATTCCCACGGTATCTATTTGTAGCGGGCCAGCTACGGATGGGTACAAATTACCGACAGCTTCCGGCAGTGTCTCACGGCTAAAATTGAACCCCGGCGGTAGCGGAAAGGTCCTAAGGGACTGTTCGGCTATGCCCGCATCAGGTGAGGGGCGCGAGCGATGGCACAAATACCTGCGGAGTCGCAACTTGTTGCGGGTCAACCCGCGCCGGTACCCGATCAAACCAAGGCCCTCGCCGGTCACGCGTACCTGAGCCTGTTGGCCTCGCAGGCGTCCTTCGGTTGCACGCTCGTCGGCTGCCATACCGACGGGTTGGGCGTGGATGTCCAGTTCCACGTCCGCGAGCAGTTGGATCCGCAGGCGTCTCTGAACGACTTTCACCTCGATTTTCAGCTTCGGGCCACCTCACGGGGACTGCCCGTGGTCGATTGCAAGCTCCTGTTCACTTTGGAGGTCGACCGCTATGAGACGTTGCGGAGCGCCATTGCGGAACGGCCCCGATTCATGGTTCTCCTCAACTTGCCGGCTGACTTCAACGGCGGCGATGCGCCGGCGGCCGAAGACCTCATCGCTCAGCGTCGCGGCCGATGGCTCTGCCTGTCTGGTGCGCCCCAAGCCCCGAATACCTCATCAACACCCGTGCGCGTCCCGACTTGGAACGTGCTCACACCAGTGGCTTTGCGGGAGATTGCCCGACGGGTTTCGTTAGGGGGGCGGTTTTTTCACGAGCAGTGAGGGTGGGGACGGGAGTCTCGGGCACCGTCCGGAAGGATCAGGGAGGTCTCCATTATGCACACGCCGCTGGCGCGAGTCGCTTTGCTGGTGTTTGCCTCATTTACGGTTGCAGCGCAGGCGTCGTCGTCAATTGATCTTTCGCGCGCGAAAGCTGCATTCGCGGAGGCTGAGGGGGGTTCCGATAAGGAGGGGGGCGCCTGTGGGGCAAGAGGCTCTACGGCGGCATGTTCTTCGTCGATCCCGAGACGCGTGCTGTCGTGGCGAACGAGCCCGATCCGGATCACATCCTGCATGCACAAGATGGCGTCTATGTTGGGACGCTACCTCAAAGTGTCATTGTCGCGAACGCGCCGGCCGAATGGGAGGGTAAGCGCTGGACGATGCTCATATGGGATCTCGTTCCCACGGACCCGGTCACCAGGCGTGTTACTTTCGGCCACGAACTCTTCCATCGCATCCAGCCCGACCTGGGTCTGATGGCGCCGGATTCGACCAACCTCCAGCTCGACACGCTCGAGGGCCGTGAAGGAGTGACTGTGTCAGTACGGCAGCGGAGTCTGTCAAGACATGAAAAGCGCTACTCGTGAACGAATTGCGCTGGGTATCTGTGTTGCATCGGCAATAGCAGCGGCGGTATTCATTGCGCGTGAGCACAATGTGGCTCTGGTGTTGTTGTACACGTCAGTCGTGTGGATGCAGGTTGCGGACTGGCTTGGACGCAGGCATTGGTTTCACCTGAGACACGCAACGATGACTCAGATCTACCAGGAGGCCAGACAGGGAAACCTGAAGCTGTCTCCACCAGCCAATTACATCAGTCGTGCGTCCATGGCTTTGCTCGTCGCGGGGATTATCTGTTTTTTCGTCAAGTGAGCAAAATGGGCCCGGAAGGATTCGAACCTTCGACCAAAGGATTATGAGTCGTCCAGTTCCAGCATTTCCGGGTGTTGCCCGTAGTTGCCAAAAATCCCATAAGACCTTCAAAAACAGCTAATTACCCTGTATCCCGACTAGCCAGTGTGTTCCTCGGTGTTGCACACTATAGCCGAAAAGCGCCTACATGGCGCCTACACGGAAGCCTCGGCTATGGGGAATAGGGTCCGATTCACAGAAGGGCGAGTGCAATCACTGTCATGCCCGGCCGGCAAGAAGTACGGCATTCACTTGGATACCGAAACCGATGGCCTCGGTGTGCGTGTCACGGAGAACGGCGCCCGTAGCTATGTATTCGAGAAGCGAGTCAACAAGCGCAGCATGCGTGTGACCATCGGGGACGTGGGCTCTTGGCCACTGAAGAAAGCCCGGCAGCGGGCGCGAGAGCTTACGGTGATGGTGGAGCAAGGCGACGACCCGCGCGTTGTGGCTGATCAAAAGACAGCGCAAGCCGAGGCCATCCGTACGGAGGCCGAGCGCGCCGATCTCGTACTGCGCGAGGTCTGGCGGGCGTATATCGACGCTCACAAGACGACCTGGGGCGAACATCACTTTAATGATCACATCAAGCTCGCGCGGCCGGGTGGAGAGCCTAAAAAGAAGCACGGCGGCAAGGGGCGCACGAAGCCGGGGCCGCTGGCCTCACTTATGTCTCTAAAACTGCGCGATCTGACCGACGATCGGGTAGCGGAATGGCTGCAGCGTGAGACGGGGAAGCGGCCGACTGCGGCCGCGCTGGCGTATCGATTGCTGCGCGCGTTCATCCGTTGGTGCAATGACACGAAGGCATACAAGGGGATCGTCTCGCACGAGGCTTACAGCGCGCGAGAAGTGCGCAGGCATGTCCCAACTCCTCGGGCCAAGGATGGTGACTGTTTGCAGAAGGAGCAATTGCCGGCATGGTTTAAATACGTGCGGCAGCTATCGAACCCCATCATCGCTGCCTACTTGCAAACGCTGCTGCTCACCGGGCCGAGGCGCGAAGAACTGGAGGCGCTGAAGTGGGCCGATGTTGATTTCCGGTGGAACAGCATGGTTCTGCACGACAAGGTGGAGGGCGACCGCACGATTCCGCTTTCGCCCTACGTCAAATCGTTGCTGTCCACGCTTCCAAGGAAGAACGAGTGGGTGTTCTCCAGCGAGGACGCGGAATCGGGCCACCTTGAAGAACCCACAAAGGCCCATATAGCCGCCCTGGAAGCTGGCGGGCTCCCGCACGTCACGCTTCACGGGCTGCGCCGGAGCTTCAGTACTCTGTCCGAGTGGGTTGAAGTGCCTACCGGCATCGTCGCCCAAATCCAAGGCCACAAGCCTTCCGCGATCGCCGAGAAACACTACAAGAAGCGCCCGCTCGACTTGCTGCGGATGTGGCACGAGAAAATCGAGGCGTGGATTCTGGTGCAGGCGGGTGTCGCGTTTTCGGCTGCGCCAGGCGACGGGCGCTTCGGCGTCGTGAGCGCAGATGGGACTGTGGCCACGGCCTCGTAGGCTGGGCGCAGGGGGTCTGCCGCGGCCGCAGTTTGCCTGCAGTATCACTTTTTGATACTATTCATCCGATGAAGCGCAAGCACGCCAAGACACTTGAATCGCTGTTTGCGCACCCGACCCCCGCTAATATCCAGTGGCGGGACGTCGAGGCTTTGTTCAAGGAGCTGGGTGCGAAGGTGAGCGAGCGCGAGGGCTCCCGTGTAGGCGTGGAGCTTTTTGGCGAGATCCGGGTGTTTCACCGGCCTCATCCTTCGCCCGACACCGACAAAGGCGCCGTAGCGAGCATCCGGCGCTGGCTGGAAGAGCACGGAGTGAAGCCATGATCAACACTATGACCGTCGACGGCTACGACGCCGTTATTCAGTACGACCCGGACATCAAGCTGTTCAGGGGAGAATTCATCGGCCTCAACGGCGGAGCGGACTTCTACGCCAAGAGCGTTGATGGCCTGGAGAAAGAGGGCCGCAAGTCGCTCAAAGTATTTCTGGAGATGTGTGCGGAAAAAGGCATCGAGCCGCGCAAGTCATTTTCCGGGAAGTTTGTCGTGCGTGTGACACCGACCCTACACCAGCGAGTCACCGAGGCTGCCGCCGCCGCAGGGGTCAGCCTCAATCAATGGGTGCAATCCGCGCTCGAGCGTGAGACTGCGGATGGCGTGACATGACAGTGCACAGCGGGGACCGCATGTTCCCTCTTGGCAACCGCTAAGCGCCGTCCCGAATGTTGCAGGGAGCCTTTGCCCACTGAGGCAAACATTCACGGCGCGGACCGATAGGTTATGACTGATTCACCTGCAGAAAAGCCCAATTGGCTCGTGTGGCGCGCGATGTCGAGGGTGAGGGTTTGGCAGGGCGTTGCGCTGTCCCTCGATATCGAACCTTCATCCATTAGCCGCACCAGTCTTATGAGCTCCCAGAATATCGATTCTTGGGCGAGCTTTGGCGGTTTCCAGGGCTGTATCTACGTGCCGATCGACGGCGGCGCTCTTTTACTCGACTGTGTTATCGCGCGGGACTTCAACAGTCGTGTCGAAGCGGCGATGGCCGAATTCAATGGTTTGAAGGCTGACAGCTACGTGAGCCTTCCGACGCTTGCAGCCTGGACTGTGGCTGTCGGTTGGCCGGTACCGGCTGAATTCGCCGCACTCGCGCAGTCCGCCGAAAGGGTGAGACCACGAAAAGAATCGTGGTGCATCAGTGGCGAGGCTGTCGCGCACACGCTTGCTGAGGTATGGGCTGACGTTAACGAATTCCCACGTGAAGGGGATGAGGCGTTGGCGTATGAGGTGCAACTTCAGCGGGCGATCAAAGAAGGGATCAAAGCCGGGGCAATCAGGAGGCTCATCTATCCCCTCATGGGGCCAGCGCCGGATGACGCGCCGTTTGAAGACTGCTTTTTCGATTGGGCAGAGCTTCGGGCATGGGCCGCCAAGTACCTACATGAAGAGTGGCCGGTCGTACCGCCATGGGAAAAGTCGAGAGACAAGTCCGTCTCCGATGAGACCAATCTTGTCGATTTCGTGAGTATCTCTGAAATCCTCCAAACTGCGACATCCGGGCTAGTCGACGTACACTCCGAAGCGTGGCAGAAAGGGCGAGCGAATCGTCATTTGCGAAACGCCGTCGAGGCATTCACGAAGAGGCACCTCTCAAGTCTCCTCAAAGACCTGATGAACGCTCATGACATCAGGCCGATCAACGGTGAGCCGGTGGACGGTCCGTTCATCGCCGATGACGCGCCGTGGGGAATAAGCCCGAACGACGCAGAACGACTTCAAGAGTTGCTTCGACATATGGAGTGCGCATCGCGTTATCCTCCACGGCAGGCAATGACGCAGCAGACGAGGTAACCGCATGAGCCGCGCGGACCTCGATGCGATGATCAATAGCGCGCAGCTGTACCAGCCTCAGCAAACTAACGGACTCGCACCGCCCGACATGAATCCGCGAGCCGTGCTAACGCGGGCGGACAGCGTGCGAATGGAGCCCATCGATTGGTTGTGGCCGGAATGGCTTGCCAAAGGAAAGCTGCACGTCATGGCTGGTGCACCCGGCACCGGGAAAACAACGCTTGCGCTCGCTTTTGCTGCAGTCATCTCTTGCGGTGGCCTATGGCCGGACCGCACACCGGCGGCCGTCGGCAGTGTGGCCATCTGGTCAGGCGAGGACGATCCCGCGGACGTGCTCGTGCCGCGCCTAGCGGCGATGGGAGCGGATCTCACGCGCGTGCATTTTGTCTCTGGCATCGACGGGCCGGACGGCCGGCGCGCGTTTGATCCGGCGCGGGATGTTGCCTTGCTTGCTGCGAAACTCGGGGACATTCCCGACCTGCGGTTGATGGTCGTAGACCCCATCGTATCGGCGGTGGCTGGCGACTCACACCACAACGCTGAGACGCGCCGCAGCCTTCAACCGCTCGTGGATCTTGCCGCGGTCCATCGCTGCGCTTTGGTCGGAATTACGCACTTGAGTAAGGGTACCGCCGGCCGCGATCCTGTGGAGCGTGTTACAGGCTCTGTCGCATTCGGCGCTCTCGCTCGCGTCGTGCTTATGACCGTGAGGGAGCTAACGGAAGACGGCAAGCCGGGTCGGCGCATGTTGGTTCGCGGAAAGTCCAACATCGGACCAGACACGGGCGGGTACGTGTACGACCTGCGGCAGGGTGAGTTATCGGGGCACCCTGGCATCTATCCGTCCGCGGTTGTGTGGGGAAATCTGATTGAAGGCAGTGCCCGTGAACTGCTGGCGGCGGCCGAACACACGGAGGATAGCCCAGCTGATGACTCTACGGACTTCCTGCGGGAGCTATTGGCCGAAGGGCGGCGGCCTGCGAAAGAGATCTACGCCGAGGCGGAGCAAGCCGGCTATTCCCGCGACCAGATGAAGCGAGCTAAGGCTCGTATCGGTGTGACCACGCGGAAACTCGGAATGAATGCGGGTTGGGTGTGGGTGCTGCCGAGTGGACCCGAAGGGAGTGGCAACAGCGGCGAAGGGTGGGAAGGGAATGTCTCTCGGAGTGGCGCCCCCTTCGCTCCCTTCGGGGGGCGGCTCACATCAGGCGGTGACGACGGGGCTGACTTATGACTCCCGCCGCGATGTCCCTCCTGGCTGACCTACGCACGGCCGGAATGGAGCTAGCGCCCCGGCCCGACGGCCGGTTGAACGTGAAGCCACGTGAGTTGCTGACCCCTCAACGGAGACAGGCCATCCTTGAGCACAAACCCGCTCTGCTCGCAGCACTCGTCCTGGAGCAGCGTATTCAGCAGATGGCTGCCCGCTGGAGTTATGACGCAGACGACCTCACCGAAGCTCTCGCTGGCGCCCGTACGAATCCTGCCGGCTGGCTAGCAGCGGTTGAACAAGATGAGCAGTTGCATGTGTCGTCCCACCCTGCGGGTCGACCGGGAGATACGTGGACGTGAGCACACACAAGAGTAAGACGCCCACAGGCAAGGAGAGGCAATCAGTAGCGCAACCGTGTGCCAATGGACGGCCCGCGTCACCATCGTCGAATCAAACCGCCCGCAACGTGCTGAATCCAAGCATTCTTGCCGCCAATGCGATTGTTGCCGTGTTGCCTGTCGATGCGCCGCTGGATATTCCAGCACTCGCAGCCGCGTTGGGAGAGCAAGCCCGCAACGCTAACGACGGCGACCTGTCTCGGGGCGAATCCATGCTGATGGCCCAGGCGCATACGCTGAATGCGCTGTTTACGGCCCTCACACGGCGGGCAGTTGCGCAGGAGTACCTGACTCAGTACGAAACCTACATGCGGCTGGCTTTGAAAGCCCAAAGCCAGTGCCGTGCGACGCTCGAGACCCTTGCCGGAATCAAGAATCCCGCGCCCGTTGCCCCTTCGTTCAGCAAGCCAATATCGTTCACGGCCCGCAACAGGTGAATAACGCCCCACCGCCAAGCGAAGGCGCGCGCGCGGGAATTCGAAAATCAGCCGAACAGACTATTGGAGCAGCAAGATGGCGAGCGGTTGGACCCCGGAACGGCGCAGGCGTCAGTCGGAGCTGATTCGGCGATGGCAACCATGGCGAAAGTCCACGGGGCCGACAACACAGGAAGGTAAGAAGCGCGTCGGTCGCAACGCCTATAAGGGCGGCGCTCGGTCGACGCTTCGCTCGCTGGCGAGGCTGCTGCGTGACCTGTGACTGGGGGCCTCTCCTGTCACCCCGCGGGGGGGGGGCGATGGGGGATCGTTCCGCGAAGCCTCAGAACAAATTTCCACGGCTAAAAAAAGCAGAGGCGAGAGCGCCGCCCGAAGGCGGCGCTCTCGTGCTTAACCTGCAACTCGAAGCTCAGAGTTTCATGGCAGCGTACCTCCTTCAGTAACCGGCCCTCTGAAGTCGAGCTATTCGCGCGAGCGCCTACATGACGCCTACACGAAGAGTCGGCTGGGAACGTCATCCCGTCGCCGACGACGTAACTAGCTGATTTTAATAGTGGGCCTGCTTGGATTCGAACCAAGGACCAAGGGATTATGAGTCCCCTGCACTAACCGCTGTGCTACAGGCCCGTCGGAAGGGATTACCCTAATTATCAATGACTTGCCGATGAGGGCAAGAGTGGACCTGGAATTATAATCGAACGGCTCTGGGGTTGATAAGACCACGTTCTTTGTGGCCGTTTCGGCGACTGCTGGGGGTGCGCCAAAGGAGGCCATCAAGGTTGCCGCTGCCTGGCGATGAAGGCGTGGGACTGGGCACAAATGTCGATGAGAATCTTTGACAGGTTGGTCGGTTGTGACAGGAATGGCGAGTGGCTGCTTTCCAGTGTGTGCGTCGTTGTCTTGCCGCCGATGCTGCGGTCCACCGTGGCAATCATGTGATCCTGACCGGTCAAGGGAACCGCGCGATCCTGTTTGCAGCGGATGTAATGGCGCGGCAAGGTGCCAAATCTTTCAGGCGTAATTTCCGATGGGGCTACGGCGCCGGCGTTTGATTCGTCGCAATGAAGTTGTAATGCCGCGTGCGCGAAGTCGGATTCCGGCACGTCGTCATAAAACGCCGCTTTGAGTAGCGATCTGTAGGCTGCGTCGGTCGATCGGGGATTGATCCTTGTCGCGCCGATGGCGGCGGGGTCGCCCACGAACAGCCCAGGCGCTAGAGCCGAAGACAGGGTTTCATGCTGGAGCATTGCGAGCAGCGGCATGCCGTTCGGCACCATGAACCCGGCAAGATATACGACCGCGAGCAGCAGATTCGGAACCTGCTCGGCGACTGCCGAAATCGTCATCCCGCCGGCCGAGTGCCCGACCAGGATGACCTTCCCGTCGCTGAGCGACGCAGCTTCTTTTACCAATGCGACTACCGCTTGAGTCCGCTCCTCCTGTGTAACGCCAGCGATGGGTGAGCGTTCGGCGGCGAATGCGGCTGGGTCGAACGGGCGAAGATCGAGCGATGTTGGTGCTATCGCATTTACGCCCGCTCCAGGAAGGTCGAGCGTCAAAGCCGCGAAGCCGTTGGCTTTGAGTATTGGCGTCACTCTGTCCCACGCCGAATGGTTGTGCCAACCGCCGTGGATCAGGACAAAAGCTGCTTTGATTGCTGACATCGCTGAGCTCTCACCGAGTCTCGTTCAACACCACCGAGCCCACCATTGAGTCCAAGCTCGCCAGCTCGAGGATCTTCGGGAAATAGGCTTTCATGCGTGGATCGTTGCGCATCGCCTCGACGGCCGCGGGGGTCTCCCACTCGGAGTAAATGGCGACGCCGGTACCGTCGTTTGCCGCAATCAGCTGGGTCGTCTTCCAGCCGTGGAGCGTGCGGATCACTGTCTCGGTGTTCTGTTTCAGGAGCGCGATCAGCGCCTCCTGCTTCCCGGGTTTGACCTTCAGCAGATTGATCAAAGTAACGGACTCGTTGGACATGGCGTGTCTCCTTGTGTTTCGGACATACCAAGGACGACTTGAAGAGTACAAACGGATCGCGAGGCAGAGGGTTTTTGGAGAAACTATTTCGAAGGAGCGTGCTTTGCCGAGGTTGGCACCGCCCGCGACAGGCGGCTTTGGGATGCTGGGCGGGCGGCGCTTAGCGGTCCAGGGCATCCCGCAAGAACAGGGCTGTGCACTTGCCGCAGGAGGTGGAAAACGCCTCTTCCACCGTTCCCTGGAACCAGGAAATGCCGCTCGCTCCATGGCGGGGCCCGGAATCGGGGTGCGAGGCGGTGTCCTGCGTTTCGCCGGCAGGACGATCGCTGGGCCGGACAATGGCTTCGGCCGCGGGGCCGAGCGCCTTGGGGCCCGGAACCGGCTCTTCCCTACGGTACTTGCAGCCACCCAGAGCTATGGCTGTAGCGAGAATCGCGACGGCAATCGATAGAGGTTTCATGGCTCCTCCCGTGTCCCGTTTCAGGGATAACGCATCTCGACCTCTTGCGCTCCCTGGCGGCACCGTTAGCATGGCACCCGTAGCCTCTGACTAAGCTTCCGCGTGGGCAGTTCCCATGTGGCGCCGTTCTTTTTGGGTATCGGCGGCGGTCCAAAGGGGCAAAAAACCACGGAGAATTCATGCGCCTTTATATTCTACCCGGAGCCTGCTCTCTCGCCGCAAACATTGCACTTCGCGAGGCCGGGGTCCCGTTCGAGCTGGTCAAACTCAGTCACCACACCCATAAAACGCCAGAGGGGGTGGATCTCAAGGACATCAACTCCAAGGATTATGTTCCGGCTCTGGTGCTGGACAACGGTGATTTGTTGACCGAGAACGCGGCACTGCTGCCGTATATCGCCGATCTCAAACCGGAGGCGAAGCTGGCGCCTGCCGCCGGCACGCTCGAGCGCTATCGGATGTCGGAATGGCTTGCCTATGCCAATTCGGAGATCCACAAGGGCTTTTCGCCGCTGTTTGCCAAGAACGCCACGGAGGACGTGAAACAGTATGCACGGGCCGCGCTCACCAAGCGTATCTCGTGGCTCGCGGGGGCGCTGGGTTCGAAGCAATACCTGGTGGGTGATCACTTCACGGTGGCCGATGCCTACTTGTTCGTGGTGTTGGGCTGGGCGCCGCTGGTGCACTTCGATCTGAGCCCGTGGCCGAATCTGCAGACCTACCGCGAAGGAATTGCGGCGCGGCCGCACGTTGTCGAGGCGATGACAGCGGAAGGGCTGTTGAAACACAAGTAGGCACATTTGTCGCTACGCAAAGGCTGTCGGGCCGGGCCTCGCGGAGCATTCATGGGTAGTAGGAAACTCTCGAAATACCAGGCGAAGCGCGACTTCACCAAGACCGCCGAGCCCAGCGGCGCGGTGGATGTCGCGCCCGCCGAGCACCTGCGCTATGTCATCCAAAAACATGCGGCGCGGCGCCTGCACTACGATCTGCGGCTCGAGCTCGACGGAGTATTTAAATCCTGGGCCGTGACCCGCGGCCCTTCTCTTGATCCTGCCGATAAGCGCCTCGCGGTCGAGGTTGAAGATCATCCGCTCGCGTATGGAGATTTCGAGGGGACCATTCCGGGAGGGCAATACGGCGGCGGCTCGGTGCAGTTGTGGGACCGTGGTTTCTGGGCGCCGGAGGGCAAGCAGTCCGCGCAAGCCGCGCTCGCAGCTGGTGATTTAAAGTTCGTGCTGGAGGGTGAGCGGCTGCACGGCAGTTGGGTGCTGGTGCGCATGAAAGGGGACCGCTTCCGCGGTAACCGCACCAACTGGTTGCTCATCAAACACCGGGATGACTATGCCCGGCCGGGCGATAGCGATGCACTGTTGGCTGAGGATCGCTCGGTGGCGTCCGGCCGGCCGATGGCACAGATCGCTGCCGGTAAGGGACGCGCGCCCAAGCCCTTCATGCTTGCGAAGGGGGATCTCGCGAGGGCCGATGCGGTTTGGAATTCCAACAGGGATGGGCATGTAGGAGATCTGGGGGCGCATGGGGCCAGTGATGGGGCACCTTCGACGAAGGCGAGCGCTGCGCCGCAGGGCGGCGCGGGGCGCTCTGCGTCCGCACCGGCAGCCCCAGTACAGGTGGCTCCTGTAAAAGGAGATGGGGCAAAATCGGCCGCCGCAAAATCAGACACGGCTAGCGAGGCGCGTCCACGGGGGCGTCTGCCTTCGGCAGGTCGGCTTGGATCGACGGCACCAACGTCGCGCCGCTCCGCTGGTGCCGATGATGGTGGCGCTGGCCGCGCTCATGGTGTTAGAAGCGGCCGCGGTGCTGATGGCGCCCGTGGCGCTGGCGGTGTACGCGGTGTTGACGGTGCGCGTGGTGGTACGCGCAGCGCCGATGGAACACGCGGCGCGGATGGCATGCGTAGCGCGCACGGCGTGCGTGCTCCCATGCCGGGCTTCATCGAGCCTCAACTCGCTCTGTTGGTAGAGCGGCCGCCGGGGGCGGCGGGCTGGGGTCACGAGCTGAAACTGGATGGCTATCGGTTGCAGCTGCGCGTGCACAAGGGGCGCGCGGTGTTGAGAACCCGTAAGGGTCTCGATTGGACCGACAAATTTTCCTCCATCGCTGCCGCGGCGGAGCATCTGCCGGACTGTATCATGGACGGCGAGGCAATTGCGTTCAACGGGGAAGGTAACCCCGATTTTTCCGCTTTGCAGCTCGCTTTGTCCGAGCAGCGTGACGCAGCGCTGGTGTTTTGCGTGTTTGATCTCTTGTATGCCGGCGGCGAGGATTTGCGTAGCCTGCCGCTGAGGGAGCGTAAGCGTCGTCTCAAGGAGCTGTTGGACGAAGCGCCGCAGGAGGTTGACAAGTCCATTCGCTACGTCGCTCACGCGGAGGCGGACGGCGAGGCCATTCTCAAGCAGGCCGGTGAGGCTTCGTTGGAGGGCATCATTTCCAAACAGCTCGACGCGCCTTACAAGTCCGGCCGTACGGGCAGTTGGACCAAGGCCAAGTGTCGGGCCGGCGATGAGGTCGTGATTGGCGGATGGGTGTCGGAAGGTAAGCAGCTGCGGTCGCTCATCGCGGGCGTTTACAAAGACGGCCACCTCGTGCCGGTCGGTCGCGTTGGTACGGGCTTCAGTGCTGAAAAGGTCAAAATGCTGACCGGGCGCCTGAGAAAGGTGGCAAGCGACGCAAGTCCTTTCTCCGAGAAAGTGCCGGTGCCAAGCGCGCGCAACGTTCATTGGGTGAGGCCCGAGTTGGTGGCGGAAATCGAGTTTGCCGGTTGGACTGACGGCGGGCATGTCAGGCAGGCGGCTTTCAAAGGCCTGCGGGAAGATAAGCTGGCGTCGGAGGTGCGTGGCGAGAGGCCTGTTTCCGCCAAAACTGCGGGTCTTCCGCAGCAGGAAGAGAAAGGTGGCGGAGCCAAACACTCCACGGTGGTCGGTCGCGAAGGAGGCGATAGTGCCATGAAGAAAACTTCCAGGCGGACCTCGGACGCTGCCGCAAGAAGTGCGACGCATAGTGCATCTCGTGGAGCCACTGCAAAAGGTACGGCGCGTGGCGCGTCTCGTGGCGCTGCTGCAGAAGGCACGGCGCGTGGCGTCTCCCGTGGCGCTGCTGCGGAGGGCGCGTCTGTTGGCGCATCCGGCGACGTTGCAGGTGCCTCGGGGTCTGCTCGCGCAGCGCAAGTAAAGTCGACTCAAGGGGATTCAAACAGTAAGACGTCCAACGTCGTCATGGGCGTTACGATTTCCAATCCCGACAAGGTTTTCTGGCCGGACGTCGGCGCTGGCGATGCGGCGACAAAGCTGGATCTGGCGCGCTACTTCGAGGCGGTGGGCGAGTGGCTGTTGCCGCACATCGAAGGCCGGCCCTGCTCGATCCTGCGCGCGCCTGACGGCATTGGAGGCGAGACGTTTTTCCAACGACACGCCATGTCCGGTATGTCCAAGCTGTTCGATCTGATGCGAGTTTCCGGCGATCGCCAGCCCTACGTGTCCATCAACCGCGTCGAAGCTTTGGCGGCGGTGGCCCAGAGTGGTGGTGTGGAATTGCATCCGTGGAATTGCGAGCCTGGTCGCGCGGAAGTGCCCGGACGACTGGTTTTCGATCTCGATCCGGCGCCGGATGTTGCTTTCAACAGCGTGATCGAGGCCGCGCAAGAGATGCGCGCTCGACTGGCCTCGATCGGGCTGGAGAGCTTCTGCAAGACGACGGGTGGGAAGGGTTTGCACGTCGTCACGCCGCTGGCGCAGCCGCGTAACAGTCACCTCGACTGGCCGCTCGTCAAGGCGTTCGCGCGCGAGGTTTGTCGCCAGATGGCCGCGGACAAGCCCGACCGCTACCTTATCAACATGTCGAAGAACGCGCGCAAGGGGCTTATTTTTCTCGACTACCTGCGCAACGACCGTTTGTCGACAGCCGTTGCCGTGCTTTCTCCGCGGATCCGTCCCGGCGCGCCGGTGGCGATGCCGATCAGTTGGGCGCAAGTCCGTGCTGGCCTCGATCCGAGCCGCTTCAACATCCGCACGGTTCCCCAACTCATTGCGCGCAGCAAAGCGTGGGAGGGGTATGAGGATGCGGCACGGCCGGTGGTGAAGGCCGTGGAGCTATTGGCCAAGGCCCAGAAATCATCCCGCGCCCGTGGGAAGTCGCCTCAATCCGCCAGGTTGTGAATCAACCGCCGCATCAACGCGAATGCGGCGTCGGCGTCTTGTTTAGTAAAGCCGCTCAATAGCCGCTCCTGCCGTCTTCGCACGACAGCGTCCAGCGAGTTGAATAGCGCTCGACCGCGTTCCGTGAGGAATACGTCGACGTATCGACCGTCATCCTTGCGCGCTACGCGGCGCACGTAGTCTTCTTCTTCCATGGTCATCAACACTCGACTCAGCGCTGATTGTTGCATCATCGCGCGTTCGATGATCTCACTGATGGTGATGCCGTCGCCCATGGCGAGCACTGCCAGAATGCGCCACCGAGCGACGTTGATGCCCTCGCGGCGCAGCTTCTCGGTAAGGTCAACATGGAGCATGAAGGCGAGCCGCGCGATCAAATGCGGCAGGAAGTCCTTGAAAAGCGCGTCTGGTGTCGGCGTGCTGCCGGTGGGGGATATCGCGCCGGCTGGCCGGGCGTCACGGCTTGCCTGTGTCGCAGCGACTGACGGCGCGACGCGGGCACGTGTCAGGGCGCGGGATTTCTTTCTTGCCAGCGTCATACTGCTTGCCTAGAAATCGATCACCTGTCCCACGCCGCGCTCCTTCGCCTTCTGTAGCACGTGGTGTGCGGATGCGAGGTCCTGCGGAGCGATTCCGAGCGATTTGTACAGAGTGATGTCACTTGGGGCGGTGCGCCCGGGCTTGGAGCCGTTGGCCACCTCGCCGATTTCCGCGAGGATGTGTTCCGGCGTGACTGCTCCAGCCCGCAAGGCTTTGAGGTAGTCACCCCCCTCCGTGATGGTCGAGGAGCGGTAGTCCACGAAGAAGCGAGATTTGACCACAGTCGGAATATCGATCTCGGATGCCGTGGCGAGGCTGGAGCCGACCACATTGAGATGTGCGCCCGGCTCGATCCATTCGCCGAACAGGATCGGCTCGCGTGCCTTGGTCACCGTACAGATGATGTCGGCTTTGCTCACGGCGTCGCGCGGAGTCTCGGCAACCTCGACGGTCATTCTGTGCTTGGCACCTTCCGCCTTCGCGAAGGCGGTAGCCTTGGCGGGATCCCGACACCAAACGCGAACTCGGCGCAGTTTGCGCACAGCGAGCATCGCTGCCAAATGGCCACTCGCCTGCTCGCCGGCGCCCAAAATGGCGAGGTCGCACGCCTCCGGTCGAGCGAGCAATCGAGTGGCGAGGCCGCTGGCAGCCGCCGTCCGTATAGCCGTGATTTCGGCCGCATCCAGCAGGGCCACCGGCTGTCCATGCTCCACTTCGAACAACAGCACGAGGCCGAGATGTGACGAGTAGTGCGGCGGCTTGTTTCTCGGAATGAGGCTGACGAGCTTCACACCGAAACACTCGGGCTCGGCGAGGTAGCCCGGCATATTGCCGAGCATGCCCAGATCGCCCGGCATGACCATCACCGACCGCAGTGGCAGGACCACGCGCCCCTCGGAAACGGCGCTCATGGTCCTGGCCATCAGATCTATGCACTCCGGCATGGGCAGCAGGGCATGCACGTCCTTGGCACGCAGAATCCGGATTTCCACAGGGGACCTCTACGCGTTGCTTTTATTCGCCCAGCCCCCTTAAGCGCTGGCGAACTCGCCGCGCAGGTCTTTCAGGGCCGCAATCAGGGATTCTATGTCGGCTTCGTTATTGTAGAAATGAAAACTCGCGCGCAGATTGTCGTCTCGATGGGAGGTCACGATGTCCCGCTCGAGGAGCTTGCGGGAGAGGGCACCGCTATCGCGGGAGGGAACGCACACGGTGGCGCCGCGGCGACTATCGGGGGTCGGGGTCACGCTCGGCCACCTGATCTCGACCAGTCGTTCCATGCAGCGACGGGTCAACGCCTCGTTACGCTTCTGGATCGCTTTCGTGCCGACCCCTAACAAAAACTTGAGGCCGGCTTCGGAGGCATAGGCGTTCACCACGGCCGGCGTTCCCGCCTCGAAGCGACGTGCGCTCGGGTGCGGGCGGTTGGCCGTAATATCCATGGCTCCTATGTTCTCTTGCGCGAACCAACCCGTGTTGGTCGGCAGCAGCGACTTTGTAAAGGAGTCGCGCGCGTACATGAAACCGATGCCGGCGGTCCCGAGGAGATACTTCAGCATGCCCCCCACGGCGAAATCGACATCGAGGCTCTTCACGTTGATGTCCGTCGAGCCGACCGACTGGTAACAGTCGAGCAGTACCAGTGCTCCCTTGGCACGCGCTATGCGCACGATCTCGGGAATC
>CAVVXG010000009.1:0-58911 GCA_963752125.1 uncultured Pseudomonadota bacterium | reverse complement strand
GCGGCGCGCTGGTTTATCTGGCGCCGGGCCGCGTGAATCTCGAGCTCACGCTCGAGCGCTGGCCGGATATCACTTTCCGCGAGACGCGGGAGCTCGCGGCTTAGAAGGAGCCTGGCTCCTGACTTGGAGGTCTGATGAACGACGTTGCTGTCCCCGCACTCCGGCTCACTCGCGAGCACGCGCTACATGCGTTGTACGAGGCCGCGGAGCTCGAGCACAACCTCATGTGCACCTATCTGTATGCCGCCTTCAGTCTCAAGGACGGCGAATCCGATGGGCTGTCAGCGGAAGAGGCCGCTGCAGTCAAGCGCTGGCGCAGTGTGTTGATTGCGGTAGCGGTTGAGGAGATGGGGCACCTGACAGCGGTTTGGAATATTACTTCCGCATTGGGCGGTGCCCCGCGGATCGGGCGGACGAACTTTCCACTCGACCCCGGGCTGCTGCCGGCCGGCATTGTGGTGAAGCTGGCGCCATTCAATCTGGCCACGCTGCAACACTTCATCTTCCTCGAGCGGCCAAACGGTTCCACTGAACGCGATGGCGAGGGATTCGCGTACGAACGTTCCTACGTCCGGGGCGGCGATATCAGGCGCCTGATACCCATGGGTCTCAACTACGAGACCGTCGGTGACTTCTACACCGCGCTGTCGAAAGGCCTGGGCGAGTTGGTGGAGCAGTACGGCGAGGGCGGTACATTCGACGGCGACCCCTCGTTGCAGCTCTCGCCCAACGAGATCGACCTGATGGGCGCCAAGCCGGTCATTTGCTCAAAGACGGCGCTGGCTGCGTTCAATGCGATTGTGGTGCAGGGCGAAGGCGCCCCGAGCGATTCGGTCGACTCGCACTACCAGAAGTATGTCGGCATCCGCCAGGAGTACGAGCGGCTGCTGCAAAAGAACCCTGACTTCGCACCCGCGTTGCCGGCCGCGACCAACCCGGTCCTGCGGCGCCCGCCACGGCCCGAAGGACGCGTGTGGCTCGAGAATCCCGAGGCGATTGCCGTGGTCGACCTGGCGAATGCCGCGTATGGCTTGATGACGCGGCTGTTGGCCTATGCCTATGCACTCCACGGGCCTTCCCCGGAGAAGGCACTCACCGTCGATCTGGCAATTTGCTTGATGCGGGCGGTGGTGCCGCTGGCCGAACGGGCCGCGCGACTTCCCGCCGGACCGTCCAATCCCAACTGCAACGCCGGGATGTCGTTCACGACGCTGCGCGACTCGGCGGCATTCCCGCCCGGACGCGCGGCTCGTCGCTTCTTTGTGGAGCGCTTCGGGCAGCTTGCCGATGTGGCGGAGCAGCTGCGCTCGTGTGGTGATCCGCGGGCCATCACGGCGGCCGACTTGCTGGCGTCGCTGGCGAAGAGGGCGCGTCGTGGGTTTGATCTGTCGAAGCCGACGCAAACCGTGACACTGAATCCCAGTGTGGCGGCGGTATCGGCGGTTGCGCAGGCTTCGGTCGTTGCCCACACCGCTGCTGCCAACGATGCCGGTCCCGCCTCTACCGTAGTCAATGGCGTTGAAACCGCGAAGGGTCAAAAGCTGGAGCTTTCGTTTGAAACGAAGCGATGCATCCACGCCCGGTTCTGCGTGACCGGCGGACCCAATGTTTTTCTGGCCAACGTGCAAGGTCCGTGGATCCATCCCGACGCGATGGAAGTGGAGCGCGTTGTTGAACTCGCGCACGCTTGTCCCTCGGGCGCGATTCAGTACCACCGTTTGGATGGGGTGCATGACGAGACGGCGCCGCCGGTGAACCTTGCGAGCGTTCGCGAGGCGGGACCTTACGCTTTTCGGGGTCAGTTGGTGATTGACGGCGAGCAGAAGGGCTATCGTGCGACGCTGTGCCGCTGTGGTGCTTCCAAGAACAAACCTTTCTGTGATGGCTCGCATCATGATGTAGGTTTCACCGCAACGGGCGAGCCGCCCAGCGGGAAGACTGACATGCTCCCGGTACGCGACGGTTCGCTCGAGATCGAGCCGGAGATCAACGGCCCGCTCGCCGTACGCGGTAACCTCGAGATCACGAGCGGCACCGGCCGCGTGGTCGCGCGCGTCACGACCGCTCGCCTATGTCGCTGCGGTGGCAGCGCGTCCAAGCCGTTCTGCGACGGCACGCACGCGAAAATCGGGTTCAAGTCGACGAACTAGTCGCGCGGGCTGGCGCCATGCGGCGGGTGCTTCGGCGTTTGCCGGCGTTGGCCGGCATGCGGCAGGTTACGGCGGGACGTCAGCGTTGGCCGGCGAGGCCCGCCTGACACTCAGCTTCGCTACCGCGCGCTCGAACGTTCTAACCTCTGTTACGTACCACTCGGCGTTGCGCGCGACGCCGTAGCGCAGATTCCGCATACTTGGCGAGCAACGCTCGTGCCTCCGACGCGAGGTCTGGGCGCGCGGCCTACCTGCCAGGCGATCCACTCTGGCCAAACAAACAGCCCGGTCACGAACTTGTTTCCGGACAAAACAGGCGCGTTTCCGGACAAACAGGCGCGCGACGTCGTAACGAAATGCGACGCGCTCGAACAGGTTTTGCTCGCAGAACAGCGCACACTTGAAAGAACAAGTCGACGGATATAGCTCACCGGCTGAGGAACGCGAGTCCCGGTGATTCCCACAGTACCTGACGATCATAAACCCTACAGCGAATGAAATCGGGTGCTTCCTAAGATTGCCGGTTGACGCTGACGTTGAGGTCAAGTAATCATACTCCTGCTTCAACACCACTCTTGATGGACGTTCCTGAGCACCTTGCGGCCCGCGCCGCCATCGGTTGACAGAAACTAACGCAGGGAAAAATACATGATCGGAAGTACTCGCTTCGCCAAGCTGCTGACAGCGGCTCTTGTCTCCTTATGCGCCGTTCCCCAAATTGCGTCGGCAATAAATCGTTGCTCGACAAATAACGTGTTCTCTACCCAAAGTCTCGGCGTCGTAACGCAAAACCCGTTTAACGCTTGCCCCACTGGTGATCCTCAGGTCAGCCCGAGGTGCACGACACTGAACTTTCCCAGCCCGGGTCCTTTCTCGATACAAGTGGCCTTCAGTTTCCAACCGACGTGTCCGGGCGAGCTTTACGAGGTGACCTTTACGGGAACATACGCTCTACCGCCGATCACCGGCGTCATTTATCCAAAATATCGGGTAGTGGGGCTCACGTATGCGCCGCCGGGATCCAAAAGCACCGCGAGCTATACCAATGGTTTTCAGAGCGGAACCAGCACGTCGATGACAACGACGGTTGCCAACGAGGTTACTGTCACATCGAAGCTGACCACCGGTGTCGACTTGTTTGGTTTTCTCGGGGGTGATGTGACGAACACCGCCTCGACGGGATGGACGCAGGAGCAAGATAACACCTCGTCCATTGCCCTCGCACAGCAGTACTCCAGCGGGTTAACCGTTCCAGGTCCTCCTTTGGTGTCGGGCCAGGACTTGGGAGTAGACCATGATTACGATACAGTTTATGTGTGGATCAATCCGGCCGATCAGCTTAGTTTTACCGGCACCACTCCGACGTATACCGGTAGTTATTACGATCAGCGCGATGGGACCACATCCGAGACGTGTAATGGGATGACCTTCGCTGGCATCACTGGCATGGACGTCGTTCCACTCACTATTGGACAGCTTCGTGGCACCCAGGCAATCACTGATGCGTGTCTCCTGACTCGGTTGGGACGTCCTTGGGATCCAGCGCTCGGTGGCTTGAATGGAACAGACTTTCTCAACATTGCCGCAGCGGATCCGTTCTATTCCAATCCATCTTTTAACCCCAATACCGATGCCAGCGGACGTTTCCAGGTCCCTGCGGGAACTGCGTCGTTCCCATTTGTGCCTGGATCGGCCACGCACACATTCTCAGCTAGCGCAACGACAACTAACACAGCCGGACAGAGCGCAAAAAGTACCTACACTGTCGGCTTCACCGTGTCGGGACAAGCGAGCGCAGATTTCTTCGCGGACGTAAAGGATAATTTCAGCGTCAGTGACAAAGTGACGTACACGAACCAGGCGAGCCATACGATCACAAGCGGTACGAGTCAATCGATGTCCTATTCAGTTGTTCCGCCGGCAGTCGGGACCTACAACGGGGCCACGCAGGTGCAGGTGTGGCAAGACAATGTCTATGGGACATTTATGTTCTTTCCGGAGAATTGATCGACTGAGAATGGTCCGCCGTCGTGAACTGCCGCCCATTGGGAGGTTGGCGGTGACGATGGGTTGAGCATGCACCTGCTTTTTGAGTTCCCCGTTCCGGATCCCACGTGCTACAGAGTGAGAGGGAACGGGGAACTGCTGGAGACGTGGCCCCCCAGCTACGGACTGATACCCAGCTTCGCCACCGCGCGCTCGAACGCTCTCACCTGGGTCGCGTACGACTCAGCGCCGTGCGCAACGCCGTAGCGCAGATCTGCGTACTTGGCGAGCAACGACCGCGCCTGCGGTGCAAGGTCTGGGCGCCTGCCGCCAACAACTGCCGCGTAGTCGAGAGGCCCCTGATGTGCTTCGCGCGGCGCGCCCGCCCGCGCCAACTTCTTGCACAATCGCGCATACGCCCGGGCAAGGCGGTCTGGCCGCAGCGGTCGCGGGGCGCGACCCACCTGCCACGCGATCCAGCCCAGCCAAACCAACAGTGCCGTCACGAACGCCCAGCCCAGTGTGCGCAGGGTTGGTGTGCTGACGCCCAGTCGACTTAGAAAGCGCAGCTGCGAGTGATGGTCAAATTTCAGGACCGCATCGTTCCACCATGTATTAATGGCATCCCATCGTTGCAGTAGGCGCGTCAGCGCCGGCGACGCGCGTACGAGCCGGGTTTCTGTCGAGCCCGCCCCCGGCAGCAGATCCAATACGCCGCGCGTCAACCGGTCCGGCTCCACCACCGCGGTCGGGTCGACGCGGGTCCAGCCCCGGCCTTCCAGCCAGACTTCCGCCCAGGAATGCGCGTCCGATTGCCTGACAATGAAATAGCCTCCGATGGGATTCCACTCACCACCGAGATAACCGGTAACCACTCGCGCCGGCACTCCGCCACCGCGCATCAAGGTCACGAACGCTGATGCGTAGTGACCGCAGAAACCGCTCCGCGTGTTGAAAATAAAATCATCCACGGAATTGAAATCCAACAGCGGCGGTGTCAGGGAGTAGACGAAGCCTCCGGTGCGCAGCATTTCGAGCACCGCAGCGACGAAAGCGCGGTCCGAGCCAGCGCGGTTGCGCATTTCACGCGCGAGCTGTACCGCGCGGGGATTCCGCTCGTGCGGCAGCCTTGTCTCGACCTGTTGGGCTAGCTTCGATAGTGGCTGCGTGGCCTGTGTGAATGTGTGCGATACGGCTGTGTAACTGGTGGGTGTGGTAACCGGGTCGCTCGCGATCAGCTCGTGGTCGTAGGTGAGAGCGACTTTGGAGTCGGGTGTGTGATCCACGGTATCCAAAGAGAACCACCATCGCTGTTGGCTGGGTTCCAGCGACACCGTATAGCGATAGGCGTCTCCCAGGTGCGCCAGCGGTTGGGCGCCATAGCTGTCGTCCGGTACGCGGCTCCAGGTATATCCGTCGAATTTGTGCAACACCGGGCCGCGGTAGTAGCGTTGTTGTGGAGGTGGCGCAAGGCCATCGAACTTTACGCGGAATGCGATTTCGTACGAAGACGTCAGTTGCGAGATGCTTCCCGGGCTCATGGTGTCGCCGAGGCCGGTCTGCGCGCCCTCGGGGCGGGGCAATGCCCAGAAAGCCCCAGGTAGCCGCGGGAAGAACATGAACAACACGACGGCCAGCGGAACGGCGTACAACAGGGTGCGGGCTGCCAGGAGTAGCGCGGCCCGGCTATTGAGGCCGCTCCCGGTAAGCGCAGATCCGCTGCCGAGACCTGAGGAGGCCATCGCGACGCCGCCGGCGCCCGTAGTCTCTTTCGGCGCGTAAGCAATGATCGCCAGCGCTGCACAACACACCCACGCCTCGAGTACGTACAGCGGCGTCCGCAACAGACTCTGCCGCTCGAGGCAGGCTGCCAACAGCAGAAAGAGACTGCCGCCAACCACGATGTACTGATCACGACGGGCCTGCGTCTCGAGCAGCTTGACGGCTGCCATCAGCAGCAACAGCAACGTCCCGGCGGCGAGTCCGTTGAGAGTATGGAACTCGGACCACACTGCCGCGACCAGTCCGAATGCGATGAGCGGGCGAATGAGCTTGCCGGGCACCCACAGGGGCCGGATTGCAGCAACCATACGCCATGCGATCAGGCCGAGTGCCACCGTGGTGACCCACACTGGCGCCCGATCGAGATGCAAGAGGATGCTGCCAAGCAGCGCCAACGCCGTCCAACCCAATGGTGCGGCGATGAGTCTGTGTACGGGCATGGTGTCAGGCGGCTCGCTGCGTGTCGTTGCCGTAAAGCGCCAGCGCCGCCAAGCACCTGTGGCGGTGATCAATTCCCCGATCAGGCGCAATATGCTGCGCCGGCAGCTCGAGTCCATAGCGGTCGCCGCGCTCCTCGGCGTCGATGACCCAGCGCGCGAGCTGCTCCAAACGCGCCTCGACGTCCAGGTTAACGAGGCGCTCGAAGTTGAAGACTCGCAGCTCCGATCCCGCTGCGCTGTACTCCTTGACCAGCAGCGGAGCCTCGCGGGCGTAGGCTTTCCAGTCGACTTGCCGGAAAGAATCGCCATCCCGAAACGGGCGCAACCCGTACCACTCATCCGCGCCGGAGTCGCCGCGCGATTGATTCCCGGTCCTGCGTCCGCTCTCGCTCGGCATCGGCAATGATCCGCGCGGTCGCGGGTAAACCAACATTTCGATTGGAGCGTGTACCCAGGTCCAGGTGCGAAACAACCCGAACGGCTGGGTTGTGGTGAGGCGCAGTCGGTCGATCGTCACGATCCCCCGGGCCGGCGCCGCCACAGGCAGGTCCACATGCTGCTGTCCCTGTGCAGGGACGTCGGCGGCAATCGTCGATTCGTCCGCAACTCCCGACTCGATCCGCAGGCGCGGCAGGGTCGCTGCATTTCCCAGCGTAACCCGCAGTTTGCCCGGGAGCTGCGCGAAGGTAGGCGGTGCGTCGGCTGCTTCGAGCGCAGCGCCGAGCAGATTGCGATGACACAGTTGCATGGTCACCAACACGAATCCGCCAAGCAGAAACGTCAGGAACAACGCCAGGTTGTTGGCGTAGTTGAGCCCGGCGAGGAGCATGAAGAACAACAGCACCAGAAATCCCAGGCCGGCCCGTGTGGGCAGAATGTAGAGCCGCCGCCGCTGTAGCGTCAGTGGCAGGGTATCAGCGCCTTGACGCCGTCTGATCCATGCCGCCATCCGCTTGCGGAAGTAGGTTCTCACTACACAGGCACAGGGATGGTTCGGATCAGCTCTTGGGCAATCAACTGAGTTTCGTCGGTGCCGGAGGCGGATTCGCGCCGCTCCAACCGATGCGCAACCACCGAGGGCAGAACGGACTGAACGTCCTCCGGCAGTACCGACCTGCGGCCCGCCAGATAGGCCCATGCTTGCGCCGCGCGGATCAGTCCCTGTCCGGCTCGGGGCGAAAGTCCCAATTTCAGATCGGAGCGGCCGCGCGTCTTAGCAATCAACGCTTGCGTGTAATCCAACAGCGGATCAGAGACGTGGACGCCGCGAACCTCGCCTTGCAACTTGACCACGGTTGCCGCGTTCAGGGCGGGAGCGGTTTGCGATAACAGGTCGCGCCGCTCCCCGTTGCGCAGCAGCTCGCGCTCGTGGGCCGCGTCCGGATAGCCGAGTGTCACTCGCATCAGAAATCGATCGAGCTGGGACTCCGGTAACGGGTAGGTTCCGAGCTGCTCGTGGGGATTTTGTGTGGCGACGACAAAGAAGGGTTCAGGTAGCGGGTAAGTCATCAGGTCCGCGCTCACCTGGCGCTCTTCCATGGCCTCGAGCAACGCGCTCTGGGTTCTGGGACTGGCGCGATTGACCTCATCGGCCAGCAGCAGTTGCGTGAAAAGGGGGCCCTGGCGGAAGTGAAACTGCTGTGTGGCGCGATCGAACACGGACACGCCGATGATGTCCGCCGGTAACAGATCGCTCGTGAATTGAACCCGGTGCCATGCCAATCCCAACACGTGCGCCAGCGCGTGTGCCAAGGTGGTTTTGCCGACGCCGGGCACATCTTCGATCAGCAGATGTCCGCGCGCCAGCAGGCAAGCGAGGCACAGCCGAATCTGCCCCGACTTGCCGAGGATGATGGTCTGCAACGTCTGCAACGCGCGCTGCAGAGCCTCCGGCTCGGAGGACCCCGTCGCGGAGACTGGCGCAGGCGCCGCGTTCACGGTTAGAGCAATCCGCGCAGGCGTTTGAGCTGGGCCTTGATACTGTTCACTTGTCGCTCGAAGTCGGCCTGACGCTCGCGCTCGGTCTGTACGACATCCGGGGGCGCATTGCGCACGAAGTTCTCGTTCGCCAGCTTGACCTGCGTTTTTGCGAGCTCCTGCTCAGCCTTGGCCAGTTGCTTGCCCAAGCGCTCTGCTTCAGCGGCGACATCGATGAGTCCCTCCATCGGAACCAGCACGGTCAACTCGCCGATGAGTGCGGTGGCAGACTCCGGCGCCGTCGCGCCGGGCTCGAGCACGGTCAGGGTGTCAATTCCCGCCAGACGCTCCAAGTAGGCGCGATACCGCTCGGCATACGTCTTCTCGTTCTCACTGGCGCCCTTGAGCAGCACCGGAATGCGTCGCGACGGTGCGATGTTCATCTCGCCGCGGATCTGGCGTACCGCGAGAATCACGGCCTGGATCCAGGCGACCTCGCGCTCGACGGCCTCATCAGGTGGAAAGTCCGTTGCCTGGGGATAGGCTTCCAACATGATCGTGGGGCCGCGTCGCCCAACGAACGGCGCTGCACGCTGCCAGATTTCCTCGGAAATGAAGGGCATGAGCGGGTGGAGCGCACGTTGCAACGCCTCGAGGATCGCAACCAACGTCTGGCGCGTGCCGCGTTTGGCGGCTTCACTGGCGGTTTCCGACTGCAGCACGGGCTTGGTGAGCTCGAGGTACCAGTCACAGAACTCGTACCAGGTGAACTCGTACAGAGCCGTGGCGGCATAGTCGAAGCGATACTCGGCGAAAGCGGCCTCGACCGTGAGCACCATCCGGCCGAACCTCGAGCGGATCCAGCGGTCAGCGACCGACAGCTCGACCGGCTCGGCGCCCTCCACCCGGTGTGCGCCGCCGGAGTCGGGCGAGACGGAAATCTCGATAGTGCCTTCCTGCAGCGCGGGCGTCGGATCGCCCACCGACATCACGACGAAACGCGCCGCGTTCCACAGCTTGTTGCAAAAGCTCCGGTAGCCTCCGACGCGCGCCAGGTCGAAGCGCAATTCGCGACTCGGGGAGGCGAGGGCGGCAAAGGTGAAGCGCAATGCGTCGGTGCCGTGGGGCGCGATACCCTCCGGAAATTGCTTGCGCGTGGCTTTTTCAACTCGCGGGGCCATCTGTGGTTGCATCAGCCCGCTGGTCCGCTTGGTCACGAGAGCCTCGAGCTCGATGCCGTCCACGATATCGAGCGGATCGATCACGTTGCCCTTGGTCTTGGACATCTTGTCGCCGTTCTCATCGAGAATGAGACCGGTGATGTAGACATCGCGGAACGGCACGTCGCCCATGAACCGCAGTCCCATCATCATCATCCGGGCGACCCAGAAGAAGATGATGTCAAAGCCGGTTACCAGCACGTTGGTGGGATAGAACGCCTCGAGGCGTGGCGTTTTGTCCGGCCAGCCTTGGGTGGAGAACGGCCACAGTGCCGAGGAGAACCACGTGTCGAGCACGTCGGTTTCCTGCCGCAACGCTGTCTCGGGTGTCAGGTTATGTTTCTTGCGGACTTCGACCTCATCGCGGCCGACGAACACGTTGCCCTGATCGTCATACCATGCCGGAATGCGGTGTCCCCACCACAGCTGGCGGCTGACGCACCAGTCCTTGATGTTGCGCATCCATTCGAAATAGGTCTTCGACCAGTTTTCCGGCACGAAGCGCGTGCGACCCTGCTCCACCGCAAGTATGGCCGGCTCGGCGAGAGCCGCGATCTTCACATACCACTGGTCTGTCAGGTAAGGCTCGAGCACGGCGCCACCGCGCTCGCCGCGCGGAACCATCAACTTATGTTTGTCGATCCGCGCGACCAGGCCGGCCTCGGTGAGCTCCGCGATGATCCGCTTGCGGGCATCGAAGCGGTCGAGACCGCGGAAGCGCTCCGGCACGTTTTCGTTCAGTGCCGCGCGCGGAGTGAAGATGTTGATCATGGCCAAGCTGTGGCGCAGCCCGATCTCATAGTCGTTGAAATCGTGCGCCGGGGTGATCTTCACGCAGCCGGAGCCGAAGGCCGGATCGACGTACGCATCGGCGATGATCGGAATCAAACGTCCGGTGAGCGGCAGGCGGATCTTCTTACCGATGAGTTGCAGGTAACGCTCGTCGTCGGGGTTTACCGCCACCGCGGTATCGCCGAGCATCGTCTCCGGACGAGTGGTTGCGACAATGACATGAGCCGAGCCGTCCTCCAGAGGATAGCTCAGATGCCAGAGGTGTCCTTCCTCCTCGGTGCTCTCAACTTCCAGATCCGACAAGGCGGTGAGCAACACCGGGTCCCAGTTGACCAGACGCTTGCCGCGGTAGATCAAACCTTCGTCATGCAGGCGCACGAAGGCCTCGACGACCGCGCGCGATAGGAGCGGGTCCATGGTGAAGCGATCGTTCGACCAGTCGACGGAATCGCCGAGGCGGCGCATTTGCCCTGCGATGGTGCCGCCGGACTGCTCTTTCCACTTCCAGACACGCTCGACGAAATCCTCGCGCTCGAGGTCTGTGCGTTTTTTGCCCTCGGCGCTGAGCTGACGCTCCACGACCATCTGGGTCGCAATGCCTGCGTGGTCAGTCCCCGGTTGCCAAAGGGTGTTGTCGCCCTTCATCCGGTGATAGCGGGTCAGCGCGTCCATCAGCGTGTGCTGGAACGCGTGCCCCATGTGGAGGGTGCCTGTTACGTTCGGCGGAGGGATCACGATGGAATAGGGTGTGCCCTGGCCGCTCGGCGCGAACCACCCATTTGACTCCCAGCGCTTGTAGATTCGCCGCTCGATATCTTGCGGCACGTAGGTTTTTTCCATTGACGGTGAAGATCATCAGCCCAGTTCGTCCGGCGATTATAGCGGGCCGGACCGGGTGTACGCGGCAAGCGGCTTTTGGTGCCGCATGTGGGGCGAAGGAGGGCGCAGTGGGGTCGTGGCTACGCGCCGCGGGCTACTACGCGGCTCGGGCTATGCGCCCCAGGCTACGCGCCCCGGTCAATCCCCGCGGATGTTATGTGATGCCGGCTGCACCCCGAGTTCGCGATAGGCCTTGAAGCGGGCACGGCCGGCGCGGCGCCGGGCGTCGTCACCGTCAATGATTTCAGCTACCCGCGGGGTTTGGGACAGGCAAGGCGGCAGGTCTGCCGCGAGATTGATGATGATGTCGACGTTTGCCGACGGTGCTACGCCCGCGCTCAGCAGCACTGGGGTGTCGTTGAGCGCGCCATTGCCCGGGAGTGCCTCGTGGGGCACGAAGCTACCGTCGTTGAAGGTCCACAGCATTTCGTCGAATGCTTGGAGTTCCGCCGGGTCCGTGTGCCAAACGAGCGCTTGCTGCGAGGACAGATAGGCCTTCTCGGCGAGCTTGCACGCGAGCTTGAGGCGCGCGGCCGAACTGGGGTCATCAAGAATGTAAAAGTCCACCCGCCCCTGCCAGCCACCCGCAGCGGTGACGCCGGTATCTGTCACGCTAGCGGACGCGGCGAGCGGTGATGAACCGTCGCCGCTCGAGGCGGCAGAAGCGGATATGTCGGCGTTTTCTGCCATGGCTTACGCCATTTCGCCTCAACGCGCCGCGCGATGGATGAGGAAGTCCGACAGCAGCGGGGTCGGCTTTCCAGTGCTGCCCTTGTGCACACCGCCCTGGTACGCGGTGCCCGCGACGTCGAGATGCGCCCATTTGAGTCCTTGCGTGAATTTACCCAGGAACGCTGCTGCTGTGATGGCACCGCCTTCGCGGCCGCCAACATTGGCGAGATCCGCAAAATTGCTCTTCAGCTGCTCAGCGTACTCCTCCGTGAGTGGCAGATGCCAGGCGCGATCGTCCGCGCGCATCCCCGCATCCGCGAGCTCGTGAACGAGCTCGTCATCATTGCCCATGACGCCGCAGTGGTGATGCCCGAGAGCAATCACACACGCGCCGGTGAGCGTTGCAATATCGACCACCGCCGCAGGATTGAAGCGACGTGCGTAATGAAGAGCGTCGGCGAGGATGAGGCGACCTTCGGCGTCGGTGTTTAGAATCTCGACGGTTTGTCCGGAGGCACTGGTGGCAATGTCGCCGGGTTTGACCGCCTTGGCTCCAGGCATGTTCTCCACGGCCGCGACCAGGCCGATCACCCGCAGCGGCAATTTCAGCTCTGCAGCCAGACTCAACGTGGCCAGCACCGCTGCGGCGCCGCTCATGTCGAACTTCATCTCATCCATGGTTGGCGGATCCTTCAAGGAGATGCCGCCGGTGTCGAATGTGACGCCTTTGCCAACCAGCACAACGGGAGGCGTGTCCGACTTGCCAATCCGGTGCTCGAGGACGATGAATCGTGGCGGCTCGGCGCTTCCTTGTGAAACGGCGAGCAGACAGCCCATTTTCTCGCGCCGGATCGCCGGCTCATCGAGAACCGTCACTTTCAAGGAATTGTGGCGTTTCGCGAGCGCTCGCGCTTGATCCGCCAGATAGCTTGGCGTGCAGACATTGCCGGGCAGGTTCGCCAGATCGCGCTGCACCTTCTGCGCCGCCGACACGGCTGCTCCATGCTCGAGTCCGCGCTCGGTGTCTTCGACACCGCTCTTGCGCACCGGGCCCGCGAGCACCTTTTGCAGAGCCGGGGCCTTGGGTTTCTTGCCAGTCTTAAGGTCATTGACGCGGTAGCTCACCGCGCCGGCGACTTCGGCGATCGCACGGCCGAAGTAGTAGTCGTCGAGCTCCTTGGTCTCGGGCCGGTCGATAGCTACGGCGACACTTGCGATACGGGTGCGCAGAATCGCGTGCACCGCCGCGGACCAGGCTTTGCGCCAGCCCTTGCGCGCATAGGTTTTCTTCGGACCGAGCCCGGTGAGCAGCACGCGCGAGGCCTGAATTCCCGGTAGATCCGGTAGCAGCAGCGTCTCGCCGATGCGGCCGGGGAAATCGCCCCGCGCCAGCAGTTTTTTCAGCCGGCCAGAGCTCGCCGTGTCGATGCTTTGCGCTTCACCGGATAGTTCCCCTTCTTCGAAAATGCCGACGACGATACAGTCGGCGGCGAGCGTTGCCAGTCCCTTGGTCCAGACCTCGAAATGCATTCGCTCTCCCCTCTAGTGGGTCAGATTGCCCCCCGTTCATCAGCTGCAGCGCCGAGCCACGGGAGCATTTAGAATCATACCTTTAATCGCCACAGTCGCCGCCGCGCTGCTTTTAGTGTTGATTCAGCGGCGCTTGCGGAGGAGCCCGCATAACGGGCCCCTGGTGTCAGCACTTACGAAGTGTAACCTAAGGAGCCTGCCACAGCCGGCGATTCAGGCGTGCCAGCGGGCCCAAAAAGGGCAATAGGAAATCGGTTGAGGAATATTTTCGGACGCTACATTCTGCGGGAAGTGGTGACGGCATGGGTGGTAGTGACGAGCGTCCTGCTCATCATTCTACTGGCCAACCAGGTGGCGGGCGTGCTCGAGCGCGCGGCCGTGAACCAGTATCCGAAGGGTGTGGTGCTGGAGCTGATCACCTTCGGCGCACTGCAGAATCTGAGCATACTGGTGCCGGTCGGGTTGCTGCTGGGCGTGGTGTTCTCCTTCGGGCGTCTCTACCACGACAGCGAGATGGCGGCTGCGCTCGCCTGTGGCATCGGTCCGTCGAGAATCTACGGGCCCGTCATGCTGCTCGCATTATTCGTTACGGTCGGGCTCGCCTGGCTCACGCTGGTGCTCGCGCCGGATGCCACCGCACACGCGCTGAGCCTACGCAATGCTGCACTGCGTGCAGGCCAATTCGCCCCGATCGCCGCCGGCAAGTTCCGCACTTTCGGCGGCGGCGGAGCCGTGGTGTATGCGCAGAAAGTAAACAAGGACGGGACACTGGGCAATGTGTTCGTCGAGCACAATCGCGGACCCGTCGTCGAGGTCGCGCTCGCTCAGCGGGCGCGACATTCCGTGTCCCCGGACGGCATGACCCATACCATCACGCTCTACGATGGCGAGCGCTACGAGGGACAACCCGGCAGCCCTGAATTTCGCATCGTGCACTTCGCGGAGCACACCATTCCGGTGCAGGTGCCCGTGGTGTCGGATGTTGTGAAGAACCTGGACGGTCAGCCAAGTCTCGCATTGTGGCAGTCGCATGATCCCAACAAGCGCGCCGAGCTGCACTGGCGCGTGGCTATGCCCGTGAGTTGTATCGTGCTCACGTTGCTGGCGGTGCCGCTGTCACGATTGCGGCCGCGCCAGGGCCGTTACTCGCGGTTCTGGGTCGCGGTCGTGATCTATTTTCTCTATCAGAACCTCATCAACATCGGCAGGGTGTGGATCGCCCGTGGCAAGGTCTCGGATGCCGTGGGTCTGTGGTGGGCACACGCCGCGGTGCTGCTGCTGACCCTGATCGTGATCATGGGCCCGACGATCGTCAACCGTATCCGCTATCGGCTGCGTGGCCTATGAATATTCTCGACCGTTACGTCGTTCGCTCCATCCTGGGCTCCGTGCTGCTGGTATTGCTCGTTGTGGTGATTCTGGCCGGTCTGTTTATTTTCATCGACCAGGGAGACGATATCGGAGTCGGACACTACACCGCCATCGATGCGCTCTGGTACACACTGCTCAACCTGCCGGACCAGGCGTTCCAGTTTCTGCCGATCACGGTACTCATCGGGTCGTTGCTCGGTTTGGGCTCGCTGGCGCGTGGCAGCGAGCTGACTGTGATTCGGGCGACCGGCATTTCGATCGCGCGGCTCGCCGGGGCGGCACTCATCGCCGGGCTGATCCTCATCGCCTTCGAGGTGCTGCTGGGCGAATTTCTCTCGCCGCCGTTGCAGGTCGCCGCGCGCGAGGCGAAGGCGTTCGCGAAGTACACCAACATCAGTTTCGGCGCCGGTGGCAACGCGGCCTGGGTGCGCGACGGCAATCTGATCCTGAATGTGGCGCGGCAGTCGGGGCAGCGGCAGTTCGGCAGTGTGCAGATTTTCGAGCTCTCGCCGGACCATCGCCTGATCGCGCTGGGACATGCCGTGAGCGCAACGGCGGCCCCCGACAAGCGCTGGCTGTTGGGTGACTACACCGAATCGCGATTCACGGACAATACGGTACAAGCGTCGGCCCCGGCACAACGAGTTCTGCGCACGAATGTGACGGCCGGTTTCCTCGGCCTGGCCGCGCAGGATCCCAACCAGCTCACCAATCGGTCGCTGTGGCAGTTAATCAAGTATTCGCGCGACAATGCGTTGGATGCCAGTCGCTATATCTTCGCCTTCTGGTCGCGGATCGCGCGCACCGTGGCGATCGCGTTCGCGGTTCTTCTGGCGATTCCGTTCGTGCTGGGCTCACTACGCTCCTCGGGCGCGGGCACGCGTACCCTGATGGGCTTGATGTTGGGACTTTGTTTCTTCCTGCTGCAGAAACTGATCGAAAGCGGCACCACTGTGTTCGATCTCAATCCGCTGGTGCTGGCGTGGATTCCCACGGCAGCGCTCGCAATGGTGACGGTGCTGTTGCTGGCGCGGGCGAGGTAGGCCGAAAGATGCCGCTGCGGGTCGCCCGCAGTAGGCGATCATCGGTCAGACACGCTCCTGGGCGGATTACCTTCCCGCCGAGCCGCTGCGGAATTTCGGCAGGTGAGGGTCCAACACCTCCCAGCGCACCTTGCTGCTGATCCATGTGTGGTCTTTCGGCGTTACGCTGTCCGGATCGTCCAGGCTGCCGATGGTGACATCGACTTCCGTGGGAAAGTCTTCGGTCTCGAACGTCAGGTGCGTGCCGCACTGCGGGCAGAACGTGCGTGTAGCGCGGCGTGAGGACTTGAACCGTGTGGGCTCACCTTCGGTGAAGCGAAACTGTGAGCGCTCGATGCTGAACCAGGCGACCGAGACGGCGCCACTGGTACCCCGACAGATGGCGCAGTGGCACAGCGTCTCGTGAAATGGAGTTCCTGTGACTTCGTAGCGGATCCGGCCGCAGAAACAGCCGCCTTTGAGTGCCATAGTCATCGCAGTAGCCGTCATCGCAGTTGTCTCGTGATGCGCGTGCGGCCCCATGGTACTCGCGATCTGTTGCGGTCGGATGCTCTATGCTTTGCTCATGGAACGCGACGCCTTGAGGCAGTTCATTGAGCGGTACTCCCGGCTCTTCATTCTCACTGGAGCCGGTTGCAGTACGGACTCGGGCATTCCGGACTACCGTGATGCGGACGGCGGCTGGAAACGCGCACAGCCGGTGCAATTTCGAGCGTTTATGGATGAGCCGTCGACTCGCAAGCGCTATTGGGCTCGCAGTCTCGTCGGCTGGCGGCGCTTTGGGCGCGCGCGGCCGAATGATGCGCACAGAGCATTGGCCGCTCTGGAGCGGCGCGGTCACCTCGGGCTTCTGGTCACCCAGAATGTCGATGGCCTACATCAAGCCGCCGGCAGCGAGGCGGTTGTGGATTTACATGGGCGGCTCGACACCGTGCGGTGCATGGGCTGCGAGCGGCTGATACCGCGTGAAACCCTGCAGCACGAGTTGCTGAAGCGCAATCCGGAGTGGGTGGACCTTGACGGTAGAGACGCGCCTGATGGTGATGCGGACCTTCTCGGGTTGGATTTCTCCCGCTTCAACGTTCCCGCATGTGCGCATTGTGGCGGTCTGCTGAAGCCCGACGTAGTGTTTTATGGTGAGAGTGTGCCTAGGGAAAGAGTGGCAAGGGCAAGGCAGGCGATCGCGGCGGCGGACGCGATGTTGGTGGTGGGGTCGTCATTGATGGTGTACTCGGGCTATCGCTTTGCGCGCGAAGCGGCGCTGGCCGGTAAGCCTGTCGCGGCGGTCAACCTCGGTCGCACGCGAGCCGATGAGCTGATGTCGCTCAAGGTGGCGCAGCCATGTGCCAGCGCGCTTAGCTTTTTGCTCGAGGAGTCGGACGTCGCATAGGAAGCTGCTGGCGCAGGCGCTCCGGTCAGCGCCCCTCATGACAGAGTTGATACGCGGTGCGTAAAGCGTACGTCGGGCCTGGCTCGAAGGCGCCATGCGCAAGGTTCTTCTCCCCGGTGAGCGGGGGCGGCGCGTTAGAACGCCCGCCCCGGGATGGCCGCCGCGCGCGGTAAAAATACTATTGCGGAGCGGTGACCGGGTCCGCCTTCTTGCTCATTTTTTTGGGCTTCGAGGCGCCGGTGCCGCTGTCCGACCCGGTGGCGGACGCTGAGCCTTTCTCGGCTTTCTTCGGCTTCTCGGCCGGCTTCAACAGCCCTTCCAAGGGAGTGAAGATCGCGTCGTACTTGTACGACGGAATCTCATACTCCCAGCCCTGCAGCTGGGTTGTGAGCTTGCGCGCTTCGTCCGCGGTTTCCTTGGCGGTCGAGTTGGCAGTGATGGCAATGAGGTCGTGCGTTGCGTCCTTGTGTCCGGCCACATCAATCTCGAGGCCGTCAAATGTACGGAAAATCGCGTGCGAGACTTTCGTATCCGCGTTGGCGGTGCCGGCTTTGCGGACATCGTCGAGTGTCATTCCCCCGAGCGCGCCGGCGATGGAATCGGCGGCGACCGGGCTGGTCAGCTCGCGTCCTTTCGGAATGTTGCTGACAGCGAAATCCGTCTGCTCCTTCTTCTCGCGCGAGGCCGTGTAGCCTGGTCCGTCACTGGGCTTCTCTTCAACCGACTTGATGCGCTCCTGTGGGATGTCAATCAGAGTGTGATCGAGCCAGCGTTTCGGATCGGCATCCACTGAAATCGATGGCGCGGCCAACAACGCGGTTTCAGTGGTGGGCACGCGAACGAAGCCTGACTTGCCGCTCGAGGGCTTGCCGATGATGACCTCGTAAACCTTCGCAGCCGTCACGACCGCTACGCGCGTTCCGGTCGCTTTGGGCGAGGTCGTGTCCTCGACGCCCAGCTGCGGATAGTTGGCCGGGTTATGTGTCTTTTCCTCGACGACGTTGAGAGCACCGAGGTCGAGCAGGAGCTTGCGCACCTTGCCCGAATCGACCGGGTAGTCGCGCTCGGCGACTATCCAGTCCGAAGCACCTTTCTTCAGCGTCGTATGCGTTTGATCCCCCTTGGTCAGGCGGACCTCTGTGACGGTGTTGAGGGCCGCCTCGAGGCCGGGCAGCACCAGATCACCTGACATGGTGGCCCGATCGAGGTGGCGCCGGGAGGACAGCCAGATCGCAAACGCGATGATGACGACTCCCGCGACCAGCAGGAGAAAGACGCGGCGTGAGGTCATGGGTTGTTTTCCTTGTTGGACACGGACGACATCCGCTGCCGGCGGCGCCACACCGCGATGAACAGCGCCACCATGGCAAAGATGAAGGGCACCACGACAATGTTCAGGATCTTGATCTGCGTGCCAAGACCCTTGATGTCCTCATCGAGGCCGGCGCGCACCGCGCGCAGTTGCTTGCGAATGCCGACCTTCTCGTCCTCGAACTGGCTGAGCTCCTTCTCCTGCTCCGCAGTGAGAATGATCGAGGACTTGTCGCTGCGCTTGGACTGCAGCGTGGTGAGCTTGTCCTCGGTGTCGCGCAGCTCCTTCTCGAGCTCCTGCTCCTTGGCGCGGAAGCGGTCATCCGCGACCCGGCGCAGGGCTTCGACGCGATCGAAGGGACGCGTGAAGGTTTCACGCCCGCGGACACTGATGAGGTCGGCGCTGCCGGTGAGATTGTCGAGGGCATTCAACACCAGGTCGCCGTTGCTCGCCCACGCCTGGGCGACCTGCTGGCCGAAGAAGTTCTGCTCGTGAACCCACATGAAGTCCGACAACATGTCGGTGTCGGCGAACACGATAAGGTTCAGAGGCTTCGTCGATTCCTTCAACGCGGTTTGTCCCGGCGCGAGCGTAACCCCCGTGGGCGGTCCGCTCGGGAACATGGTTTTGACCTTGCCGGTGACGCGGGCCGCAATGGTGTAGCGCTGTCCGGTCGGTTTGAAACCATCGCGCAGGCTCGCAGGATCGAACAGCATGGCGAATCGCGCCGAGGGCATGGGCTCGGATTCAGCGCTCGACTGCAGGATGGGCTCAAACTTGGTGGTCGCGCCCTTCAGCGGCGCCACAAATCCGGTAGTGGCGACGTTGACGTTGGAAAGTCCCGCCGTGACCACGTCGTCCTTGTTGAACGAGGAGCTGTTCAGGCCCAGGATACCGAGGTGTTGCACTGGCGGCTCGCCCTGGCGCATGGACACGCTCAAGGCGCGGGCGCGGTCGGCGACCACCTGCTTGGGGTCGAAGCTCACACCCCAGTCCGACAGCAGGGTGTTGAAATGAGAAGACTTGTCGGCGCCCATGGCGGCCATCGGATTCTGCTGATCCGCGCCACTCGGATCGGCTTCGGCAACAGGATCGACGAACAGCAGAATATGCCCGCCGCGCAGCGCGTACTGATCAACGGCCCACTGGGTCGCGGGCGAGAGGCCCTTGGGGTGGACGATGACGAGCGCGCTCACGTCGGGGTCGATCTTGGTCGCGTTGGGCTCGACATTGCGGATGTCGAACAACTGTTCCGCCTGCGCATACACCGCCCAGGCGGGCCGCATCTGGCCGCTGCGCTGATCGAAGCTCTCTCCCATGTTGAGGGTCGAGAGCCAGGCGACCACCGGTTTCTTGGGGTTGGCGAGCGTGTAGATGAGTTTGACGACGTCGTACTCGAGGAACTGCTCTTTCGCCGGGTCGAAGAAGTCGATCGTCGCGTGGCCGTCGGTGGAGTTGGTGCCGGCGAGCCCGAAGAAGAACGAGGATCCGGTGCTGCCGACCGGGGTACTGCGGATGCCCAACTCCGAGGCGCGATCCTCGTCCTCGGAGAACGGTTGCGGATCGATCACATGCAGCCGGACGTTACCGCCGGAGCGCGCCTGCACCTCTTCCAGGAACTCACGCACCCGTACGCCATAGGCTTTCAACTGCGGAATCTGGGTGGCGAGCTTCTCCGAATAGAAGAAGTAGAGGTTGATCGGCTCCTTGATGCCCTTGAGGATCCGATCGGTGCCGGGCGCGGTGGTGTAGAGGTGATTGCGCGTGAGGTCCAGGCGCCAGCCGCGCAGCGAGTAGTTGAAGAGGACCGTCAGTCCGATGAACAGCAGCGCCAGTGCGATCAGGGCGCCGCCGCCGAGTGTTGAGCGTTTTGTCATAGCTGTCGCCTCCTGTGTCTAATCTGCTTTACGCAGGTCGAGGGCGATCGAGGTCGCGAGCAGGAAGAACGCGATCAACATCCCGAAATACAACAGATCACGCACGTCGATGACGCCCTTGGCGATCGAGTCGAAATGGGTGAGGAACGACAGTGAGGCGATCGCATCCACCAGGGTTTGCGGCGCCCAGGCTCGAAATACGTCGAGCACCAGCGGAAAGCCCGCCAACAGAAACGCGAAGCAGGCGACCACGCCGAGAATGAAGGCGACGACCTGATTGCGGGTGAGGGCCGACATGCACGACCCAATGGCCAGGAAGCCGCCCGCCAGCAACAGGCTGCCGATGTAGGCCGCGAGGATCGTTCCATTATCCGGGCTGCCGAGATAATTCACTGTGATCCACAGTGGGAAGGTGAGAGCGACCGCGAGGGCCGTGAAGATCCAGGCCGCCAGGAATTTTCCGAGCACCGCCTCCCACAGGGTCACGGGCTGTGTCATGAGCAGCTCGATACTGCCGCTCTTGCGCTCCTCGGCCCACAGCTTCATGGACAGTGCGGGAATGAGGAACAGGTACAGCCACGGGTGGAAATTGAAGAACGGCTCGAGATCCGCCTGGCCGCGCTCGTAGAAGCCGCCGAGATAGAACGTGAAGGCGTTCGCCAGCACGAGAAAGATGAGAATAAAGACATAGGCAACCGGTGTCGCGAAATAGCTCGCGAGCTCGCGGCGCATGATGATGCCCACGTTACGCATACCGCCCTCTTGTTAATTGGCTGAAAATGCCTGCGGCATTTTCAGCGGCCCGTTTGTTCATTGTTTCGAAGTGCAGAGCAAAAGCCGTGGCTTTTGCTCTGCAAGCGTTCAGTCGATCACGGCGAGTGTTTAGTCCGCCGCAGCAGGGGTGTCGTCCGCCGCCGGTCAATTCGTAATGCTGCGGAAAACTTCGTCGAGGCGCCCCGACTCCAGGTGCAGCTCCTTGAGCTTGAAACCCTGAGCAGAGGCGAGCTCGGCGACCGCGGGAAGAATCGTGGCTCCGGCGCGGGGGAGCGCCGTGACCCGTCCCTCGCGCTCGCTCATCTCGACTTCCGCCACCGACGGCAGGCCCGCAAGGGCCGTGCGCAGAGCCGCCAGCTGGTCTGGCTGATCGAGCTGCACCGAGACAGCGTTGTAGTAGCGGGACTTCCCGGCGAGTTTTGCCGGTGTGTCGTCGGCAATGATGCGGCCGCGAGCGATGATGATCGCACGGGTGCACACCGCGTCGACTTCCTCGAGGATGTGGGTCGAGATCACAATGATCTTGTCGCGCGCCATATCGTTGATGAGCGTGCGAACCTCATGCTTCTGGTTCGGATCGAGGCCGTCGGTGGGCTCATCGAGAATCAGAACCGGCGGATCGTGCACAATGGCTTGTGCGAGGCCGACCCGGCGGCGGAAGCCTTTCGACAGAGTCTCGATTGTTTGCTCGAGCACGCTTTGAAGCTGCAGGCGCTCAATGACATGGTCGAGGCGTGTCTTGCGCTGCGCCCCTTGCAGGTTGCGCAGGTCGGCGATGAAGTCGAGGAAGCGCCGCACGGTCATCTCACCGTACGTGGGCGCGCCTTCCGGGAGATATCCAAGACTCGCTTTCGCGCCCAGCGGGTCGGTTTCCACATCGTGGCCGCAGATACTGGCCGTGCCCGAAGTGGGTGATACGAACCCCGCCAACATCCGCATTGTCGTGGTCTTGCCGGCCCCGTTGGGGCCGAGGAAGCCGAGCACTTCGCCCGGGCTCACCGTAAACGTTACGTCATCGACAGCCGTCAGCGATTCATATCGCTTCGTTAGGTGTTCGGTCTTGATCATATTGAATGGCGTCTAGATTGAGCGTCCTGTACAAAAGTTCCCTACAGGTTATTTTCGGGCGGCCGGATTTTGGACGGGGCGGTTGCTCGAATACAAGGGGTGAATATGCCGACAGCGTGTCATCCGCCGATCTCCAGCCGGAGCTTTCTGTTGCCTTTCGAGGTCATTCGGAGGACGTATGAAATTTCCTTGTAATATCTGACCCTTAAGATACCTATCTCAAGTGGTTAAGAACAAATACGCTGGAGAAGCGTAATACAGTCGCCATGGGGACGTCACAGTTGCGTCAACCGTGAGCGGCACACTGCGTGCTGCCTTAACGGGATCACTGGGCCCTACGGCCCCGATGAGAGGTGCACGATGCAGTCGATGAGCTTCGATGCTGCCGACACTCCGCGTCTGTCCTGGCACACCGAGGATGCCCTGTCAGTCCACAACGAGCTCGAGCGCGGCGCGCCGTTCTGCGGCAATCCCTCCTGCGATTTGCACGTGAGACTGGACGACCTGCAGGTCGAGGGCGGCGGCGGGAACTGGGTGTCGTTACCCGATGGCCGGGTCTTTGGCCGGGGTCGCTACGGAAACCGTATGCTCTGCGACGCCTGTGGTACGCGCCGCGGTCCGGTGTGTCTCGAACCGCAATTGCGGCTGGCACGTTAGGGCGACCGTCGCACGGGGACGCCGACGCCGTTCAGTACCCGCTGAACCGACCTCGTGCTCGCCAATACAATATCGCTAGCGCCCCACCTAGCATTCCGCCCAGGTGGGCGAAGTGCGCCACGTTGGCCTCCGCTCCGGTGACCCCCAAAAACAGCTCTAGTGCTCCGTAAAGAGTCACGAACAGCCAAGCCGGCATCGGGATCGGCGGGAACAGCAACATGAGCCGCTGCCGTGGGAAGTACCAGGCAAATGCCAGCAGTAGTCCGAACACGCCACCGGAGGCGCCAATGACCGGTCCGCCACTATGCGTCGCGTTTTGCACCGCCAACTCCGTGGCACCCGCGCTCAGCACACAGATGAAATAGTAAATGGCGAAGCGGCGGCTTCCCCAGAACAGCTCCAGTGGCCTGCCAAACATGAACAGGGCGAACATGTTGAAGAAGATGTGCGTGAGGCCCTGGTGCAGGAAGCTGTAGGTCACCAGTTGCCACGGCTCGAACAGCGAATCGCCCAAAGGCCAGAGCGCACCGAGCGCTAATAGGGTGTTGCGCGCCACCTGCTCGAGCAGGAACACGACGACATTGGCGATGATGATGGCGCGGGTGACGGGCGGCAGGGATGCGAACATCGCGGCAGTTTACCGGGGTGCGATCCATCGCTGCAGAAAAACGAGATCGAGCCAGCGGTCGAACTTGTGGCCGACCTCGCGCAGCTGTCCCGCCCTCTCGAAGCCAAGCTGCTCGTGAAAGCGGATGGAGCCTGCGTTGGCCGCATCCACCCCGGCGATCATGACGTGCTTGCCCAGTGCGGTGGCGCGCGGAAACAGCGCCTTCACGAGCTCCTTCCCGACGCCCTGGCCGCGACAGTTCGCCCGCACGTGCACCGAATGCTCGACCGTGAACCGATAGCCAGGCCAGGGGCGGAAGTCGCCGAAGGTGCAGAAGCCGAGTACGCCTGAATTATCGCTCGCAACCAGGACCGGATATCCTTGCGCAACCCTGGCGCGCCACCACTGCGTCCGGTCCTCGAGAGTGACCGGAAGATTGGAGTAGATCGCCGTCGAGGTGGCAATCACGTCGTTGTAGATGGCGAGCAGGCCAGGCAAGTCGGGTTCGCCGGCGTCGCGGATTTGCATATGCGCACTATCCGTAGGTTGCGGCAGGAATTCAACACAGGACGCGTCTTCTTCAGGCGGCGGCGCGGACCTCATTGCTCAGGAAGCGCACCAGTGCTTGCGACGCACTATGGGCCACGTTGAACCGCAGCCATTGGGTATTGGTCTGGGTGGGCGAGAACAAGGCGCCTTTGGCGAGCACGATGGACTTCTCGCGTGCGCGCCGGACGAGATCCTCCACCGGCGTGCTGTCGGGCACCTGGCCCCAGAGGAATATTCCTTCGCCCACGCCGCCGTCGAACTGGATGCCTGCGGACTCGAGCGCCTGGCGGGCATCCCGCCGCATGCGCGCCAGGCGCATCCGCACTTGGTCGACGTGGCGGTTGTAGCGACCGCTGTCGAGTACTTCCGACACGAACGCCTCGAGCAGCGAGGATCCGGAAAGCACCGAGAGCACCTTGCGCTCGACCAGCTGTGAGGCGAGGGCGGCATCGGCCGCGATAAACCCAACGCGCAAGGCGGGCCCGATGAGCTTGGTGTAGCTGCCCACGTAGATGACGTGGCGCAGGCCGTCGATTTGCGCGAGCCGCACTCCGGACCCTTCGTACAGATCTCCGTACACATCGTCCTCGATCACCGCGAAACCAAACTGCTCGGCGAGCGAGAGCACCCGGTGGCAGTTGGCCGGCTCGGCGCTGGTGCCTGTCGGGTTGTGCAGCAAGGTTTGAGTAAAGAAGGCGCGTGGCCGATGGGCGCGGCAGGCTGTCTCGAGCGCTTCGAGGTCCGGTCCGTCGGCCCGGCGAGGGATGGGAATGAGCCGCACATGGTGCGCCCGCAACTGCTCGAACAACACGAAATACCCGGGCTCCTCGACCAACACCGCATCCCCCGGGGTGAACAGGATACGCGCCAACAGGTCGAAAGCCTGCGAAGCCCCGTACGTGGTCACGATGTTAGCAGCGCTCGCGGCGACCCCGTGTTGGCCGAGGCGGCTGGCGAGTTGCTCGCGCAACTCGATCGTCCCTTGCGGCGGGCAGGGAAGCCACGCCTGCGGCCGCCGGCCTCTGGAGAGGCGTGTCAGAACCCCCGAGGGGGCCGCTTCCAACAGCCAGTTCTCGGGGAGGAAGCCGGAGCCGGCGAGAATGAGCTCGCTCGAATGCGACATCGCCAGACTCGCCAGTGCGAGCGCGTCCGAGCCGGAGTCGGGCATGGCCTCGATGACCGCCAGCGGCGCCGCTTGCCGTCGCCGCGTGACGAAGAAACCGCGCCCCGCCCGCGACTCGATCAGGCCGCGGGCAACGAGGCGGTCGTAGGCATCGACGACGGTAAAGGGACTGGCGCCGACCAGTTTGGCGAGCTTGCGGATGGAGGGCAGGCGCGCGCCCGCGGACAGTTGCCCGTGCTCGACGAGCTTGGTGATGCGCTCGGCGATCTGGTCGACCAGGGGGATTGAGGATTCGCGGGATAGCTCGAACACGGCGCGATCCTTCTACATCACCATATGACCCCAGTCGTCGCCAGCGCAACCGCCATCGCCGCATTGAACCCCATGCGGCTCGCCGGCCGCTCCAGCAACCCGCGCAGCGAGCTGCCGAACAAGCGCCCAGACGGCAATGCAGGGCAGGCCGACCAGTGCCATGATCGCGAACATGTAGGCTTCGGCGGCGAGTACACCCAGATCGTGGGGCAGGAAGAGCGTCGCGGCCGTCAGGCTCATGACCCATGCCTTGGGGTTCAGGAACTGAAATAGCGGCCGCCTCGAAAAATGACAGAGGCCGCGAGCTCGCCGCCGTACCGCCCGAGCCCGGTGCCGCTCAACATCCGCACGCCCAGGTACAAGAGATAGGCGGCGCCGACCCAGCGCAAAACGGTTTGCAGCTGCGGCCAACGTGTGAAAATCGCACCCAGTCCGGCGCACACGGCCAGCAGCTGGATGCCGAGCCCCAGCTCGATGCCCAGCATGTGAGGAATGGTGCGCCGGAATCCAAACGTCGCACCCGAGGCAGTCAACATGACATTGTTGGGACCTGGGGTGATCGACATCACGAACGCATATATCGCAAAGGGCACAGGGTTGACCATGACGCACTTTCCGGCGGGTTTGGGCGAGGTCCCAAGGTTCGATGGTCGAGCCGACCGAAGGCAGGTACACCGGGGGGCGGCGCGGCGCGTACTGTACCGGCGCGATCCCGATACGCCCTGCGTGGCCTCACCCAGCCTCCGTCGGCGCGGTACGCGCGGTGCTATCGCGATGGAGGCAGCTGGCCCCCAGTCGCTCCGAGGCGGCCAGCAGGATGGGCAAGCACCGATCCAACAATTCACGCCGCGAGACCCGCGATGCCTGGGTGCTGACGTTCATCGCCGCCACCACCGTGCCGACGACATTGCGCACGGGCACGGCGATCGAGCGCAAACCGATCTCCAGCTCCTGGTCGTTCAGCGCGAACCCCTCGGTGCGCACCTGAGAGATGATTTCCTCCAGCTTCTTGCGGGAGGTTACGGTGTGTTTGGTGTGCGAGACGAAATCGACCTTTGCCAACTCCACCGCGACCTGCTCCTCGCTCAATTGCGAGAGCAACACACGACCCAGCGCTGTGCAGTAGGCGGGTAGCCTGCTCCCGACTCCCAGTGTCACGGACATGATTCGCTTGGTGGCCGCGCGGGCCACATAAACGACGGCACCGTCATCGAGCATGGCGACCGATGAGGCTTCGCCGAGCGTCTCGCTCATCTCTTCCAGCACCGGTTGCGCGGCGATGGGCATCGCGGCCGTCGAGAGGTATGCGTAGCCGAGATTGAGGATTCTCGGTTGCAGAAAGTAGGTGCGTCCGTCGGTCGCCGCATACCCCAACTCGCGCAGGGTGTAGAGACAGCGACGTACGACGGCCCGAGTGAGCCCGGTCGCCCGACTCACGTCAGCGATAGTCAGCCGGCGATCGACACCTGCGAATGCCCGGATGACATGCAGCCCCCGCGCAAGCGAGGTCATGAAGTCCGGGTCGCCACCCCGGAAGAGATTGTTTTCAGGATCGGTGGAGCTCATCACTCGCTGAGCGATAAACGAACCAGAAGTCTTTGGGAATGGTTTTGGGTGCAACACAGCTGTATGCTAATAAGGTGGAATGCAGGTACGGTAATCGTACCTGACACCGGCGACGATGTCATCTTCGCAGGTGAAGGGGCGGCAGGGAATGCTGACCTGTCCAGTCAGACAGGCTCGAACAGGGGCCGGCGGAGCGCGGGGGTATCATGAGGGAACCCTGGTGTGCTCCCGAGAAGGAGCATGCCATCACCCTGTGCTGTCACCTGAGGATGAGCTGATGACCGAGGCCTTCATTTGCGACGCCGTGCGAACGCCGATTGGCCGCTATGGCGGCGCGCTCGCGGCCGTGCGCCCCGACGACCTGGCCGCACTGACGATCGCGGCGCTGCTGACACGAAACGCGTCCCTGGATCCTGGTTCGATTGACGAAGTGCTGCTGGGTTGCGCGAATCAGGCTGGGGAGGACAACCGGAACGTGGCCCGGATGGCCGCTCTGCTCGCGGGCCTGCCGGTTACGGTGCCCGGCGCGACCGTCAACCGCCTGTGCGGTTCGGGTCTGGATGCAGTGCTGATGGCTGCGCGGGCCATCAAGGCCGGCGAGGCCGGACTCATTGTGGCGGGCGGCGTTGAGTCCATGTCTCGGGCGCCCTTCGTGCTACCGAAGGCCGACTCGGCATTCGGCCGCAACGCTGAGATCTTCGACACCACAATCGGGTGGCGTTTCATCAATCCGGCTCTGAAACAGAAGTACGGCACCGATTCGATGCCGGAGACCGGCGAAAACGTGGCCGCGGACTACAACATTTCCCGTGCCGACCAGGACAAGTTTGCGCTACGCAGCCAGCAGCGCACCGCCGCGGCATATGCCCGTGGCTTCTTCGACTCCGAGCTGATTCCGGTGGAAATTCCACAACGTAAGGGCAAAGCGCTGGTCGTGTCGCGTGATGAGCATCCGCGTCCCGAGACCACCCTCGAGCAGCTTGCAAAGTTGCCGACGCCTTTCCGAGCCAACGGTTCCGTTACAGCGGGCAATGCGTCCGGTGTCAACGACGGCGCATGCGCTCTGATCGTCGCATCCGAAGCGGCGATAAAACGGTTTGGGTTAATTGCGCGCGCTCGCATCGTTGCGGGCGCCACGGCGGGTGTTGAGCCTCGGATCATGGGCATTGGCCCTGTTCCGGCAACGCGGAAGGTGCTGGAGCGCGCCGGGCTTACGATCAAACAGCTGGACGTGATTGAGTTGAATGAGGCGTTCGCGTCGCAGTCGCTCGCGGTTCTGCGCGAGCTCGGCCTGCCCGACGACGCGCAACACGTCAATGCCAACGGCGGTGCGATTGCGCTCGGGCATCCGTTGGGTATGAGCGGTGCGCGCTTGGCGACCACGGCGACCTATCAGCTTCTGGCCACCAAGGGCCGCTATGCGCTGTGCACCATGTGTATTGGGGTTGGCCAAGGTATTTCCCTGGTTATCGAGCGGGTGTAGGAGCTAAGTATGCAAGAGGTGAAGCTGCTCATTGCCGGTCGCGAAGCCGCGGCTGCGGGAGCTGCGACGTTTGATCGTTTGAATCCCATCTCGGGGGAAGTTGCCACGCGAGCGGCGGCGGCTTGCGCCACTGACGCCAGGGCAGCCGCTGACGCGGCTGCGGCCGCGTTTCCGAAGTGGGCTGCGTTGGGTCCAAGCGCACGCCGCGCGGTCCTGAACAGGGCCGCGGACCTTCTCGAGTCGCGAGCGGCTGAGTTTGCGACAATCCTGGCTGCGGAAACGGGTGCAACGAGTGGTTGGGCGCATTTCAACGTGCATCTTGCGGCTGGCATGCTGCGCGAAGCTGCAGCAATGACAACGCAGATCTCGGGCGAGGTGATACCGTCCGACGTTCCGGGAAGCCTTGCCATGGGCGTCAGACAGCCCGCGGGAGTGGTGGTCGGGATCGCGCCGTGGAATGCGCCGATCATCCTCGGTGTACGCGCTATCGCGATGCCGCTGGCTTGCGGTAACACGGTCATTCTGAAGGCCTCGGAGGTCTGTCCGGCAACACATCGCTTGATCGGTGCGGTCCTGATCGAAGCCGGTTTGGATGGTGGCGTCGTCAACGTGATTACCCACGATCCGAAGGACGCCGAGGCGGTGGCGGAGGCTCTCATCTCTCACCCCGCCGTGAAACGCGTTAACTTCACAGGCTCTACTCGAGTTGGGAAGATCATCGCCGCGCTGTCGGCCAAATACCTCAAGCCCGTTGTGTTGGAGCTGGGCGGCAAGGCGCCATTGATCGTTCTGGATGACGCGGATATTGACGCCGCGGTCAACGCGACCGTTTTCGGTGCTTTCGCGAATTCCGGGCAGATCTGCATGTCCACGGAGCGTGTGATCATCGACGAGAGGGTCGCGGACGAGTTCGCGGCGAAGTTGGCAAAGCGTGTCGCCGCACTTCCCACAGGTGACCCTCGCAAGGGTGATTTCGTACTCGGCTCGGTTGTCGGCAAACCGACGGTCGAGCGGGTGTTGAAGTTGGTGCAGGAGGCTATTGCCCAGGGAGCGAAGCTGCTCTGTGGTGGTGAGGCCGACGGAACGATTATGAAGGGGGTCGTCGTCGACAAGGTCACCCCCGACATGTCCCTGTTCCGCGAGGAAACGTTCGGTCCGCAAGTGTCTATCACCCGAGTGAAGTCGGCTGAAGAAGCGGTGAGACTTGCGAACGACACCGAATATGGTCTGTCGGCGGCGCTGTTTACGCGAGATATCGCACGGGGCATTGAGTTGGCGAAGCGGATCGAGTCCGGCATCTGCCACATCAACGGCCCGACCGTGCACGATGAAGGGCAGATGCCGTTCGGAGGTGTGAAAGCGTCCGGCTACGGCCGCTTCGGCGGTAAGGCTGCCGTCAACGAGTTCACCGATCTGCGCTGGATCACGATTCAGACCGGACCTCGGCACTACCCGTTCTAGTCGGCAGTCTTCGCGGCCCGGGGCCTCGGCGGCCCCGGCTACGCGGCCCCGGTTTTCGTCGCTGTCTGCGAAACCGCTCATACACGTGGGCGGTGGTTGCTGCCACAATGCGGCCCATGAAAATTGCAGTTCTTTTCGGTGGTACCAGTCAGGAGCGGGATGTCTCGATTGGCAGCGCGGCGCAGATCATTCCGGCGTTGCGGGGTCTCGGACACGAGGTCGTCGCGATCGATACTGCAACGGGGCGGCTGAGCAGCGATACCGAGAAGAAAATGCTCACCAGTGGTATCGGGCCCGAGCCACCGTCGACGACGTCACTGGCAAGCATGCGGGAGTCGGCCCTCGCGCTGACTGGCAACGCTTCCGACATACGCGATGTCGATGTTGTTTTCCTTGCTCTGCATGGCGGTGCCGGTGAAGATGGCAGGGTGCAAGCGGTGCTCGATCTCGCCGGGATGGCCTACACCGGCAGCAACCATATCGCCAGTGCGACGGCGATGGATAAGGATCTCTCCAAGCGACTGTTTCGCGCGGCTGCTGTGCCGACGGCCGACTGGCTGATGGCCCCGGTGCTCGCGCACGACGTAGGGGATGCTTTCGGGTGGCCGGCGGTCGTGAAACCCAACAAGCAGGGCTCCACTGTTGGATTAACCATCGTGCGTGAGCCGCAAGCGCTTGCGGCTGCCGTGCAGCTGGCCGAGCGCTATGACGATGAAGTCATGGTCGAGAAATTCATTCCGGGTCGCGAGCTCACCGTCGGCATCCTCGAGGGCGAGCCGTTGCCGGTCGGGGAGATCATTACCAAAGCCGGCATTTTCGACTACGAGGCGAAGTACACCAAGGGTGCCGCGCGCGAAGTCTTTCCCGCGGACCTGCCGGAAGCGGCGGCGGCACAGCTGCAGCAGCTTGCGGTGCGTGCGCACCGTGCGCTCAAGCTCGGCGTGTACAGCCGGATCGACTTTCGCATGGACCCACAGGGGAATTTTTGGTGCCTGGAGGCGAACTCGTTGCCGGGCATGACCGCCGCGAGCCTGCTGCCCCAGGGGGCTCAAGCCGCCGGAATCGAATTTCCGAAGCTGCTGGAAAGGATTTGTCGCGCGGCCTTGCTGGCAAAGCGTACGCGCTAGGAGGCCGACAGGCTTCCTAGTTCGGGCGTCACTAGCTGCGCCGGCACGCCCCCATCCTAGGCGCATGCCGGAAGGTACGGGCGAGCACGCTTCAGCATCCACGCGTCGGCGCCGGTCGCCCTCAGTAGACATCCCTGGTCACGGCCGCTCTTTAAACACAAGTTCCTTTCGTCCTTGGGATCCGTCGGCCGACGGCCGTTAATCACCCTATGGACGACGTATGACGTTGTGATGACGATGGCTTGGTAGGCGCGTTCCCCACCGTATGTGGGCTAGCTGTTCCAACCTGGAGGCCGCGGCAGGCATTTCGCACTAGAACCCGCGACCTTTGGCGGAGTATCCCAACCTCAGACTCATCGGTGCGCGCCAACTTGCGGATTTTGCAACTAATCCGCGTTGGGCTGCAGGCCGACTGGCAAATTGCCGACGGAGCGGGTAACACTAGCTTTGCCGGACTTTCGACTACAAGGACTGTGTGTCGTGAAGCCGTTTGATGTGGCTGCAGCATGCTTGGAAGCGGGAACACACTGCCGTGTGCACCCAGTGGACCCGCCGACGACCATGGATATCCTGCGCGCGCAGGGTTATGTGATCCTCGAGGATCTGGTCGATCCGGCGACTATTGATACGGTGTGTCGCGAGCTGGAGCCGTGGTTCGCCGCTACGCCCTACTGCCACGGGGACTTCTACGGGTGGAACACCACGCGGCTGGGCGCTGTGCTGTTGAAGTCACGGGCCGCGCAGGCTCTGATGGCACACGAGCTCATTCTCTCCCTCATGGAAGAGGTGTTGGGGCCGCACTGCGACTGGTACCAACTCAATCTCTCCCAGGCCGTGCGCCTGCATCCCGGGGAACGGCAGCAGGTTCCGCATCGCGACGAAGAGATGTGGCCGTGCGCGAAGAACGGCGTCGAGTACCTGGTGACGGTGATGTGGACGTTGAGCGAGTTCACCGAGGAGAACGGCGCGACTTGTGTCTGGCCGCGCAGTCAGTTCAACATCCTCGATCGTAACATCGACTTCGAGAGCCGCGTCGTGGCTGCGGCGCCGCGGGGCTCGGCGATCGTCTACCTGGGTTCGGTGACCCATTGCGCCGGCGCGAACCGCAGCCGCAAGCCGCGTACTGGCTTGATTTTCAGCTACTGCCTGGGGTGGTTGAAGCAGTACGAGAATGCCTATTTGACCTATCCGCCGGAGGTCGCGCGCCAGTTTCCCCGGCGTATCCGCGATTTGCTCGGCTACCGCATCCACCGGCCGAATCTCGGCGGCTACGAGGGACAGGATCCGGCGGTGTTGTTTACCGGGAGATCGCATACACTGCCGGCGACCGACGCGATTTCGGCGGCAACCGCAGCGGAGCTGCGGGATTTCTATCAGCAAACCTAACTGATGAGACGGAGCAAGGATGACTCGTCCAAAAAAGCAGCATCGCCCCGGGGGCGTCCACTATGTCGTCCTGTTCGGCAACGGCGGACAGGCGATTTTCCAGGATGACGCGGACCGGCAGAATTTCCTCGACCTGTTGCGGGTGGCGCAAGCGCGTTGCAACTCGGAGATCTTCGCATTCTGCCTGGATACCCGCGCCGCACGGCTGGTGGTGAGGGTGTCGGATGTTCCCGTGGGTCGCCTGGTGCAGCGCGTGGCTACGCAATACTCGCGTAACAATCACGCGAAATACGCGACCGCGGGATATCTCTTCCAACATCCCTATCGCGCTTATCTGCTCGAGGGAACGGCCCACCTGTTGGATATCGTGCGGCATGTGCATCTCGCGCCTCTGGAGCTGGGCGTGACGCAGGATCTTGAGGAGTACAGGTGGTGCAGCCACCGGGCGCATCTGGGGCTCGAGCCGATGGAGTGGTTGAGCCTGCGGGTAGTGCGCGAATTGCTGGCGCAGGCCGAGGGTGCGGCTGTACCCGATGACGGCGACAGCGAAGCGGCGATACAACGCTATCGACGCTTCATGAGCGCTGTGCCGCCCGTGAGCGAGGAGGGCGTGCCTACCGAGGATACGCCGCCGCGCTGTCAGTCCCCATCGGACGATCAGTTCTTCAGTTGGCTACGCCGACACGCCGGCAAGGCGCCGGCGACCGTCACTGTGGATCAGGTCATCCAGGCGGTCGCCAAGAAGATGGGTGTCGATCGCAAGCGACTGCTCTCCACGTCCCGTGAGCGCCGCCTGACCCTAACCCGCGCCCTCATCGGATGGCATGTCACCAAGAATCAAATTGCCACCCTGACTGAGGTGTCACGGCAACTGGGGCGCGATCCCTCCAGCGTGTATACCGCGTACGCGCGCTATCGCGCTTGGCGGCCGCAGCTGTTCAGGGACTCACTGGCGACCATCCTGCAGTACCTGGAAACTGATGACACACAGCGGGATGGGTCGACGGTGAAGAAGCACTGAGGCAGCACTGGGGCCTTTGGGCCACCTCTGCCGCTTGTGAGCGCGCAGCGCGCGCGCCACAAGCCGAACCTCGCGCAGTAGAGGTGCCCTTTTGCCAAGCGAGCCCGCGCTCGTACACCAGGCGCCACTATTTCTTCGCGCCCGCCCTCAGAGTCCGCTATTCACCCGCCGCTTAACCTGAACCAACCCACCCTTGCGTTCCGTGAGTTTCGTCAGGGCACGATTGACATTGATCGCTCCCCCCGCAACCGCCGACGGCCCCCCAGTCACCGCAGTCTCCTTCAGCAACGAAACGATCGCTCCCGTAGTCAACCGCACATCCGACGATGACATCAGAAGCGCAATAATGCCTGTGACCTCCGCTGCGGCCACCGACGTTCCCGATTCGAAGTCGTATTGTCCGTCGGGCCGAAGGGTGAGGATGTGGTTTGCCGGTACCGAGAAGGCATCGGCCCGCAGCGTTTGTTGTTCGCCCTGAGCCGCGATGACCCCTGCGATACTCGTCGGGAATGCGTCCGCCGGCTGGGCGGCTGCGCCTACGAAAACCACGCCGCGTTTGATGGCTGCCTCCACGAGCGAGGACAACAGGGGGTCGGCGGGCCCGGCGATGCTCATGTTGATGAGCGCTATGCCCGAATCGAGCGCGGCGGCCAGGGCCTTCGCCAGCGTGAAGGTGTTGCACACCGCCGCGTCGTTGTCAGGTCGCAGCTGCCAGCAGGCTTCGAACACTTCGATCTGCGCCTGCGGCGCGATGCCGACGATACCGATATGATTGTTGGCGACCGCCGCCATGAGTCCTGCCATCGCCGTACCGTGCCGATAGGAGGTCGTGGACTTCGCTGTGCCTTCGACGAACGACCTCGTGCGGACGATCCGGCCGTGAAGGTCCGGATGGCCCGTGTCCACGCCCGTATCGATCAGCCCGATGCGAACTCCCGCCCCTTGGGTCGTCTCGTGGGCCGCGGCGATGCCAAGGGCTGCCAGGTTTGTCTGCAGGTCATAGAGGGGGTCGTTGTAGGGGCCGCCAGTCGCCGCTGTTGGTGTTGTGTCCGTCAGTGTGTGGAACTCCGACAAGGGCTCCGCCAGGGCTACGGTGGAATCCTTGGAGAGCTCCGCGAGCACGCTTGCCACGCTGCGACCGTCCGGGATCTCGTAGACCACGCAATGAATGGCCAGCGAGCGGATCGGCCAGTTCGCAACCTCATGGAGCGCGTATTTGGTGGCGACGCGCTTGGCCTGGCTGTGGGCGCTTTGCGAAAGCAAATAGCCGTCACCGGTGTATCGCCTGCCGGTGCTGCCGGCCGGCCCTGGTGACTGCCGCGGCTCGTTGGCAAATGTGACCACCACGCGCGGGTGGACGCCGTTCGTGGCGACCGGAGGGGGTTCGGCTGCCCGACAGCCTTGCGTGCCTGCGCCAACAGCAATCAAACTCAGGAGGCAGGCGTGCACAAACGCGCGCATCACAGTCCTCGCGGGGACACCTGCGCGTCGCTGGAGCCGTCATCGCCTGGGACGGGCTCAACCCAACGAACGCGCGGGTCGGTCCGCAAACGCGCGGACAGCACGCGCAAGTCGCGATTCATGACGTCCACTGAGCGCTTGCCGCTCTGGTCGCCGCCGCCGGGTGTGACGCCGAAAATACCTGAGCTATCGGGTCCCTCGACTACACGGGCGCCTGTCGAGCGCAACACTTCCTCGGCCTCGCCAATCGTGACCTGCCGGTCGAAAGCGATGTGCAGGACATTCGCGGGAGTGACAGCCGTGTCGGTGTGGGTTTTGTATAGCGTCTGTGACTGGTGATAGACCGAGGTCACGATTCCGGCAAGCCCTACCATCAATACGAAGCTGGCCGCCCAGGCCAGCCCCGGTGGGCGCCATAGGGAATGATGAAGCGCGTTGCCGTCGTTTCGCGAGCGGCGGCCAGCGATGACCGCTACCTTGTTGCGCTCGGGTGCTTTGCGCGGCACCGGCACGGTACTGTCGATGCGCTCCATCAACTTGCGGAAAGACGGACCGGGAGCATAGGTCACGCGCTCCGGCTCGGTGAGTGTGTTACAGAGTAGGCGTTGGAACGCAAGCTCCTCGCGGCACGCGGCGCAACCTCGCACATGCGGCTCGAGCTTGTCGCGCTCCGCCTGGGAAATCCGCCCGCTCGCCAGCCATGGCAAGGCCAGCCAGGCCTCTTCGTGACTCGCGTCATTGCCGGTCGCAATCATGACTTACCCTTTGTCTCCTGAGCCGCCGCGGTGAGTGCCCTCCAGGGGCGCCATGCCCCCTAACGCTGGAAGCAGCTTCTGCAGCTTCGCGCGCGCGTGGAATAACCTCGTCTTCACCGTATTCACAGGACAGCTCATGATGGTCGAAATTTCCTCACATGAATAACCGAGCTCGTAGCAGAGTTCCACGGCGAGCCTTTGCTCGACCGGGAGTTGTACGAGAGCGTGCACGAGCCAGTCGCGCAGCTCCTCGGACCGCAGTGATTCATCGCTGGTGAGTGGAGGAGGCGGTGCCTCCGGGTTCTCCATTGCCAGGATGCGCGACGAGGATCGGAACGCGTTTCTCGCTTTTCGATACGCGATCCCCAGAATCCAGGTCGAGGGCTGCGAATCCCCACGGAAGTCCCCGGCCTTGCGCCAGACTATGTAGAACGTGTCGTTGATGACCTCTTCCGCCACGTCATAGCGCTTCGTCAGGCGGGTCAGGAAACGTGCCAGGCGCCGGTGATAGAGGCCGTAGAGTTCCTCGAAGGCCTTCCGATCGCCCTCGGCAATGCGCGCGATCAGCTCGACTTCGCGGGCGGCCGAGGCGCCGTGACGGTAGTTGGGCTCGGGGGCGGTGTACTGCGTACCTTTCATTCCGGTTTCCTTTCCAGGTAAGTGTCGCAGGAGCGCGCCACGGTTCAGCGGTTCCTGAGTCAAAAACGCCAGCTCAATGTACCGGCGACGCGGTTATTGGCAATGGGGTACGGGAACAGCTTCTCGGCCTGCGCCCTTTGGGTGAGAAAATAACCCACGTCGATGCGCCAGCTGCGCCATTCATACGCCAGGCCGACATTCCCGTATGCATACCCCAAGGTGGGGCGCTTGATTGGAGTCGAGTCGTAGATAATGGGTAAGTCGGAGCCAGTGAACAGGAAGTAGCCCGCGCCACCGGTCACGAATAGCCCTTTCCCCAGTAGCCACTGCCCCGAGGTTTCGGCGTCGTAGGCAGGAAAGCGGCCGGTGCGGATGTCGCCCCGTTCCCAATAGCGCAGCATGTTGGGCGCGGCCGAAAGTGTGAATGTCCAGCGGTCGAGGTAGGAGACGGCGACTGAGAGCTGCTGGTAGTCGCTCGAGTAGTACTGAGCACTGCCGACGTACGAATAGTTGGTCGCGGTAATGCTCGTGTTCCAGGCGCTACTCAGATCGAAGCGTTGCCCGATGTATTCCTGCAAATCGAAGTTCGCGTACGGCTGGTACCGATGATTGAGAGTAGAGGCCCACACACCGACGAAGGTGCCGGCCTGTGTGCTGACGTGAAGATCGAGTTGCAGTGCCGCACGGTCGTACGTTTCGGAGTAACCCCGATTGATATAGTTCGTCGTGACTGCTACATCACCGCCGTACGAGACGGCGTGCGCGAGTTGCACGGGAACGAGGCTGAGCGCGGCCCACGTACATGACAATCCAGCTCTCGATGAAATGACTCGGCTCGACTGGATCACTAGGCCCTCGGGTGGCTGCTGCGTTCTTCAACGTCTTGCGGTAATCGTCGGAATTGTAAGGCCAATTGGCGTCAGACTGTGTTCCTGGCGCGGATTAGCAACAGGTGCCCGAGGGCCTATAGCCTTTGGTCGCACAACCCGTTCAACTGCTTAAGACCGGGCGAACGGGCCGGCCGTCACACCGGTTGACGCGTTATGGTCACAAACCCATCGAAACTCCGGGTCGGGGGCGCAGTTCTGGTTCCCGGCCAGGCACTCTATTCCTAGAGCGGATCACTGGGTTCATCGCGCACGAGGTAGCACCGGAACCCGGCACGCTCATAGACAGGTATCGCGGCCGGGTGGTCCCACTCATCGGTGTGGAGCCAGATGCGGCTAGGGTGGAGTTGCCACTCGCAATGCAGGGCTGTCGTCAACAGCCAGGGTCCTAGCCGGCGGCCTTGGGCTTCGGGGACCAGCCCGAAGTTCTTGAGCTCGATGTCCAGGAGTGCCGTTCGGCCTGGCGCGGCCTGGTCTGACGTGCCCCCGCCTGGTGCGACCCGGGCTGGCGCGCCCCGGTCAAATTCGAAAAAACCGAGTGCTTCGCCTGAATCGCTGCGTAGGGCATAGATGCGCGATCGGGACGATTGCAACAACTCGCTGAGCTTCTCCCTAGGCATCCGCAGGCGCTGATCCCAACCCAGAGGGGTGCCGACGCGCGTGTAGAGGGCCAGATAGTCCGCAAGCGCCAGCCGCTCGAGGGCAATCCGTTCGACGCCGTCACGCCGGGGAGCCGGGTTCGGTGCGTGTGTGACCCACCGTCGCGCAAGGGCGGCTCCTGCCGGTGGCCAATGCTGTAAAATTGGGGACAAATGCCAACGCCCCGAATATTGTTGACCCGCCGCTGGCCTGGTGAGGTCGAGCACTATCTTTCCGAACGCTATGACGTCACGGTCAACGAGCAGGATACGCCGCTCGATGCCGATGCTCTCAAGACGGCTCTGGCTTCATACGATGCGGTTTGCCCCACTGTAACGGACAGGCTCACCGCTGATGTCCTCGCTACGGGCGCCAGGGTGAAGGTGCTTGGCAACTACGGTGTGGGTGTCAGTCACATCGATCTGCAAGCTTGCCGGCGCCTGGGGATCGTAGTGACCAACACGCCGGATGTGCTCACCGATGCGACCGCGGAGGCCGCGATCTTACTGATGCTGATGGCGGCACGTCGTGCCGGCGAAGGCGAGCGCCAGGTCCGAGCCAACAAGTGGGAGGGTTGGAGCCCCACGCGCATGATCGGCGCGGGCGTCACCGGCAAAACACTCGGGCTGGTGGGTTTCGGCCGCATCGGACAGGTGACCGCGCAGAAAGCCCATCACGGCTTCGGAATGCGCATCCTGTACTACTCGCGCACGCGCGCCCGCGCCGAAATCGAGGCACGCAGCGCGGCGCGACATTGCTCTTCGCTCGATGATCTGTTGGAGAATTCAGACTTCGTATCGCTGCACTGCCCGGGCGGAGCACAGACGCGTCATCTGTTGGATGCCGCGCGGTTGGACCGGATGAAGCGCTCCGCGTTCCTCATCAACACGGCTCGCGGTGAGGTTGTAGATGAGGCGGCTCTTGCCGATGCGTTGCGCAATCGCGTCATCGCGGGCGCGGGCCTGGACGTTTACGAGCACGAGCCGCGTGTGCCGGCGGCTTTCCTCGAGCTTGAAAACGTGATTCTCCTGCCGCACCTCGGCAGTGGAACTTTGGAAACCAGGGTTGCCATGGGGATGCGAGTTGCTGAGAATCTCGAGCGATTCTTCGCCGGACTGGAGCCCGAGGATCGCGTGGCGTAGGCTCCCCGGAACCGTACTCGTCCCCGCGCGTCACAGATAGGGTAGGAGAACCTCTGACGCCCGTTGCCTGGGCAGGAGCGCGTGGAATGGTGTCCATAGCAGTCCCAATCGTGTCTGACCCCGCTGCCTGGACTGCCGCGACGTTCAAGAGTCCGGCCGACTACACTATTAGGTTCACAGACGCTGATCGGGAAGAGCTTCTGACCGCGGCGCGCCGCATTGAGCGCCAAGGGCGCCTGGTGTCGCCCACCAAGCTGAGCAGCTCCGATTTCGCGCTCCGCGAGTTAGGGGAGCGCCTGCGTCGGGCTTTTATTCAGGTGCGCTCCGGCTGCGGCTTTGTGGTGCTCGAAGGTCTGCCACGCGTCGACGTGACCTTCGACCAGTTCGCGGCTATGGTCTGGGGAGTCAACGGCCACTTCGGTTTCCCGCTCTCGCAGAACTCTCGTGGTGAGCTGCTAACCGACGCCACCGATGCGACGGCCGTGGAAACCATACCGCGCATGCACCGAGGCATACTCGAGCTCGGGTTACACACGGATGTGACCGCTATGTTGTCCTTGTCCTGCTGGAACGCGCACGATTCCGGCGGGGAAACCGTGTTGGCTAGCGGGGTCGCCATCCACAACGAGATCGTGAGACGAGCGCCGCACCTGCTTCAGGTCTTGTACCGTGGGTTTCACTACCACCGTCTCGGCGAGCAGGGTGCGCACCAGGAGCCGGTAACTCCCTTCCGTATTCCCGTCTTTGCCGTCCACAACGGCCAGACTAGCGTGCGCTGGGCGCGCGCCGGTTTTATTGCCGGCCATCATGAGCTGGGAATGACGTTCTCGGACCAAGAACTCCAGGCAATCGAGCTGTTCGATGAGATTGCGCGCGTACCAGGCAATAGCGTCGCCATTCAGCTGCGGCCCGGTGATATGGTTGTGGTGAACAACTACGTGGTGATGCACGCGCGCAGGATGTTCGAGGGCTACGCTGAGTCGGAGCGCAAACGGCGTCTGCTGCGTGTCTGGCTGGATGCCAGGAATTTTCGCTCCGTCCCGCAAGAGTTCAACCAAATGGGCGCACAGAACGGCATTCCGTATCAGGGCCGTTCACGCGGTTACGATTTCCAAAAGCTGTTGCGCGAAGTGGACCCGCGGTTGCTGGGTCCACGGCACTCCGCCCCGCCGCGCAACGCATCGCACTGATTGAAGGAGTTTGCATGAGCGCGCAGGTTTCTCCCACACGATCCGAGCCCCTGGCGTTAGTCGGCAGCTTTCTCGCCCGTACGCACGCGCTCTTCATTGACGGTAAGTTCGTTCCCGCCCAATCGGGCGAGACCTTCGACGTCATCAATCCGGCAACCGGCGAGGTTTTCGCCAAGGCCGCCGCCGGCGGCGCCGCCGACATCGATCTGGCAGTGAAGGCCGCGCGCCGGGCGTTCGACAACGGCCCCTGGTCGGCGTTGAATCCGGCAGCGCGTCGTAATCTCATGTTGAAGCTGGCTGACGCTCTGGAGAGCAACGCCGACGAGATCGCCACCCTCGAGAGCCTCGACAATGGAATGCCACTCACCATAGCCCGCTCCATGGTGGCCGGCGCCGCGGAGTGCCTGCGATACAACGCCGGTTGGGCGGGCAAGGTCAATGGCGAGACCCCTGCCATTTCCGCGCCAAACCATCATGTCTACACGTTGCGCGAGCCGGTTGGAGTGGTTGGCGCCATCACCCCATGGAACGTGCCGCTCATCATGGAGGTCGCGAAGGTTGCGGCCGCGCTGGCCGCCGGATGCACCGTCGTTCTCAAGCCTGCCGAGTTGACGCCGCTCACGGCAATCCGTCTCGCCGAGCTCGTCGCGGGAGTTGGCTTTCCGCCAGGCGTGGTCAATGTTGTCACGGGCTTTGGCGATCCCGCGGGCAAAGCGCTGGTGCTGCACTCCGGGATCGACAAAGTGTCCTTCACCGGCTCCACGGCAGTGGGTAAGTCGATCGTGGCCGCCGCCGCCGGCAATCTGAAACGCGTGGCTCTGGAGCTCGGCGGCAAGTCGCCGGTCATCATCTTTGCCGATGCGGACCTTGAACGCGCCACTGCGGGAGCTGCCGAAGGAATTTTTCGCAACGCCGGGCAGGTCTGCGTGGCCGGCTCACGCCTGTATGTTCACAAGAAGGTGTTCGATCAGGTCGTCGGTGGGGTCGTAGAGCGGGCCAGGACGTTGAAAGTTGGGGTCGGGATGCAACCAGACACCCAGATGGGGCCACTGATCTCGCAGAAGCAGCTCGATCGCGTCTGCGGATATGTGCAGTCCGGTACGGAGCAGGGCGCCGAGGTCGTGATCGGCGGCAGGCGCGTCGACGCAAGCAAGGGTTACTTCATGCAACCGACAGTGCTTGCCCAGACCAGCCGCGATATGCGCGTGGTGCAGGAAGAGATTTTCGGTCCCGTCGTGTGTGCGATGCCCATGGATGACGAGGATCTCGAGCGCATCGTGCGAGTGGCGAATGACACCGAATACGGCTTGTCATCCAGTATCTGGACGCGCGACATCAGCCTCGCGCACAAGCTGGCGCGCCGGATCAAGGCGGGCACCGTGCGCGTCAACGGCGGGGTCGGGATCGACTACGCGATGCCGTTCGGAGGGTATAAGCAGTCAGGTTGGGGTCGGGAGTATGGCCGCGAGGGTGTTGAAGCCTATACGGAGGTGAAGACGGTTTCCGTGGCGTTGTGAGGGCGTTGCGGCAGGAGCTTGCTGGAACGAGCCTGCGGGAACGGACCTTCGGGAACGAACCTGCGGGAACGGATGATAGGATCGCGGGGTGGTGCGCGCAGTTTGCGAGCGAGGTGGAGCGTTATGGCAATCATGCCCTTCGAAGTCGTCAGCCAGCATCGTTGCTTCAACGGTACAGTGGGCTTTTACAAGCACGAAGCGGCGAGCACCTCCTGCTCGATGAAGTTCTCGGTGTTTACGCCGCCTCAGGCGCAGTCCGGCAAGGTGCCGGTGCTGTACTACTTGGCAGGCCTTACCTGCACCGAAGAGACCTTCATGATCAAGGCGGGTGCGCAGCGTGTTGCCGCGGAGCTTGGGATCATGCTCGTGGCGCCTGACACAAGCCCCAGAGGCGTCAAAATCCCTGGCGACAGCGATTCCTGGGACTTCGGCGTGGGTGCTGGTTTTTACGTCGACGCCACGGTTGAGCCCTGGTCGCGTCACTACCGTATGTACACCTATGTCACACAGGAACTTCGCGCTCTCATCGAAGGACAGTTCCCAGCGGAGCCGGCGCGCACTGGGATCTTCGGCCACTCCATGGGCGGGCACGGCGCGTTGACCATCGCGCTTCGCAATCCTGAGCGCTATCGCTCGGTTTCCGCGCTTGCGCCGATCGCCGCGCCCAAACAGTGCCCGTGGGGACAGAAGGCGTTCTCAGGTTACCTGGGGCCGGATCGCGGGCAGTGGGCAAGCTACGATGCGACGGATCTCGTGGCCGGCGTGAAGGATGCCGCGCGCCGGGCGCCGATTCTGATCGACCAGGGCTTGTCGGATCAGTTCCTGCAGACCCAATTGCACCCGCACCTCTTCGAGGAGGCCTGCAAGAAAGCCGGCTACCCGCTGCAACTTCGACGCCACGAAGGTTATGACCACGGGTACTACTTCATATCCACCTTCATGCAGGACCATCTGGTCCATCATGCGAAGCTCTTGCGAGATATGTAGCGTAAGTCATATGTAGCCGGCGTCATATACGTCGCGCGGGTGCCTTCGATTAGCATGGTCGTTAGTAGCCCCCACCCGGTGTGTCCTCAACGTGACGCCCGCATTGCCTTCAGCTCATGCCGACACTGTCCGCCGCATCGTAGCGGACCTCAAAGGCCGTCCGGGCCCGCTCCTGGAGGTGCTGCATGGCATCCAGGCCGCGCTGGGCTATGTTCCTGAGGGCGCGGTTGCGCTGGTCGCGCTGGGATTGAATATCTCCCGCGCCGAAGTGCACGGCGTGGTGACTTTCTATCACTACTTTCGCCGCACTCCGCCGGGGAGGCATGTGGTGAGCCTGTGCCGAGCCGAGTCGTGTCAGGCGGTGGGCGCGCAAGAGTTGGCCGAGCACGCCAAGCGCCGCCTCGGAGTTGATTTCCACGAGACGACCGACGACGGCGAGTTTTCGCTCGAGCCGATCTACTGTCTCGGCAACTGCGCCTGCTCCCCCGCGGCCATGGTTGACGGCCACCTCTACGGTCGCCTCACCCCGGAGCGTTTCGACGCCATGCTCGTGAAGGAGCGGAGTCGCGACAAATGACTGTAACGGTTTATGTCCCATGCGATGCGAGCGCTCTGTCGTTGGGTGCGGATGACGTTGCTGAGGCGATTGCAAACGAAGCCTCAGGGCGTGGTATCCAGTTGCATCTGGTGCGCAACGGCTCGCGTGGCGCCTTCGCGCTCGAGCCTCTTGTCGAGGTGCTCACCGCGAAGGGGCGGATCGCCTATGGTCCGGTTACGGTTGCGGATGTTCCGGGCTTGTTCGCCGCCGACTTCCTCAATGGTGGCCCACACCCTCTCTCATTGGGCCTCACGGATCAAATCCCGTGGTTCGCAAGCCAACAGCGTCTCACCTTCGCGCGTGTCGGTATCGTCGATCCGGCGAGTGTGGCCGACTACATCGCGAATGGCGGTTACCAGGGCTTGCGCCGTGCCGTGGCCATGACGCAGCAGGACATCGTGCAGGCGGTGTTGGATTCCGGACTGCGCGGGCGCGGCGGTGCAGCCTTCCCGACCGGCATCAAATGGAAAACGGTTCTCGAGCAGAGCACCGCCTGCAAATACGTGGCCTGCAACGCCGATGAAGGCGACTCCGGTACCTTCTCGGACCGTATGTTGATGGAGGGCGATCCACTCGCACTCATTGAAGGCATGACGATTGCCGGTATCGCGGTTGGTGCGACCCAGGGATATATCTACCTGCGCGCAGAGTACCCGCACGCCCATCGGGCATTGAATACCGCCATCGCCGCTGCTTACCAGGCGCGCTATCTCGGTAGCGATGTCATGGGTAGCGGCAAGCGTTTTGACCTCGAAGTCAGGCTCGGCGCAGGCGCTTATGTCTGCGGCGAAGAAACCTCGATGCTCGAGAGCCTGGAAGGCAAGCGCGGCGAGATCCGCGTCCGTCCGCCGTTGCCGGCGATCAAAGGACTGTTCGGCCAGCCGACGATCGTCAACAACGTCATGACACTGGCGACGGTGCCGGTGATCCTGCAGCGGGGCGCGGAATTCTACAAAAATTACGGCATGGGTAAGTCGCGCGGCACTTTGCCTCTGCAGTTGGCGGGAAACATCAAGCGGGGCGGTCTCGTCGAGCGCGCATTCGGAGTCAGCCTGCGCGAGTTGTTGTACGACTACGGTGGCGGTTGTGCCTCGGGTCGTCCCATCCGTGCGGTACAGGTGGGCGGCCCGCTGGGGGCCTATATCCCCGCGTCGCAGTTCGATGTTGCCATCGACTACGAGGCGCTGGCCGGAATCGGTGCTTTGTTGGGCCACGGGGGCATCGTGGTATTCGACGACACCGTCGACATGGCCCGTATGGCGCGCTATGCGCTCGAATTTTGCGCGCTCGAATCGTGCGGCAAGTGTACGCCCTGCCGCATCGGCTCGACCCGCGGTGTTGAAGTGATTGACAGGATCCTGGGCGGAGTGGAAAGCGAGCGCAACCTGCAACAGCTGGAAGAGTTGTGTGAGGTCATGTTGCAGGGGTCGTTGTGCGGCCTGGGCGGCATGACGCCGTTTCCGGTCACGAGCGCGCTCAAACACTTCAGGGAAGACTTCCGCGCCCGCACGCGCCACTAAAGGCCCGGCGGGGGCATACGGAGACCGACATGTTTGCGATCGACTATGAAGATCTTGGTACTCCCGAGCCGGCAGCAGGCGCCAATGGTGCGAGCCCGCTTTCGGTCACCGTCGAGATCGACGGCACGGCGATAACCGTTGCGGACGGCACTTCCGTCATGCGTGCTGCGGCGCTCGCGGGCGTCAAGATCCCCAAGCTATGCGCGACCGACACATTGAAGGCATTCGGCTCCTGCCGCCTGTGCCTGGTGGAGATCGAGGGGCGCAAAGGGTATCCCGCCTCCTGCACGACCACCGTTGCGTCGGGAATGAAGATCCGGACGCAGTCCGAGAAGCTCACCAGTCTGCGCAAGGGCGTGTTGGATCTGTACATCTCCGATCATCCGCTGGAATGTGTCAGTTGCCCTGCCAACGGCCATTGCGAATTGCAGGATATGGCCGATGTGGTCGGCATTGAGGAGACCTCCTACGGTCTCAAGGGCGAGATCGAGATGCATCGCCCGCAGCCGTTGGATGAGAGTACGCCGTATTTTTCCTTCAATCCCGAGCTGTGTATTGTTTGCTCGCGCTGTGTACGCGCCTGTGACGAAGTGCAGGGGACTTTCGCGCTGACGATTCAGGGTCGCGGTTTCGAGTCCAAGGTGTCCGCGAGCCAGAACGAGCCCTTCCTTGATTCCGAGTGCGTCTCTTGCGGCGCGTGTGTCGAGTCCTGCCCGACCGCTGCATTGACCGAGAAGTCGATCATCAGCCTGGGCCAGCCCGAGCGTGTAGTGACGACCACCTGCGCGTACTGCGGTGTCGGCTGCAGCTTCAAGGCCGAAGTCAAAGGCGAGGGCGTCGAGTCCGAAGTGGTGCGCATGGCGCCCAATCGTGACGGCCACGCGAACCATGGTCACGCGTGCGTGAAGGGTCGGTTTGCCTTCGGGTATGCGACGCATTCCGACCGGGTCACCAAGCCGATGATCCGCAGGAAGATCACCGACCAGTGGCAAGAGGTGTCGTGGGAAGTCGCAATCGACCACGCCGCGAGCGAGATCCGTCGCATTCAGGCGCGCTACGGGCGTGAGTCCGTCGGCGGTATCACCTCTTCACGCTGCACCAACGAGGAAACATTCCTCGTGCAGAAGCTGATTCGCGCAGCCTTCGGGACCAACAACGTCGATACCTGTGCCCGTGTATGCCATTCCCCGACGGGTTACGGCCTGAAGAACACGCTCGGCGAATCCGCCGGTACGCAGACATTCGACTCCGTCAGGAAGGCGGACGTCATCATGGTGATCGGCGCCAACCCGACCGATGGGCATCCGGTATTCGGCTCGCACATGAAGCGCCGCTTGCGCCAGGGGGCCAAACTGATCGTCGTCGATCCGCGTGTCACTGACCTCGTTCATTCGCCACACCTCCACGCGGACTATCACCTGCAGCTCACACCGAGCACTAACGTCGCGATGTTGAATTCGTTGGCCCACGTGGTGGTCACTGAAGGGCTGGCGAAGGATGACTTCGCATTGGCGCGTTGCGAGCCCGAGTCCTACGCGAAATGGAAGGCGTTCGTGTCGAAGCCGGAAAATTCACCCGAGGCCCTGGAAGGGGTCACGGGCGTGCCGGCGGATCTGGTACGCGGCGCCGCCCGGTTGTATGCAACCGGCGGCAACGGCGCGATTTACTACGGCCTGGGCGTGACGGAGCACAGCCAGGGCACCACCACCGTCATGGCGATTGCGAATCTGGCGATGGCCACGGGCAACCTTGGCCGCGAAGGCGTGGGTGTCAACCCGCTGCGCGGGCAGAACAACGTTCAAGGCTCGTGCGACATGGGCTCTTTCCCGCATGAGTTCAGCGCCTATCGTCATGTGTCGGATGCGAGCGTGCGCAAGCTGTTTGAAGACGCTTGGGGCGTGCCGCTGCAGTCGGAGCCCGGTCTGCGCATTCCCAACATGTTCGAGGCCGCGCTGGATGGCACATTCAAGGCCATGTATATCCAGGGTGAGGACCCGGTGCAGTCCGATCCCAACACCCATCACGTCAGCAAGGCCATGGAAGCCATGGAGTGCGTGATTGTGCAGGATCTGTTCCTGAACGAGACGGCCCGCTTCGCTCATGTGTTCCTGCCCGGTTCGTCGTTCCTCGAGAAGGACGGCACATTCACCAATGCAGAGCGCCGCATCTCGCGTGTTCGCAAGATCATGCCGCCCCGCGGCGGCTATGAGGACTGGCAGGTCACGATGCTGCTATCGAATGCTCTCGGGTTTCCCATGAGCTACACCCATCCGTCGCAGATCATGGACGAGATCGCACGGCTTACGCCGACTTTCACGCGGGTGAGCTACGAGAAGCTCGATCGCCTGGGCAGCATTCAGTGGCCCTGCAACGATGCGGCGCCCGAAGGCACCCCGACCATGCACGTCCACCAGTTCGTGCGCGGCAAGGGCAAGTTCTTCTCGACCGAATATGTGCCGACGAGCGAGCGCTCCACGAGTCGCTTCCCGCTCATTCTCACCACCGGACGCATCCTGAGTCAGTACAACGTCGGCGCGCAAACGCGGCGGACGCAGAACACCGTGTGGCATGCCGAAGACCTGCTCGACATTCATCCACATGACGCCGAAGTGCGTGGCATCAGCGACGGGGATTGGGTGGGTTTGACCAGTCGGGCCGGCGAGACCGTGTTGCGTGCCAGAGTCACGGAGAAAATCGCGCCGGGCGTGGTGTATACCACCTTCCATTTCCCGGAAACCAACGCCAACGTCGTGACCACGGAGAACTCCGACTGGGCGACCAACTGTCCGGAATACAAGGTCACCGCTGTCGAAGTGGTCTTCGTCAACCAGAAAGACGCATGGCAGAAGAGGGCGCACGAGGAGCGCTCGATGCCCAAGCAGCAGCGTCGCCGCAAGCGCGATACGGCGCCGGCGTAACCGCGTCTTACTTTACGAGGAGCAGCGGTCATGGCCGCCGTGATCGACGGACCCAAGGCAGTGAGCTCCGAAGTCAGTGTTGATCGCTGGTCGCAAGGTGCGACGTCGCATACGACCGACCAAGTCGCAGAGGAATGTCCGATTGCGCTCGTCTATCACAACGTGCCGCACGTCGTGATGTTGGCGACTCCGGCGAACCTCGAGGACTTCGCGTACGGCTTTACGCTGAGTGAGGCGTTGGTCGGACGACCCGAAGAGATTCGGGAGGTGAGTGTTACCGTAGGGGCTGAAGCGGTGGATGTCCGTGTTACGGTAGCCTGGGAGCGGTTTACTGAGCTGCTGCACCGCCGGCGCAATTTGACGGGCAGAACCGGCTGCGGCTTATGTGGGGCCGAGACCGCTGAGGACGCCATTCGCGAACTCGGGCAGGTCGGTCCGGGAACCCCGACGACCACCCAGGACCTGCATGCCGCCATCGAGCAATTGGGCAGCCTGCAACCCATCAACGCGCGCACCGGCAGTGTTCACGCCGCGGCATGGGTCATTCCGGGCAAGGGTATCCAGTTCGTTCGCGAGGACGTAGGCCGCCATAACGCCCTCGACAAGGCGATCGGCGCGTTGGTGAGAGGAAATGGGGATGTCTCAGCCGGCTACATGCTAGTCACCAGCCGCGCGAGTTATGAGATGGTGCAGAAGTGCGCCACCGTGGGGATCTCCTTCCTGGCGGCGCTCTCCGCGCCCACCGCGTTTGCCATCAGGCTGGCACAAAAATCAGGTTTGACGCTCGTGGCGTTCGCAAGGCGGGACCGGCACGTCGTCTATGCTCACCCGGGGCGGTTGTTGAAGTAACGGATCATGAATATCGATCAATTGATCAAAATGACCAATGAGATCGCCTCCTTCTGGGAGGGCGAGACCGGGCAGGCTCAGGCCGCCAATGACGTGGCTACCCACCTGCGCCGCTATTGGGAGCCCCGGATGCGGACGCAGATGATTACTTACTTCGAGCAGCGCCAGGGTGCGGGGTTGAGCGAGGTGGCCCGGCAGGCGGTGGCGATTCTTGCCCAGGCCAAGGCCGCGGTGGTTCCGCAGAAGCCTTGAGTCACCAGCCCAACGAAAACCTGAAGCTGAGTGAGTCTGCCGCGCCACTGCAGGGCGCGCAGCTGAAGCGCGCCATCATCGAGTTCGTGCGCAATGCCTCCACCGAGGTCTCCACTCACGATGAGGACTCACTGCCGCTGCTGGCTGCCACGTTACCCGCGGCCACAGCGGTATATGTGGCCCACACTCCCAAGGCGACCTTGAGCGAGGTGGTGCAAACGGCCGTCAGGCTTCAGCGCCTCGGGCTTCATGCATCGCCGCACATCGCAGCCCGACGCATCGTGAGCGAACAGGCGCTGCGCGAGGCGCTACGGCAGTTGGCGGATGCGGGTGTGGGGCAGGCGTTGTTGATCGCTGGGGATCTGCCGAAGGGATTGGGCCCATACCGCAGCACTCTCGACATCATCGACTCCGGCGTATTGCAAGACTCGAGCCTCCAGCGGCTCGGCATCGCCGGCCATCCGGAGGGTCACCAGCAGGTCGCCGATGAGGTACTGATCGCGGCCCTGCGCCACAAACAGGCGTTCGCCGCGCTGGGTGGGCTGAAAGTGCACATCACCAGTCAGTTCTGCTTCGACCCGCATGCGGTTATGGCGTGGGACGAGCGCCTGACGCACGAGGGAATCACGCTCCCTGCGCACGTTGGCATCGCCGGTCCTACGCCCCTGCCCAAGCTCCTCAGGTACGCCAGGATTTGTGGGGTCGGGGCTTCTTTGAATTCGCTCATGAGGAACATGGGCGCCACTCTTAAGCTGGCTCGACTGGCGACTACCCCGGATGAGATGCTTACGGCTCTCGTCCGCGGCGGCGCTGCACGGGGCAGCGGCCGTATCGTCCAGCCGCATTTCTATGCCTTTGGCGGGGTTACCGCTACAGCGCGCTGGATCCGAGCGGTCATTGACGGCAGGTTCGAACTGAGGCCCGGCAGTGACAGGTTCGCGATGGACGCCTAATCGAAAGGGTAATGCGCCTTGGCCAAGAAAGCCTTGATCTGTGGATCGGTCGCCTTTGACACCATCATGGTCTTCGGTGACCGGTTCCGTAATCACATCCTGCCCGAGAAGATTCACATCCTGAACGTCTCATTCCTGGTGCCGCAGTTGCGCCGCGAATTCGGCGGCTGCGCGGGCAACATTGCCTACAACCTCAAGTTGTTGGGCGATGTGGGCTACGCCATGGCCACCGTCGGCAAGGACTTCGCACAGTACGCCGAGTGGATGCAAAAGACCGGCGTCTCCATGGATCACATCAAGGTGGTCGAGACCGAGCATACCGCGCAGGGCTTCGTCACCACCGATCTCGACAACAATCAGATCTGGGCTTTCCACCCCGGCGCCATGCAGCTCTCGCATCTGAACCACGTGAGCCAGGCGGGCGAGATCGCGCTCGGCATCGTCGCGCCCGACGGGCGCGATGGCATGATCCAACACGCCGCGCAGTTTGCCGAGGCCGGCGTCCCATTCATTTTCGATCCTGGCCAGGGGCTGCCGATGTTCGACGCCAAGGACCTGGCGCGTTTCGTTGAGCAGGCAACCTGGGTGGCGGTGAACGACTACGAGTGGCAGCTCATCCAGCAAAAGACGGGCTGGACCGAAAGCGATGTCACCCAGCGCGTTGAGGCGCTCATCGTGACCCGTGGCGCGGAAGGGTCTGTGATTCACACTAAAGGCGGCCCGATCGAGATTCCGTGCGCCAAGACCCATGCGGTCGTCGATCCCACCGGCTGCGGCGATGCTTATCGCGCCGGGCTGATCCACGGCCTGTTGCACGGCCTGGACTGGCAGACCACGGGGCGGATCGCCTCCGTCATGGGGGCGATCAAGATCGAGGCGTTGGGGACGCAAAACCATAAGTTCACGCCTGCAGAATTCCAACAGCGGCTCGCCGCTGCGTTTCCCGGGGGTTAATGAATGTCAGTAGCTCATGGCAGCGCGCCGGCACGGAAAGATAGCGGCGCGATCGTCATTGATGGCAAGGCAGTTGCCGCGAAAGTGCGCCAGTCGGTGGGCGAGCGGGCGCGTGAGTTCGAGCAGCGCTACGGCCGGCGCCCCGGCCTGGCCGTGGTGCAGGTAGGTGACGATCACGCCTCCTCGATCTACGTGCGCAACAAGAGGAAGTCGTGCGAAGAGTCAGGGATCGCATCGTTCGCGCATGACTTGCCGGCGACGACCTCCGAGGCGCAATTACTGGCGCTGGTTCATGCCTTGAACATCGATCAGAACGTCGACGGCATTCTGGTGCAGCTGCCCCTGCCGCGCGGCTTCGATACCGAGCGATTGAGCGAGGCGATCGATCCGGCGAAGGATGTCGATGGCCTGCACCCCATCAATACGGGTCTGTTGGCGCAAAAACGGCCCAGGTTGCGGCCGTGCACGCCCTACGGAGTGATCGTGCTGGCGAAGGAGTACGGTATCGAGTTGAGCGGGTTGCGTGCGACAGTCGTGGGCGCTTCCAACATTGTCGGGCGCCCCATGGCGCTCGAGCTGTTGCTGGCGGGTGCGACGGTGACTATTTGTCACTCGCGCAGCAAGGATTTGCGAGCAGAGGTCGAACGTGCCGAAGTGGTCGTAGCCGCCGTCGGCAAGACCCACTTCATTCCGGGGGAGTGGATCCGGCCAGGTGCCGCCGTATTCGATGTTGGAATCAATCGTAACGCCGCGGGAAAGCTCGCGGGCGATGTGGAGTACGAGTCGGCGGCGCAGCGCGCACGCTGGATCACGCCCGTGCCCGGCGGTGTGGGTCCGATGACAATTGCGATGCTGCTATCCAATGTAGTTGCGGCAGCGTTTTCTCGGGCGGGTGCCCGCGGCTGACGGGCGTGTTCGCTACTGGGACCTTTCGCAGGAGCGTTAAACGATAATCACACGGCATGACGACATAGCCGGCGGTGCGGGCCTACGCGGCCCGCTCCCGCCCGCGGCGCCGGCGTCCATCGGCCAGCATTTGTCGGCCCGAATCGGCCGGCCAGAATCCACCGGAATGAAGGTCCGATTTTTGCTGTATGCCCACCCGCTTAATCGGCCTACCGGTTAAACTAATACCTTCCACCCCAACCCTTTATCTTTTACTTGGCGGATTACATGGCGAATAACTACCTGTTTACGTCCGAATCGGTCTCCGAGGGCCATCCGGACAAGGTGGCAGACCAGATTTCGGATGCCGTTCTGGATGCCATTCTCAAGGACGACGTGCGCGGCCGAGTGGCTTGCGAAACGCTGATCAAAACGGGCGTCGTCGTGGTCGCGGGTGAGGTGACTACCAGTGCGTGGGTCGACGTCGAGTCCCTGGTCCGCAAGACGGTGCTCGATATCGGCTACAACTCCTCGGATATGGGTTTCGACGGGGCGAGCTGCGGTGTCGTCAACATTATCGGCAAGCAGTCTCCCGATATCGCCCAGGGGGTGGATCGCAAGGATGAGCGCAAGCAGGGCGCCGGCGACCAGGGCCTGATGTTCGGTTACGCGACGAACGAGACCGACGTGCTGATGCCCGCGCCGATTACCCTGGCGCACCGCCTGGTGAAGAAACAGGCCGAGGTCCGTAAGAAAGGCAAGCTCGACTGGTTGCGTCCCGACGCGAAGAGCCAGGTGACCCTGCGGTACGAGGACGACAAGCCGGTCGGCCTCGAGGCCGTGGTGCTCTCCACCCAACATAGCCCCGAGATCTCCACCAAGGCGCTGCGCGAAGCTGTGATGGAGGAGATCCTCAAGCCCGTGCTGCCGAAGAAGTGGATCGACAACCGTACCAAGTTCCACATCAACCCGACTGGGCGTTTTGTCGTCGGTGGTCCGGTGGGCGACTGCGGCCTGACGGGCCGTAAGATCATTGTCGACACCTACGGCGGATACGCGCGGCACGGTGGTGGCGCGTTCTCCGGCAAGGATCCTTCCAAGGTTGACCGTTCGGCCGCCTATGCGGCCCGCTACGTTGCGAAGAACCTCGTCGCGGCGGGCTTGGCCGAGCGTTGCGAGGTGCAGGTGTCCTATGCCATCGGTGTGGCCGAGCCGACCTCCATCATGGTGGAGACCTTCGGCACGAGCCGCCTGTCGCGCGAGCGCCTGACCCAACTGGTGCGCAAGAACTTCGATCTCACGCCTTACGGGCTGCGCGAGATGCTGGACCTTGTCCGCCCGATCTACCAAAAGACCGCCGCGTACGGACACTTCGGCCGTACCGAGCCGGAGTTCACCTGGGAGAAGACCGACCGGGCCGCGGCGCTGGCCGCCGAGGGTAAACAAGCTCGCGCGGCGTAGTTCAAAAGCGCTGGCCCATCACGGGCCGCGGGCGATTTTGAGCGGTGAATGAATTGACCGGCGCGTGACGCGCCGGGCGCTGCCTTTCTGAGGAGCGCTGCGACAGGTGTGTGGCCTTTGCGCTAACGAAGGTCACAGTGCCTGCCAGGCTCAGAAGGGCGGCGTGTTTATCCCACACGGCGCTCATTCCTACATCGGAGCCACTGAAGTATGAACGCCACACTGAAACCCGCCTCCGCCCCGGCGGACTGCAAGGTCGCCGACCTTGCGCTCGCCGATTGGGGTCGCAAGGAAATCCTCATCGCCGAGACCGAAATGCCCGGTCTCATGGCCATCCGCGAGGAGTTCGCACCAAAACAGCCCCTGAAGGGCGCGCGCATCACCGGCTCGTTGCACATGACGATCCAGACCGCGGTGCTCATCGAGACTCTGCAGGCCCTCGGGGCGCAGGTTCGCTGGGCTTCCTGCAATATCTTCTCGACGCAGGATCACGCCGCTGCCGCGATCGCGGTGCAGGGCACACCGGTCTACGCCTGGAAGGGTGAGTCGCTGACGGACTACTGGGACTACACGCATCGGATCTTCGAGTGGCCGGACGGCGGCTACACCAACATGATCCTCGATGACGGCGGCGACGCCACGTTGTTGTTGCATCTGGGAACCCAGGCGGAGTCCAACCCGAGCGTCATTTCCAAGCCCTCGAGCGAGGAAGAGGAAGCACTGTTTGCCGCCATCAAGGCCAAACTGAAGGCCGATCCGAAGTGGTACTCGACGCGTCTGAAGCATGTGAAGGGCGTGACTGAAGAGACCACCACGGGCGTGAAGCGCCTGTATCAGATGGCGAAGGACGGCCAACTGGCGTTCCCGGCCATCAACGTCAACGACTCCGTCACCAAGAGCAAATTCGACAACCTGTATGGCTGCCGTGAGTCGCTCGTCGACGGCATCAAGCGCGCTACCGACGTCATGGTGGCGGGCAAGATTGCCGTGGTGTGCGGTTACGGCGACGTGGGTAAGGGCTCGGCCCAAGCGCTGCGCGCACTGTCGGCGCAAGTCTGGGTCACTGAAGTCGATCCGATCTGCGCGCTGCAGGCGGCGATGGAAGGCTATCGGGTCGTGACCCTGGAGACCGCCGCGGACAAGGCTGACATTTTCGTCACCTGCACCGGTAATTTCCACGTGATCACGCATGAGCACATGAGGCGGATGAAGAACAACGCCATCGTGTGCAACATCGGCCACTTCGACAACGAGATCGATGTCGCGAGCCTCAAGCAGTACAAGTGGGAGAACATCAAGCCGCAGGTCGACCACATCATCTTCCCTGATGGCCGGCGGCTGATCCTGCTGGCGCAAGGGCGGTTGGTAAACCTCGGTTGCGGTACGGGACACCCGAGCTATGTGATGAGCTCGAGTTTCGCGAACCAGACCATCGCGCAGATCGAGCTGTTTGCAAACACAGCCAAATACCCGGTCGGTGTCTACGTTTTGCCGAAGCACCTCGACGAAAAGGTGGCCCGCTTGCAGCTTGCGAAATTGAACGCAGAGCTCACCACCCTCACTGATGTGCAGGCGAAGTACATCGGTGTAGACAAGTCCGGTCCCTACAAGCCGGATCACTATCGGTACTGATCGGTAAGCCTCAAGCGCTCCCAAGAGGCCCGGAAGCGTCGCTTCCGGGCCTCTTTTTTTGCCTGTCGGAGTGTTTTATGGTGATCGGCTAGATCATCGACAGCAGGGAGCTGCATGGATAGCGAGGTGATTGCCGAGCGGTTCGTTCGGGCACGGCTGGATGCCGAGGCCTTACCCGATTTCCCCGGGACCCTTCCGGCGACTCTCAACACCGCCTATGCCTACCAGGACCGGGCCATCGCGCTGTGGCCGGATCGTCTGGTCGGCTGGAAGGTCGGCGGCATCAAGCAGCGCTGGCTGCGTCGGGTGGGGGAGGATCGGCTGGTGGGCCCGGTTTTCCGGCGTGGCATCCGTCTCGCCCCGCCCGAAGCCCTGATTGATGTTCCAGTGTTTCGTGGCGGTTTTGCGGCCATCGAGGCCGGATTCGTGTTCCGTCTCGGCGCGGACGCGCACTCCGACCGGGCGCACTGGACGCCGGAGGAGGCCGCGCGGCTGGTCACGGGACTGCACGTCGGCATCGAGGTCGCCGGCAGTCCGCTGGCCGCCATCAACGAGCTTGGGCCCACGGCCGTGGTCTCGGATTTCGGCAGCCACGGTGGGTTGTTGCTCGGGCCGGCCATTTCCGACTGGCACTCGCGTGCTTACGACTCGCTCACTTGCGAGACATTCATCGATGGGGCCAGCGTTGGCTGCGGTGCCGTGCGCTCCATGCGGGGCGGTCTGCTTGCGGCGCTGGCTTTTGCGTTGGGCCGGTGCGCACGCCGTGGGCTGCCCATGAAAGCCGGTTATCTCGTTGCAACCGGCGCGGTGACGGGCAGTCACGGCATACGCATCGGGCAGAGTGCATGTGTGCGGTTCGGAGGTGTTGCGGATCTCTTATGTCGCACGCTGCCCGCGGTGCGCCGTGTTTAGTAGCAAGCCCACGCCGCGCGTCAGGTTTCCCTGACACCGGTTGTGTAAAGCATACCCTGACCCGGCAGGTTGCATTAAACCGGGCGCGCCGCCTTGTTTTGAGCCGGATGACTTGTCAGACTCGGGTCTTCCGGACAATGTGTCGTTAATAAGGGGGCGGCATGTCGAAGGGGACCTTGTGCGCGACTTTCTTCTTAGGAGGGGCCGTGGCAACGGCCCTGAGCGCCTGCGATGTGCAGGTACATGACGAAACTCCAGATCACTATTCGGCCAATCCCGACATTGGGATGTACGAGATCAAGGCCACCACGGCATCCGATGCCCTGGTGAGTCCTGGCTCGGTCTTTCTGTTCGGCTTGAGCGGCAACGACCGCTTCCCGCTCACGCCCAACCGGGCGGGCACCGCATGGGAAGGGATGTACGCCGTCAAATGCCGACCGAGCTTCCCGCTGCAGGTGCAGGCTATCTGGAAGCTGCAGGGTCTGACCACCAAGGAAAAGGTCGAGCCGGCGCAGCCGCGTGAGATCAAGCTGGCCGAGCCCGAGCCCCCCAAGGAGGCGCCACCGATCGACACGGCCAACGGCAAGCCTCCGAAAGGCGGCTTCACCGGCAGTGTGAAGTACCGCTTCGCTACCCAGCAAGATACTCAAATCACCGCGGCTCATATCGAGCCGGTGAGCCAGGATGCGGCGGACGTGGCCGCGGCCAAGGCGATCTCCGTCACCAGCCCGATGCCGGTCGATGCGCCCTGCGGCGCGCCAACGACCGTCGAGGTGAGCTCCACGGCCGCCAAGGCCCAGGGCAACCTGGTCATCGATACCAATCTTCCGGCCTACCCGCACTGGACCACCAAGGTGACGTTCGCGCCGAAGTAGGGGTGTAACCCACGTAGCGCGGCAGGTTACGCCTGCCGCGCCGCGCGCATCCTCGGTGTTGGATTGAGCAGACGTCGGATCCGTTAGCGTTTACCGACACTGCCTTTACATACAACAGATACGCGCCACGCTCCGTGGTCGCGTAGTGTTCCCTTTTTCGCACATCGTAAAGTTCCTACGGATGCAGTACGGTGCGCTCCCAAGCAACCGCACCGCGCTCCGTGTTGGAATGGCTCGCGCGGCAAGCGTCGGTTCTCATCAGTGGAGGAATTAATCATGACGCCTTCTGCACATGGCTGCCGGCAGTGCCGGCGCGGCGCACCGCTGCTCGCGGTGCTTGCGACAATCTGCACCCCGCTCGCGGTCGCGGTACAGCACGGTGACCAACTCAAGGCCAATGCCGCGTTGGCCGGCACGACAGCACCGAATCCCGATTGCACGCTGATCGTGCCCAGCGACCCGTTGAGCGCAACCGGTCTTGCAACACCCTACCAGCTCGTCGCGACCGATCCGGCCGGTGGTCCCTGTAATGAGACAAACACCGTACAGTCCGCTTTCGTGCAGGCCGCGATCTTCGACCCCGCCACGAACCAGATTTCCGTCTATCACCCCCTGGTGATCGACGCGGGCACCCAGCCGGCAGCGGCGCCCGTGGTGCCGACGCTGCCTGCGAGCGCCATTGTGGCGCTCTGGTTCGGCGATAATGGTGATGAGCTCACGTTGACTGCCGAGTCGTCCTCCACTTTGTCCGACGCCCGCTGCGTGAACGGTGCGCGAGGGAGCGTTTTCGGACAGGTGGCCTTTTGCAACGCGCATGCGTTCTTCAAAGCCGCCAACGAGGCCATCGCCGCTGGTGCCTTGAAAGTCCCGGTGCTGGGCACAGCCAGCGATGGCCTGCCATGCCCGACGGTGCGGGACTTTTTCGTGGTCGACCAGGATCAGAGCGACAACCTGCCGACGCTGTACCTCATTACCCCGAAGGGTCTGTTGGCGCAGTACACCAAGAAGAATCTTGCTGCCCTCAAAGGCGCCGTCACCTTGGGAAACCCCAGTGACAACCGCCTCACGGACGTCTTTCTGGACGGCGCTATGGGCTGCAAGCCTTTCATGGCCAACGACCTCGGCAACCCCGGGCAGTTGGTGCCGGCACAGGCGCTGAACGAGCTCCAGGCCCGCATGGAGCAGGGCACGCCGGTCGCGTTGATTCCCGGTGGCGACCCGATGACGCAGCTGGCGGGCAACGACGATCGAGCCAAGGTCAACGAGTACAGGCGCGGAGTCGATCAGCCGGCGGCGGATTCCTACTATGACATCGATACAGCACGTTATTGCCGTCAAATGGTCCGCATCGCGCCGCAGCGCATGCTCAACAACAAGAAAAATCTGTCAGCCTTCTACACACCCGATGCGGGAGCGGCGAACAATCTGTACACGTTCATGGCTCAGCGCTTCGTCGCCAGCTACCAGATCCTGGACTGCCAGAGCCTCATCAACATCGCCGACCCTGTCTCCGTCACGACCAACGCGGCGGGGGTCGCAACCAGCGCCACCATCAACCAAGCCGCGCTGACGAAAGCGATCCAGCAGTTGGCCACCACGAAGTCCGCCGACAATGCCGCGGATGCAGCGTCGAAGTCGCTGAAGAATTGGGAGTAGGTCCGCCGCATCCGATGAGCGGGTGGCCAGGGATGGCCAGCCAGGGCGCGCGCCCGAGGCATCAAGCGGCCGGCGGCGCCTGGCGTTCCAGCTTCGGCACCGTCTCATCAAAGCAGGCCCATTCGGGTGCTTCCGCCGTCCAGATGGTCATGGCTGGCCTGACCGCCCCGGGATCGTCCAGTGTTCCGACACGGACGAAGATGAGGTGCGGGCGTGATTCCGCCTCGCTGAACAGGTGCGTGCCGCAGGTGGGGCAGAACCGGCGGTGCATGACGTTGCCGCTGTCGGCGATACTGCGGTAGTCACGCAGCTCGCCTTCCACCGAAAAGGTTTCTGTCCTGAAACAGGTGTTTACGGTGCCGCTGCCCGCGCCGATGTACTGACATACGCGACACCAGCAGGCACGTGTGGTGATGGGTGCAGCCGTGCTGAGGTAGCGCACGGCGCCGCAGAGGCAACCGCCTGAGATATTCACTGGAAGAGGCTCCGGAAAGAGGCTACGCGCCCCAGGCACTCACGAACAGTAAGGGGCGCACCGGAGTGACGCAACTCAAATCCGTTCGTACTGAAATGGCGCCGTCGGGAGCGCAATCAAACCGGTGCTGGGCCGGAGTCTCGCGCAGGAGCGCTGAACGCCTAGTGAATGGCGTGCGCTGACGTCGTTCCGCTCGTCGCAAACCTGTTGTCAGGCCAGGCGTTCAGTCGCGCAGTCTGTCTCGCAAGCGCTCGATGTG
>CAVVXG010000008.1:0-61663 GCA_963752125.1 uncultured Pseudomonadota bacterium | reverse complement strand
CCCGCACCCAACGCTTCCGCCTGAGTGGTCATGTTGAGGTTGGGGCCACGGCGGACGCTGTAGCGATCGACATCTTTAGTAGCGATATGTCGCGGTCAGGCCGATTGTGCGCGGACGTAACGAACGCCCGAAGTAGAGCGGCGAACTCGTGGTGTCGCGCGACAACACCAGCAGCGGATGCGAGTTGGTGAGATTTTGCCCGAACAGGGACACATCGATGCCGCTCCAACGCAAGCCGCCACGCATCGCCAGAGTACGGTAGCCCGGTATGTTGGGAATCGTGGGATCGGAAGCGCCATCGGCCGGATTCTGGGTCGGCAGCAAGCCGATCTGTCCGGTCGTCACGTGATAGTCGAAGCGGGCGTAGGGGAGTCGGTCCCCCCAGCGTGGAAATGAGTATTCTCCGGAAGCTGTCACAGTCCACGGTGGACCCGGGAGCCGGTCGTCCTTGGTTACAATGGGCACGATCGTGGTGCCGCACCCGACCGGGCCGCCGCACACGGTTTCAGTGTAGCGTGCATCCGTATAAGCCGCCTGGAGTGCCAGCGAGAGGCTCTCGAGCGGGCGATATTGCACGTCGATGTCGCCGCCACGGCTTTTTGCCGCGCCCAGATTGGCGACGAACTGTTGGCCGCAGCTGGTCAGGTAGACATTCTGCTGAACGGACTTCCAGTCAATGTAGAAGAGACTGGCGTTGATTTGCAGGCGATGTTCCAGGAGAGTGAGCTTGCTGCCGAGCTCGTAGCTCCACAGGGTGTCCGGCCGGAAGTTCACCGGCGATCGGGGTAGGCCGATGGACTGTTCCTGAGCCACACAGGAGTCACCCAACCCACCGTTGATACCGCCCTCCCGGTAACCCTTCGCGGCGCTCGCGTAGAACAACATATCCGAGGTCGGTTCGTAAGAGAGCACGGCACGCGGAGTCACTGGGGTTGCGGATGCCGAGCCGGAGGCTAGCAGAGGAGTTTGCGGACCGAAATTCGGGCCGAGGAACGGGCCGTACTGATCGCTCACACCGCTGTAGGTCGCATGTTCGACACGCACGCCGCCGGTGACGCTCCAACCACCCCACAGTTTGACTTTGGCCTCGCCGAATACGGCGGCCTGCCGGTCGATGATCCGGTTGAGGCGTCCGGTGAAGATCTCGCCGCCAGGACACGGAGCGTTCGGGGTGCAGATCGGGGGGTTGGGTGGGATGACCGGCGCCGCCTGGTACTCGGCATTGAGATCCGGATCGATGATCCGTTGCTCCTCATTTTCGTTGAGGTGCGCGTAGTACAGTCCCGTCGTCCAGGTGACGCGTGCTGCCGCATCGGCCGATTGCAGCTTGACTTCCGCGACGGTGTTGTCCTGGTTGTCCTCGAACGGCGACTCGGCGAAGACACCATAGGGTGCGTAGGGGGACAGGCCGTAGTTGGCCCGGTCGAATTGGGTGTAGTCGGGCTCATCCGACTGATGACGAGAGAAGTACGACAGGTTGGTTGTCATTGTCGCCACCCCGAGGTCCCAATCGAGGCGCACGTTGGCGAGATAGAAAGGGTCGGTACTCGGATTGCGTTGCGCGTTGCCGTTGTCAAAGCGCTGATTGGCCGGATCCGACAGTTGTGGCCAGTACGCGCTGGTGTCGTTCAGGTACAAGTGCTGGTAGAAGATCGATGGCGTGAGACTCAGCTTGTCGTTGATCGCCCACTTGAGCGCGAGTCGTAGCGCCGCGGTGTGCTGAAAGTTGGCGTTCGGTTGCGTCACAACGCCGGTGCGGTAGTCGACGCGATCGAGGTACCCGCCATCCTCGCGATAGGACGCACTGGCACGGAAACCGAGCACGCCATCGATCAGAGGCCCGCCACCCGCGGCTCCCAGCTCGTAGCTCTGGCCGCCATTTTGCGTATTGGCGACCTCGGCTCGTGAGTACGAGCTGTACGAGGTGAGACTGGGCTGAGGTGTCACGAAACGTATAGCGCCACCCTCGGCGCTCGCGCCGAAAAGAGTGCCCTGCGGGCCTCTGAGTACCTCGACGCGCTCCAGGTCAAACAGCACCGGAAACGCATTGACGGTGCCGAAGCCGATGTGGCGACCCTGCAGTGGCGTGTCATCGATATAGATCGCGCTGGTTGAACTGCCGGCGTTCGAGTCGATGCCGCGGAAGGCGATGTCAGAGTTTTCGTCGTTATAGTTCGAGGCGGCGGTCAACCCCATTCTCTCGAACGAGACGCCGGGAGACAGCTGGGTCAGGTCGTCGATGCTGCGCAGCCCCTGTGCATCCATTTTGTCCTGGCTGAACGCGCTCACGCTGATTGGAACGTCCTGCAGGCGCTCTGCGCGGCGCTGCGCCGTCACAATGACCTCCTGAAGACCGCCGGCCGCGGAATCTGCCTCAGGTGCCGCAGGCGTTGCCTCTGCGTCAGCCTCCGCCGCTACCCCCATTGGAGATGCGATGCACGCGGCCGTGCTGGCGGCGAGAATCCAGGCGACGGCTCCCGCGACGCGGCGTCGCGGGTGTTGGGCTGCCGCTACACCGCAGATGAGGCTTTCCGGCAACACTTGTTGTCGGTCATGGTTGCTCAATGGCATGTCTTTCCCCCTGTAATGCGAGGCTTGGCACCGCTAAGGAGCGGCCGGCGCACCATCCATGTGCAGTGCCCCGTTTTAGTAGATCTGAAACCCAAGCAGGCAAAAAACCACGCGCGAATCGTTGTTCGTCGAGGTACGTCCGACTATATTCGCCTCGAACTCGTCCGTATCGACAGCCGCAGGGGCAAAGTAGCCATCTGATGTCAACGAGCGACTGCCTGAACACACATCCGCTGACGATCCACATCAGCTACGTCGGCGCTGTCGGGCGGTACTTGGCGGGGCGCGACTTGGATCCCGATCCGCTCTATGCTGGGATCGGTCTCACGCGCGAGTCGGTAGAAGAGGGGCAGCTGCGGGTACCGCTCGGAGACTTCTTTTCTCTGTTGGACCAGGCGGCGGCCTATGCGGCCGATCCGCACGTGGGCTTGCACATCTACGAGCGATTCGACTTCGCCGATCTGGGTCTGCTGGGGTTTGCACTGCTGTCCGCCAAGGACGTGGGCGCTGCATTGCGCGTTCTGATGCGTTATGGCGCGATCTTTCAAGACGGCGACGAGGGCCAGTTGCTGGTCGAAGACCAGTACGCGTACATCTGGTACCGTGTCAAGGCGCCCGATCTGGCGCTGTCACGCCACGACTGCGATATGTCGACGGCATTTCCGTTCTTCTTCCTGCGCAAAGCGTTGTCTCCCGCCTGGACGCCGGTGGCGGTCCAGCTCCAACATCCGAGCCCCAAGCCGGCGCTCCTCGGCGAATATCAGCGGGTGTTTGGCTGTCCGTTGACCTTCGGCGCCGCAACCAACCAGATCACGTTGCCGCGGCCGGTTCTCGACACCCCCATCCGCTCGTCCGACAAGCGCTTGTTCGACATCATCGAGCGCAACTTGCTGCTGTTGCAGGAGCAGTCGCGGCTGGAGAACTCTCTCGCTCAGCGGGTGGAGGCGGCCATCGTCAAGGAATTGTCGATGGGACCGCCGCGGTTGGAACAGATCGCGCGCGAGCTTGGAATGACACCGGGCACTCTGCAGAGCCAGTTGCTGGCGCGCTCGCTCAAGTTCAACGAGCTACTCGACAAGGCCCGCTACGATCTGGCCACCCGATTGTTGGCGACCAGTGCCCACTCGCTGGCCGAGATCACTTACTTGCTCGGTTACTCGGAGGAGAGCGCCTTCATTCGCGCCTTCCGCCGTTGGATGAGCTGCACACCCAACGACTACCGTCATTCCGTCCGCAGCGGTGTCCCAACGCGCAAGCAACGCGGCGCCCGCTAGCTCTATAGCTAACCATTGTGATCCACTGCCCAGATTGACTGGACGCCGCCTTATACACTGCCTCAGACGTTATATCGCGCGTCAAGTAGTCGGCAAAGGGATCTCATGACAACAACGAAATGGCCAAGGGTCGCGGTCGCAGTAGCAGCATTCGGCCTTCTCACGGCCTGCGGCGGCGGCAGCGGCAGCGGCAGCCTGACCGGCAGCGGCAACGGGAGTGGCACCACCCCATCGAATGCCTCGCCCGGCGGTATCTGGCGCGGAACCGACTCGATCAGCGGGCTCCAGGTCCTGGGGTTGGTAGACGAGGCGGGTGAATTTCATTTCATGCGCTCGGACGACGTGCAATATGTCGGCACGGCAAGCGTCTCGGGCAATTCGGTCACCGCGAGCTTTGATGGCTATGCCCCCATGGGGACGACCTTCGCGGACGGATCTACCCATGGCACCGGCTCGGTGTCCGGTACCGTTCAGGCTAGAACGACACTTTCTCTGACCTCGCAGTTCAAGACGGACTCAGGCAATGCGTCCAGTGGGACCTTGGATCTCACTTTCGACACGCTTTACAACAGCGCTTCCTCTCTTGCGACGATCGCAGGCAACTACACGAACCCGCAGAACAACGTGGCTGTGACCGTGAACAGCGATGGATCCATCTTTTCGCAGGACCCCTCGAGTGGCTGCGTGCTGAACGGTACCGTGTCGATCATTAACGCGAGCTACAACGCGTACCGAGTTGCATTTGCCTATGCAAGCTGCACTGGAGCGGCGGCCGTTCTGAATGGCATTCAATTCAGCGGATTGGGGACACTGGACAATGCAGTGACTCCGGAACAGGCGATTTTGGGTGTGACGGCTCAGTCGGGTGGCACCAGCTATGCCCTGGTGTTCCAGCTGAACAGATCATAGCCTGAACAGCCGCTGCGCCAGAAAGTCCACGAACACGCGCAGCTTTGGCGCGAGTTGCCTGTTGGAAGGCCACAGAATTGAAAAGTGCCCCGGGTTGCGCAGGTACGAATCCAACACGGTGCACAGCTGGCTCCCGTTCGATCGCGGTGCGCATTAGAAAATCGGGCCTGTAACCGATCCTTAAATCCTTGGGTCGCGGCGGCGCGGGCGCCGCTGCGGATGACCGCGTCAAAGCCTTCCTCCACCATCTCGACCAACCGATCGCTGCAATCAAGCTCCAGGTCGATCTGCGGATACAGACGCCGGAATTCGGGTATCAAGGGCACTCTGCGGACATGCATTGCAATAGACCCTGAATCGGCGCTAGCCTGGAGGCAGGACCGTCAACACCGAGCTCATCATGGAACGACCGTCGGCCGGAAGTCTCGCGCGCTTGTTGGCGAGCGCCTTTGCCCTGCTCGCCGCGGGCATCCCAGCGGCCTGGCCGGGTGAAACCAAGTCTGAAGAGCCCGTTCAGCATGAGTACCGGATTGCGCGTTTCAAGTCGGAATCCGGTGTGGAGTTGCCCGAGGCGCGCGTCGTTTACGGTACCTATGGGCACCTCAACGCCGCCGGTGACAATGCCATTTTGCTGCCGTCCCACTACATGGCCGAAATGCACGGCTACGAGTGGTTGATCGGTCCGGGTAAGGCGCTTGATCCCGGCAAGGTGTTCCTTATCACCAGCGAGTTGTTTGGGAACGGCCGGTCGTCCTCGCCCAGCAACACGCCGGCGCCTTTTTCCGGGCCACGCTTTCCCATCATGACCATCCGGGACAATGTGGAGGCCGTCCATCGGCTGCTGACCGAACAGTTGCATGTCCGCCATTTGCGTGCCGTCATCGGCTTTTCAATGGGAGCGCAACAGGCGTTCCAGTGGGCAGTGAGTTACCCGGACTTCATGGACCGCATCGTGGCCACCTCCGGTACGGCCAAGACCTACGGACATGGAATCGTGCGCCTGGAAAGTGAGATCACCGCTCTCACCACCGATCCGGCGTTCCAAGGAGGGAACTACCAGAACGAGCCGGAGAAAGGCATCCAAGCGTTTGCGGCCGTCTGGTCCGCGTGGCTGTTCTCGCAGGAGTGGTGGCGTAAAGAGCTGTGGCGGACAGACGCCTCACTGGGCAGCACTTTACCCGAGGTCATCGAGCACCTCCGAACCCAGTTCATTCCGGGTGCGGACGCGAACAACCTGATCCTGCAGATGCGCACCTGGGAGAAGCATGACGTCGGCGGCACGCCGGGCTTCGGTGGTAATGTTGAGGCGGCGCTACGGTCGATCAAAGTGCCGGTGCTGTATATGCCTTCGCAGACCGACCTTTACTTCCCGCTGGGCGATGCGCGCTACGAGGCGGCCTTCATCCCTCACTGCGAGCTCCTTCCCATCCCATCACTGTGGGGCCATCCGGCCGGTGCGGGAGCCTCCCCGGAGGATGCAACATTTCTCAACGAGCACGTGAGCCGTTTCCTCCGAGAATGATCCGGCCGGGCTCGCGACTCACTGCGATCCCGAAGCGCTCCTCAATGACGCTGACAAACGCTTCGAGGTTCGTCGCCCTGAAATAGCCCCCGATGCGTAGCTGTCCCACCGCTGCTGAGGCGATGACGAGCTTGCAATCATTGTAGCGGTTGAATTCCTCCGCGACCTCCGCGAGCGGCTGCCCGCTGAACCCCAGCATACCGCGCTGCCAGGCGAGGCGCCGTGCCATCTCGCCTGCATCGATGTCCTGCAAGTGCACCTGAGATGCAATGGTGACAGCGACCCGACCCGCACCGACAACCGGCATGGTATCGGGCCGATTGAGCGCCGCTACGGGGCCTAGCGCGACCGCGCCTTCGATAATCATGACTTCAACGCCGCTCGCGGTTGTGCGGATATTGAAATTCGTGCCCACTGCCCGCACGGCGATCGTACCCGCGGTCACGACGAAAGGCCGTGCGGGATCCTTGGCGACTTCGAAGGTCGCCTCGCCCTGGACCAACGTCACGTCGCGCCGGCCCTTACCCAACACAACGCGCACCTCGCTATGCGTGTTGAGTTGTACGACGGACCCGTCGGCCAGAGCGACGCGCTCGAAGGCGCCGATGGGCGTTACATAGCGTTTCTGCGGCGCGCCGAGTCCCGACCACTGTGGCTCAAGCCAGAGCCACAAACCTGCAACGACACCCAGCAGCACGGCGGCCACTGCGAGACGCGACCATACGATGCCAGGGCACGGCACCCGTCGTGCGGGGGAGCGCAAGGGGGCGGCCCCGACTTCGGTCGCGATGCCCTGCGGGTCAGGAATTGGCGTTTGCGGCTGCAATGCGTGCAGACGATCCAGACGACCCCAAACATGCTGCAACCTCAAGTACGCGGCGTAGTGGCGCGGGTCAGCGTGACACCAAGCCTCAAAGCCGGCACGCAACTCTGGCGGCGGGTCCGACCTGTCCAGCCGAGCCACCCAATCCGCGGCCGCTTCATCGATCTTTTTAGTCGATGCCACGTAGGCGGCCTTGTCCAGGGTCAGGGGAAGAGTTGCTGGCGCCGCTGGAGGGTTCCAGCCTCTCCAGCAAACGCGCGGCGCACAGCCGTACGCCATAGCTGACGTGTTTCTCAACCGTATGCTCGGCTATCCCGAGCCGGGCGGCAATCTCCTTTTGAGACAGGCCATGGATCTTGCGCAAAGTCAGCACCTCGCGGCATCTATCGGGCAACGACGCGATCACAGCGGCAAGCAGCTCCAATTCCTGTCGAGCGTTCAACTTCTGATCCGGAGGGGACTCCATCTCACTGTCTGTTACGACGGACGAGGCTCCCAATTCCAGTAGAGCGTCCAGTGAAACCACCGGCCGGCGGCGCAATGCTTCCATCGCGACATTGCGCGCGGTGGTGAAGAGGAAGGCCCGCAGCGTACGCACAGCGTCCCGCTGCGCGGGCGAGAGCGCTAGAAGCCGGGCATACGTTTCCTGGACGACGTCAGAAACCTCCGCGCGATCCCGAGTCAACCTTCGCAGATAAGCACGCAGACTGGGCTCGTGTATCAGGATCCGAGCAAACCAGGTCGTCGTACTTGGATCTTCAACGGGCACGTGGGGTGTCGGTGTTTGTAGGGAGATACCGGCGCGTTCCTGGAAGAGGGTAGTGCAGCTTAGGCGGCCAGGGCAAATTTTTTCGGGTAGGGCCTACCGGAAACGGCGCATCGCACAGTCGTATGTCGCATCCGGTGCGGACGTATCAAAAAATGGAGGGCGCCAGTTCCGGCTAAATCATGAAGTCAATTCCGCGTCGCTCTCTTTTGCGAGGCCTCGCTGGTGGAGCCCTCTGGTGCTCGAGATCATTGACGGCCCTGACAGCAACGACTGGGGCTCGCTGGAAGCGCCGCTGGGGTGGGATTGGCAGGCTAAGCCCAAGGGTGTCCGAGTCGGCTATGTCCCCGCGTGGTTTGAAGGGGAGGCGGTGACAGAGGTGGATCGACGGGCACTGGAGGCGGTACGCGCAACCGGCGCCGAGCTTGTCGAAGTCAAAATAGCGGACTTGCCGTATGACTTGCTCACAACGCTGGTGTTCATCGAGGCAGCCGCGGCCTTTTCCGAGTTGACACTCACCAACCGCGACGACGAGTTGAAATGGCAAGACGACTTGGCGTGGCCTAACAACTGGCGGCGGGCACACCTGTTTCCCGCAGTGGAAATGGTACAGATCGAGCGGCTGCGACGCCAGGCGATGGTGGCGTTTGATGCGCTGCTAGGGCAAGTGGACGCACTCATCGGTCCGGTGAGCGCGCGCGGAATGTTGGCGGCTACCAATGCAACGGGGGTGCCGTGCCTGGTTCTGAGGGCGGGCTTCATAGACCGGGCGACTCGCAAGGTCACCGACGAGCCGCTCGACCCCAACGGACCTAAACACCGTGTTCCCAGAGCGGTCTGCCTGTGGAGCGCGCTATTTCGCGAGGATGTCCTGATTACGTTGGGACGGGCCTTGGAAAAAGTACTTTCGGTTGCGGATGAGCGTCCACCGCTCGCCCGCACGGGGAAATGACGCATGGATGCCGCAAGCGTGTTCCAAACCCACTTAAGGCGCACTCACCATGCAGGATCTCAATTGTCGTCGGGACGCAAGCGGGTCCGGTCTGTCCGGGCCGCTGTTTTTTGCATTGACGCTGGCGTTGACGCAGAGCGCTTATGCACAGGAGAAGCCGCAGGACGCCAGCTCGGGGCAACAACAGCAGCAGCTCCAGGAGGTAGTGGTCACGGGGTCGCGCATCGCGCGCCCGGATCTCGATCGACTGCAGCCGACAACCGTCATCGGCGCCGACACCTTCGACACGCGAGGCTACACTGATGTCGCCCAGGCGCTGCAGGATCTTCCTGCGTTCGGCGTGCAGTCCGCCAGCGCGCAGAACCAGCAAGGCGGCCAGGGCGGCATAGCACAGTCTTTCGTCGATCTGTATTCGCTGGGCTCCCAGCGCACGCTGACATTGGTGAACGGGCGGCGCTTTGTCTCGTCCAACAGTGCCGCCTTCGGCGATGGTGCCTCCTCCCCCGGCCAGCAAGTCGATCTCAACGTCATCCCCGTCCAGCTGATCGACCGCGTTGAGACTATCAGCGTCGGCGGTGCGCCCATCTACGGAGCGGATGCCATCTCCGGCACGGTCAACATCATTCTCAAGAAGAAATTCGAGGGCCTCAAGCTGGATGCCCAGACGGGTGTCTCGAATCAAGGCGATGCCTGGAACTATCGTTTCAGCGCTTTAGGCGGCAAAAACCTCTTCGATGGCCGCGGTAACGTCATGGCGGTGGCGGAGATCACCAAGGCCGACGGCCTCACCGGTACCGCGCGCAACGACTACGCGCAGAATCTGCAATTCCTGGCGCCTTTGCATCCGGGTCCCTACACACAAGTTCTGACTCCCGATACCCACGTGGGGCCGATCACGACCTCTGGTATTCCAATGCTGGACGACACTTATTTGGACCCCGCCGCGAAGGGACGATCTCCGCAGCAGATAGGTGTCACCAACGCCGCCGGCCAGCCGCTGTCGTTTACGCCTGGATCGGGCGCCCTCGCCCCATACAACCTGGGCCAGGAGACCGGCAATCCGGTGTTCTGGCAAGGCGGAGACGGCATCACACTATCGCAATTCAGCAACCTGCTTACGCCAACGGAGCGCATCAACTTCGATACGCTGGGCAACTTCCAGCTGACCGATCATCTATCGCTCAACACCGAGGGCTGGTTTTCGGAAACTCACGCGCACTCGCTGATCGCACAGCCGGCCTACAGCTCGGCGCTCTTTGCGGGAGTGGGCAGTCCGCTCGGAAACTTGAAAATCTCCGTCAACAATCCATACCTGAGCGCCACCGACCGGACGCTCATTGAAACCGAGCTTGCCAACTACGGCGCCACCACGTCGGCCAAGTCCCGCCAGGACCCGAACTGGGACGACCAGCATTTTTATCTGGCCCGCGCCAGCACGGATTTACAGAACGGCACCGTATCGGGCAGCCAGATATTGGCCCGCGGCGTCGTTGGCCTGACCGGAGACTTCTCGGTCCTGGAGCGTAACTACAACTGGGACGCCTCGCTCTCCTACGGGACCTCGCATAACGTGAACTCCGCCGGCCGGGTAGTCCTGCAAAACTTATACAACGCTCTGAATGCCACCACGGATACGGCAGGCAACATTGTCTGTGCAGGCAATCCGGTCGCCGCGGCTGTGTCCACCGGCTCCAGCACGTGCGCGCCGATCAACGTGTTCGGTGAGGGCTCGCCGAGTGCTGCCGCCCGCGCCTATGTGACGCACGATGCCATCGCTGAGTCGTTCGACACCCAGCGCGACTTCACCATCAATTTGAACGGCGACGTCGTCAAGCTGCCTTCCGGTCAGTGGAAGGCGGCCGTCGGATTCGAGAACCGGCGCGAGTCCGCGGATTTCCAGCCCGATACCTTCTACACCGGCAATTTCGGTCAGAATTTTGCGCTGCCGGTCGAAGGCTCCTACCGCACCAACGAAATCTACGCCGAGACCTTGATCCCGGTCTTCGAGCCGCAGCAGGACCTGCCCGCCCTGCATCAGTTGGAGCTGGAAGGGGCGGCGCGCCGTGTCAGCAACTCGATCGCCGGCGCCGCGACCACCTGGACCGCAGGGCTGCGCTGGTCACCGGTGCAGGATATCCAGTTTCGCGCCAACAAGACCAAATCGATCCGGGCGCCAGCCATCACTGAGCTGTTCCTGCCGGGCTCGACGTCATTTGAATTCGCCCGCGATCCCTGCGACAAGAACTATGTGAACCAGGGTCCCGCTCCTGCGCGGCGCGCGGCGAATTGCGCCGCCGCGGGAATCAATACCGCGACGTTCACATCGAACGTCGTCAATGCGAGCGGACAGGGCATCACCTCGGGCAACGCCCACCTGACCAGCGAGGTGGCCGACTCAAAGACCTTCGGAGTGGTGCTGCGGCCGCGCTGGGTGCCGCAACTGAGCTTGTCCGTCGATTACGTCGAGATCAACCTGACCAATGCCATCGTGCAATTGAACCTGTTGGAAGTCCTCGATGCGTGCTACGACGCAGCGAACTATCCGAACAATTCCTACTGCTCATCGTTCACCCGCAATGCGGCCGGCCAGATCACCAGCTTCCACGACGGCTACGTCAATGCCGGACTGTTGGATTTCCAGGGGATTTCAGCCAGCTTGAATTGGTCGGCGGCGTTGCCCGGATCCTGGGGGCGGATCAACACACGCGTCAACTATCTGGACACACGCAAGCTCGTTCAGGTCGTGGGCACCGCTGCTCCACAGAATCTGGCAGGCGAGCTCGGCGGCGCGAACCCGCTGATTGCCGTGCCCAAGGGAAAGGCCACCCTGGATGCCGAATATCGCAAGGAGCGGTTCTCCTGGGAGTGGCAGGCGCAGTACTACAGCGGGCTGAACTTCGACAACACCAACACCGCGACCTCGCAGAACATTCTACGAGTCAATCCCTGGTGGTTGATCGACTCGACGCTGTCGTACGATGTCACGGATGCCTTCACGACGCGCCTGATCGTCAACAACGTGTTCGACAAACAGCCGCCATACCCGGCACTGGCCGGCACCGGTGGCAACTTCCGCTCGGCCGCGTCTCTTTATTTCCCGGGCATCATCGGGCGCACCTACCTGCTGTCGTTCAGTTATCGCTTCTAGCGCATACTTGGATCTTCCACAGGCACGTGTGGTGTCGATGTTTGTAGTGTGATTATGGCGTGTTCCTTCTGGCGAGGGTGATGCGGGTCAGGCCGTAGGAGCATCCTTTCGGGCGGGAACTACCGGAATGAGCCCGACGCGCAGTCGTATTCCGCATCCGGCGCGGACGTAGCAAAAAATTTGCGGCGCCATTTGCGAGGGAACGCATGTATCACGTCAAATGTAGCTGCAATGGACGCTGGGTTGCGCTGTTGGAGTTGTGGCTGGTGCTTGTCGCATTCACGCCCGGCACCCACGCGCAGGAGAAGCCGCAAGAAGCTAGCTCTGGACAACAGCAGCTCCAGGAAGTAGTGGTCACCGGGTCACGCATCGCCCGCCCGGACCTCGATCGCCTGCAGCCTACGACGGTCGTCGACACCGAAACGTTCGAGAAACGAGGGTATACTGACATCGCACAGGCGCTGCAGGATCTTCCCGCCTTTGGCGTCCAATCCGCGAGTGCGGCGAACCAGCAGGGCGGCTTAGGTGGCGTCGGTCAGTCTTTCGTCGATCTGTATTCGTTGGGCTCGCAGCGCACCCTGACCCTGGTGAACGGGCGCCGCTTTGTTTCATCCAACACTGCCAGCTTCATCGACGGGGCGACCTCGCCAGGGCAGCAGGTCGATCTCAACGTCATTCCGGTGCAGCTGATCGAGCGTGTCGAGACGATTTCGGTGGGCGGCGCGCCCATTTACGGAGCGGATGCCATCTCCGGGACCGTCAATCTCATTCTCAAGAAGAATTTCCAGGGGCTCGACGTCGATGCGCAAGCAGGGGTCTCGAATCAAGGGGATGCCTGGAACTATCGCTTCAGCGCCTTGGGAGGCAGAAACTTCTTTGACGATCGCGGCAACGTCATCGCGGTGGCCGAAATTGTCAAAAGCGATGGTATCCCGGGCACAGCACGCAAGGACTACGCGTCGGATCTGCAATTTCTCGCGCCCTTGCAGCCTGGTCCCTACGCGCGGGTTCTGACTCCCAACGCGCACGCCGGCCCTCTCAGTGCCTCCGGCATTCCATTGCTGGATGACACGTACCTGGATCCCGCCAAGCCCGGGCAAACTCCAGCGCAGGTGGGTATTGCCAACGCCGCTGGCCAGCCTCTGGCGTTCACGCCGGGATCCAGTGCTCTCGCACCATACAACCTCGGCCAGGAGACCGGTAACCCAGTGTTCTGGCAAGGCGGGGACGGCGTTCGGTTATCGCAATTCACCAACCTGCTGGCACCCAGTGTACGGGTCAACTTCGATACGTTGGGCAACTTCAAGCTGACCGATCATGTGTCGCTCGTCATCGAGGGCTGGTTTTCGGACACCCATGCGCACGCCCTGGTTGCCCAGCCGTTTTACAGCTCCGCGCTCTTCTCAGGCGTGGGCACTGCGGCGGGCAACTTGCGGATATCTGTCAACAACCCGTTTCTGAGCGCCGCTGACCAGGCGACGATCGCCGCCGCGCTGCAGAACTACGGTGCCACCACGACGCCTCAGACCCGCCAGGATCCGAACTGGGATCCGCAGCACTTTTATCTCTCGCGCGCCAGCGCTGATCTGCAGAATGGCTCTGCAACGTCCACGCAGCAGGTCGCGCGTGGTGTAGTGGGTCTGACCGGAGATTTCTCGGTCTTCGACCGCAATTACAACTGGGACAGCACCTTGACATACGGGGCCTCGCGCGATGAGTCCTCCACTGCACAAGTCATTCTGCAAAACCTGTATAACGCGCTCAATGCCAGCACCGACCCAGCGGGGAATATTGTTTGTGCCGGCAATCCGGTCTCCGCACCGGTGTCCACTACCGGATCTGCGACCTGCGTACCCATCAACCTCTTCGGCCAGGGTTCGCCCAGTGCCGCCGCGCGCGGCTATGTCGTACACGATGCCATCGCCGAGTCGTTCGACACACAACGCGATTTCACCGCCAATTTGAATGGCGATGTCATCAAGCTACCGGCGGGCGAGTGGCGGGCTGCGGTCGGATTCGAGAATCGGCGCGAATCGGCGGACTTCGCACCCGATAGCTTCTTCAGCGGCGCGTATGGACCGGCCACAGCGTTGCCGGTCGAAGGATCGTACCGTACCAACGAGATCTATGCCGAGACCTTGATCCCCATCGTCGAGCCGGCGCAGGACCTGCCGGCCCTCCATCAGGTAGAGCTGGAAGGGGCGGTGCGCCATGTCAGCAACTCCATCGCCGGTACCGCGACCACCTGGACCGGGGGACTACGCTGGTCACCGATCGAGGACATCCAATTTCGGGCCAACAAGACCAAGTCCATACGCGCGCCGGCCATCACGGAGCTGTTTCTGCCGCCCTCGACGGCGTTTGAATTCGCGAATGACCCCTGCGACAAGAACTATGCGACTCAAGGAACCGCGCCTGCGCGGCGTGCGGCCAATTGCGCTGCCGCGGGTATCAATACGGCAACCTTCGAGTCGAACGTCGTCAACGCGAGCGGACAGGGCATCACCTCGGGCAACGCCCATCTGACCAGTGAGGTGGCGGACTCCAAGACCTTTGGCGTCGTGCTACGGCCCCACTGGGTACCGCAGCTCAGCCTGACAATCGACTACGTCGAGATCAACCTGACCAATGCCATCGAGCAGCTGAATCTGGTGGAAATCCTCGATGCCTGCTACGACGCGGCAAACTATCCGAACAATCCGTCGTGCTCCATGTTCACTCGCAACGCCGCCGGGCAGATCACTAACTTCCATGATGGTTTCGTCAATGCCGGTGTCCTCGACTTTCAAGGCATTTCCGCGAGCATGAATTATTCGGTGGCGTTGCCACGCTCGCTGGGGCGGATCAACACCCGGGTGAACTATCTCGACACGCGCAAGCTTTTACAAGTCATCGGCAGCGCTTCCCCGCAGAATCTTGCCGGTGAGAGCGGCGGCGCGAACCCCAATATTGCCGTGCCCAAAGGCAAAGCTACGCTGGATATCGAATACCGTAATGGGTCGTTCTCCTGGGACTGGCAGGGGCAGTACTACAGTGGGCTGAATTTCGACAACACCAACACCGCGACCTCGCAGGACATTCTGCGGGTCAATCCCTGGTGGCTGATCGACTCGACGCTATCGTACGATGTGACGAATGCCCTTACCACGCGCCTGGTCGTCAACAACGTGTTCGACAAACAGCCGCCATACCCGGCACTGGCGGGCACCGGTGGCAACTTCGCATCGGCCGCGTCCCTGTACTTCCCGGGCATCATCGGCCGCACCTACCAGCTGTCTTTCAGTTATCGCTTCTAGCGCGTAAAGTGGCGCGACGTTCTGCGCCCCCGCGCAGGATCAGCTTCAATGGAGGGGACGCGTGTCAAAGTCGCGCCGCGAATTTGTGGTCGCTTCCGCGGCATTGCTGGGAGCAGGAACCGTTGTCGAACCCAGCGCCGCGCAGAGTCCGCCGCCGGCAAGCGATCTGCCCTCCGGCTCGCCTCCGGTGTTCGGGACCGCGGCCGGCGTTGGGCCGAATGTGACGGCTGCGAATTTCACCGCGACGGAAAAACTCGTGCAATTCGAGATGAGCGCCCGGGAACGCGCGCAAGCCGCCGAAAACTGGCGTGACGCGATGGCGCCGCTCTACGAGCGACGCACGGGCCCGCGCAAAGTGGAGCTGGGCCCGACGTTGGCGCCTTATTCTCAATGGAATCCGCGCTTGCCCGGGAGCCGGCTCGTGCCCAGCCGGGACGAGTTTGTCCACAGCGAGCGTGATCCCGGCCCGTTGCCGGCCGCAGACGCCGACATCGCATTCGCGCCCCTGTGGAAGCTCGCTCGCTGGCTACAATCGCGGCAGCTGCAATCCGAGCGCTTGACCCGAATCTACCTGCAACGTATCCAGACTCACGATGCGCGTTTGAAGTGCGTCATCACCCTCACTGGCGAGCTGGCACTCAAACAGGCACGCCAGGCGGACCAGGAAATTGCCGCCGGCCGGTATCGGGGTCCCCTGCACGGAATCCCTTGGGGCGGCAAGGATCTGTTGGACACCGCGGGAATTCGTACAACCTACGGCGCCGAGCCATTCAGAGATCGAGTGCCTGCGGAAGATGCCGTAGTGGTACGGCGTCTGCGCGAGGCCGGGGCGGTGCTCATTGCCAAATTGAGCCTCGGCGCGTTGGCACTGAACGATGTCTGGTTTGGCGGTCAGACGCTCAATCCCTGGCTGCTCGAGGAGGGGTCTGGGGGCTCGAGTGCTGGACCTGCGGCCGCGACCGCGGCCGGGCTGGTTGCTTTCTCGATCGGTAGTGAGACCGAGGGGAGCATTGTCGACCCGAGCACGCGCTGCGGGGTATGCGGGTTGCGGCCGACCTTCGGGCGCGTACCGCGCACCGGGGCCATGACGTTATGTTGGTCATTAGACAAGCTCGGGCCGATGGCGCGCAGCGTGGAAGATACGCTGCTGGTGCTCGCGGCGATCTCGGGTCCCGATGATGGAGATCTCGCCAGCGTGCCGAGCTCCCTCAGCTTCGACGCTCGTGCCGCTGTGAAGGGGCTGCGCGTGGGGTATTTTCCACAGTGGCAGAAGGAAGCCACGGACGTCGATCGCAACGCGCTGCGGCAGTGCCAGGCACTCGGGCTGGAAGCGGTGCAGGTCACCTTACCCGATTGGCCCTACGATTCGCTCAACACCATTTTGTTCGCGGAGGCCGCGGCGGCTTTCGAGGAGCTGACACTCAGCCATCGCGCGGACCAACTGCGAATGCAGTCCGCGGACGCGTGGCCCAACACCTTCCGCCAGGCGCGTTTTCTGTCCGCCGTCGATTTCGTGCAAGCCGACCGCTTCCGGCGCGCGGTAGCCGAGGAAATGCGCCGCCTGTTCTTACAGGTCGATCTGCTGCTCGTGCCCTCACTTCGCGATGAAATGTTGACCATCGGTAACTTCACCGGATATCCGTCCTTGACCTTGCGGGCGGGGTTTATCTCCGTCTCCCAGGCCCGCAGCGATTGGGCGCCCGATCCGCATCAACCGCTGCCGCGGTTCGACCGGCCGCGTCGCGTACCGCATAGCGTCACTTTGGTGGGACGCTTGTTCGATGAAGGAACGTTGGGTCGGGTAGGGCTCGCCCTGGAGCACGCATTGGGCGTGGACGAGGAGCGGCCGCTGGGATTCTAGGGCACGAGTGCCTTCTAAAACCGATAGTCGATCGAGGCGAGAAACAGCCGGCCGAGATTCGGATAGACGGTGGCGCCGGGGCCGATGCCGGAGTGAATCAGGAGGCCGCGCGCCGGAGGCACCTCGTCCAGCACATTGTTGACGTTTAGATGCACATGGGCGTGCTCACCCAACTGCAGCTCGAGCGCCAAGTCGTGAAAGAACTTAGTGCCCGTGTCGGGCAGGTCAAACTCATTGTTCGGAATACCGGGAAACCAGTCGATGCGTGCATCCCCGATGAACTGCGTGCGCCAGGTCGCCCGCAGGCGGCCGGCCCGATAGGTCATCGACCCTAAGGCCCGCCAGCGCGGATTGCCAACGACACCCTGTGCGGCATTCAACGACGTGGGGTCCTGGACGTTGCCCAGGAAGTCCAGGCGGCGAAGCCACGTTGTTGTGAGGTTAGTCTCGAGCGAGCTGGCCGCGACTCCTCGCACCGCGGGCAGGTCTTGGCGGTAGGCCAGTTGTACATCCACTCCGGCAGCGCTAATCCGCGCAATGTTCTGGTTGATGGTGCTGATCGTAAGGATCTCGTGAGTGAGGGGGTCACGGGTCACACGCTCGCAATCGGGGTTTACCGACGGATCAAGAGGCGAGTCCACACAGTCATTCGCAACCGTCTGTGGGGGCATCGGGCCGATTGCCTGGCGGATGAGGATGTTCCAATAGTCCGCGGCCAGGGAGAAACGCGGCACTTCGGGAGAGCGGTAGATGAAGCCGGCGCTCCAGGTATCTCCGGTCTCCGGTACCAGCTGCGGGTTGCCTGACACGAGCGCAAGCAGCGTGCGCACGTCGGTCGGTGCGACAAAGTTTGCCGGGATGCCGAGCTCCTGGCAGTGAGCAAAACGTGCGGGGGAGGCGTGGTTCACGGAGACATCACACGGGTCCTGCGCGAAGACGTATATTTCGCTGGGTGGTGAAAACAACTCGCCGATGTTCGGTGCGCGCACGGACCGTGACAACAGGCCGCGCAATCGCAAGCCTTCCACAGGTTGATATTCCAGGCCACCGTGCCACGCGAGCTTGGCTCCGTTGGTGCTGTAGTCCGACAATCGTGCGGCTGCGTTGACAGACAGCTCATCGAAGAATGGCCGGCTCCGCAACAGCGGTATGCGCGTCTCCGCAAAGACCTCGCGTACATCGAAACCTCCGCGAGTGGCGGCAATCAGCGGCAGAAAGAGCTCGCCTGCCTGTGCTGCCGGCCCCGGCACCGAGAGCGCACTCTCGCGCCGATACTCAGCGCCGCCGGCGAAGCGCACGGGTCCGGACGGAGTAGAGAGCAGATCACCGGAGACGCTCGCGTTGACCACAGCCTGACTGGCTGCGCGCCGGAAGGGGCTGTTCACCCGACTGAAGGCGATCGCCGCGGGACTTGCCTGATTGATCCCTACCAGATCCAGGGGCACGCAGCCATCGCTTGGATCGCGGCAGACTATCTGGCCAGTCGACGGATCGCGCACAGCATCCAGCGATTGCAAGAAGCGTGCGGTGTCACGGTCATTGAGATCAACGGTCGACTCGCGCGTAATGCCGTATGCGGAGGATGCCTCGTACGTCCACTTGTTCGGCAAGGTTCCGTCGACACCGATGACGTACTGCTGCATCAGCCGATCGTTATCGGTTCCGCGGATACCCGCCTCGTCGATGATCCGGTGAAACGGCACCGATGTGACGTCGTTGGCTCTCAATAGCGCTACGGCGGCCGGCGGCAGGTATGGGTTGTCGATGCTCAGTTGAACGTCGCCATCGTCGAACGTTGGCTGAAACGTGCTTTGCACCTGGGTGCCCGCGATCCGGGTTTCGATGAAGAGTTCGGCGTTGCTGCTGTCCCCGTAACGTAGCGTTGCGCCGAAAACCTCGCGGCGGATCGGCAGACGCAAGGGGTCGAACTGCTCGATGTTGATGCCATCGCCGCCTTCGGAACGGCCTGAGCGGTCGCCCAGGGGACCGAAGTTGAAGGGGCGGATCGATTTGCCGTCGTTGCTGAAGATCCATGTCTGGTTGCCCAGCGTGAAATCGCCGGGATTGCTCACAATGTTGACCGTGGCATCCGGAATGTGAATGAAATTTGGAATCGCGGTGTTCTGCCCGGTGGCCGCAGGATTGGACACGACGTCGAGCCCATTGGACGCGTAGGCGCGCGAGCTGGCTTTCACCCCGTCGGCATCGTCATACACGAAACTGAATGTCGCGTTGCCTGGATGCCCGCCAAGCTCGAAATTCGTGCCGCCCGTCAGCGAGAACCCTTTGGATGCAGCGTCACCGCGTGAGGAGATTCCCGAAGTCGCGCGCAGATTGATGCCCGTGAAGTCCTTCTTGAGAATCACATTCACGACGCCGCCGATCGCATCGGCGCCATATACCGCGGACGTGCCTCCCGTGACGACCTCGATTTTGTCCACCAGCTCCGCCGGAATGGTGTTGAGGTCCACCGCGGCGGACAGGGGCGAGCCGGAGACCTGGCGCCGGCCGTTCACCAATACGAGGGTGCGGTCGACTCCGAGGTCGCGCAGGCTGACCAAGCTCAACCCGGCACCCACGATGAGCTGCCGGCTGTTGCTCAGCCCCACGCCAACACTGAGCGCCGGCAGTTGCACGATCGCATCGGCAATGTTCTCAACACCGGAATCCTCGATCTGCGTTCGATCGATGACCTGTAGCGGCATAGGAGCCGAGAGCGGATCTTGATGCAGGCGGCTACCGGTAATCACCAGCTCATCCAACTTAATTCCGCCGCCGACACTCGAGGGTTGATTGCGTCCGGGCGATTCATGCTCGCGCGCGGCGGAGGCGTTTGATTGGCGGATAGCCTGTGCCTGCATATCCGGGCGCAGCTGCGGGCCAACTTGCGATGCGTTCCCGCGTCCGCCCGCGCCCGAGCAGTCACATTCGATTACAAACACGCCCGCGGGGGACTGGCTCACGCGCAACTGCGTCCCGGCGGTCATACGGCGCAAGGCTTCCAGGGGCTCGTAACGGCCGCTGATCGGGTGAGTGTGGTGGCCCTTCACCACATCGTATTCAAAGAGAAGCTCGATTCCTGCTTGCCGCCCCAGCTCGAGCAACGCGAGCGCCGCGTCCTCGGTTTGGATGTTGAAAGAGGTCTCGGCCGCGCGCGCCTCGGGGCATAAGTTGAATGTAAACCACAACGACAGCACACCGGGCAACAGTCGCGCACGAGCCTGCACCGCGAGGGCGAGGGGCGCCCGCTGCCGCCGGCGCCCCGTTACGGCCCGGTCGTCCGTCATTTGAGTTTCAAGTCCCCTTGCGGCGTTGCGTCCGGCCAGCTGACTGCGCGCGGGCCACCGATCTTACTTGCTCGGCTGGCGCCGGGGTCTCAAGGTAGCGATACCGGGCTGGCGCCGCAACCTGTCCTCTCCATCAGACCAAGGGCCAGTGGACCTGGGGAGACGTTCCGGTCATCTTTAGAGGGTCTCGATCCACGCCTTCAACAGTTTCGCTTCGCGCACGACCGGAGCCGGGTCGCGAAAGCAGTTGGCAAGGAGTGAGACACCCTGAAGAGCGGCGAGAAGATGCAGGGCGAGAGAGCGGCGCTCGTCGTTGCGGCCAAGAGCGGCGAACTGCGCCTCCATCCATGTCAACAGCTTGCGCAACGGAACTCCGGCTTCCTTACCGAGACCGCCGGCATCCTTACTCAGCTCGGCGCACAAACTACCAACGGGGCACCCGGCGCGCGCCAACGTCGCCCGATTGTCCACCGTCATCTGCACGAAGGCCTTCAGGCGGCCCTGGGCGGTCGGCGCAGTTTCGCAGGCCTCTTGTAGACGCTGCAGCTCCGCGAGTCGCTCGGCAATGATCGCCTCGCCGATGGCAGCCTTGGTCTTGAAGTAGTAGTAGATGTTGCCCAGCGGCACACGGGCACTTTGCGCGATGTCCGCCAGCGAGATCGCGGCGAATCCTTGCGCGTGGCTGAGTTGCGCCGCTGCTCGCACCAGGCGCTCGCGCTTATTCTCTCCTGTTTTTGCCATTCTACGCTTACGAATGTCAGTCGACTACCTTAGTCGAGCATGCAGTCGTTACGGCGGGCTGTCAAATGCGCGGGTTGCGGCTCAGCCGACGACAAACGACAAATTTGGAGAGCCGACTATGCGGTCACCTACGCGCTCGCCGCGCGTAAAGGCGAGCACAGCATCAATCACCTCGGGTGCGTCGAGTACCTTGTGATGGCCGAGGCCCTGCGTCGTCAGCAGGCGTGCGCTGTGCCAATGATACGCATACAACTCACCCTCGCCCCAGGGCACCTCGAAATCATCCAGATCGTGCACGATGAGACAGGGCTGACCGAGCGTGCGCAGATGCGGACGCACATCCAGATCGCGTACCTTTACGCCCGTGGCATGCTCGTGCCAGCCCAGAAATCTCTCCAACAGGTGAGCTCCGAGATACACGAATCGCATGTATCGCTCGGCTGCTGCCTGCATGCTCGCCGGCGGGGCGATCGCGACCACTCGTTCGGCCCGCCAGTCTTCGTTCTGAGCAAGTACCAATGCCGCGCCGCCAAGGGAATGTCCGATGGCGAGCCGCGGGTGGCCATAGCGGTGCCCAATGGCGTGAATGGTTTGAACGAAGTCCGGGAGCGTGCACCGCTCGCCGGTGCTGTAACCGTGCGCGGGCTGGTCGAATGTCACGACGGCAAGCCCCGCATCGCGCAGCCGCCCAACCCACGGCAGGAAACGGAGTCCAAAGCTCGACCAACCATGCACGAGTAGAGCATACGGCTGGCGGGTTGGATCTCCCCAGACGTATGTGGCAATGACTTGGTTGTTCACCGCGATTTCGTGGCGCTCCATTGGGCCTTCAACGTGCGCCGCGCGTGCTCGTGAGCGGCTGCTTGCGGATGGAGTGGCGAAAAGGCGTGCCGCACGATCAACTGTGCGTCGCGGTGCGAAGCAGCCGCCCAGTGCGAAAGCCGCGCGCAGCATGCCCAGCTTCAGGAGCGCGCCGGCTCGCGGGCGACGAGGATATCCGTGTCGGCTCATTGAGTTTTCTCCGCTGTGACCGGTCGGTAGCTTGCGAACAACCGCTCGAGGCTGACCTCCGCCAGGCGCCGTGCCTCCTCGTAGCCAAACAGTCCTCCCTCGTGATGGAGGCCCAACATCAGGGAGTAGATCTCGAACGCCAGCTGTGTCGGGTCGGTGTCCGCCCGCAGATGGCCTACATCGATCGCCAGTTTGATGGCGCGTCGTAATTCATCGCGCCACTCGGACTGTTGCCGCAGAACGCAGTCATGTACCGGACCCGTACGCCCGTCATATTCCACCGCCGCGCTCAGCAGCACGCAGCCCTGCTGATGAAGGCGTCCCCACTCGCACCAGCGCTCCGCGATTTTCCACAGGCGAGGCAAGCCTCGCGGCTCGCTGATCGCAGGGACTTTGACGAACTCCAGAAAGCGCGCGGCAACCGACTCGAGCAGCGCCAACTGCAGCTGCTCACGCGATCCGAAATGCGCGAACACTCCGCTTTTTGACATACCCGCGTGCAACGCCACGGCGCCAATCGACAAGCCTTCCAGGCCGTCCTCGCGAGCCAGCTCGTAGGCCTTACTAAGGATGAGCTCGCGGCTTGCGGCGCCTTTTCCGCCGGGAATAGGTGTGTTCACATGCAGAAAATAGCACGATCGTTCGTGCTTTTACAAGCTGCAGTCGTGCGGCGCGCAGTTCCCGGTCAAAGTCGCTCGATCACGAGCTGCACGAGACGAGTCACCCGCGCCAGGTCCTTGTGCGTCGTGAGTGTGAGTCTCGATCCAGTGGGAGTTTTTGCTGCGATGGGGGTGAACGGTCGAGCCCTTGGGATGCACCAGGTCCTCGCGATTGATAACAGCCTTGGTCAGCCGGATGTCCAGCTCGGTGTCATTGTGGAAATAGGCGAAGGGCTTGCCGTCGTAGCAAAGCGATGCAAAGCCGTCATCTCGGCCCGGTAACGGGCGATGCTCCACACCCAGTTTCCCGAGTCGCTCGATCAGCTGCTGACGTAGATCAGCCACGTCGCCAAGTCCTCGTGGGGTCGCCGTTGTCCTTTCTGGTCTTGCGATTTTCCCGTCATTGCTTCTGATATGTCAATGTTGAATCCTGCGACCGTTTGTCGCGGGTTCGTTCCCCTGAATTTGCCACCGTGCGAGATCGCCACGCGAGTTAGACGTCAAATGCCACAGTTGTTTTAAGCGTCGGATATCGTACGCGTTCTCGGACGTCACTGACGACGTCCATGGCTCCGGTGTTGTTTTGATACTCCATCAATAAAAAATCGTTCCTCTCCTGGTAACTGTCTCCGGGGCGAGTACAGTGTGCGCATGTCAACTTCAAAACAAAACACACGGCGCCTCACCTACGCCGACTACCTCATTGGGCCGGAGGGGTGGGGCGATGAATTGATCGATGGCGCCCTCTATGTCAGGGAGCCTCCCACCCCCACGCGACTCCACCAGGACATAGCGGGAGAGCTGTACCATCAGATCCGTCTGGCGCTAGAAGGCAAACCCGCCCGCGCTTATATCGCGCCCTTCGATGTCCGCCTACCGCGGTCCGATGAACCGGACGAGCAAATCGACACGGCAGTGCAACCGGACGTCGTCATCGTCTGCGATTTGCAAAAGCTGGACAAACGTGGCGTACGCGGCGCTCCTCATTGGATTGCGGAGGTGCTGTCTCCCTCAACCGCGAGGCGAGACCAAACCGTCAAACGGGCCGCTTACGAACGCGCCGGAGTCAAGGAAGTCTGGTTCGTCCACCCCACCAAACGGACACTTACGCTGTACAGGCTCGAGAACGGACGTTACGGCGATGCCACCGTCCTCGAGCTCAAAGGCCGAACAACACTCAGTGCCGTGCCCGGTGTGACTATCGACTGGGACCGGCTTCTGGCAAACCTGTGGTAACCCGATAGCGCTCGCTACGAGCGACGTCGATGAGTCAAGATCATGTCAACGTCAAAACCAAACACACCGCGCCTCACCTACGCCGACTACCTCATTGGGCCGGAGGGGTGGGGCGATGAATTGATCGGTGGCGCCCTCTATGTCAGGGAGCCTCCCACACCCACACGGCTCCATCAGGACATAGCGGGGGAGCTGTACCTTCAGGTCCGCCTGGCACTGGAAGGCAAACACGGCCGCGCCTATATTGCGCCCTTCGAGGTCCGCCTACCGCGGTCCGACGAGCCGGACGAGCAAATCGACACAGTGGTACAACCGGACGTCGTCATCGTCTGCGATTTGCACAAGTTGGATAGACGCGGCGTACGCGGCGCTCCCCACTGGGTTGCGGAGGTGCTGTCTCCCTCAACCGCGAGGCGAGACCAAACCGTCAAACGGGCCGCTTATGAACGCGCCGGAGTCAAGGAAGTCTGGTTCGTCCACCCCACCAAACGGACACTTACGCTGTACAGGCTCGAGAACGGACGTTACGGCGATGCCACCGTCCTCGAGCTCAAAGGCCGAACAACACTCAGTGCCGTGCCCGGTGTGACTATCGACTGGGACCGGCTTCTGGCAAACCTGTGGTAACCCGATAGCGCTCGCTACGAGCGACGTCGATGAGTCAAGAGTCGGCACGCCAGAGTCAGGCCGCCGAGCGTTGCTCCCGATGCTCGTCTACGGCGCGTGGCGTTTGCACGATCGGTGATTCTACATCCGCGGGAGCCAGACACTCATCCTGGGTGAGCCGCATGTATTGGTAGCTTTTGATGATCCGGGAGCGAACTCCCTCGATTTCGGCTGGACTGGGGTTATGGCCCAGCAGGGTCGCGATGATCTCGAGCGCTTCCCAAGGATGCTGGTCGTCGTACTCGGCATGCACCTTCAACCACTTCATGGCGGATTTGCGCACTGTCTCTGTGAAACTCAGCTCATAGGTGTCCTTGGAGCAGACGAGAGCTGCCCACTCACCGGTGACACCTTCGATCGCGTAATTCGTGGCCGCCATGGCTTGGGGGAGGGGATCACGCTCGCAGCTGTGCCAGCACCAGTGACTCAAGGCTTCCGCGGCTGCCGGCCTCGAGGCCTTGAGCAGCTCATCGCGTTTTATGCCGTGAGCTTGCGCCCAATCCACCCAGTACTCGGCGTGCTTCTGCTCGACGCGGATGTTACGAATCAGGTAGCGGCGGGCCATTTCGTGGCCAGGCGCCTGGCCGATGCGAACTTTCAGCAGCGTCATCGCCATGTACTGGGGAAACTGTTCGATGACAGGCCACACGCCGATCAGAAAGTCTCTGGCTTGTGTTGCAGTAACAGTGCCGTCACGCATGCGCAGATAGAGCGGATGCTCTGCTACTGATCGTTTGGTGGCCGCACAGTCGTGCACAACATTCTGCAACCACTGCGGGTAGCTCCGCAGATCCATCAACTCGCCGGTCCTTACGAATTCGGAGCTCATCCTCGCTCTCCTGTCTTCTTCCTGTCACCCAAACTCGGGTGTTCTGGCGATAGTAATATCGCCAGACCGACAGGTCAAACAATCCGGCGGACAAACTCCTATCGCCCTGGCCAAGCATTGCTGCACTGCGATACAGCGGCATGGTTGCTCGAGGTTGGGGCTAAACGGCTGGCACGAGATGGCGCACAATGCGCGGGCCGTCCGCAAAGAAAGATTACGCGATGAACGATGAAGGTGCTCTGGAGTCACTTGACGGCATGGATGCCCCGCTCACCGGGATGCCGGAGCGGATTGCGGAGCTTCACCACAAGCTGTCTGGGATCAAATACCTCTCGTCCGGCACATTGCAGAAGCGACTCAAGCGCTGTGGCAATCCGGCCTGTCGATGCGCCAAGGACCCTCAGGCTCGCCACGGGCCTTATTACGAATGGAGCTTCGTGCAGCGCGGCAAACTCAAACATCGCACGCTGACGCCGGAGCAGGCCGAGCTGATGCGCCTGGCCATCGGCAACTATCGCCGGCTGAAGCGACTGCTGAAGACCTGGGAGCTGGAGACCCGGCGGCTGATCGGCGTCGCGTAGCCATTAAGGGGCTGCACCGGAGAGTGTCGCGCTCACGGCGGGTGCAACCGGCCCGATCCGATTGGGCGCGCATCCATAGACGACCCGCGGTGCCTCATGTAATCATGCGCAAGCGCACAATAAAACGGCTTCAAACCCTTCCCGTGTTTTGCTCGAACCCAAGGGTGCATCGGTGCAATTTCTGCCGACACCGCTAAAACCGGAGTGGCCGCGGTCGTCACGGAGCATAGGTTGCGGCGCGCTGCTGCTGTTCGCTGCACTGCTGGTCACCGCGGCGCCGGCGCAAACCCCATCGGCGGTGGCCCCATCGGAGGTGACTATCGCCGCCGAGGACAACTGGCCTCCCTATTCATCCGTCGGGCCCGCGGGAGGAAACGCGACCGGCTTCGCGGTGGATCTGGTTCGGGAAGGATTCGCCTCGCAAGGAGTCCATGTCCGATTTCTCACCGTGCCGTTCGCCCGCTGCATGTTTCTGGCAAAGATCGGCAAGGTGTCCGGCTGCTTCGATGCGACGATCCTCCCGGAAAATAGAGACTCCTATTATTGGCACCCGACGCCGATGTTCCGGGAGGAGTTGGCGATCTTCGCTCGAGCGGGTACGGTGCATTCAAACGTGACCCTTCACGACCTCGAAGGCAAGCGAGTTGGATACACGCTCGAGTATACCTACCCGCAGAGTTTCACCCTCAATCCGCATATCCTCAAGTACGGTGCGAAATCCGACCGGATACTGTTGCATATGCTGCTGGCCGGTCATCTCGACTACATCGTCATTAACACGACACCGGCCTACGTCCAGATCAAGGAAATGGGAAAGGGTGCCGCGGCGCTGGTCAAAGTCGGCGTGATCTCGGTGGATGGGTTCTGGGTGGCATTCACCCGCGCGAATCCGAACGGCGCCGAGCTTGCCAGGACGTTTGAGCGCGGCCTGCAGACCCTGCACGAGAACGGGCGGTACAGGCAGCTGCAGGAGCAGATGATGCGAGAGCTTCCCGCTGGAGGTCCGGCGCAGTGACTGCTTCCCGCACGCCCAAAGTCGGAGCGGGAGCCTCCATTGCAACCGAAATCGTCGTCCTCATCGTTGCAGCAAGCGTCCTGATCTCCTTGATCGCTGGCTCGCTGCAGGGGTACTCCGACTACCGAGCCGGAATGGATCAGTTGGAGGGGGAGTTTCGCCTGATCGGCGTGAGCCATGTCCCGGCGCTATCGGAAAATGTCTGGGCTCTGGACCAGCGACAAGTCGATAGCGAGCTCGACGGAATCATGGGCCTGCCGGCAATTGTCAGCGCGGAGGTGACCGGCGACCTCCCGTGGCCGACCAAACGAAGCCGCAAGCTGCCGACCAGCGACCGCTCTGTGCTGGTGCGGGATTTTGAGCTTCGCCACAGCGGCGGCGGCGATCACTCGCAAGGACAGGTCGTGGGACAACTGCGAGTCGTCGCCTCGCTGGCGCCGCTGCGCCGCAGCCTGGGCGGCATGGCAACTCGAATCATTCTGGTGGAAATACTGCGGGCGACGCTCCTGTCGGTGCTCCTGGTCATCGGCTTTCGGCATCTCGTGACCAGCCGCATCGGCAAGATTGCGGAAGTCGCCTCGCGCACGCGGTTGGAAACGCTGTCGAGCGAAAACCTGCTGGCGCTGCCCATCGGAAGTCGTAACGACGACATCGACAGGCTGGCCCGGTCGTTCAATGAAATGCGCGAGACGCTGAAGCTCGAGATAAACAAACGCCTCGAGGTGGAGCAGCAGTCGCGCGCGCTGCAGATCGAGAAGCAGGCCGCGGAGCTTGCGAACGCGGCCAAGACCGAATTCCTGGCATCGATGAGCCACGAAATCCGCACTCCCATGAATGCGATCATCGGCATGTCGACGCTCGCCTTGCACGGTCCCCTGGTCGCCAACCAACGGCGCTACGTCGAGAAGGTGCGCGGCTCGGCACAACTGCTGCTCGGCATCTTGAACGACATTCTCGACTATTCGAAGGTCGAGGCGGGCATGTTGAAGATCGAGCAGGTGCCATTCGATCTGGGCGATGTGGTCGATGGCGTGGCCGACATGGTCGGACAGCTTGCCGAAGAGAAGGGGTTGGAGTTGCTGTTTGACATCGGCGCCGACATCCCAAAAAAGCTCGTCGGTGACTCTCTGCGCCTGCGTCAGGTCCTCCTCAACCTTTGCGGCAACGCCGTCAAGTTCACCGACAGCGGGGAGGTGACCTTGCGGGCGCATGTTCGCAAGAAAATGCCGGACAGCGTCGAGCTGGCGATTCAAGTGGAGGACACGGGTATTGGCATCGCCGCCGACCGCCTGCCGCTCCTCTTTCAACGCTTCAGTCAGGCTGACCGATCGATCACCCGGCGCTTCGGTGGCACCGGACTGGGCCTCGCCATCAGCCAGCGGTTAGCCGAGCTGATGGGGTCGAAGATTTGTGTGGCGAGCACGCCGGGGAAGGGCAGCCGTTTCTCGCTGGACCTCACGCTGGGTCTGACAAGCCCGGAGAGTGCCGGGAGGCGCGAAGAGCATCCGGTATTCCATGGGCGGATCCTCGTCGTCGACGACAACGCGGCCGCCCGGTTGTTGCTCAGAGAGTTGGCCGAGCGTTTGGGATTTGACGTGGACGAGGCTGCCAATGGGGAAGAAGCATTGACGGCGGTTGCCGCCGCCGGCGCCAGGGCTACCCCGTATCGCATCGTGATCCTCGATTGGCGCATGCCACAGATCGACGGGCTGGATTGTGTACGTCGCCTGTCGGGGGAAGTCCCCCATCCGCCATGCGTATTGATGGTTACGGCGTTCAGCCGTGAGGAGCTGCTGGACCTGCTCAAGGCACAGAGCCTGGATGTGAAAGCGATCCTGACCAAGCCCGTGAACCCTTCCACATTCCTCAACGCTTGTCAGGAAGCTCTCGGAAGCGCAGGTCCTCAGAGCAGCACTCCTGAAACCTATGAGGCGATGCTGCAATACTATCGACGCAAGCTGGCCGGACAGAAGGTCCTGTTGGCGGAGGACAATGAAATCAACGTCGAGCTGGCCGTCGACCAGCTCGAGCGCGTGGGAATTGCCGTCATCGTGGCGCGCACCGGTATTGAGGCAATCGAAGCGCTGAAGCGGAACCGCGTGGACTGCGTGTTGATGGATTGCCACATGCCCGAGCTCGACGGGCTGAGCGCCACGCGTGTGATTCGCGCGACGGAAAAGTGGCAGAAGTTACCGATCATCGCTACGACGGCCAACGCTTCGAATGAGGATCGGGCCCAAGCGATCGCGGCAGGGATGAATGACTACATCGCCAAGCCCGTCGATATCGATGTTTTGTACTCCACTTTGGTCCAATGGCTCGTCGATGAGTCCCTCGCCGCGAAGCAGATCAGGAGCGATCAACCCGCGGACCCGGACTTCCTGCCCGGTATCGACCTGCAGGAGGCGACGGCCCGGGTTCTCGGCAACAAAATCCTGATCAGGCGGCTTCTGCGGCTGTTCGCCAATCACGTCGATAATTTTCTGACGCACTTCGGGCCGGCACTCGAGCGCGCAGAATACGCCCGCGCCACCGAGCTCGTTCACTCGCTGAAGGGTGCTGCCGCGACCATGTCCGCTCACGACATAGTATCGTGCGCCGCCAGACTCGAAGCGGTACTGAAGGACAATCAATCCAAGGAAACTCTGGAAACGGCGCAGAATGACCTCTTAAACGCCATACACGTCGTGCGCCCGGCATTGCAGGGCGGGTGATTGGGGGCTTGGCCTTGCGATTAAAGGGTCTTTGCCTTGGCCATGACGGCGTTCGCAAAATGCGGTAACTACCAGGGGTTCCCTCGAAAACAGACTCAGTTCACGACCCATCCGGTTGACACGGCGCAAACGCGATCCCATGATGACCGCGCTGCGAATTCATACTTGCGGAAGAGTGTCGGAATTCACCTTGATGGAAGTCGTGATTGTTGACGACGATCCTGTGAATCTCGCCTTCTACGAGGGTCTTTTAGAGCAGAAGAGGGACATCGGCTTAAAGTCCTTCGAGAGGGCGGAGGACGCGATCGCCTATTGCAGCAAGTCGGTCCCCGACTTGCTGATTGCCGATTACATGATGCCGGGGATCGATGGGATCGAATGCGTCCGGCGCTTCTGTGCGCTGCCCGGGTGCGACACTGTCCCGGTCATTATGGTCACCGCAAACGCCGATAGGGATGTACGGCGGCGAGCGTTGGAAGTCGGAGCCGCGGACTTCCTGTCAAAACCCGTCGACGGCCAGGAGTTTTGTGTCCGCGTTCGGAACATGCTCCGGCTGCGTGAAGCCTATAGTCAGATACAAAGCAAGGCGAAGCTCCTCACGGCCGAGATCGCGCGCGCGACAGAGAAGATCCGTGCGAATGAGCGCGACACGCTTTATGCACTCGCTCGCGCTGCTGAATATCGCGATCCGGAAACCGGTGCGCATATTTTGCGCATGGCTAACTACACACGCCTCATCGCACGCCAATTGGGGCTCAGCGAGGAGGAGCAGGACGTCCTCCTGCAAGCAGCACCGTTGCACGATCTCGGTAAGATCGGGATTCCGGACAGTATTTTGTTGAAGCCCGGCCCGCTGTCCCCCGAAGAGCGCAAGGTGATGGAGACCCACGCAACCATCGGTTGGCAGATCCTTGGCGCCCACACCTCACCCATCCTTCAGGCTGGGGCGCTGATTGCGCACTCCCACCATGAGAAGTTCGATGGCAACGGCTACCCGCGCGCCCTGGCCGGCGAGCAAATTCCGTTGTATGGGCGGATTGTCGCCGTCGCCGACGTATTTGACGCGCTCACTTCGGTGCGGCCTTACAAAGACGCCTGGGCGATTGAAGCGGCCGAATCCTACTTGAGGGATCAGGCGGGAGCTCACTTTGATCCGCAGTGCGTCCAGGGACTGCTGCGGTGCTGGGACGAAGTCAAGGAGACAATGCGAGTGCACCCCGATTGAGCTCTAACTAGCTAGTGCGCACTCCATCCAGAGCGTGGCCTTCGCGAACTTTGCGGGAATGGTTCGATAGGGCGCGCGAGCTTCGAAACCGAGCGATTGATAGAGACTGTGTGCCCGGTGCATGAATACCGCGGTCTCCAGAATCATCGTGCGGTAACCTGCGACTTGGGCATCGCCCATGAGACGCCGCAGCAACTTCAAGGCAATCCCGCGCCCCCGGGAACTGGGGCGCACATACACGTCAAAGAGCTCGCACACGCCGGGGGCCCAGCGGCGAAAGGCCGCACATCCCAAAGGTAGGCTTGCGTCAATCGCAAGCAGAAAGCATCCCTCGGGTGGCACGCTAGCGTGCCGAATAGCGCTAGTGCTGTCGGGATAGAAGACACTCAACACTTCATCACGTTCAAAGCCCAGAGCGTGGCACTGCCGCGCATCCCACTCTTTGAGCTCAGTGATCAAGATGTCGGCGTGGCTCCATTCCTCCTCCGTACGGGGCGAAAGGAGCTCGATCGTGCCCTGCGGCTGTTCCACATCCGCCATACGCTATTATCCATCTGCGCGGCCTCTGTGTCGCCGGGGTACTCGCGCGTGATCACCCTCGCAGCGAAGCCGGCACCTGTCCTCCATTCTCCGCCAATTTCACCATCACTTGCTTGTGCAACCAGATGTTCATCGACGCCGAGTCGTTCGGATCGCCCTGGTAGCCTAACTCGGCGGCCAGCTGCTTACGGTTCTGGAAGCTCGGATCCAGCCCGACCACCTTCATCAAGTCCACGATTGAGGTTTGCCAGTTGAGCTTCTGAGCGCTCTTCTGCGCCATGCTGGTCAAGACAGCTTCCACATTGACGAGTGGCTGACCCGCGGGCGCGGATGCGGGCTGCGTCGCGGCACTGGTAGCCGCCACCGTAGGCGCGGCAGGTGGTGCCGGCCCTCCAGGAGGTTGAGGTACGCTCACAGGTGTCGAGGCGGCGGGATGGCCAAAAATAGCATTCTTCAAGGTCTCGAACAGGCTCATGGGCAGTCTCCCTGCGCTGGGCACGCGCGGTCTGGTGTGGCGACGAGGGACAACGCGCGTGGGCTCGCGCGGGTTCCCAACCACAGCAGCTCTCAGACAGGCGTGGCGCGCTGCAACACGGCCAGGACTTGCGGAATCCGTTTGACGAGATGTCGCGAGAGCGCGGCCACTCGCGCATTTCCTCGTGTCTCACGGTGACTGAGCACCCAGAGCCTCATCCGCGGCTGCTCGAGTACTGGGCCGAGCCTCGATAGCCCAGGGTAACGCTCGGCAGCAAAGAGCGGCAGTATGGCTACCCCGAGTCCCTCCGCGACAGCGGGCAACATCGAGGCAATCGAATTGAAACGTACGCGCGCGCCGTTTTGAGCGGCCGCCGCCCGCTGCCAGCGGGCAATCGCCAGGAACGCCATGCTGTCATCAAACCCGAGCCAGGGTAGGCTCTCCAAACGCACGGGGTTGTGTTCGGCGAGATCGGCAGAGGCATACACGGCATAGCGAAGCTCGCCAACCTCATGTCCGACCAGATGCTCGGGTGCAACCATCGTGGCCCGCAGCGCGAGGTCCGCTTCGCGCCGCGTCAGATCCACGACCTTGTTGGATACATCCAGCTCGATCTCGATTTCCGGATGGCTCGCCAGAAACTCTTTCAGCATCCGGGGTAACAGGAACTCAGCGAACAGCTCGCTCGTGGTGAGCCGTACGACCCCTTTCAGCTGCACATCGGCCCCGAGTACGCGGCGCTCGATTCGCAGGGCTTCGGATTCCATGGCACCCGCGGCGGCAGCGGCCAGCTCACCGTGGGCTGTAGGCGTATAGCCTGCTCGAGAGCGCTCAAAGAGCTTCACCCCGAGACGTTTTTCGATTGCATTGAGCCGGCGGAACACGGTCGAGTGCTCGATCCTCAACTCGCGCGCCGCCCCGCTCAGCGAACCCGCGCGAGCCACCGCGAGGACGCATCGCAGATCGTCCCACGAGAGTGAGCCTGTGCGTTTTTGCAAGCTCGGTTTACGCAATTGGACCATTTTCTGGTCGCCGACTCGACCTTACTGTGAGAGGGTCATAGTTTGACAGTTAAGGACAGGTTATGCACAACTTCAAAGACAAAGTTGTTCTCGTCAGCGGCGCCACTACAGGCATTGGTCGCGCAACCGCACAGGCTTTTGCCGACGCCGGCGCGACTGTGCTCGCCACCGGAAGAAACTCGACGGCCGGGGAAAGACTGGTGGGCGAGCTACGCGCGAAAGGTAGTCGGGCGAGCTTCATCGCCGGCGACGTTACCCGTGAAGACGACGTCGCTTCGTGGGTTGCCGCAGCTGTGCGGGAGTTCGGTAGGCTCGACATCGCAATCAACAATGCCGGCACGGAAGGAGTCGTCGGGCCGATCATCGAGCAGACGGAGGCTAATTTCGCGCGGGTCTTCGACACAAACGTGAAGGGCGTGCTGTTCGCTCTCAAGCACGAGATCCCAGCCATCGCGCGCCAAGGCGGCGCCATTGTGAATCTGAGCTCCATAGTGGGGGACGTTGGCATGGCAGGCGCGTCCGTCTATGTTGCCAGCAAGCACGCGGTGAACGGACTCACTCGCAGCGCCGCGCTCGAGACCGCGCGCATGGGTATTCGTGTCAACGCGGTTTCCCCGGGTGGGGTTGTTACGGAAATGTACGAGAGGTTCACCGGCGGGAACAAAGAGGTGCAGGCCGGATTCGCCAACTTGCATCCGGTTGGCAGACTCGCACAGGTCGAGGAGATCGCGACGGCGATTCTATTCCTCGCCAGCGATGACGCGAAATTCATCACCGGCAGTATTCTGGCGATTGACGGTGGATACACCGCTCAATAGGGCTTCGTACTGACGTACCGCCTGCCGCGCGGCCGGCGATCAGGGACGTATCGGGCCTGATCGCCGGGCCGGAAGCGGAGGTTTTATCTGCGGCCTCAAGTCTCGCTACGGTTGCGCCGCGTAGTGATAAAGCGAGACGTGAATATTGGGATTCAGTACGGTGTTTCCCGAATGGTCAGGATCGACCACCATTTCCACGTACAGATCGACGGCATCGTCGCTGAGGAGCGAGCAATTACGCGGCGACGGCTGCTGTTCCTGGCAAACCTGACGAGCGCTACGTAACGCGATACCTTCGACCTCCCGACGACCGTTCGGGTCAGGATCAGGCAGGGAAAACAACTCTTCCACATGTCCGGTCTGCAGATTGCCCCGATACACGCTCTTGGTGTCGTTGTCCGAAGACATGTATAGCCAATCGCCGTTAACCTTGGCGCCTTGAATACGCTCGAGCGCCAGATCGAGCGTGGCCACGCCGATGAAGCTCCAGTCGGAAAGCCTGTAGATATTGATGGTATTGCCCAGTTGGTATTCTTTGCCGTACCCGAAATTGCCGTTGGGATCGACCGCAACCCAGCTCGCGATGTCGTGGTTTGGATTGCTTGGCGCCCCTGTCAAGGCGTAGGAAACGCCGGTAAACGACAGGTCGGAAGCGTTATAGAGAGCCACGTGGCCGTTGGTGAAGCCGTTCGTGCTGTCCAACGAGGCATAAATGATGCCGTCGTGATAGTCGATGTCGCCAATGTGATCGAGCTTACGCAACAGAAAATTCAAGGGAATGTCCAGCGCATCCAGACGTACCGACTTGAATTGGTCGTTGGCGATCTCGAGGCCGTACTGCCAGGAGAAATACCACTGATGACCGTCGGTCGTGATGCCCTGGGTGCGGGGGATACCGTTGAAGGGGCTGCCAACGTTATCGAGAAAAAACTGCTGCTCATCGGCCAACTGCCACTGGCTGGTGGCCTGGTGCGATTGCGCGTTGCTCAAACCCGGTAGGGCCGCCGCGAGGGCGACCACCCACCAGCCGCCCATACGAAAACAGGTGTTCATGTAGCCATCTCCCTTTTGCTGCCGACTTCCATTTCGAAAAAGGAATGTGGACCTGGACGTTTGCAGGCGTGTGACAACCCCAACACCATCCGAAAAGCCTGGACGCGACAGCGCGACCGCACGGAACCGTCACATGGGAACGACGCGCCGCGATTCGTTCCCTTGGGGCACATGCGCGTAAACTTGTCAGATCACGGCACTACACGGAAGCTCGCGACCCGCTCGATCATGGGTGTTGACTGAAATCGTCGGCGCAGACGCCGTTCGATCGGTAGCGTGAACCAACATGACAGCGCGGATCCGAGCAGCCAGCATGCGAGCAGAATCGGCGGATACCAGAGGAATCGCCAGGGACCGCCAGGCCCACTCCAATTCAAAAGAGCAAGGCCGCCGAACACACAGAACATGTGCGACAGATAAATCTCATAGCTCAGCCGGCCACACGAGCGTAGCCACTGCAATTCGCGACTCGGCGCCGTACTGCCCCGCACAGACCCACGCCAGTGGGCGCCGATTACGATGCCAGCGGCGGCAATCGCGAGAAACAGTCCATAACCGTGATGCACGAGCTTCCAGACCCAGGTGCCTGCGAAAAGCACCGTACATACACCGACCCATCCGGCCAGCGTCATTGCGAGCACCACGGGGCCGTCCGGAGTTTGGAAACGATGTACGAATATTGCCGCGAGCACGCCCACTGCAATCGCTGACATGCCGGGCAGGTAAGCTTTCTCCAGCCAGATCTCGTTGCCGCTTGCCCCTAATGCCGCATGTGTGATGGGTAGCGAGGCGGCAAGGAGCAGCAGTGCCGGGACCAACAGCCACGTGCGGCCGAGCAGCAGGCATGCCAAGGGAAATGCCAGGTAGAACACTTCCTCGACCGAGAGCGACCAGAGGACATCCCAACCGCCGGGCAAATATCCATGGAGACCTTCGTACCAGTTGAGGTAGAGCCCCAGCGCGGCGCCAATCGCACCGCTAAGGGACTGGCCAGGCTTATTGATCATGAATCTTGGAATATCAAGAAGATGAAACGCGCTCAGCACCGCGATCACCAGCAACAGCAGCGGCACGATGCGGCTCACCCGCAGTGAGTAGAAACCGCCCAACGAGATACGCCGCAATTCTCGCCAGCGCTCCTGGGACCGGCGGGTGATGAGAAAGCCGGAAATGACAAAAAAGATGATGACCGCCTCAGTGCCATTGAAGTTCAGGCCTTGCAGCAGCCAGTCGGGCAGAAATCTGGCGAGCGACGTCTGCGACAGGGGTACACGGATCCCAATGTGATGCAGTACGACCAGGAGGATGGAGAGACCCCGCAGCTCATCGATGCCACTGTTGCGGCGTCGATCAGTCGCGGCAGAGAGGGTTGTCATGAATCATCGGCCGTTGCGACTAAAAACTTAGTTCACTGTAGCTAAGTTTTTAGTTACAATGCAATCATGAAATCGCACTCTCAGAAAGAGCTGCCCCGAAAGCCGCTCACGGCGACCGAGCTGGAGATGATGAACGTGATCTGGCGACTCGGCGCTTGCACGGTGGCTGCCGTGCAGGAGGCCTTGAGGCCGGAGCGGGACCTCGCTTATTCAAGTGTCTCGACAATCATCCGCATCCTGGAGCAGAAAGGCTTCGTCACCAGTAGCAAAGCAGGGCGCGGCCACCTGTATTCGGCCGCGATGCCGAAACCTGAATATCAGGCGCTCAGTCTCGAGCACATGGTGAAAGAGGTCTTCGATGAGACGCCGAGTCTTCTGGTGCAGCGCCTGCTGGACAGCAAGAGCCTCACCGAGAAGGAGTTGGGGGAAATTCGGGCGCTGCTGCGCAAGAAGGGAAGCTGAATGTCTCCTGTTAGTCTGTCACTGGTACCGATCGTCAGTGTCTATGCCTATGCCAATGTGCTGATTGTCGCAGCGGCGGGGTTGGTGGCTGGCATCCGCGCGCTCAACGGTATCTTGATCCGGCCGCTGACCTTCCGGCATCTGTTGCTGCTGGGACGAATACTCGCGATCACCACGGTTCTCCTGCCCATTCTCGCGATGTGGCATGGCGGGAGCGAGCTGTCGCCGCTCAAGGCACAGGTGTGGGCGGCGTCATCCATGCACACCATGCCCGCTGCGATGTCGAACGACGCCAGGATTGAGTTCGGAGTCGAGGCGCGGCGCGCGTGGCTCCCGGTAAACGCGATCGCGACGGTGGTTGCGCTGCTTTTCGCCGGTGGAGTGGCTCTGATGCTCATGTCGCTCCTTTACGAAGCGCGCGCCACGTCGCGAACGATTCAGCGAGCGGTTGTGTTACGAAGCGTCGGCTCGGTTCGCATTCTGATATCCGACCACGAGCAGGTGCCCTTTGCAGCATGGGTTCCAGGACGCGCCTATATTGTGCTCCCGGCTACTCTACTGCTACGCCCGACGGACCTCCTTCTCGCGCTAGCACACGAGGGGCAACATCATCGCCAAGGCGATACTCGGTACCTCTATGCCGTACTTCTGGGGCGTGCGCTCTTCGGCGCCAATCCCGCCGTACACTGGCTCGCGCGGCAACTGTTCGAGCTGCAGGAGCTCGCCTGCGACGAGGCGCTCGCGCATCGTCCCAGCCACTGCGCGGATACCTACTGCGCCTGCCTGCTGCGCGTCGCCGAGGCCGCGCTGCATACGCGACAGACACAGCTACGGTCATTCATGGCTAGCTGGCATGCGTCTGCACTCCGACGCCGTGTTGAGGCAGCGTTCCGGCGTCCTGTTCGTTCTCTATCGACACCCGCCGCCGTGGGCGTAAGTCTGACGGCTATTCTCGTCCTTGGAACCCTAAGTGCGGTGATCGCGGCTCCTGTGCAAGATAGACGGCTGTCGCGCTCTGACGCCGAGCAGCTCGTCGCCGCCACACCGGACTCCTCAGCATGGGGACTCCGGGTGAATGAAGCCGTCCTGAAGCAACTCAACCTGCTCCTGGGCACACCGGATGGTCGTGAGTTCGTTCGTTCCAGCATCGAGCGCATGCGTGCTTACGAACCGGGTGTTGTCTCGGAGCTGAAGAAATATGGCTTGCCGATGCAGCTGCGGGTGGTGCCGCTCGTGGAATCGGGATACCAGAACCTCGCGGCGCGGCGGGGTGTCGGGGCGGGATTGTGGATGTTCATCGGCCCCACCGCCCGCAGCTACGGGCTCGAAGTTTCCGCCAACCGGGACGAGCGGTTGGATATTGCAGCCGAGACCCGGGCTGCGATGCGGATGTTTTCCGAGTTGCAGCAGCGCTTCCGGAGCTGGCCATTGGTCCTGATGGCCTATAACTCCGGAGCGGCGCAAGTGGAAGCCGGCATGCAGGCGACGCATTCTCGGGATGCATGGCTCCTCTATCAGGCGGGCTTTGGCAATGAGCCGGACTATCTTGCGCGCACAGCGGCTCTGCTGCTCATCCTGGCTCACCCTGAGCTACTAGGTTGACCGTCCGCGATGCAAACGGCCGCGCCCCGGCACTTGCCACAATGGATCAAAACACGTACAGCCCGCCGATCGCGAAATTAGGCTGAAAGGTGCGCTCGGTCAGTGGGCTGTCCTTGACCGAGTTGCCGATCAAGTCGACTAGCCCGATGCGGCCAACCACTCCCCAGTGCTCGCCCAACAGATAGACGGCGGTGGCCGTGGCACCGGCGGTTACCAGCCCGGACCGGGGCGTGTAGGCTGGCAGCGGATTGCCAACCGCCGTCGCGTGAGCCGCGTCCGCGGGAGAGATACCGAAGATCGTATTTTGCGCACTAGCGTCTGCCCACGACAAACTGGTGCTGAAATTCAGCTGTAGACTGGGTATCGGTGCCACGCTATAGGCTGCCCCCACGTCGGCAGCGGTTCCAGGATGGGAACCGACGCGGCGCGCGATGTCAGCCTGGAAGGAGAATGGCTTGATCCAGTAGGCTATAAAGCCGCCGACCGAACCCGCCTCGCCGATATCCGGCAGTCCCTTCAGATGCGGGTCGTCCTTACTTTGTCGGCCTCCAGCCACGTTCAGGTTGATACCGGCTCGAAAAGAGCCGGTGTCAACGACATTGATGCCCAGCCCGCTGAGATCCGAAATATAGATGCGTCCGCCCAGCAGGCCACGCACATCGACGTAGGGGAGGGGGCTCACCCGATACTTTTTGGAGCCGGGATAGACGGGCCCGAGGAGCGCACCTACTCCGACCACCACGGACAAGTGCTTGGGCTGGGGCCCCGCATCCGGAGTATCGGAAATCGTCATGGTCTGCATGGCGAGGTCGGTCTGACGCTCCGCCTCGACGGAAATCTCTGGTGTGGTCTCCTGCTGAGTGTCCGACGGCGGCACGTCGGATGTCTGCGCGGAGCCCTCGGGCGCAGCCGCCGCGAAGGCAACCTGGGGGTGCGCCTGGCTGAAAAACAGTGCGGTGAAAATCGTGAGGGAGGATCGATTAACGATACGGGGTTGGATAAATGATCTTGAGAGCAACATGATCGCAGTGATGATTCCTTGGAGCGCTCACTGTACGGCCAACAACCTTTGGAAATCCTTAAGATGCGCGACCAACACGTCTCGTTCCCGCCAGTCACAGGAGGTAACTGAGCCACGGTAAGTAACTCAGCTACAGTAAGTAACTCAGCTACAGTAAGTAACTGCCTCAACGTACGACAGGTGTGATGCGATCCGCCGCGCAACGTCGACCAACATGTCCTCATTAAGAGCATGATGAGGGAGGGGCAGGTGAGACATCGCCGCCGGTGCGTGCTCGTTTAGCGCAGTAGCGGGAGCGTGGCGGATGTGGCGGCCGACCCTCGCAGCAATGGTGCAATCGGCGCGGGCGTACGCGAAGATGGGCGTAGTTTCACGGGCACGGATACGACAATCGCGGGGAGGGCGGGAACGTGCACAGACTGCTTGGAGTGTTGGTCGCCATGTCGCTTGCCTGGGGGTGGGCAATACGAGCTGGGGCGGCGCCCTCGACATTGGGCCCCCTGATCCTCCCCCCAACGGCAACTCCCGGCCCTGCGGTTCAGCCCTATATCAAGGTCTCCGCGAAGCGCATTGCCCTGACGCATGTCGCAGTCATCGACGGTACCGGTGCAGCCGAGCTCACCGATCGCACTATTGTGATCGAAGACGGCAAGATTCTCTCGGTCGGCGCCTCCTCCGATCCGGCGCCGGTGGGCGCCACCGTGCTCGACCTTTCAGGTCACACCGTCATTCCCGGAATCGTCGGGATGCACGATCACCTGTACTACATCGCACGCCCGGATCTGGATGCGTCGGGCCACAGCGAGCCGCCTCTGATCGTGCCGCAGATGACGTTTTCCGCGCCACGCCTCTATCTCGCCAACGGGGTTACGACCCTGCGCACGACGGGAAGCGTCGAAACGTACGCCGATCTCAACCTCAAGCACCTGATCGATGCGGGAACACTGCCGGGCCCGCATATGGACGTCACAGGGCCCTATCTGGAAGGGGGCAACTCGCCGTTCATCCAGATGCACCAGTTGCGGGACGCCGAGGACGCCCGCAAGACGGTTGCTTTCTGGGCGGAGCAGGGTGTCACGTCATTCAAGGCGTACATGAATATCACGCGTTCTGAGCTGAAGGCGGTCATCGATGAAGCCCATCGCCGCGGGCTCAAGGTGACGGGGCACCTGTGCGCGGTGACCTATCCGGAGGCGGCGGCTCTTGGGATCGATAATCTGGAGCACGGCTTCTTCGTGAACACTCAGCTCGACCCCGGTAAGACCCCTGATGTTTGCCCGGCGACCGCGGGCCAGCCCACACTGCTGGCAATGGATCCTGAGGGAGCGCAAGCCGCCGATCTGATCAAGGACCTCGTGACACACCACGTCGCTATTACCTCAACGCTGCCGGTCTTTGAACAGGGGGTGCCGGGGCATGCCCCGCTGTGGCCGCGAGCGATGGATGTCTTGACGGCGCCGGCTCGCGATGCCTACCTGTATTTGCGCAATCGGACCAACACTATGCCGCCCGCGCAGACTCAGGAGCGCCTGGTCTCCTTTCAGCACGCCCTGGCCCTCGAACGCAAATTCGTCGCAACCGGCGGGCTGCTGCTGGCGGGCCCTGATCCAACGGGCAACGGCGGAGTCATTCCCGGCTTCGGCGATCTGCGTGAAATCGAACTTCTGGTGGAGGCCGGCTTTACCACACCCGAGGCAGTAAAAATCGCCAGTTTCAACGGCGCCGCTTACCTCGGACTGGCCGATCGCATCGGCTCAATCGCCCCTGGAAAGAATGCCGACCTTGTCGTGCTGGGCGGGGATCCGGGACACACTATCACCGATATCGAAAAAGTTGCCATCGTGTTCAAGGACGGCGTGGGCTATGACTCCGCGGCGTTGCTGAGCTCCGTTCGCGGCCGCTACGGCGAATACTGAGAAAACAGCCTGCTCGAGTCACAGCGGCATCGCCTTGCGCTCCCCCCCAAGCGGCCACTATCGCAGCGCGCTGGAAAGCAGCACGCGTGCGCGCTTGCAATCCCTACGGATCGTGCGCTCGGCTACACCCAGGTTTTGGGCGATCTCCTCCACCGTGAAGCCCGAAAAATACTTCATCCTGACAATCCGCGCGAGACGCTCCTCAGAGCATGCGAGTCGTTGCAGGGCCTCATTGAGATGCAGCAGCTCCTCTGCCTTCATCGCAGTGTGATCCGGAATGTCGATAGGGCCGCTGATCAGCGGCTCGCCCGACCAGCGCCGCTGCGCGAGTGCCTCACGCGCGGAATCAACGACCACTGAATTCATGACACGAGCGGCATAACCGAGAAAATGCGATTGGTCGTACAAGTCGAGCCGCCCGGTCCGCGCCAGGCGCAGGTAACATTCGTGCACCAGTGAGGTTGTATCCAGCGAGTTTCCCTTGATTATCTTGCGAAGCTTGCGGCGGGCGATGCCACACAGGTCGGCATACATGACCGAAAACATCTTCCCCAGGGCTCTTTTGTCACCGGCGCGTACCGCTTCCAGTAGTTGGGTAGGATCTTCCATGATCTGCGCCCGCAACGAGATTCAAACTACGGGGTGCGCAGCCTCGCCACCGCCTTTACCGCCTGACTGCGGCTGGCGCGACCCCATCTCGTGTTTATACTCGGTCTATTTTCAGACTCAGTCCAGGGAAAAACTCCCGAGTTGGAAACAGACAATCCATGTCAGCACGGAATAAAGTGGTGTCACACCCGTGCGACGTTCGCCTCATGTCAGACTCAAGTCTCGGTCGCGGGAACAGTTTGTGGGTCCGGGAGCATGAATCCGCGGCCGTGTTTGGATGCGAAATCCGTATCGATAGGGCGTCAACGGTTTCATTTCGCACCAGCAGGGAGGAAGCATGATGAACTTAGTAACCTCAGGGGTTCGTAGCTGCCTGATTGCCGCTACGGGCACTGTCATCTTGGGTTTGACGGCGACTGCGTACGCCCAGATGGGAGGGGTGCAGCCGGACCAATCCTTCAAGGCGCAAGATCCCGGACCGCGTCCGCTTCCCGCCAATCGCTTACCCAATCCCATTCCGGGACTCAATGACAACGAGGGAAAGCTCTTCACGGAAAGTGTGCTGCGCGTCTCCGAGCTGGAAGGCTCCTGCGACACCTGTTCGACACAACCTCAGAACGTGCCGCCGAGTGATCCGGACCCGCAGAACCCCGACTCGCCCAATATCCAAAATGGACTGGTCAACTCCGCGGGCATGTCGCCCATCTTCAACGCCGACCAGTGTTTCATTTGCCATTTCCAACCGGTGGTCGGCGGCAGCTCGCCGGTGCCGAATCCCGCAATCAGAATAGCCAATCGCCTGGGTGGCACCAATTTCATTCCGGACTTCGAGAAGCCCGACGGCCCCATCAAAGAAGCGCATTTCAAGTTCACGCCGCAGGGTCAACGTGACGGTGGAGTCCATAGCCTCTTCACGCTGCAGGGCCGCTCCGATACCCCGCAGTGCACACTGAAGCAGCCGGACTTCGCCGCGGAGGAGCAGAAGCAAAATCTCACCTTGCGTATTCCACTGCAGATCGTAGGCTTGGGTCTCATCGAATCGGTGCAGGACAATGCGATCCTGGCTAACATGAATGCCAACCAGGCTGTCAAGCAGGAGTTCGGCATCCATGGCCATCCCAACAGAGTGCCGAACAACGGCACCATCTCCCGCTTCGGCTGGAAAGCCCAGAACGGCTCGATCAATATCTTCGCGGGTGAGGCTTATAACGTCGAAATGGGTATCACCAACGACTTATTCCCGATCGCGCGCAACGAAGATGACAATTGCAACATTGCGTACGAGCCTTTCGATGTCCCGCGCACCGACCCCGGCCTGTTCGATAATCCGTTGAAGATCATGCCGGCGTGGCTGATGTTCACCGTGTTCATGCGTTTCGTGGATGCGCCGCGTCCGGTGGCTTTCACCGCAAGCGCCCAACGTGGACAGCAATTGTTCACCTCAACCGGCTGCGCCCTGTGCCATAACCCGCAGTTCAAGACGCGCGGAATCCAGAATGCCGACATCAACACCCCGAACCAGGAAATCGGGCCGCACGTGGTCGCGCTGCGCAACCAGGAAGTGAACCTGTATTCCGATCTGTTGCTCCATCACATGGGCGCAACCCTGGCGGATAACATCATTCAAGGCCAGGCAGGCCCGGATGAGTTCCGAACCACTCCGCTGTGGGGCATCGGACAACGCCTATTCTTCCTACATGATGGACGCACCAACAACCTGGTCACCGCGATTGAAGATCACTTCTCGGCAGCCGGTTCTGATGGCGGCGACAATCCGTTCAAGGACGCGCAGTCGCGCAGCTACGGTGCTTCCGAGGCCAACGTCGTAGTGCAGCGATTCAATGGTCTCAACGAGCACGACAAGCAGTCGATTCTCGATTTCCTGCGGTCCCTGTGAGAGCTCTCTTACTCCCTTTGAGAGCTCTGGGAATGCGGCATACCGTAAGGTATGCCGCTTCCTTCCTGCTCTTGATTGCCATGACGACCGGCGTTGCGTTGGCGGCGGACGATCCATTCATCGGAAAATGGCAGTTGGACCGGGCTCATTCCAAATATGAGTCCGGTGAGATTCCACAAGACATGACGATCACAATGGAGGCCGACGACCAGGCAATCCACTATCGCTCCGAAACGACATTCAGCAATGGCAGGCATACCACGAGCGAATACACCGCGAAGTACGACGGGGGTTGGGCGCTCGTACGACAGGATAGCGGGCTCTCGGCGCCCGTATCCTTGAAGCGCATTGACGCCAATACGGTCGAAGCCCAATACGAGCGTGGTCTGAAGACCTTTGCAAACTCGACACGTGTGGTCGCCAGCGATGCCCAGACCATGACTATCACTACGTCCGAAACGACGAAGGAGGGGAAAACGACGACCAATGTAAGTGTTTTCCACAGACTGAAAGACGTTTGAGCCCGGAAATACTGGCGGCGATGCGGACAGCTATGCCTGGGGCAACAGCCGCGAGCTGGAGGCAGTCCGGTCCGGAGGTCGCCAGTCGCTAGGGCTTCAGCTCCAGCACATCCGTCGTGACCAAATCGACCGCCGCTTTGGAGTAGGCGAGCTGGAAGTACCGGCCTGTCCGCCACAGTGGCACGAGATCGGCATAGTGCACGCTGCCGGGCTGTCCGCTCTGTCCGGGCACGTTGATGGCCACAGCGCGATCCCAGTCGCTGAGGTCGAATATTTCTCGATAGCTCGCGCCGGCAACCTGCTCGAAGCCGGCGCGACCGAGCGATGTCGCCTGTACAACGTCGCCATCTCCGGAGCGCGGAAACGGGCCAAGGTCGAACAACGCGGCACTCGCCGGTGTCGCATCGAGAGCATGACGGAAATGGACTTGGTGTAGCGTCGCCCAGGACCACTTGGCCGGGTCATCACCTTGCAACGCTCGCAAGCGCTCGCGCCCGGCACCCAGCGCCGTCAGCAGCAATGAGTCGCGTCCGCCGGGCAGTTCCTCCAATACCCCGACGACCGCCGGCGCGGGCCAGGGCGGCACAACTGCGCGCGCTGCTTGCGGGACCACGCGCTCCATAACGAGCTTGGTCAGCTCCGGCATCCATAACTCATACAGGGCGGCAGGAGCAGAACCTTCCTCCAATGCGCCATCCCACTTCAGCAACATATCCGCCGCGGCGCGGGTCGACGTTGGTACAGCTTGACCCTGTGCATCGATAGCCGCACCCAACATCGGCTGCAGCTTGCGTGCCGTCAATGACACCACATCGGACTGCAGTGCGCCCATGTCATCGACAGTGAGCTTGTGTCCCGCGCGCCTCGCTTCGGAGAGCACATCGTGGATGCGTTGAAAGCGGGTAGGCTGTGCCCATTCGAAACCGACCGCATAAGGGAAGTCATCGGGAATCATCTTCTGATTGGCTGTGGCGATAAATTGTTCGGCCGGGTTGAAGTGGTGGGGCAATGTGGCGTTCGGCAGGAAGCCCTGCCATTCGTACGCACCATCACCTGGCAGCGGCAACAGACCGTTGAAGTTTTTCCGGCGCGGGGCGAGGCCGGTTGAATGCTCGCCGATATTCCCCTCGCGGTCGGCATATACGATGTTCTCGGACGGCACTTTCCAACGGGGCATGGCCTTCTCGAACTCCTGCCAGTTGCGAGCACGGTCGAGGGAGAGTGAGCCCAGGTAGCCCGCCGCACCCGGCTCGGCCCCCACCCAGCGCAACGCCAGTGCACGCTTGCCGTCCTCCCACAACACTGGCCCGTGCCGCGTGTACTTCACTTGAATGGTCACAGGCGCGGCGCCACGAACGACGATGGTTTCGGAAGACTCGGTCAGGGACTTCCAGCCGGTGGGCGTTTTGTAGCGACCGGGCCGCGCCGGATCCAATGTCTCCAGGTAGAGATCCTGTTGGTCCAGGCCAAAGATGGTGAATCCCCAGGCGATGTGTTCATTGTGGCCCGCAGCCACACCCGGTAACGCGGGCTCACCCGCGCCAATGACGTTCCAGCCCGGAGCCACGAGATGCACGATGTAGCGCAGCGACGGCTCGGCAATCACGCGATGCGGATCGTTCGCGAGTAGGGGCTTGCCGGTTGCCGTCAGGGCCCCGGATACCGTCCAATTGTTACTTTCTTGCAAACTCGAGGCTGGAAACGGAATGCGTTGATCGCTGCTGACGACGTTGGCGAGCAGGGCAGGGCTCAGGCCGGAGAAATCAGCTCCGGGTGAGGGTGTCAGGTGCGCCCGCGGCTCGAAATGGAAAAGAGCGGTGGCCTGCTCAGCACCCAACAACGTGACGAGTTGTGCGTGCAGCAGCTCGCGCTCGGCGTTACCCATCATCGCGTAGGCGGCGAGTCGGTTGAGGCAGTCGGCAGGTTGCCACGGCTCGGGCGCGAAACCGGCAATTTGGAACTCTACGGGCAAGCCGCTGCCGCCCGGTGCTGCAATCACCTTGATGTACGCGTTGATGCCGGCAGTGAACGCTTGGAGGATAGCCAGCGTGTCTGGGGCGTAACTGGTGTACTCGGCTTCGAGGTCGCCGCGATAGCGCAGCCGCCTCGCCTGAGCATCGCGCTCGACTGCCGTAGGGCCGAGGATCTCCGCGAGCCGTCCTTGGCCGGCTCGCTTCCACAGCTCCATCTGAAACAGCCGGTCTTGCGCTGCCACGAACCCCTGCGCAAAGAAAAGGTCATGCGCATCGGATGCGTAGATGTGCGCGACACCCCACTTGTCTCGCTGTACGCGCACTGGCCCGTGGAGTCCGGGTGCTTCGATCGTGCCATGAATATTGGCCAGTGCCGCCTGCGCACGCTTCGACAGGCTATCCGCCGCCTGGACCCCATGGGCGGGCTGTCCAAGCAGGGTTGCAAGAATCGCCACCCCCAATCCACGTCTAATCATTCTCTGTATACCTTTATTTGCCGTGCCTCCCGTATCCTAGACTTTCGGCTCGCTGTCAACGGAGAAAGACGCCCGGGCGATCGAGACAAGCCTGGCTGGCGGCTTCCTGCGCCGACTCTGTTTCGACACGCGAGATCAAGGCCGCGAGGCGCTGGCGTTCGACATCCTGCCAACCCACCTGCAAGGCGCCCCTTGGGCGCAATCACCGAGTCGTACAGGCAGCCCGCCGCGGCGGGACTGTCAAAACATGCTGTCGGGTTGCGTGGACCAAGGGCGCTACTGGGCGGCAACGGCTAGTTGTTTGTCGCGAGTCGCGTAGAGCGGTGAGTTCCGCCGGCCCGTTGGAGTCACCTGTTGAGCGGTCGCCGCAGACGCCACGCTCAGGCATACGACCGCGATGTCACATTGACGGCCAGGGGCCGCAAGCGATGAGGAACTGTTCCCGACTGGCCGCAATGACCGAGAAAAACCGGTTAAGAACGATCGAGCGCTAAACCCAACTCACCGTATCAGCAGGGAGAAGCTACGTATGTCGAAGCCAAAGGATCTGTCGATGGCCACGCCGATTGCCCACCATTTGTCACCTGAGTCACCCTATCCGCCGTACCGGGTTGCGAAGATCGGCCTGGTCTGTGGTCTGTTGCTCGGCGCGGGACCTGTGCTGGCCGACCCGCCAGTCTACTCGTTGACTGAGATACCCAATCAGCCGGGCAGCACGTCTACCGCCGGGACCGCGATCAATAACAAAGGTGACATCGCACTACAGTCTTTCGACTCGAACGGCCAGTCACACGCGCTTGTATGGCAGTTCGCGAATAAAACGGTCTCTGTGCTGGGCACATTGGGAGGTACCGCGACTGCCGCCACGGACGTCAATGATTGCGGCGATGTGGTGGGATGGTCCCAGCTGAAGGGCAATACCGTGACACACGCGGTTCTCTATCATGCGGGAAGCGTCATCGACCTGGCGCCCACCGGCAAGAACAGCAGCGCTGCCGGCATCAACAACCTGGGGGCAATCGTCGGGTCTTTCGACGTCAATGGTGTGTCCCACCCAGCTCAGTTCCAACAAGGTACCGTCAAGGATCTGACCGGACAAGCAGGAACGGCCGCCAGAATATCAACGTCGGGGCTGATTATCGGCAATTCCAACGTTACAAAAGATGGATTCATTATCGACAACGGGCAAATCACGACCCTCGACGACGGGGCCAATAATTTCCCCATCGCCAGGGGTGTCAACGACTTCGGAGATATTGCGGCGGTGGAGGAAAACGGCCCCGCCGTCAACATTCCCTTCCTGTTCCAGGATGGCATGCTGGAGGCCGTTATCAACGGAGCCGGCGATGTCAGTCTTGGGGAACCTCTGGCAATCAACAATTCGCTCGAGTTGGTCGGTTTTCTCCCGGCCGACCCGCCGTTTAATCCCAGCGCTTTCGCCACATATTCCCGCGGCCAGACGGTTTACAACTTGAATGAGCTTCTGGATCCCGCCGATCCACTGAAGCCATCCGTCACCTTGGTCAAGGCGTTCGGCATCAACGATTCCGGTTGGATTGGCGCGATAGGGAGTGACTCGCGCGATCATAGCACCCATGTTTTCTTGCTTACGCGCAAGACGCCCGCCATTCAACTGCAGCGCCTTACAGGAAGTTGTTCCGCTCCGGCTACTATTAAGAACTGAAGCCTGATAGGCACGGGCGAGGCGTTCGCAAAAAGCGCCTCGCCCATCAGCGCTGCGGCTCCAATAAGGCGCCAGCGGGCAAAGGTGCAACGGCCGGCTGCTTACCGGAAAGTCGCGCTGCGCGTTACGTTCACCGGACCGACAAATCTCAGTGCTGCTTCAAGCATGTTGTCATGTCCCGCCGCGAGCTGATCTCGGTCAGGGTGCACCTCGACGTTCGGTGGCACACCGCGTCGCTCAAAGGACTCGCCGTGCACGTCGTACAACCTCTGCGTAGAGGTGAACAGCAGCCAACCTTGGAACTCCCCGCCAGTGCGCAGGGGGATTTGCCGCGGAATCTCCTCAGAGAAGATGCCGTAGGTGTTCTCGCCTATGAGCTTCACATTGGGTAACTCGCGCAGAATCATGGCCTGCAGATCCGCCGCGCTTTCCGAGTTGTTGCTGGTCAGAACGATGACGGGCCGGTGCAGGTATGCCGGCGTCTGGGGGGTGAGAAATTCGCGCACGGGCGGGTCGAACTGCTCATAGCCTCCGTTACGGATCCGATAGGTAAACGCGAGCCGCTGCCGCGCCGTGAGGCGATTCGACAACGCTTTGACCAGCTCGCCGGAACCTCCGCCGTTGAATCGAAGGTCGATGATCAGGGCCTGTGTCCCTTCGAATTTCAGCATGAGATGATCAAGCAAGACCAGGAACGGCGCGGTGTCGATCGCCTCGCTGGCAAACTGACTCAAAATCGAATACTCCACGTCGCCTGGCGCCGGCAACGGTAGTGATGTCTGCGAGAAGCCGCTGTACGACAGAATATTCACATAGCCAACCTGTTGTCCGATGGTTCCGGCGATGAGGTTGTCGTTGCCGAGGACTTCGACGGACGAAGCGTCGAGGTAGGAGTGGATCACGGTTTCGTACTCGTTGAGGGCGGCAAGCATCCAGCTCGAGGGCGATGGGGGTCGCGAGAAGACGCCTGGGTGTTTCCCGGAAAAGTCGAAGAGGAAGGTATGCCCGTCGTTGAGCGGCTTGATCATCTGCGCGAACAGGGTCCAAAGCTCGTCCGGTGTGGTGTCCGGATGCACCTGCGGGCGATAGACTTGATATAGGCGATGCCACTCGTTCTTCGGCAGGAAGTTGAAAAGCGAGTAGTATTGATCGATGTTTGTCCAGAAGATGTCGAAGAGCTTCTGCGGATCGTCGATGTAGTCGGTGACCTGCGCCTGTGGCAGTCCCGGGATACGCTCGCTCATCCCCTCGAGCTGCGCGAGAGAATACGCCGGCAGGTCTCCATATAAGAGACTGCCGTCAGCGATAGATCCGTGTTCGGTGGGCAGCAGGCTGAGTCGCGTGGTATCGAACATGCGGTAGTCATTACCGTGCAGTTCGAGAACGAACCCGTTGCCGCGTGTTTTCCAGTAGGTAGTCTCCGGATCCGGCGTTGCCGCCTTCACTACGACGCTGCAGAGGATTAGTGTCGCGCCGCTCAGGACAGGTGCCGTCGACCGCTTCAGCCATGAACGATAGGGCGACTTGAGCATGATGTTCCAACCATTCCTTTGGGTACACGCGCTGCAGCCTAACAAGCAGAACATTAGGATTTCCCAAAGACGACGCACCCGCGGACCGGATGCGCCTACACCTCGACGTCCGGTTCGACCAAGGGACAACCTTGAACTATAGCTCGGCTGCAGGGCGCATAGAAACCGTTCAAAGGAGACATCTCGCTGCAGTCCTTCGACTCGAACGGCCAGTCACACGCGCTCATAGGGCAGTTCGCGACCAATCCCTGAAGGTCGCGTTAGCACCCGTCGGGCTTGGTTGCGGCGGACTCGGGCAGCTATTATTTCTGATACGAGCTTTCGCGGGTTGCGAGGCCTGGACGCCATCTTGCCGGACCAGTCAGGGAATCACACACCCAGAAATAGAAAATCAAGGGCCGCCACAATCTCGTTTCTGTAGGGCGCCAGTTGGTCCTTGACACTGCGAAGCTCAGCGATGCCAACAGGTGCCATTCGCGGAACAAGTAAAACGTGCTCTACGCCCAACACCTTGACGATTGGCGTCAACCGGCCTGACACGCCCGGCATGCGCGCGCGGGCGACCAATGGGGCCACCATCCGATCGCGACCGGTATCAGCCAGCTCGGATTGCAGAATCGTAACGAACGGGAAAGCGCTTCTTGCGCGCGGAATCGGATTTTCGAAGACGTCGTACTGACTCACTGGTTGTCTTCATCGCTGTTCGCGCCACGATAATGCTCCCGGACCATCTCCGGGAAGGAGCCGTGCTCAGACTCGTAGGCATCGAGCGCCTCAATATCTTGGCGGACCTCCGCATTGAGTTGCTCCGCTTTGCGTCGTGCAACCTCTTCAGCCAGGGCTTCCTCCGCAATCTGCGAGGCGTTGATGCCGCATCGTTTGACCTGGGCGTATAGGTCTGAGTTGAGGGTAAGGCTGACGGTCTGCTTTGCGGCCTTGAGGTCGTAAAAGGAAGATCTCATGTCGGGCTCCATTGGCGACATGTTTAGTATACCGGTGCTAATGACGCGGGTCTATGGCACGTGTCCTGCTCGTATAGCGGGCATGTTTCGAACCTAATATTCTAGAAATTACTAGTAAAATATATCGTAATTAATTGTATTTCATATATATTCTGGGCAACAGTAGACGGCCAGGACGTCGGTCGATGAGATGTGCTCCGCGCGAACGCTCGCCACGAGCTGCTGTTCGAGAATGCCGACGTCTTATCGGCGACCCGCTGGTCTCCCGTCATAAGAATGAAGTCCTCGGAGCCACAGTCTACGAGTCCGTGCCTGTCTGAAACAGCACGCGTATCAGGAGGGGAATCGACAAGGTATCAACTCGACGCCAGATCGTTTTTCACATCAAAAGTCTAGGAGTTCTAACATATCGTTGCCCACGCGGTTTCCTGCCGTTACAGCCAGCTGCTTGATACGGTACGCTTTCAAACTGTGGCACTAGACTTCCGCGAGGGCATGGTTTGGATAATCAGAGCGGAGTCACTGGTGTTGGTCCCGGGCTGTCGTCTGCAAGGCCATGCGAGGCGTGTGACGATGGGGAAAACCTTCCGGACACACCCACCGAAGCTGCGGATTGGGTGGTCCAGCTCAATACTTCGGAAAACGTGGCGCCGCTCACGCCGAGATTCTGGGAGTGGCTGAAGGCCAAGCCGGAGAATCGCCTGGACTACTCGGACCTGGAGAGAATCTGGCGAGCATTGATCCGGCACTATCGCTCGCACGGACAGCCGCTGTCATTCAACGCACGAGGTGATGCTGAGCTTCTTGGTCAGCGATCTGCAGAAGTCCGCAAGCCACAGTGGGATGACGACACCGCGTGGCCAACGCCCACAATCGTGTCTCCGATCACGGCCCGTTGGGCCTGGGCTCGACCGGTTCGAGCGGGCTGTGTTGCCCTGCTGGTCGCCGCGTTAGTCGTAGCTATTCTTCCCCGCTTTGCTCAGCAGATGGGTTTTCGAGAGGGATGCCCAACCCTTCGCGAGCAGCACCAGACAGGCTGTAGACTCTCTCGCGGCAGCTTCTCCAATGACTCTGGCGACAGTTCAACGCTCGAGCTCGTCGACGGGAGTGAGATCGTGCTCCATGGTAACACTCAGGTCACCTTGGATATGAGCCCCTTACACCGGCACATCCGGCTTGATCGTGGCACAGCCCTGTTCAAAGTCCATAAGGACTCCGCGGCAGTCTTTGGCGTGCACGTCGGGGATGCTACCGTGACCGCCGTTGGCACAATTTTTTCAGTAGGAAACAAAGGCCAAAACGGGGCCAGGGTCGCAGTCACGCTGGAGAACGTCTGCACTCGAAGCTTGTTCATCGGCGCAGGTCCTTGTTCGCAGGCACCTGTCGAGGCCATAGTCGATCTGCGCGAGCGCAACACAGCCGTGCTTCGGACGGACGGCATCGATGTCACGTTTGGCACCAACTTCGAGACGGGTACCGGGAGATGGGGCTTGGGTATCGCAGGCACCTATGTCCTCCACTACAAGGAAGCTGACACGCCGGGCGCGCCGCTGGTCTCTGTGTTGAATACATTGAGCAACCCTCTTGCGCTGCACTCTGTCGCAACCGCGAAGTGGGAATTCCGGAATGCGGGTGTCACATTGGGCATCCGGTACTCGAACACCTTGGCTTGCGATATGCCTTCAACACCGGAGCTGTCGGCGCGCGCCCCTCCACAGAGCTTGCGCTCAACACCGCTCGTCGGAGGTGTTCGCCGCGGAGCGCGTCGCAGCAGCGCTGGATGAGTACCTGACGCTCTATCGGCAGAAGTCGCCCAGTGGGATGGAATGGCCGCCGCCCGGCGGACCCTCGAGATAATTGTAGAAGTCGACCAGCTGCGCCGAGGTCAGACTCGAATTGTAATCCGGACTCTCAACCTCCTGCATGATGGCCATGGAGGGGCGCAAATCGGAGCACGGCGGGGAAGGAGGAGTGCCCGGGACCGCGGAGGCAGGCAGCCCCATGTAGCACAGATGTCCCCAACCGTCGTCCGTGTAATTTCTGGCTTGAAACCCTGACTCCGGGATGGCGTCCGGGGTGCTCATAGCCGCACGAGCGCCGACGAGGAAGTTCGTGAACTTGTTGGTGGGTCCCTGCGCTCCCAACTCGTTATGCATGATCGCGACATTGGTGTTTGGAAATGCCTGAACTGCCGCCGTGATCAAGCTCTCGAGCTGCGGCTCGAGTGCCGCATCAGACCAATCAGTGCCCGGAGCCACCAGTGAGTTTGTTTCCGGCAGGAGGATCCCCTCCAGAAGCGGCTCACTGTTATATTTCGCGCCAAGCGCCTGAATCAGCGCAATGAACCGGGCCATCACCTTCGGCCGCCATAACGCCGCGGTGAATGCAGGACTGCTGGGATTTCCAGACCACTCCCAGCCCGAGCTACCGTGCCAAGCATCCGTGGTTGGCAAGTTGGTAGGGCCCGGGCCGTAATCGTTCCAGTCCCATAGCAGATAATTCGGCAGAACACTGGGGAGAGCGCCATCCTCTCCAACGCCATTGGAACCCAGAACGCTGTTCTCATCTACAAAAAGGACAATGACCAGCCGCTTTTGCTTGGCCGGATCGTTCTGCGGATTGACCATCGCGTTGATATCCCTGAGCCGCGTCAGTTCGGCGTCAATCGCCGCAAACTGATAGTTGCCCAGCGTGAGGTGCTCGAGCGCGTCCCAGTTGAAAATAGCTCTCCATCCTACAAAGGCAGGAGAGTTCTGCAGCACCATGAGATCATTGTGCAGATTCGTAGCGTCTTCGTAAGTCCAGCATCCTTATCCGGATCATCAATAGTACAAGTATACAGTGTCGCAGAAAGCAAGAGAAGCTGGCCGGCGCAATAGGTTAGAGTTGCGACAAAGAGACCAACTCCAGCAGGAAGGAGCTCACCCATGCCGACAACCCTCGCCTCGTTGCATGAGCCCCTCTCATCCGAGGCCCCATGCGGGATCGATCTCGAGGACACGCAGCTGCTCGCGAGCTTCGATGCGTTCCGGGTGTTTGGCCGGGACACTCCGCTGTCTCCCGAGGTCGACTGGTCCGAAATACGACAGCAGGCGCTGGCTGCCCTGGGGCAGAGCAGGGACTTGCGGTTGTTGGCGTATCTGGCTGCCGCGACATTGCGGCTCGAGGGTATCCAGCCATTTTGCGCCGTTCTGGTGGTGGCGGATCACTGGCTCGCCGAACGTTGGGAGTTAGTCTTTCCACGCGTCGCCGATGACGCACTCTTGCGCAAGAACGCATTGAGCTGTTTCGCGGACCCGATGGCCGTCGTCGCTCCTTTGCGACGCGCCGCCCTGGCCACTCATCGCCAATTCGGCGGCGTGACCTTGCGCGACATCGACCAGTCCACTGGACAATCCGACAGTCCCGATGCCGATCCAAGTGCGCTCGATCCCGGACGCATCGAGGCCGTTCTCGCCGCTACGGCGGCTGGGGAACTTGAGTCTTTAGTCGCAGCTCTTGCTCAAGCAACCCAGTCATTGGATAACATCGTCGGCAACATGCAACAGCATGCGGGTCCACAAGCCACGCCGGACTTCATAGTGCTTGCCAAACCGCTGCTGCGTATGCGAAAACTACTGGCGGAACACGTCGCGGCTCGGCTTGGAACTAACTCGAAAGTGCCCGTGACGCGCACACAGGGAGCCAGCGCATCCGCGACGGAGGACTCCATGAGTGACCCCGAGGTGTTCTCGGGAACGGAGAACGGGAAAATTCAGTCGCGGCAGGATGCAATTCGCGCTATAGATGAAGTTGTTTTGTTTTTTCGCAGGCACGAGCCTTCGAGCCCGGTGCCGCTGCTGTTGGAGCGCGCGCGGCGTCTGGTGTCGAAGGGGTTCCTGGAAGTGTTGCAAGACATCGCGCCCGACGGTCTGGCCCAAGCGCGTCTGATCGGGGGAATCCGCAGCGACGCGGAATGACAGATTCGTCTCTAGGAGGAGACCCGTGGCCAAGTCCAGCAGCCAGAGGTTCATCGCCAGGAACCGCGCGCCGCGCGTACAGATCGAATACGAGGTGGAGCTGTACGGCGCACAGAAGAAAGTCCAGGTTCCCTTCGTGATGGGCGTGCTGTCGGATCTGTCCGGCGAGTCCGCCGAGCCGCTACCGGGCGTCGATGAGCGGCGTTTCCTCGCGATCGACATCGATAATTTCGACGAGCGCATGAAGTCCATGAAGCCTCGCGTGGCGTTCCGGGTACCCAACACCCTGACCGGCGAGGGCAAGCTCAATGTCGACATCACTTTCGAGAGCATGGACGACTTCTCGCCGGCCGCGGTGGCCCGCAAGGTCGGCGCACTGAACAAGCTCCTCGAGGCACGCATGCAGCTGTCCAATCTGGTCACCTACATGGACGGCAAGTCCGGGGCCGAGGAGTTGATCGCGAAAATTTTGAACGACCCGACGCTGCTCAAGACCTTGGTGCAGCAGCCGCAGACGCCGTCGGGAGCCTCCAATGGCTGAAACACAAGCGGCGGCTGGCACTACGGCGATCGAAGCGGATCAGTTGGGCGCGCTCCTGCAAAAGGAGTTCAAGCCCAAGACCGACCAGGCCCGGGCCGCGGTCGAGTCGGCGGTGCGCACCCTGGCCGAGCAGGCATTGCGCGAGACCGCTGTGGTCTCCGACGACGTGATCGGGACCATCAAGGCCATCATTGCCGAAATCGATCACGCGCTCACCCAGCAGATTAACCTGATCCTGCATCACGAGAAGTTCCAACAGCTCGAAGGTGCATGGCGCGGCCTGCAGTACCTCGTCAACAATACCGAAAGCGACGAGATGCTGAAGATCCGTGTCATGAACATCTCCAAGAAGGATCTCGGCAAGACTCTCAAGAAGTACAAGGGCGTAGCCTGGGACCAGAGCCCGCTCTTCAAGCGGCTGTATGAAGAAGAGTATGGCCAGCTCGGCGGCGAACCCTACGGTTGCCTCGTCGGAGACTATCACTTCGACCACACGCCGCCGGATGTGGAGTTGCTCGGGCAGATGTCGCAAATCGCCTCCGCCGCGCATGCGCCCTTCATCGCCGGGGCGGGTCCCTCGTTGATGGGTATGGATACCTGGCAGCAATTGGCCAATCCGCGCGATCTGGCCAAAATTTTCAGTGCGCCGGATTACGCGGCATGGCGCTCCTTGCGGGATTCGGAGGACTCGAAGTACGTGGGTCTGGCAATGCCGCGTTTCCTCGCGCGCCTGCCATACGGAGCCCGGACCTCTCCAGTCGAAGACTTCGACTTCGAGGAGGACACCAGTGGCGGCGACCATACCAAGTACACCTGGGCGAACTCGGCTTACACGATGGCGGTGAACGTCAACCGCTCATTTAAACTCTTCGGCTGGTGCACGCGGATTCGTGGCGTCGAGTCGGGCGGCTCGGTTGAAGACTTGCCCGTGCACACCTTTCCCAGCGATGACGGCGGCGTCGATATGAAATGCCCCACCGAGATCGCCATCAGCGACCGGCGCGAGGCCGAGCTCGCCAACTGTGGTCTGATGCCGCTCATCCATCGAAAAAACACGGACGTTGCGGCATTCATCGGCGCGCAATCCCTGCAGAAAACCGCGGAGTACACCGACCCCGACGCCACCGCGAACGCGCGCTTGGCGGCGCGACTGCCGTATCTCTTCGCGAGCTGCCGTTTCGCGCACTACTTGAAGTGTATGGTGCGCGATAAGATCGGATCGTTCAAAGAACGCTCGGACATGGAGCGCTATCTGTCCGACTGGATCAAGGGTTATGTGCTCGGCAATCCGGAAGATGCTGGCGACACCCTGAAAGCGCAGAAACCGCTCGCAGGCGCCGAAGTCAAAGTTCAGGAGGTGGAGGGTAACCCGGGTTACTACAGCGCCCAGTTCTTTCTGCGCCCGCACTACCAGCTCGAAGGAATCAATGTCACTTTGAGCCTGGTATCACGCCTGCCGTCACAGAAGGCGGCATGAGCGTCGCATCACCGTCACAATCGTTCGCCTGCACGAGGGAGTAGGTCGCCATGGCTTTCGATGCATTTTTGTTGTTGGATGGAGTCAAGGGAGAGTCAAACGACGCCAAACACAAAGGCGAGATCGACGTTCGATCCTTCGCCTGGGGCGTCGCGCAAAGTGGGACAGGGCACACGGGCATGGGCTCAGGCTCGGGGAAGGCGGACTTCCAAGACCTGAGGATCGTCAAGTCTGTCGACAAGTCGACTCCGCTGCTGAAGCTGGCCTGCGCCAGCGGTAAACACATCACCAAGGGTAAGCTTACCGTCCGCAAGGCCGGCGAGAATCCGCTCGAGTATCTGACAATCGACCTCGAGAACATCCTCGTCTCCAGCTACGCGTTGACCGGCACCCATGGAAGCGACATTCCCGAAGAGGAGGTGACACTCAACTTCGCGAAAATGAAGTCGGAATACTGGACGCAAACCGAGAAGGGCGCGAAGGGAGAGAACGCGAACTTCTCCTGGGACGTCTCAGCGAACCAGAAGTACTGAACCGCGTGCACGAAGGTGAGTGCCGCGGAGGAGCAACTGCGCGCCGGGGACCTGGCGGGCTGCCTGGCAGACCTGCAGCAGGACGTGCGGCGCAGTCCGGCCGATCCGCGGCACCGTATTTTTCTGGCGCAACTTCTGATGGTCACCGGCGACTGGGACCGAGCTGTCGCACAGCTCGAGGTGGTCGGCTCGCTCGATGCGAGCGCCCTGCCCATGGTGCACACCTACCGGTCCGCCATTCAATGCGAACGGTTGCGCCAGTCTGTTCTGCGCGGGGAGCGCTCGCCCTTGGTGTTTGGAGATCCAGAACGGTGGATCGCGCTGCTGATTCAGGCGCTCGCGGCTCTCAGTGCGGGACGCACTGCACAGGCGGATGAGCTGCGCGCGCAGGCTTTCGAGGAGGCACCCGCCAGCCCCGGCAGCCTGAACGGTGTCGAGTTTGAATGGATCGCGGACGCTGATTCGCGCTTAGGTCCGGTTCTGGAGGTGCTGCTCAACGGGGCCTACTACTGGGTGCCGATGCATCGGTTGCGCTCCATGGCCGTCGATCCTCCGGCGGACTTACGCGACCTGGTGTGGCTGCCCGTACGCTTGACCTGGACCAATGGGGGCGAGGTGCTGGGCCTCATGCCGACCCGCTACGTCGGAACCGAGACCCTGGCCGACAATGCGCTGAAGTTGTCACGTAAGACCGCATGGGCATCGATCGGAACCAACGTTTTCGCTGGCTCAGGCCAACGTGTGTTGGTCACCAGTGTGGAGGAGGTTCCTCTGCTTTCGGTACGCGAGCTGACGTTGTGTTCCGAACCCGCGGCAGCCTGAGAGGAACTCGTGCCAGATCTCTCGCTCAACGATCGGCTGCAGCCCGCGCTGCTCGATCGTCTGTTAGACGATGAGCGTAGCGTTGCGCTCGTGCACATATCGGTCGAGCCTGTCGCGCTCGAGCGTCTGAACCTTCCCTTATCGACGTTTCTCGAAATCCTGCACGCGCAGGGACTCACGCTGGAGCGACGTGACGTCAATGGTGACCGAATCCATCTGCATCTCACGGCGCCCTACGCACGAGCGAACCCGGCACAACTGCGCGCCCTCGTGGTCCGCCCCCCCGGCACGCCGGCGGAGCCCGGCGTCATGTTGCAGTCCTTCGCCACAATCGAGTTCGCCTCCGCCCCCAACAAACAGCTGGAGCCGCCCGAGCGGCGCATGCTCTCGAGGGCCAGGCTGCGCGAGTGTGTGCTTCGCGATCTCACCTGGCTGTTTAACTCGCTCAGCCTGGAATCCTCCGTGGATCTGGATCCGTTTCCTCGCGTGAGCACCTCCGTGCTCAATTTTGGCATGCCGTCCTTCGCCGGCCGCACCCTCTCGTCCATTGATCCGTTGCAGGCCGCGGAGCAGCTGCGCCGCACGATCGAGTTATTCGAGCCACGTCTGCGATCTGTACGCGTGCGACCCACCCAGCCGGTGGAGGATGCGCGGCGCGACACCGGCGCGGTGTTGGAGTTCACCATCGACGCGGAGCTCTGGGGACAACCGGTCGCACAGCAGATGGAGCTCACCACACGCATCGATACGATGAGTGGTGACATCTGCGTCCTTCAGGCACACGGCACCTGAGGTCATGGATCCACGACTGCTCGACTATTACAACCATGAGCTGCAGTTCATGCGGGAGACTGGAGCCGAATTCGCACGCCAATATCCCCGTGTGGCCGCGCGCCTCGGGCTCGAGGGACTCGAGTGCGCCGATCCGTATGTCGAGCGTCTTCTCGAGGGTTTTGCCTTCCTGGCCGCGCGGGTACAGTGGAAACTCGATGCCCGTCAGCCGCAGTTCACCCAACATCTGCTGGAGCTCGTCTACCCGGGATTCCTCGCGCCAGTACCCGCGGCGACAATTGTGGAATTGTTGCCTGACATGGAAGAGGGCTCGCTGAAAGGCGGTGTGTGCGTCGGGCGGGGCAGCACGCTCAAGACACCTCTCGGCAAGGGGGAGCGGACCAGTTGCGAGTTCCGCACCAGCCAGGATGTGACGTTGTGGCCGGTCACGGTGGCCGAGGCGAAGTACCTATCCGGCGCGGGCGCTATTCACGCCCACGGCACGAGTGTGGATTCGCGCACCAAGGCGGCCATCCGCCTGCGCCTGGCGAGTGTCCCTGGTGTTGCGATTGCGTCGCTGCCGCTGGAAAGGCTGGTGTTCTACATCAAAGCCACTCCCGGCGTGGCCTCGCGCATCTATGAGCAAGTGCTTGCGAACTGCGTGGGCGTGCGCATCCGGCCTCTGCCCGCACACGGACCTGACATCGCACTGCCTTCGGGCTGCGTCCGCGAGGTCGGATTCGATGACCTCACGTCGTTGCTGCCCGTGACGCGCGCGGGCTTTGGCGGCTTCCGGCTCCTGCAGGAGTATTTCATCCTGCCCGAGCGGTTTATGTTCTTCGCCTTGGCTGATCTGTCGGCAGCGTTGCGGGCCTGCCCGGGCACCGAGGTTGAGATCACGTTGCTCCTGGATCGGGTGCAGCCCGCCCTGGAGGGTGCGCTGGATGCGGCGCAGTTCAGGCTCAACTGCACACCCGCCATCAACCTGTTTCCGAAGACATGTGGCCGCCTGGAGCTGCACGGACGTGAGGTGGAGTATCACGTCATCCCCGACCGCAACCGTCCGCAGGATTTCGAGATCTACGGCATCGAAAAGGTGGCGGGAATCACTCACGCCGGTGCCGAGACTTTTCCGATCGCACCCTTCTACTCCGCGGCCCATCGCTCGGCCGCGGAAAGCGAGCGAGCCTACTACACCATGCAGCGGCGTCCACGGCTCGCGTCCACCAGACAAGTGCGCACCGGAGCCAGAACGAGTTATCTGGGAACCGAATGTTTCCTGTCGGTGGCCGATACCGAGCGTCGCTTTGAGCGGGGCGAGGCACCGCAGGCGGATGTGCAGGCGTTGTGTACCAACCGTGACCTCCCGATCTACGCAAGCTTTGGCAAGGGACGCACCGACTTCCTGCTCGAGTCGGGGGCCCCAGTCGCGGCAGTACGTGTGATCACCGGCCCGACCCCACCGCGTGGCGCGCCTGGTTGGGGAGAGGGGACCTGGCGCCTGATCAATCATCTCTCATTGAACTACCTGTCGATCGAGACGGGTGGCACGCAGCTGCTGCGCGAGTTTCTCGCGTTGTATGCTGACCCGAATGACAATGTGGCTGCCCGCCAGATCGAGGGCCTCAAGGAAGTGAGTTTCGCGCCCGTAGTGCGCCGGATGCCCGTCCCCGGGCCCATCAGCCATGGCCGTGGACTGGCGATCACCGTGACGCTGGATGATGCAGCCTTCGAGGGCACGGGACTGTTACCGCTGTGGGAAGAGCGATGGTGGACGATGCACCGCGTGGTCGATGCGATGAACGTGATCGGGTCCCGGCCCGACGGTTGGTGGCGGGACCGGGGGCGGGCGATCCGGCGCCTGGTCGGGCAACTCGATCGGTGGGCCGAGGGCGGCGAGGAGCGGGTGACGGTGATGCTCGAGCACGAGCCGAGCGGAGGACTCGACGCCGAGCGGGTCGAGATCGCCTGGGCGAGCCACGGGGGCGCCGATGCCGCCGACCGCGAGATCCTCGCGCGGCTCCCCGGATGGTTGGAGGAGGACGAGGTGGTCGTCGTCACCTCCGACCGTGACCTCAAGGCCAAGGCCCTGGCCGCCGGGGCCGAGGTGGTCCCCAGCCGTCCCTTCCGCGCCGAGCTCGACTCTGCCGATGGCGACTGACGGGGGTCCGCGGGAGCAGAGGCGAGGGCGCAAGATCGCGATGAGCGAGGCGGAGGTCGACGAGTTCCTCGGCGCCGCCTGGACCTGTCGCGTCGGCACCGTCAGCAGCACCGGGCCGCACGTGATGCCGCTCTGGTTCCTCTGGCAGGACGGCAAGCTCTGGCTCCACTCGCTCTCCCGCAGCCAGCGGTGGAAAGACGTCGAACGGGATCCGCGGATCGCGGTGGTCGTCGACCTCGGCGAGCGCTACGACGAGCTGCGCGGGGTGGAGCTGCGGGGTAGCGCCAAGGTGGTCGGCGAAGTGCCCCGGGACCGGGCCGAGCCGAACGCCGAGCTCGACGCGGTCGAGCGCGGCTACGCCCAAGTACCTCGGC
>CAVVXG010000007.1:0-76153 GCA_963752125.1 uncultured Pseudomonadota bacterium | reverse complement strand
CTTCGCCGTATTCCTCGCCGATGACCCCGTGGGCCGGGAACGTCTGCGAGATCAAGCGCCGCATCGCCGCTTCGGCGCCGCGGTCGGCTTCGGTGACCGGATCGAAGACCCCGCCTCGCGATTTATCCTCGGCGCCGATCGTCGAACGAAAGAACGGCAGAATCACCTCGCCCGAAACTTGCGCGAGCCTGTCTACGAAAGCAGCGAAATCAACTGCGGTCATCGCAAGGACTCCGTTCGAGCAACCCAAAATCGCTTCTGGTCAGGCATATTTCGCATATCAGGCATGCTTTCTTGCCGGGTGAATGCATTGCACAACGCCGTGAGCACTCGCATATCATTGATTAAACCACAATATTGGCTTCCCGGTGAAGTCGCGCCCTTGCTGGGCTGTTGCAAAAACGTCGCAATGTGGCGCATGTATTTCAAAATCGATATTGAGATCTTGCATTTGTCGAATTTGGCGCCAAAATATTGCTCGTACGGTGTTTGCCGTACATGCCCTCCTTGGGCGTTTCCTCCCTAAACTCCGGCCGCCTACGGGCGGCCTCCTTTTTTGCAGCGCCGCGAATATGCGCCGCCTCTGTTGAATGCGCCAATCGGTTCTATTGCGCCAGCGTCGACTGCCGCACTGCAGCATTCCACGCACACCGTCGGTTTTCAAAAAGTTACATCCCAGGAACGCATTGAATTCAGAGAAGGAAATTGCCCCTCTTTTCAATCCGCCGCTCCCAGCGCATGGCTGCCATGTCCATCTAACCGCTTGCTCTTGCTGCATTGCAATGCAATATTGCTGCGGTGCGATGCGTCGCATATGCCCTCCTCAGGGCGTTTCCTCCCTAGACTCAAGGCCGCCTCCGGGCGGCCTCCTTTTTTATTCCGCCGCCCATCGCGTTCGCAGAGCCTCCTGGGCTCGCGCGCAAAGCTCGGCCACCATGGCGGCAAGGGCCTGCGTCAGATTTGCCGCGCCGGCCAGTTCGATCGCCCGTTCATCCATATAAAGCGACCGGTTGATCTCGATTTGCACGGCGTGCCGCCCGGCGCTCGGGACCCCGTAGTGCTCGGTGATGTAGCCGCCCGCGTAGGGCTTGTTGCGACGCACGGCGAGGCCGAATCGCCTGAGCGCATATTCAATCGTGTCGACGACCCAGCGCGCGGCGCTTGAGCCGTAACGATCACCGAGCACCACGTCGCAACCGCCGACGTCGGGCGAACTGGAGGGCATCGAGTGGCAGTCCAGGAGGATGGCGAATCCGAAACGCTGCCGCGTTTCTTGTTGGCGACGGAGGCTCGTGAGAATCTGCAACGCGAGTCGCGCACGCGTGGAATCGAGCCGGAGCGGCTGGTGTTTGCGCCGCACGTGGCCAGCATGGCCGAGCACCTCGGACGGCAGTCACTCGCCGATCTCTACCTGGACACCACCCCCTACAACGCGCACTCGACCACCTGCGACGCGCTCTGGAGCGGAGTTCCAGTATTGACCTGCGCGGGTACAAGTTTCGCCGGTCGCGTGGCGGCAAGTGCCCTGACTGCAGTGGGTTTGCCTGAGCTGATCACCCACAGCCTGCAGGAGTACGAAGACACAGCGTTCGAGTTGCTGCGCCGGCCTGATCGGCTGCAGCAGCTGCGCGCGAAGCTGGCCCAACTGCGCATGGACTCGCCGCTGTTCAAAACAGCCAGCTACTGCCGTCACCTGGAGGACGCCTACTGCAAAATTCACGAGCGTGCGAAAAGCACCTCATGAATACGGCAGCGCTGAAATTCGCAATCCGCTTCATTGTCGGATTCGTCCTGCTGATGGGTGCGTTCGAAGCCTCGCGCGGCACGGCGTTCGAGCGTTTCGTGGTCGAGAAGCTGATCCTCGCTCCGACGACCGCGCTCATCAATATCGCGACTCCTAACGAACACGCCGGCCTGGTCGGCCGGATCCTCACTTCACCAAACGGTGCCAATCTGCGTGTCACACGCGGGTGTGAAGGCATCGAGATGTTTCTCCTGTTATGGTCGGCCATCGTGGCGTTTCCCGCGACACCCTCCCGCAGAATCCGGGGCCTGCTCGTGGGATCCGTTCTTGCCTACATCCTGAGCATCTCGCGTCTCATGGCGCTCCACTATGTATTGCGCTACGACGCCAGCCTCTGGGAAGCACTACACGGGATCGTTCTGCCGCTCGGTCCCGTCCTAGTGTTGTCACTCTATTTCCTGCATTGGTCATCGAAGGATTCTCATCTTGCAAAAGAACTTGCGTCGCAGCCTACCCCTCCTCGCTCCAGTCCTCTGGACAGCCCTCACGTGCAGCCCTGAGACCGCTACCGCGTCTGCCAACATAGGTGTCTCTTACACGGTCACGGCAAACGTCGCCAACTTGAGCGGCGAACAGTCATTGACCGTCTCAGGTGGTAACGCAGTCACCGCGCCAGCAGGCGCGATCGTGCTGCTCACCGCCCAAACTGGCACCTGCGCGATCGGCAGCGGCAGTGTATGCAATGGCTTGTGGGTGGTGAACCCTCAGGCGTGGACGCGGCCTGTCAGCTTCCCTCACGGTTACGTGATACCGGCCTCGTGCACATTGGCCGTTGTCGATAGTTTCTCGAACGCGACCTTTTCGCTCAGCGATGGCTCCAACCCTCTGACCGTCGATGCCTCGGGCGAGAGTTGGCAGAAGACAGCCTCTGCGGCAGTGGCAAGGGCGGCGAACTCAGCCGTGATACCAGCCACCAACACCGTAAAAAACCTGCCCAGCCAGACTGCTAGCAGTGCCACGAGCACGAGGTCCGTCAGCGTGCTCAACGTAGGAACGCATGCCGACACTGACATCGCCCCGGCGATCAACGCAACCCTGGGTACCGGGTTCGTAGATAGCTCGATCTTCGTGGATTACGATGCGGACCCCGTCATTGTCTCGGATATTCCGGACGCGACGAGTACCTCCACGACCTACAATTCCGTCGCGACCAGTATCGGCGACAATCATGCGCCCTACGGAGTCATCAACGGCAGCATTTGTTGCTCGAAGGGGGAAGCAGATGACCCGACCTACTACAAGGCGCTGTATTCCGCGAACGCAATACTGTCGACGCCGCTTGCCGTGCCCGTCGGTGGCGCCCTTCCCGCGGGCACCGCTCCTCCGACCTATAACACGGCGTCCTCTTCCCCGAACTCCAACAATGGCGGCACCGGATGGGGGATTGAATTCGGCCTGCCCGCCAGCTACCTAGGGCTCGATACGAGCGCAGACTCCTGGGTTTCCGCGGAGGTCGCCGGGCTGCTGGCCGCGCTGGAATTCGTGCATCCGTCGTGGACGTGGTTCGATGTCAAGGCGGCTCTGCGCCAGAGCGCCAGCAATTGGTCGAGCGGCTACTCGCACAGCGCATTCGGTTACGGCCTCATCAATTGGAGCGCGGCCAGCGCGCTCGGCTCCGCGAGCTCGCTCTACCTGCAACCGCCCGGCCTCAACGTCGCGAGCCAACAGGGCGCGGCCAGCATCACGCTCTATCCTTTCCGGCAAACCCGCCGTGCCAACGAGCTCGTGTATGCAGTCAATGCGTCTTATACCTGGCCGATGAAAAATGAATACACCCAGGCTGACATCGCCGCATCAAATGCCACATTGGTATACACCTCCAACAGCGCGGACGTGACACCGGGCTTCCAGATCACACCTGTTGCAACAGGCACCCTGAACTTGATGGCCTTCACGGTGGACAGCTCCGGAAACTATAGTCGCCGCGAGGAGTTCTCCCCCGTCGCTATTTCGTTAACCGAAGGAACGACGTGCACCAACTAGAGGTGGGCCGATATGCGGCGTGAGTGGCGCTGGGGCCTGGCAGTTGTGCTGGGCCTGAGCATCGGTGCAACTTGCGCCGAAAGCTACTCGCGTCTCGCGGTTCCCTACTACACAGTCGCGACGGAGCTGATTGCCCACTTCCATCCCTGGCGGATCAGGTCCGTCAGGGTCACTCCGGACGAGTCGAGTCACGGAGTCGTCCTGGAGTTGGTGGGCGAAGTGCGTAGCAACCGCGAAGATCCGTTGCCCGCGGCTCTGGTCGTGAACCGGGTACAGGTGGGAGAGGCCGTGGAGACACCGGTGGTGTTCTGGACCCTGCTGTTGGTCTGGCCCGCCGCCTCGTTGCGGCAGCGGCTGTTGCGGATCGTGGTCGGGATTCCCCTCTTTCTGGGACTCGAAGCCGCCACCACCGCTTGCCAACTGGTGTACTCCATGGCCCGCGTATCCGCTTTTTTGGCTGGGGAAAGCCATCCGCTCACGCTCTGGGAGCGGTGGTCACGACTGCTTGAAGCGGGCGGGCGGTTCGTCCTGGAAGTGACCGCCGCGCTGGTGGCCGTAGCGCTCACACCGGCGAAACGCCATCGGACTGCTGACACGCCAATGCCGCCCCCGCAAGTGACCGCGGACCGCCATTCCTTCAGATGAGACCGTAAGCCCGCAGAGCGCTGAGCTTCTGCGCGCAGCTCTTGGGTGTCAGGTAGTGTTTGACCAGCGCGTGACTGGATTCCTCCGGTAGGCGTTGAAACTCCCTATGCGGTAGTAGCGCAATCGACAACCCGCCGTTGGCAGTCACTGCGCGAACCGGTTCGCGCCAACACTGCACCGCCCGATCCCGAAACGGCAGCTGGTAATCCCCTGTCCTGAGGTGACTCCACCGCGCCCCGAGAAGGGTCAACAACCTGTTCACCGAGATCTGATCGTCACCGCTCACCTGCACATCTGCCTCGAGTCCCTGGAAGAACGCTTGCGCAGGCGCGGTGGGCCGCGCTCGGAACCAGCCGCAGCACAACACGAAACCCCAGCGGTCATGCACGTCGGGTGGCCAGACGGTGCCCTGGCTGAAAAGCAAATCCTCCTGGCGCCCGCAAGCAGAGCCCTCCTGCAACGGATTGCGCACCCAGATGGCATCGATGTCCGAATGGACGAATTCCTCCCCTGCGGCCAACAGGCCGCTGAAGATCCGGATCCGCTGCACCCACAGGTCGCGCAGATCTCCCGACCATTCGACCGCCGCGCAATCCACAGCTTCCGCCTGACACCAGTCACGAGTAACCGAATCCAAACAGAACACTTTCACTCGCCGGACACCGAGCTCATGCAACCGCGGCAGCCAGATCTGTAACAACGGCAGGTAATTGGAGTCGACGAACGTGACAGTCAGCGCCTCCCGGTTCGGGTGTGGACTCACCATGGCAGCGCCTGCGTGAGTGGCCATATCCCTTTAGTCCAACGCTCCCCTGTTGGCACGAGCTGCTCGGCCTCCTGGCGCAATATGCCGCCGGTCCTCGTGTCGATCACACAGTCGCGCGGAATGTACGGCGGTTCCTTCCGCGCCGCGGCCCGCTCCGGGTAGTAGTGCTTGCGACCCTGGCCGTCGCTGAGCGAGGTGCGGCCGTCACCCTGGAACGGGATGTCCGGGTGATCAATGACGGGCTCATCGAAAATCCACCAAGGGTAGCGGGCGTAGGCCTTGGGCAACCAGAAAGGCCGTAGTGCCGCGTGCCATTCGCCGCTGGGATTGTTGAAGGCAAAGTCCAGGCACTCGTCATCCGCAACTCGGGGCTGCGCGAGAATAGTCGCGAACCAGGCGCCGAGCAGTCCGGCCACGGCAGGGGTTTTGCGCCAGAATTGCGCGGCGCCACTACACAGCAACTGCTGATCGGTCGCGAAATCGACAGAGTAGGAACGCTGGTAGTAGCGCGGCGCCCCCGCCGCAGGCGCGTCCGCGAAGGCGACGGGCACGTACGCGTCATTCTTCTCTTGCGCCAACCAGTTGAAAATCGCGAAGTCGTGTCCCGCGGCCGCGATTCTGTCAATGAGCTCAGGCGCCCGTGTGACGACACAATCCACATCCAGGTATAACACAGGACAGGAGACCTGCTGCAACACATGCCAGATGAAGTTGGCCTTGGTGTAGACCGGATCGCCGCTGCCTTTCAGGCTGATGGAATCGTGTACCGCCGGTACCTCGAAGAGGGCATGAGGCACATCGAAGGCCTGCAGGGACCGCAGCAGCCGCTCCGCGAGCTCCCAATAGGGCGAGGTAAACATACCACAGACCAACACCGACGCTCCTATCGGAGGCAGGGCGCCGTAACGCAGAGCCATGTGAGGCGCGGCGGCAGGAAACGGGCGGCCGATCTCAATGCGGCCCAGCTCGATCCGAGGGTAGTTAAAATTCATACTGAAGGAGGCTCACGTCGGCCGCGTACATCTGCGCTACCATCCCGCGGGTCTCTTGCGAGTAATAATCGCGGTAGTGTCGGTGATGCGATTTCATCCGCAGCGGCAATTCCAGATCCAACCCCAGACGCGCGCAAATCACTCGCCAGTCGGCGCTGAGATTCTCGTACTTCGCGACGTAGTCAACCAGCATACGCTGCTCGGCGTCGAGGACGTAGAGACATTGCGGATATAGAAAATGGGGCAAGCTCGCTGGTATGCCGGAGCTGGCGGCAGTGACGAACATCGCGTGCGCGGCTCTGACCTGTTGCTCAAAATCCGCCGGTGTCAACTCCTCGCCACGCGCCCATTTCTGTCCGGTCCACGCCAGCGCCGAGACGAGCCGGTCCCAGGGATTGCGCACAATGGTGAATTTGAAATACGACTTGAAGGCGTTGTCGTCATTCAAGGTGACCCGGATACCCTGGGCGGTCATGTGCTGCAGCGGCCCTCCATATAGGCGCTCGTGATCAAGCTCCTGATTGAAGTACGGAACGACGCCGATGTCCTTCTTGTCACCGTGCATCCCCAACACAGCTTCCACGGATGTGCCCGCGGTCTTGGGGATGTGCACGAAGATGGTCTTATGAGGGTGAGATACGGGCATGTTGGCTCACTGCCGGCTCGACCGTATAACCGAGGTCTCTCATCAGCGGACCAAAGGTGCCCGCAACCCGGCGTCGCTGCGCGGCCGTGAGCACCCGCGCCGCCTCGCCCGCTGCCCCGGATCGCATGAAGCGCAACCCCGCCCCGATCGACTGTTGCAGATAGGGCTTATAGAAAATTCCGACATTGCGGCGGCTGATGTCCGCCTCTTCGATCTCCTTCATGCGGCGGAAGGAGGCGCCGGTGACAGCCTTGGCGATTTCCTCAGGTGTCCGTTGCAGGCCCAGAAAAGCACAGATCCGCTGCGCCCCCTGGTGGCCATCGGCGAGGAGGTCCTCGTAACGGACCGCAAGCACTGGGAATGGAAGTTGAGTGCCCAGCCAACTACGCACGTGCTCGTCCCAGGACCCCATGCGAGACTGAATCCAATGGGGATCGCCGCGCGCGGCCAGATAACGATCGACGTATTGCTGCAGCAGTGCTTCGCCATCGGTCCCCCCAGTCCCGCTGCGCTTCGAGTAGTGAAAGTTGGACAGCATGACGTCGGCCGGGTCGCGAACGACGTAGAGCGCGCCCGCCGTGTGTTGGGCAAGTGGCAGCGCGGGCGAGAATGGGAAGTGCGTCTTCAGCAAGATGGGGCCGGTGGGCGGCTCCGGCACGGCCGAAAGCTCATGGATGTCGGGCGCCAGATTGTTTAGAGCGGACGCCGAATCCTGCACCCCGAACGCAAGGTTGCAGGCGAGAAAGCGGACCCAGGTGTTGCCGCTCTTGGGGTAGGAGGCGACCCAAATGACATTTCTTCCCGGGCTCGTCACGAAGGAGTTCCACCGCGCGCGGCCACCGCGAATGAGGCTGGCGAATCTCCGCGGGCAGCTCTCTCGTACATGCTCAGGTAGGCATCTTCGAGGCGCAGACAGAACCGTGTCGTATCGAACAAGGCAGAGCGGTTCAGATTGCGGGCCAACGTAGCGCGTACGGACACTAACTGCTGTGGCTCTCGCGCAAGCTCCCGCGCCTTGCGCTCGTAGTCTTCCAGTTTGTAGGTGATGAGGTCGGGTAAACCCACCGTCCGCAGCAGGCTGCCTGCCATGCGGGCGGCAAAGGACTGCCCAGAGCATGTCAGCACAGGGACGCCCACACGAAGTGCGTCACTGGCGGTGGTCCCTGCGTTATACGGTACGGTGTCAAGAAACAAGTCCGCCAAGGCTAACCGTCCTAGATGCTCGGCGTAAGGCAACTTGTCCGCGAAGACGAGGCGCCGCGGCTCGATATTCCACGCCGCGGCCTCGCGCAGCAGATTTTCGCGTATCTCCTGGCGGTCTGCTAGCAGCCATAGCGTGCTGTCCGGCGTCGCGCGTAACACGCGCATCCAGATTTCGAACACGGGCGGATTGAGCTTGAAGCTGCTGTTGAAGGAGCAGAAGACAGGGCCATCTTCGGGCAGTCCGACGGCGGCGCGCGTGGGCTCTTTGCCGACAACACAGCGGTCATCGTTCGCCTGAAAACAATCCGGGAGGTAGACCACCTGTTCCGCGTAGTAACCCGCCTGTCCGCGAGGGATCACGAAGTCGTCCGCGAGGATGTAGTCGATGAAACGCGCGCCCAGAGTGCCCGGATAACCTAGATAGTTGACCTGTATCGGCGCTGCACGGCGCGCGAAGACGCCAGGGCGGGCCTTGTGCGTGTAGCCCATGAGGTCGACCGCGATGTCGATTTTGAGCTCTCGCATGAGTGCGGCAATCTGCGTGTCCGTGCGCTCACTGACGTCAATGAAGTGGTCGAATGCGGCGAAGACTCGCCTGCCCATAGGGCTGTCTTCAGCAGGCGTCAAAGAGATAGCGGTCGTCTCGAAACGAGCACGATCATGGTGTTCGAAAACGCCGGCCATTAAGTACGAGGCCGCGTGCTCACGGAAGTCCGCGGACACGTACGCGAGCCGAATCTTGCGATTGTCGGCGCCTGGGCTCGAAATAACCGCCGCTACACCTTCTGAGCGTGTGCTCTCATTCGCCGCGGCATGCAGCTCGGCTGCGCGCAGCTGCAACGCGGGACAATCGAACGCCCCCAGCGTGGCGAACGGATGAATGACTTGTCGACCCGCGGCGAGGTCGGTCGTCGCCTGCGCCACGCCCTGCGAGTAGTCGCCCCATTCGCAGGCGTCTAATCGGGCCTGTAACAGTCGACCCACTGCGTAGCCGTGGCGCGGAGCGACGCGGCACAAACGCTCCAGGCATTCACGTAACTCGCGATGCCGCGACAGCTGTTGGAGGGTTGTTGCACGATTCGCCAGAATGTCGGGGACGTCGGGCATCAATTGCAGAGCCCGGTCGTAGCTGTCGAGTGCCTCAGCATGGCGCGCCAGGTCAGTTAGTGCGTTGCCGCGGTTACAAAGCGCTTCGAAGCACTCGGGATTGACCGCTAAAGCGCGATTGAAAGTCTCTAGTGCTGCCTGCGGACGCAACGTGTCGCGCAGAACATTGCCGTAGTCGATGAGCGCGTCGACAAATTGTGGGCGTAACGCGACAGTCCGCTCGAACGCGATTGACGCCTCGGCATCTCTACCTAACGCACGCAAGGTGATACCCCGAACGTGGTGTAACTCGGCGACCTGGGGATTCAACCGCAGCGCCTGGTCGTAGCTCTGCAGCGCCACGTCGAATCGCTTCAACCCTCGCAGGGCGTTTCCGCGGTTATACCACCCCGGGACGTTAGCGGGCGCCAGCCTCAAAAAATGCTCGTAGCTTTCCAACGCCTGTCCCGGATCATTCGATTTCATGAACGCGTTGCCGCGCTCAAAGAGCTCTCGCGCAGTCGGAGCTACGGTGCCGACCGTCTGCTGGTGCATGAGGCGATAGGCACTCTCCAGCTCCCGGCAATAGCCCGCAGTATCGAACAGCGGCGAGCTCACGCGTTGACGGGCCAGCCTCTCGCGCAATCCCCGCAGCAGCTCAGGGCGGCGCGCGAGCTCTAATGCCTTGGCCTCGTACTCCTGGAGACTGTGTGTGATCAGTTCCGGAAGCCCCACCGCTGTCAATGCGCTCGCCGCCGCGCGGCTTGCGAAGCTGCGACCCGCGCACGTGAGCACCGGCACGCCGGCCCATAGCGCATCGCACGCGGTCGAGTGCGCGTTGTAAGGCAGCGTGTCCAAATACAAATCCGCCAACGCGTGGCGCCCGAGATGCGCGGCCATACTCGCGACGCGTGGCGCAAACAGTAGCCGGTCAGGGTCCACGCCACGACCCAGAGCTTCTCGACGCAGCCTCTCGTGAGCATCGGGCGACACCGAGCGCAACCACAGCACGCTACCTGGAACTTCCCGCAACAGTCGCATCCAGACATCAAAGACCGGCGCGTTAACCTTGTATGTGCTCGTGAAAGCACAGAACACGAACCCATGCTGCGGCAATCCAGCCTCGGCGCGGGTCGGCGCGGCAGCAATCTCGCGTCGATCGTCGTTAGGCAGATAACAGTGGGGCAAGCGCACCACCCGCTCGCTGTAGTGTTGCTCCTCCCCTTTCGGAACAACGACGTTATCCGTCAGCAGATAGTCCATGTACGGCGCGCCAGTCGTTCCAGCGTACCCCAGGTAGCTCACTTGGACGGGAGCGCATCGGTGCGCGAAAATCCCCAGGCGCAGCCCCTGCGTGAATCCCATCAGATCCACGGCAATATCCACTTCCAGCTCGCGCAGCAGCCGCGCGACCTCCAGATCGGTGCGATCGCACACCTCGATGAGCTGGTCGAACGCTCCTCGCACTCGCGTCTCGAAGGCGCCGCCCTGTCCTACCTGCAACGAGATGCCGATGATTTCGAACTGCCGGCGGTCGTGCTTCTCCAACACCCCCACCAACAAGTGCGAGACGGGGTGATCACAGAAGTCCGCGGATACGTACGCTACACGCAGCCGCCGCTCGGGGTTCGAGCGCCCAGCGACAGAACCGGCACGGGCCGTAAACGGTCCGAGTGACGTGTCGGCCGGGTATTTATCCTCGATATGCACGCGCGCGCAGGTCAACTGCAGCTGCGGCAAATCGATCAGCGACAGCAACGACAGCGGATGCGCTACCCGTCGCCCTTGCCGTATCAGGCCCACCATCTCCTGCGTCAACTCCGGCAACCGCGCCCAATCGCAGACTTGCAGCAAGGAGTGCAAACGACTGCCCCGGACGTAGTCCCTGTCAGGCGCGATCTTCAACAGAGCGGCCAGACACTCAGCTGCTTCTTTGTGTCGCTCCAGTCCCGCGAGGCAAGCCGCTTGGCCCACCAGCGTTTCGGACCTTTCGATGCCGCGGTCCGCGGCGCGCGCGAAATCCGCGGCGGCAAGCTCCAGCGATTGCCGTAGTTGCAGCAACGCGGATGCGCGGCCAAAGAGAGCCTCGCCGTCATCAGGCAAATGTATTAGCAACTCCTCGAAGCAGGTCAATGCCTCGCGCGACAGTTGCAGGTCGAGCAGGAGGTTACCTCGATTGCAGTGAGCGACGACGAACTCCGGTTTGAGCGCGAGCGCCGCTGTAAAGCTCTCGAGCGCCTCCTGCAGTCGGCCGAGGTCGCGCAATACACAACCACGACTGTTCAACGCCTCGGGGAAGGCCGGCTTCAGACGCAGCGCCTCGTTCAGATCGCGGAGTGCCTCGTCGAAGCGCCGCAATGTACGCAGCGCGTTACTGCGATTGGTGAGGGCAGTGGGAAAATCGGGCTTGATCCGTAGCGCCTGGTCGTAGCTGGCGACCGCATCCGCCGGCCGCCCCAGATCCTGAAGCGCATTGCCGCGATCGCTATAGGTTGCGGCATCGTCAGGATGGCACACGAGCGCGCGATCAAAAACATCCAACGCCGCTTGCGCCTGCCTCCCCTGCAGTAGCTCGTTACCCTGCTTGCGAAGTGCGCGCGCGACTATCGCCGGGTCGGCGGCCTGCGCGCCCGCGACCATTACGCCGCGCTCGCTCATGTCGAAGCCGACGCCGCAGGACTAACGGGCGAAGCCGCAACGGAGAACCCATTCGGCGCCTCACCCCTCACCGTCCGCTCATGCATCGTGCGAAAGGCCGCCTCCAGGTTCCGGCAATACCCGGCGGTATTAAACAACGCGGCTCCTTGCCGCTGCTGCGCCAGCTTCGAGCGCAACTCCCGCAGGCGCTGCGGCTGCCACGCCAATTCGAGCGCCGTGCGCTCATACTCCTCGAGGCTGTGAGTCACCAACTCCGGCAACCCCACGGCCGTGAGCGCGCTCGCAGCGACTCGGCTCGCAAAACTCGTCCCCGCGCACGTCAACACCGGCACACCCGTCCACAGTGCATCGCAAGTGGTCGAGTGCGCGTTGTACGGCAACGTGTCCAGATAAAGGTCCGCTAGAGAGTGCCGTCCCAAATGCTCCGCCATGTCGGCGACATGGGGAGCGAACACCAGCCGCTGGGGCTCCACGCCCCGGGCCTGCGCCTCACGCAGCAGGTTCTCGCGAGCCTCCGCCGCGGTCGCTCGGAGCCACAGTACGCTGCCCGGCACCTCCCGCAACAGCCGCATCCAGACATCGAAGATCGGCGGATTGATCTTATACGCGTTGGTAAACGCGCAGAAGACAAACCCCGCCTCGGGCAACCCGGCCTCAGCCCGCGACGGCACGACACCGACTTCCCGGCGGTCGTCGTTGGGCAAATAGCAGTACGGCAACCGTACGACATGCTCGCTGTAGCGCTCCTCCTGCGCACGAGGAACGACAACGTCGTCCGCCAAGAGATAGTCGATGTACGGCGCACCCAGCGTACTTGCATAGCCCAAGTAGCTGACCTGCACCGGCGCGCAGCGATAGGCGAAAATCCCCAGACGCATGCCCTGTGTGAATCCCATGAGATCGACGGCGATGTCCACCTCCAATTCACGCAGCATCCGCGCCACGTCCCGATCGTTGTGATCGGTGACATCGATGAACCGGTCGAATGCCGCGCGGACCCGCTGGTCGAAAGCGCTACCCTCGCCCCTTTGGAGCGAAACTCCGACGATCTCAAAATTCGCGCGATCGTGTTGCTCCAACACGCCGACCAGCAGATAGGACACCGGGTGCTCGCGGAAGTCCGCGGAGACATAAGCGATGCGGATCGGCCTTCGCTCCCCTTCCACCCCGCTGCGCGCCGGACAAGGACCTAACGCCGGGTCTTTGGGGTGATTGTCCTCGACAAACGCACGGGCGCAGGAGACCTGCAATTCGGGCGAATCCGACAGCAGCAGGGAAAGAGGATTGATGACGCGTCGTTGCCGGCTGAGCGCCTCATACAGCCGTCCCGAGAGCGACTCATATTCAGTCCAGTCGCAGCAATCCAGCCGCAGGTGAAACAGATTGCCGAGCGCGTAATCATGGGAAGGAGCCACGCGGAGCAACTCGGCAAACGACTCTCCGGCTTCCGCATAACGCCGCAGGTCTCGCAGCGCGGCGCCTCTGTTATACAAAGCATCCGCGGACCCAGGGTCCAGCTGTAGCGCCTGGTCATAACGCGCCAGTGCCTCCTGCGCCCTTCCGAGCTGCAGAAGCGCATTGCCGGAGTTGTTGAGAGCGAGGATCGATCGCGGCGACGACTGCAGCGCCCTCTCATAGTCATCCAAGGCTGCAACCGCACGCCGCAACGACTGCAGCACATGCCCGCGGTTGATCAGCGTATCGACGTGCGCGGCATCGACCGCTAGGACGCTGTTATAACTTGCCAGTGCGTCATCCAGTCGGCGCAACGCCAAAAAAGCGTTGCCGCGACCGTTCAGGGCATTCACATTCCGGGGTGCCGACTGCAGGAGCCGGTCGTACCAGGCAAGCGCCTCCTCGCGGCGCTCGAGCTTCAACAAAATGGCGCCAATGTTTTCCTGGGCGCTGGCGAAACGGGGCTCGAGCTCAACGGCTCTGCGGCAGGAAGCGAGCGCGTCCTCGAGCCGCTCGAGCTCAAGCAGCACGAGCCCCCTGTTATTCCAGGCCTCCGCGTGATCGCTTTTGAGCCGCAGGACCTCGTCGTAGCTGGCCAGTGCCGCTTCGAGGCGCCGCAGTTCCCGGAAGGCGTTACCCTGGTTGTAGAGGGCAACGACGTAGTCGGACTTCAAGCCCAGGGCGCGCTCGAAGCGCCCTAGAGCCTGCTCCGCGCGGCCACTGCTCAACAAGGCGTTGCCGATGTTCGAGTGCGCGGCCGCCTGGTTGGGTTGGAGCTGGAGTGACTTCTCGATCCACTCGATACCCTGCTGGGTGTCGCCGTTCTCCAGCGCCAGAAGCCCGCGCAAGTGCCACGCGCCGTAATGACGCGCATCCGCACGCAACGCTTCGACACACAGGGCATCCGCCTGGAACGGTCTGCCTTGCTGATGTAGTGCAGTGGCTTGTTGAAATACAGCCGCGGCACGCGCTGAATCGCGCCCGGCCGTGCGCGGCTTCATCACCCTAAACCTCTGCCGACCTCAGCCTTTACCAGCAAGAGCCGTCAGCCTGACTTCCCGCCCTTGAGCGAGGCGAGCGTCACACGGGCATCATCCGACCCGTAGAACTTCGCCGATCCCGCCAGAGCAGTTTCGAGATCCGCACGCGCGCGATCGGTCTGGCCCAAATACAACTCCGCCATCCCAAGGTGATAACGAATTTCGTGCGCACTCGGCGCGCGGTCGACAGCGCGACCCAACACGGGCAGCGCCTGCGCATACTCGCCGCGCTTTACGTGCACCCAACCATTCGTATCGAGCAGCTTACCGTCGGTCGACGAGGTAAAGTCCGCTGTCAGATCGCGCGCCTTATCCAAGCTGGCGCGATCCTTCTTGTAGGTCACCAAGAGCATGGCCAGATTATTGGCTACCGGCTGCACATGCGGGTTGTGTTTGTAGGACGTCTCATAGATGGCGATGGCGTCGTCTACCCGGCCGTCGCCTTCATAAAGCAGCGCCAGCTCCGTTACCAGCTGCGGCTCGTACGGGTCAATCTTCAAGCCTGACTCGTAAGTGGCGATAGCGCCCTTGTGATCTTTCGCGAGCGACTTCGCGACGCCGAGGTTCCGATAAGGCAGCCACCACTTCGGCGCCATGGTGATGGCGCGCGAGAACGTATCGGTAGCTGTGCTCAAGTTGCTCTGGCTCATGTACAACTCGCCGAGCAGATTCACGACCGCCGCATTGGCGTTGGACTCTTGGGCGTGACCTTTCACCAGCTCGATCGCCTTGTCCACATGACCTCGGGCTACATCGAGCCGCGCCAGGGCAACAAGAGCATCCACGGCGTTCGGTGCCAGAGAAAGCGCGTGTTCGAACTCCTTCTGTGCCTCATCAGCCTTGTTCTGGCCGGCGGCGGCCATACCCGCCAGGTAGGGGCCGGCGGCGAATTCGGGGCGCATGGTTTTCAGGTCCTCGGCAGCCGTGTGCGCGGCCGCGAAGTCCTGTTTGCCGAGATAGGCGCGAATCAGCTCGACTCGTGCCGGCACATCGGTCGGCGCGCGACGCACCGCTTCCTCGAGCACGGTGATCGCTTCGTCGATGCGTTGTGCCTGGACGAGTACCTGCGCAAGCTGTACACGCACGGTGGGGTCGCCCGGCGCCTCTTCGACGGTGGCGTGCAACAACTGCTCCGCCAAGGCGGGCTGTCCATTGGCAACGTAGGCTTGCGCCATCATCTTCTGGACCGGCACCGACTGGGGGTGATCACGCAATACGGCGCGCAGATCGCCGATGGCCGCGGCCGGATCCGAGCGGCTCAGCTCAATGGAGGCGCGACGCGCGAGGGCATCGTTGTCACGCGGGTCCTTCTGCAACACTTCGGCGATGAGCTTGAGGGCATCGTCGGTGTGACCCTGCGCGGCGGCAATGTCGGCCAGCCGGTCACGCGCGGCAAGTCCGTTCGGGCCGGTGCCGTCGCGGCTGACCACTTCGTTGTAGGTCTGAGTGGCCTCTTTGATGGAGCCCGAATGCAGCAGCAGAGCGCCCAGACCCATACGCAGCGCATAGTCGTCGGGATTCTTTGCGACGAAGTTGCGCAAAGCCTGCTGGGCCTGCGCGGGCGTGCGCCGCGATGCCAGAAAGTCAACTAGCGCCAGCTTCGCCTCATCCTTTTGGGGCAAAGCGGCAACGGCTCCTTCGAGCACACGCTGCGCCTCATCGAGCTTTTGCAAGCGCGAATACAGCATCGCCAGACGGAAACGATACCCCGGATCCTGCGGCGCCAGCTTGATGAGCTCCTCGAGTTGGTGCTCCGCCTGTGCCTCATCGTGGGCCGTCAAAGCGAGGTCGACCAGCATATTGTGGAGGGTGACCGACTTCGGCGACTTCGCCACCGCGCTCTCAACGAGCGCGCGCGCCGCCGCTATATCTCCCGTTTGCTTGTAGAGCCCCGCGCGCACCTGGATGGCGTCTTCGTTGTTGGGCTCAATCTTCAAGGCATGCTCGACGTCAGCTAGCGCACCGTCGCGATTCTTCATCTGCACGCGGGCCGCGGCCCGCAGCGTGAGCAGCCCGGGATCATCAGGGTGCTTGGCGAGACCTGGCTCGATGACTTTCAGCGCCGGATCGGCGGCACCCGAGTAAACCAACAGGCGGGCCAAATCCTGGCGCGCCCGCACATTGTCCGGCTGAGAATCGACCACAGACTGGTAGAGTCCGTACGCATCGCGTGGCTTTTGCAACTTCTCCGCCGCGTGGCCGGCCGCCAGCCGCGCCGCGACATTCTTCGGCTCGATTTGCAGAGCATTACGGAATTCGATGCTCGCCTTGGTGTAGTCACCTTGCGCGAAGTAGGACTGCCCGCGCTTCATGTGCGCGGCGAAGCGCGATTGAGCTCCACCACACGCGGTGAGCGACACCGTCACCACGAGCAACGCAACGAACACCGCAGCTGTGTGTCGTGTCAACACCGATTGAACCTCCGGGGTAAGCAACGCAAGGAAACCAGTCCAAGGAGGATCGCGATCACATCCGTGCTGATTGAGCCGCCACCGCCATGGCCGCCACTGCCCGAGCTGGAACCAACGGTAACCGTCACCGTCTGGGTGGGACTGGTTCCGTCAGTGCCGGCGCAGGTCACTGTAAAGGTCGTCGTCCCCGTGAGTGCCTGACTGGTCGCGGAGCCGCTCGTCGCTAGAGTCCCCGTCCACGCCCCGGGCGGTGAGCTGGAGGCGGTGCACGAGCTGGTGTTGGTACTCGACCATTGGAGGCCTACGGTGGCACCCGTGGAAGCGGTCGTGGAGGTCGCCTGGAGTGTCACGGTCGCAGCGGGCGGGGCCGATTGCACCACCATGGCATATGTCCCGGCTAAATCCGTACCGCCTGGCTGCGCTACGATGTTGAAGAAGTAGTCACCTCCGGTAGCCGAGAAGGATCGCGTGCCGCCGCCGAAGAACGAGAGGACGCTTTGTGTGCCACGCGTAACAATGATCGCGAGATTCGCAAAGTTGGCGGGGAATCCAACATCGTTGACGACGATCTGATACTGCCCGCCGGTGCTGAAGGTGACCTTCTGCGCCGAGAATATCTGACCCACTCCCTGAGTGGTGTCGAACGCGGGCGCGCCGGCACCGCTGGCTGTCAGGTCGATGCCGAAGAGACCGCCGGTGCCCGTCGAAGATGTCGCGGGAGTAGGCTGCGCGAATACGATCAAAGTGACCGGCCCCGCCACTGGCGTGATCGCTTGGGTCGCCGCCGTCGAGCCTGTGGCGACCTGCGCCGCGCTGCCCACTTGTGCGCCGTTTTGCACCGCGATGGCCTTCAGCGACGCAAAATTCGCCGGATAACCGAAATCGCCAAGGTCGAGGTTGTAGGTCTCTGAGCCTACGGTGGTCGTATCGTAGCTATACGTGACGACACCAGAAGCGGGGTCACTCACCGCGCGTGCAACATTCAGGACGGGCGTACCGCTACTGGGCTGTACGGACACCGTATAAGTACCTTGGCTGCTGGCCGCCGCTACGCCGACCGCGAACACCTGGTAGGTGCTGGCAGCAGCATTGAACGCGCTGCTGGTGCCAGTCGCTGCAAGCTGGGCGACCGACTGGCCATTGAGGGTGACCGCGACTCCCAATTGGGACAGGGCGGTGGGATACGTGAGATCCGCGAGGCTGACCGTGTAGCTGGCCTGGGTGAGCGCCGGGGTACCGACAGATACGACCGCCCCTACAGGAATGGTGTTGCTATAGACCGGCGTTCCACCGCCCGCGGGACTGACGTTCACACCGTAGAGGCCCGCGCTGACCGTACCCGCCTGGCCACCCGCAAATATTCCGTAGTTGGTGCCAGCCGTTAGGGTAACCGTCGAGGTCGCGACGTGCGCGCCGCCAGAGGGGGTAAGGCTCGCCACCACAGCACCGCCCTCAACGACAACGTACAGCTGCACGGTCGTCAGGGCAGTCGGCAACTGCATGTCGGTCAAAGTGACTTGATAGCTTCCCGAGCTCGAGACGGTGAACGTGTCGTTCAGTACTCCGACATTATTCTTGGGGCCCGCCTGCAACCCCAACACCCCGGAGAACGCGCCAACCTGGCTGCCACCGCTGGTATTGGTGACCTGCATGGCGATGGGCCCGGAGCCCGGCTTGGGCAGGATGTTACCGTTGGCGTCGGTTGTTGTCGTCGGAGCGCCGATGACGTGAATGATGTAGCTGCCCGGCTGCGCGCTGAAGGTCGCGCTGCCGGCACCGACGAGCGCATTCGTGGTGACCGTGCTGCCGGTTGCGGCTGTGAGAGCCACCAACGAGCTGCCGCTGGTGATCCCGAGCTTTACGGAGGCAAGCGGGGTAGCCGGCGTATTGAGCGCGCCAACATCGGTCAGCTTGATCTGATAAGTGCCCGCCGTGGTGATGTTGAAAGCCTGCTCCACGGGCACCCCGGTTGTGCTAGCCGCGACGGTGTGCACAAAGGTCAGCAGGGGCGCCGCCGGCGTCTGAGCATGGGAGTCAAGACAAACGAGGAGGCAGACGGCTGCAAGCACGCGTGCGCCGGAGATCCATGAGGTGGTCCGCATAGTCCCAAAATCCCCAGCTATTTTAGTCTTCAGTGACGGGAGCGGCAATGTAGGCCGTGTGCGTGACGAAGCGATGACAGCAAGGGCGAGCTTCTGTTTCCTGTCAGACGGCAACATGCGCGCCACCTGATTCACGATGGCGCCTCAGGCGCTCAGACTGAGGAGTGCGCGACCGGCGATCACCGCGAGAGTGACTGCAAGAAACATTCGTGGCATCAGGCGCTTGAGATCGATAGTGAGGAGCATCTCCACCACGTAGAGGAGAATGACGGCCTTCGCGATGCCACCGGGCAGATCGGCCGGCAACGCGATCGACCCCGGCAGATTGGGCAGCACCAGCGCGATAAACAGCACGATCAGATCGAGTGTCGTGAGCTCGAAGCGGCGCGTCGGAGACAGCCAGAATCGCACCAGCGCCGCCGCGCCCGTTATGCCGACGCAGGTCCAGGACAGGGTCGTCAGCAACGGTGGTTTGTTCGGCATCGTCTGGTCGAGGTAGACGAGCAGCACCACACTGATGTAGGTCGCGGTGCGCTCGAACCATTGCAGCGAGCGCCGCGCTTTCCAGGTGGAAAGAAGCACCAGCACGATCAGCATCCCAAGGCACATCAACCCGAGGTCGGCACCTACGCGCCGGCTCGAGGCGAGTACGGTGGTCGCGTAGACGAGTAAACACGTCGTCATGACCCCGAGAGCCAGAGCCGGAATGCGCGCCGCGGGTGTAAATCCATTGATGTAGCGGCGGACGCTGCCACTGTCGCCCAGGTAGTTCAGCCGCCAGCCGACCTGTGTAGCGCGACGCAGCAACCCCAACACGAGGCCTGCGAACGCGCAGAACGCGATAAAGACTTCGGAGTCCGACTCGAAGCGCAGGAAATACGCCAGCAGAACCAGCGCGACCTGCATCAAATAGATCAGTAGCACCGCCTCGCGATGCGCGAATCCGAGGGCGAGAAGACGATGATGCAGGTGATTGCTGTCGGCGGAAAATGGCGAGCGGCCCGCGCGGATGCGCGTCAGCATGACCGTCAGGGTGTCCATGATCGGCAATCCGAGCAGCAGCAACGGCAGGGCAGCGCTCAACGACGATGTCTCTCCCTGCGTGGCCAGGAGCGCCAGCGCACCGACACTGAAGCCGAGCATCTGGCTGCCGCTATCACCCATGAAAATCCGAGCCGGGTGGGTGTTGAAACGCAGAAAGCCCAGCACGGCGCCGGCTTCGATGAGGGCCATCTCGGCTACCGTGACATTGCCGCTGATCGCGGCAAACAGGGCGATGGCGCACAGGCACAGCAACACCAGGCCGCCGGCCAGACCATCGAGGCCGTCGGCAAGATTCACCGCGTTCGTGATACCGACGAGGAAGACGAACGTAATGAAGGTCGAGACCGCCTGGGGCAGGACGATCATGCTGCCGATCATGAGCGTGCCCACATGGACGTTGCCGACAATCATGCAGAGGCCTACGGCAAGCACCTGCCCGGCGAACTTCGTGCGATACCCGAGGTTCACCCGATCGTCCCATAACCCGAACAGCAACAGCACGAGCAGTCCGAGCAGCAGCCCGCGGATGGATGGAGTGAGCTCGACGGTCAACAACGTCGGCAGCAGCAATCCGACCGCCATCGCCAGGCCACCGACTCGAGGCACGGGAATGGAGTGCACCTTGCGCGGACCGGGAGCATCCGTTAATCCGATTGCAGGCGCCCAATGCACGAGGACCGGGATCAAAGCCGCGGTCACGGAAAGCGCAACGACGAAGGCAAGGAACAGCTGCACGGAATCCCCACTGTGTTCCGCGAGCGTAGCGACGAGTTAAGACAGTTTAGTGAAAAGTCGCATCCGGGACACACGGGCCCGAGCATCTGCCCAGGCACAGGATGTGCCCCGCCGCCGCAGGTGGCGGAGGCATCGGGCAAAAACCACGCTTTTTGCTCGATGCCACGCTGGGCCGGGCATGGATGCCCGGATCCAGCGTTTCATACTAGACTTGGATCGGCGTCGGCTTCCCCGCCTCCACAATGTAAGACACCAGTGTGCTGCGTCCCGAGTCGGGCGTCTTCACTGTGTCGATCGCGATGAGATCCGCGCGTAGTTGATCCTTTGTAATATCGAACTTTACATAACCCCGATGCAGACCCGTGGCGGTGAGCAAATTGGGATTGAGCTTGCGTGCGTTCTGGAAATACTCCTCGCCGATCGCATCCGAGCTGACCGAAGTCGCGACAAACTCGGCGGCAACCACCGGCGAATGCAGATCGTCCGCCTTCAGGTGCAGTCCGCTCACCACGAATGCGTGGATGTCGCCCGAGAGCACGACCGGGTTCGCGATATGGTGCTCGGCGAGGAATTTGACGAGCCGGTCGCGGGCCACGGGATAGCCGTTCCAGGCGTCCGTCCAGAAAGTGTGGCCCGGCGGCGGCGACTCGTTGTTGTAACCCATGAGAGTCCCTTGGGCGAGCAGGTTCCAGCGGGTCTGGCTGGAGGTCAACTGTCCCTGCATCCAGGCCTCCTGTCTGCCACCGAGCATGGTCCGTGAGGGATCATCGAGCTCCGCACACTTCGCCTCGTCGACGCGGTGGCCTCCGGCGCGGCCCAAAGGCGGACAAGCTTCCGGAGCCCGGTACTGTCGCTGATCCAACAGAACGATCGAGGCCAGGTCACCGAAGGTTCGCGTGGCGTAAAGGCGCATCGCAGGTCCCGATGGCACCGCCCAACGGGGCAACGGCATATGCTCGTAGTACGCCTGGTAAGCGGCGGCACGGCGCGCCAGAAAGAGTTGCGGGTCGTCGTCTTCCTCGGAAACATCGTTGGCGTAATCATTCGCCACATCGTGATCGTCCCAAATCACGAGCCACGGAGCCGCGGCGTGCGCATTCGCCAGATCGTGGTCGGTTCGATACAGCGCGTGGCGCGCGCGATAGTCCTCGAGCGTATAGGCGACGGGCATGTTGTGATTGCGCACCTTTTTGACGGAATTGCCCTCATAAATGTAGTCGCCGACATGAACGAAGAGGTCGAGGTCGTCGGAGAGCATGTGCTTGTAGGCGGTGTAGTACCCCTGCTCATAGTGCTGGCAGTTGACCAGACCGAGTTTCAAGCGGTCCAGTGGCGCGCCGTGAGTAGGCGCGGTCCGTGTACGGCCGATAGGACTGTGCGAGCCGCCGGAGGCGAAGCGATACCAATACACGCGTCCGGGGTCGAGACCGGAAGGCTCGACGTGGATCGAATGCGCCCAGTCAGGTGTTGCGTAGGCCGTGCCGTGCTGTATGACAGAATGCATACGTTCGTCAGTCGCAATCTCCCAATCGACCGGAACGACCTCCGGCGGCATGCCACCAGCGGGTTCCAGAGGCGAAGGCGCCAGACGTGTCCATAACACCATGCCGTCGGGTGTCGGGTATCCGGAAGCCACCCCGAGCGAGAACGGATTGGTGCTGAACCTGAAATTATCTGCGGCGCGCAGCAGCCGTGGAGGTAACGCGCAGGCCGCCGTGGCGGCGAGCGAGTGGGCCAGAAATGTTCGACGGCTCGTCATGAAGGAACACCGGAGTGGTGGGAAATGGGTGTCTGTCATTGGAGTTTAGTGAAATTGTCATATAGAGCCGGCATGGTGATGCGACTTACGGCCTAGTCCGGCGATCCCTTCTGTGGGGATCCCCCTGCGAATAAGAACAAACCACAGAGGAACATATGGTCTTCCGCAACAAAGCGCTGAGCACGCTGATCGCCGGAATGTGCATCGCCGGGTTCGCCACTTCAGCGCAAGCTACGACAATGGGGCTGAGCTATGAAGATACTGCCACGGGGAGCATTAACAATCCCTCAACGGTGACCGCGTTCACAGTCCCCGGATCGGCATTCTACGGCAACACCTTCAGCGCGCCGACAACGCCGATTGCCGGATCCCCCTCCCCGGGTTACGGCTTCTACGACGATTTCGATTTCAGCATTCCGGTCGGGGCCTCCGCCGACTCGATCACCTCGACCATCGATCTGGGCAATCTCCTGACCATCAGCAATCTGGAGGTTCGGCTTTACAGCCTGAGCGGAAATGCGCCCCCAGTGCTGGGCGCACCGAGCGGCGGCGCGATCGACGCGTGGACCAAGCCCGATCAACTCCAATGGTCTGACCGGAACCGTCCAAGTCCTGATACAACCCTCGCGGCAGGCAACTATGTTCTTGAAGTGCGCGGTAATGCCACGGGGATCCGCGGGCGGCGCGTATTCCGGGTACGCTCCAGGTCAGCCCCGTTCCAGTACCGGCCGCATTGCCCCTGCTGCTGTCCGGCCTTGGCCTGCTGGGAGGGCTGGTTCGCAGGAAGCTCGCTCGCTAAGCCAATCTTGCCGCGGTCAACCCGCGGCAGTCGGCAGAGGCCGCAGACGCCGGTGTGCCTGGGAAAACCGCTCCCACCCGGCGTCACTCATATATCTTCCGCAGGACGCGCGGATCGGTTTTCCGCAAATCAACGAGCACCAGGCAATCGAGGGCATTGCCGAAGTCCGGATCCACATTGAACCCCAGCATCCGGCCGCCCAGCTTGAGGTACTGACGCAACAGCACCGGCGCACCTTTCCCGTCCGGCTCGAGGTCCGCGACAACGGTCGAGAGTGTCTCGATGTCCCCGAGGGATCTCGTCCTGGCCACCCAGGGAGCGCACGGAGAAACCGCCCGCGGAAAGGCTGCTTTGGCCGCACCAGAGTGGGCCCGAGATGCGATGAGATAGTTGGTGCGCAGGAAGCCGACCAACAAATCGCGCGACACGGGCCGGTAGTCGTTGCTGATGCTCACCGCTCCAATCAGCCGGCAGTAGCGCGGATGGCGGCTGACGTACTCGCTGATTCCCTTCCACAGCAACATCAAGGACCCGAAGCTCTTCTGGTATTCGACCCGCACGAACGAGCGGCCGAGCTCCAGGGCCGGTCCCATGAGCTTGATGAACAGCTCGTTGTAGTCGAACAGGGTCGAGGTATAGAGGCCGCGCTTACCGAAGCGGCGGCTGATCTCATCGGTCTTGCCGAGGCGGTAGGCGCCGATGATCTCGCTCGTTTCGGTATTCCAGATAAAGAGGTGCTCGTAGTAGTCGTCGAACACGTCGATATCCGCGCTACGGCCCGTACCCTCGCCCACTGCCCGGAACGTCAGCTCCCGCAGCCGGCCCAACTCCTGCAGCGTCCAAGGAATTCTCGAAGTGGGCGCGCAATAGACGCGCAAGCGTCCGGAGCTCACCAACAGCATTTCCGGGGGTAGCGTCTCGATCTCGCACGACAGCCGCTCCGGATCGATGGGCGGAGCAATCGGCTCCAGGGCGCGCTCCTCGGGAGCGGTGTCCGCGGCAGAGCCCTGCAGACGAGCCGCCCGCGCCGGACAGCAAATAGGTCTTTAGTCGCAAGTGCGCAGCCAGCTGCACGTCGGTCTCGAACGTCGCCAGCTTCGCGGGCGCAAGCGGAGCACCGAAGCGAATCGCCACCCGCGCGCCGAGTTTGTTGCCCAGCTCGTGCGGCAGCAGCAGAGTCCGCAGGCGCGGATGTAGCATCCCCGCGAGTTGGAATAGCGCGCTGTTGGCGCCGCGGAAATACATGGGTACGACCGGCGCCTTGGAGAGCCGCACGAGGCGTGCCGCCGTCGGGCTCCACTGCGAATCGCTGATGGATAAGGTCTTCAGACGTAGATGCGAAACCTCACCCGCGGGGAAGATCAAAAGGGCGCCGCCCTCTTCAACCCAACGCAGGGCCTTGCGCATGCCCGCGACATTGGCGCGCGTTGCCCGCGGGCCGCCGAAGGGATCGACAGGAATCATCAACGAGCCCAGGCCGTCGAGTTGCGCCAGCTCCGGATTGGTCAGAACTCTCAGGTCGCGCCGCCGGCGCCCGATGGTCGCAATGGCTGTCAGTCCATCGAGCCCGCCATAGGGATGGTTTGCCGTAATGATGACCGGGCCGGTCGCCGGGATGTTGTCCTCCTCGAACGGCGGCAGGTCCAATTGGACTTGCAGCTCGCGCAAGGCTGTGTCCACGAAGGCGAACGGGTCGGTAAAGTTCTTGGCGTCTTCGCGCAGACGGATCAGTCGCGCGATTCCAGGCGCCGCCAATAAAGCGCGCCGCGCCCACTCGGGAAGGGCACGCTCGCCCGTCTTGATTTGTAGATTGGCCTGGCGATCCATGTTGGGGGCGAGGCTAAGCTGCGGATATTACGGGAAGATTGCGCGCTCCCGTGCTATCGCATTCCCTGTGACGATTGTCTCAGCGCGGCAGTATAGGCCGCTCACTACAGAACTGCGCGAGGCGCCGCACGGCAATCCGATACTCCTGATCAATCCACGCGAACTCGAGCCAGAACTCTCGCTGTGCCACCGGCGTCGTCGTGTTGCGGCTGGCGAAGAACATCCTTAGGGCGGTATTACGATCGGCAGCCAGCTCCTGCACACTGGCCTGAAGGTTGCCGAGCTGTTCCAGGGCCCGGCGCGACAATAGTTTCATGTGGCCGGCGTTTCGATGAGGTCAGCCCGTATACGTACGCAGGGCTTCGAATTCGGCGGTGGTCTTGTCGAGCTCGTCGATGACTTCACAGTAGCGGCGCCATGCGTTGCGCAGCTCTTCCGCCTCCCGCGGTGTCACCCGATCGAGACCACGTCGCGCGTTTTCGTGCTCGGATTGTACTTTCTGATGACGGCCTTCGAGGCGGTCGAGACGCTCCCAGAACTCGGGGTCGAGCCATTCAGCCCGCTGTTCTTCAGACGCACTCATACCCTCACCTCGGCGCGCGTTCTTGTGTCTGAACGAGGTGCACGGTAACTAAAAAGTACTACAACGACATTGCAGCGGCTTGGGTTGAGAGCGCGCCGCGCCACGCGAGGTGCTGTTATTTCTGAGCGTCGGCCAGCAACTGCTCGATCTCGTTATGTTTTATAGCTCCGCGCACGCGCTTGCCGTCGGCGGTAAAGATGGTCGGCGTTGAATCAATCCGCAGCTTCTCGCCGAGTTTCTGCAGTTGTTCCACCGGCGCGCCCTTGCAACGCGTGTCGCCGGGATCCGAATTCTGCAGCATCCATTTCGTCCAGGCGCCGGTGCGATCCTTCGCGCACCAGATCTGCACCGACTTGACGCTCGCGCCCGGATGGAGGGTCTCGATCGGATAGAGGAAGGTATAGATGGTGACGTTGTTGAGACCCTGCATCTGCTGCTCGAGCTGCCGGCAGTAGGGGCAGAGCGGATCGGCAAAAATGACCAGCTTGCGGGTGCCGTTACCGCGCACGGATTTGATGGCGAGATCGAACGGCAACGAGTTGAAGTCGATGGCATTGAGCGCATTCCAGCGCTCGGCGGTGAGGTCGCGGCGCGACTTCGTATCGATCAGACGGCCAGCGAAAACCAACGTCCCGGTGTCGTTCGCATACACCAGCTCGTCACCGGTGTTGAGCTCATACAGGCCCGCGAGGGGGCTGCGGTGAATGCCCTCAATGCGCAGCTCAGGAATACGCTCGTGCAATGCGGCCCTGATTTTGGCGGCCACGTCCGCGGGCACATCGTCGCTGTCGGCGAACGCAGTCACGCAGACCGCGAGGGTGCACAGTAAGAGCCCGAAATGTTTCAAGTTCATCGTGTCTCCAGGCCCGTACGCACTCTTAGTTAGTCCGCCGGTTACTTGCTTGGTTTCGTCGGCCGCTGCCAGTCTTCGATCGTAGCCTGGCGCGCCCTGGCGATGGTGAGCTTTCCCGCGGGGACTGCGCGCGCAACCGTTGAGCCGGCGGCAATCGTCGCACCCGCACCCACGGTGATCGGCGCGACGATCACGCTGTTCGAGCCGGTGTGAACGTCGTTCTCTATGGTCGTGCGGTGTTTGTTGGCGCCGTCGTAGTTCGCAATGATCGTGCCCGCGCCGATATTGACGCGCTCGCCGACTTGCGCATCACCGACGTATGCGAGGTGGTTAGCCTTAGAGCCGTTGCCCATGGTCGAGTTCTTCACTTCGACAAAATTGCCGATGTGTACCTCGTCTGCGAGAGTGGACTTGGGACGGAAGCGCGCGAACGGACCAATGTTGCACGATTTGCCGATGACCGCGCCATCGACCACGCAGTTGGGGAACACCTCCGTGTCGTCGCCGATCTCGCTATTGCGGACCACGCAGTTCGGTCCGATGCGCACTCGATCACCCAGCTTCACGTCGCCCTCGAACACCACGTTCACGTCAACGAACACATCGGTTCCGTGCGTCACGGTACCCCGAACGTCCAACCGTGCGGGGTCGGCGACAGTCACCCCGGCCAGCATCAGATCGCGAGCGACCTGGCGCCGGAAGGCCGACTCCAGCTCCGCGAGCTGCGTTTTGTCATTCACACCCAGCACCTCGATCACATTCGCGGTGACGAGCGGATTGACGGCAACTTTTTCCTTCGCGGCCAACTCGATGACATCGGTGAGGTAGTACTCGCCTTGCGAGTTTTCATTGCGCACGCTCTTGAGCCATTTTTTCAACAGTCGCGCGGGAGCCGCCAATACTCCAGTGTTGCACTCGTGGATCTTGAGCTCTTTCTTGGACGCGTCTTTCTGTTCGACGATTCGCTGCACCCGATCGTGCTTGCCGCGGACGATGCGTCCGTATCCCGTCGGATCATTGAGCTCCATGGTCAGCAGCCCCATCTGCTGCGGTCCAGCAAGCGACAGGAGCTCAGCCAAGGTGGCGCGCGTGATCAGCGGAACATCGCCATAAAGCACGAGCACCATGTGGTCGTTGGGCACGCTGGGCATGGCTTGCATGACAGCGTGTCCGGTACCGAGGCGTTCAGCCTGCAACACCCATGACACGGGCTCGCTCTTCAGCGCCTCCCGCACCTGATCACCGCCATGGCCATAAACCACATGAATGGCCGCCGGCTCGAGGGTGCGCGCGGTATCGATGACATGTTTCAAAATCGGCCGGCCCGCAAGGGGTTGCAGCACTTTGGGAAGCGTGGATTTCATCCGCTTTCCCTGACCGGCGGCGAGAATGACGATCGAGCATGGCGCCGTCCGAGGAGCGGGCGTGGGTTGTTTTTTGGGCATATAGGCTTCCGAGTTTAGCGCGTCATCGCTGCACGACGACCGCGTCCTGCCGTTTGTGGCCTTGGCCGTTTTCGAGCCCCGCCAGCTTCTCCCGCATGGCCGGGCCTATATAAAGCTGCGGATTGGAGTGCTCCAGATGCTCCGCGGTTTCGCGGTGCTGAATCAGGTCCGCGGCCTTCTTGAAGGCCCCCTCGAGCGTACTCACCGTGGGGACCGAATCCTTCAGGAATGCCTCGCCGAAATACGTGAGGTCTCGGTCGTCGGCGCAGCCGAAGGAGGTGTGCTGCGCATCCGATGCCGTCGCAATGAATGTGGCGTCGGTTTTCAGTGGTTCGAGGAAGATGCCCGAATAGCACGCGGACACGACGAGCACGCGCCACTTGATACCCGCCTCATCCAGTGCTTGCCGCAGATCCGCTGGGCCGAGCTGCAACAGCGGCAGCATTCCATTGGTGACCGCGAGACTGTCCTTGGAGCCGTGCGAGGTCAGCATGAGAACCAGCACATCCTGCTCGAGATTCATCCGTGAGGCGAGCAGCTTCAGCGCGTCCGACAGACCAGACACCGTGGCGAGCGGATACGAATCGCGATCCTCGACGTCGTTAATGAGATCCAGCGAACGATCGCCCGAGTCGAAGTGGTCGGCGAATACCGACTGGGCGAAGAGCGCCTCACGCTTGAAGATGGACTGGTCGCCGTCACCCGCGAAGCCGACATAAAACACAGCGGGTGCGCTCGCGTCGCTCGCCGTCACATGCTCGACGGCCGAGGCGATACGCGACGGCTGGTCATACAGAAGAGGCTCGGCCTGCGTGGCATCGTCATCAGCATCCGACTGATCCTGGCTGTCGCCGGCGACCCACAGGCGCGTATCCAGGTTGAGAGTTGCGAGCACCCATGGTGAGAGCAGGACGAGCAGGGCTGCAACCAACCCGGCCCGCGCCCGGAAAGGGCCATAGGCGGCGCGCAGAGTCCGCGTGCTCAACACCAACAGGTAGAGCACGGCCGCCAACAAGGTAGTCCATGGCCGCGCCGCAACCACGGCAGTGTCGCCGAGCAGCCAGAACAAGGTCAGCGCGTATGGAGCTACCGCCAGGGCGGGAATCAACAGACCGCGGGTGTCGGTGCTGCGATCCTGCGCGCGCGCCACCAAGGCGCAGCCGAAGAGGCCGAGCAACAAATAACAGGCCCAGCCATACACACCATCGAGCATGATCTGCGCGCCATCTTCGGCGTGCAGCGTATCCAGACCCGCCCAGATGAGCAGGTTCAGAAGGAGGAGGATCAGCAGCTGGTCGAAGCTGCGAACGAAGCTCTCCGGCGCTACGCGCCGCAGGAGCAATAGTTGAAAACCGCTCGACAGATTGCGGAGCAATCCCGCCCGCAGACCGGGTCGCGATTGCGCGCGGGCCTCAGGAGAGTGAGGATCTGGCGAAGGGTCCAGTGATCAACCTCGCAGCTTCCGAAGCTTCTCGGCCATCTTGATCATCGCGGTCATGCGAGCCAGCTCCGCAAGGGCTTCCGCCTGCGAGATATGGGCGCTCTTATCTCGCAGAGCTTCCTCGGCCCGCTGTTTGGCTGCCAGAGCCGCCGCCTCATCGATGTCACGCGCCCGCAAAGCGGTATCGGCGAGCACAGTGACCTTGTTGGGCTGCACTTCCAGCGCACCGCCGCCAACGAAGAAATGCTGCTCCTGCCCGTCCGGCGTCTGCACTCGCACTTCACCAGGCTTCAGCAGCGTGAGCAAGGGCGCGTGGCGGGGCGCGACACCGAGATCGCCGTCGATGGCGGGCGCGAAGAACATGGTCGCCTCGCCGGAGAAGATCTCTCCTTCGGCGCTGACGATGTCGACATGAATCGTGTGTTGCTGGTCGGCCATGTTGGTACGCCTATCCCGCTGTTACTGCAGGGTCTTGGCCTTCGCGACGGCCTCTTCGATCGTGCCGACCATGTAGAAGGCCTGCTCGGGGAGCGAGTCGAACTCGCCGCTGATGATGCCCTTGAAGCCGCGGATCGTGTCCTTGAGCGAGACGATCTTACCGTCCTGCCCGGTGAACACTTTCGCGACGTTGAACGGCTGCGACAGGAAGTTACGCACCTTACGGGCGCGATACACGACCTGCTTGTCCTCCGCTGAAAGCTCGTCCATACCGAGAATCGCGATGATGTCCTGCAGCTCTTTATACCGTTGCAACACGGCCTGCACGCCGCGCGCGGTGTTGTAATGCTCTTCGCCGACGACGAGCGGATCGAGCTGACGGCTCGTGGAGTCGAGCGGGTCCACCGCAGGGTAAATACCGAGCGAGGCAACCTGACGCGACAACACCACGGTCGCGTCCAAGTGCGCGAAGGTCGTGGCCGGTGAGGGGTCGGTCAAGTCGTCCGCGGGGACGTACACCGCCTGAATCGAGGTAATCGAGCCGGTCTTGGTGGAAGTGATGCGTTCCTGCAGCACGCCCATCTCTTCGGCCAACGTTGGCTGATAGCCTACGGCCGAAGGCATACGGCCGAGGAGCGCCGACACTTCGGTTCCGGCGAGCGTGTAACGGTAGATGTTGTCGACGAAGAACAGCACGTCGCGGCCCTTACCGCCGTCTTCACGCACCTCGTCGCGGAAGTATTCGGCCATGGTGAGACCGGTGAGCGCCACGCGCAGGCGGTTACCCGGCGGCTCGTTCATCTGTCCGTACACCATCGCCACTTTGGAGTTCGACAGGTTGTCCTTGTCGATAACGCCCGAGTCGATCATCTCGTGATAGAAGTCGTTACCTTCGCGAGTACGCTCGCCGACGCCCGCGAACACCGACAAGCCGCCGTGCTGCTTGGCGATGTTGTTGATGAGCTCGAGCATGTTGACGGTCTTGCCTACGCCGGCGCCGCCGAACAAGCCAACCTTACCGCCCTTCGCGAAAGGGACGAGGAGGTCGATCACTTTGATGCCCGTGACGAGCAGATCCTGGCCACCGGCCTGTTCAGCGAACGATGGCGGCGCGCGGTGAATCGGCAAGTGATCTTTCGAAGCCACAGGGCCACGGTTGTCCTGCGGGTCACCGAGCACGTCCATGATACGACCCAGGGTAGCCTTGCCGACCGGCACCGAAATCGGCGCGCCTGTAGCTAACACGGAGAGGCCGCGCTTCAAGCCTTCCGAAGTACCCATCGCAATCGTGCGCACGACGCCGTCGCCGAGCTGCTGCTGCACTTCGAGCGTCAGCCCGACGTCTTTCAGCTTCAGCGCCTCGTACACCCTCGGGATGGACTCGCGCGGAAACTGCACGTCAATGACGGCGCCGATGATCTGGGTGATTTTGCCTTCGGCCTGAGTTGCCATAGTGTTTTCCTAAAGACCTAAACTGCAGCCGCGCCGCCCACGATCTCCGAAAGCTCTTTCGTGATCGCGGCCTGGCGGGCCTTGTTATAAACCAATTGCAATTCGCTGATGAGCTTGCCGGCGTTATCGGATGCCGCCTTCATGGCGACCATGCGCGCGGCCATCTCGGAGGCCACATTCTCGACGGCGCCGCGATAGACCTGCGACTCCACGTAGCGCATGAGCAGACCTTCGAGAATGGTCTTGGCATCCGGCTCGTAGATGTAGTCCCAATGCTCGGCGAGTCCTTCGGTATCCACCGCCTGTACGGGCAGCAGTTGTTCCACCGTCGGCTTCTGGGTCATGGTGTTGACGAACTGCGCATTCACCAGGAAGAGGCGATCGATCTCGCCGTCCCGGAACGCATCCAACATCACCTTCACCGTGCCGATGAGGTCCTTGATGTGCGGACGATCGCCGAGTCCGGAGACGTTCGCAAGAATCTTCACGTCGAGCCGGCGGAAAAACGCCAAGCCTTTCGAGCCGAGCACGCAGAGCTTCACGCTCGCGCCCTTGCCTTGCCACTCGCGCATGAGTTGCAACGTCTGCTTGAACGTGTTGGCGTTCAGGCCGCCGGCGAGGCCGCGATCGGTCGAGATGACGATGATCCCGATAGCCTTCGCTTCGCGCTCGTGCAGGAACGGGTGGCGATAGTCGGGGTTCGCCTCGGTGAGGTGGCCAATCACGTTACGCATTTTCTCTGCGTACGGCCGAGCGAGGCGCATACGGTCCTGCGCACGGCGCATCTTGCTCGTGGCCACCATTTGCATGGCTTTGGTGATCTTCTGAGTGCTTTTCACACTCGCGATCTTGGTGCGGATTTCCTTCGTGCCCGGCATGGCGTTCGCGGCCCTCTTAGATATTAAGAGTTAGTAGGTGCCCGTGGCGAGGAAGTCCTCGATGCACTTCTTCAACGCTGCTTCGTTCTCCTTGGAGAACTTCGGCGTGGCGTTGATGCTGTCGAGGAGCGACTTGTAGCTGGTGTGCGCGAACGCTTGCAGGCCCGCCTCGAAGGCCACGACCTTCTTGAGTTCGACCTTGTCCATGTAGCCGTTGTTGACGGCGTAGATGGTGAGCGCCATTTCCGCGACCGACATGGGCGCGTACTGCTTCTGCTTCATCACCTCTTGGGTGCGTTGACCGCGCTCGAGCTGCTTGCGGGTGGCCTCGTCGAGGTCGGACGCAAACTGCGAGAACGCAGCAAGCTCACGATACTGCGCGAGAGCGAGACGGATACCACCGCCGAGCTTCTTGATGATGTCGGTCTGGGCGGAGCCACCGACGCGTGACACCGAGATGCCGGCGTTCATCGCGGGACGCATGCCTGCGTTGAACAGGTCGGTCTCGAGGAAGATCTGTCCGTCGGTGATGGAGATGACGTTCGTGGGCACGAATGCCGTCACGTCTCCCGCCTGAGTCTCAATGATGGGCAGACCGGTGAGCGAGCCCGTCTTACCTTTGACGGCGCCCTTGGTCATCATCTCGACGTACTCTTCGTTCACGCGCGCGCTGCGCTCGAGCAGACGGCTGTGGAGATAGAACACGTCGCCGGGGAACGCCTCGCGGCCCGGTGGGCGGCGCAGCAGCAGCGAGATCTGACGATAGGCAACCGCCTGCTTGGACAGATCGTCGTAAATGATGAGCGCGTCTTCACCGTTGTCCATGAAGTACTCGCCCATCGTGACGCCCGAATACGCCGAGATGTACTGCAGGGCGGCAGGTGTCGAGGCCGAAGCAGCCACCACGATCGTGTGCTTCAGGGCGTCGTGCTCCTCGAGCTTGCGGACCACGTTGGCGATGGTCGACTGCTTCTGGCCGATCGCTACGTAGATGCACTTAATGCCGGAGGACTTCTGGTTGATGATGGTGTCAACGGCCAGAGCGGTCTTGCCGGTCTGGCGGTCACCAATGATGAGCTCGCGCTGGCCGCGGCCGATCGGCACCATCGAGTCGACTGCCTTGTAACCAGTCTGCACCGGTTGGCTCACCGACTTACGATAAATAACGCCCGGGGCGACGCGCTCGATCGGAGCGGTGCGCTTGGACTGGATCGGGCCCTTGCCATCGATCGGCTGGCCCAGCGCGTCGACGACGCGTCCGAGCAGCTCAGGTCCCACCGGCACTTCCAGAATGCGGTTGGTGGTCTTGACCGAATCGCCTTCGCGCAGGTGTTTGTAATCACCCAGCACGACCGCGCCGACCGAGTCCTGCTCGAGGTTGAGAGCGAGTCCGAAGCTGTTGCCCGGGAACTCGAGCATCTCGCCGTAACGCGCGTCCGCGAGCCCATGAATGCGGCAGATGCCGTCGGTGACCGAGACGATGGTGCCGACGTTGCGGGCCTCAGTGACCGACTTGAAGTTCTCGATCCGCTGTTTGATGAGGTCGCTGATCTCGGTCGCTTTGATCGCCATAGCTAAGTGTCCTGATGAATTCTTGCGGTTTTAAGCCGTCAGCTCGTAGGTAATGCGGTTCAGCTGCGTGAGCAGCGAGCCGTCGATAACCAGGTCGCCTGCTTGCAGCACAGCCCCACCGAGGAGCGAGGGATCGGTATGGCATTGCATGCGGATGCCACGGTTCAACTTGCGCTCCAATGCCGCGGCCAACGTCTTGCGCTGGGTGTCGTCCAACGGTGCGGCGGAGGTCACCGTAACGTCGACGACTTTTTCCGCTTCGTCCTTCAGCTCGTCAAAGAGCGCCGATATCTCGGGAAGGTAGGCGAGACGATGGTTCTCGGCTAGCGTGCGGACGAGGTTGGCACCATGGTCACCCAAGTTCTGCCCCGCGATGTCGATGAGCAGCTGCGCCAGATCGTTGGAGGTCACGCGCGGATTGCCTAGCAATGACTCGACACGCGGATCCTTGACGACCGCGGCCGCGACCTGCAGAGCTTCGGACCACGGACCGAGGCGGTTCTCGCCGCGAGCTTCCTCAAACGCCGCCCTGGCGTACGGTCGAGCGATGGTGGTTTTGTCGGCCATGCTTTGCTCGCCTTGTCTATCGGAAAAAGTCGCCTGCGGCGCTTTTTCGGACAACGCCTACGTTTCCGCCGGCAAAAGGCGCGGCTTTTGCCGTCTGCGCCGCGTGATATTCGTGCGTCATAGTGCTAACAAGCCCCTCAGATCTGCGTAGCCAGCTTGTTGAGAAGCTCGGCGTGAGCGTTGGCGTCGATCTCGCGCTCGAGCAGCTTCGAAGCTGCCGACACGGCGATCTGCGCCACTTCACGGCGCAAGGTCTCGCGCGCACGCGACGTTTCGAGCACCACTTGCTCCTCCGCGGCAGCTTTGATGCGATTGGCATCTGTCACGGCCACACCCTTGGCTTCTTCCACCAACTCGTTGGCGCGATGCTGCGCCTGGTCGATGATCTGCGTGGCGCGCTCACGAGCCTCGCGAATGATGCCATCGGCCTGCTCTTTCGCATGGACCAGCGACTGCTCGCCCTTGTCGGCGGCAGCGAGGCCCTGGGCGATTTTCTTGGAGCGCTCTTCCATCGGCCCCAGGATCATCGGCCAGACGAACTTCATCGTGAACCAGATGAGCACGATGAACACGAGCATCTGCACGATGAGCGTCAGGTTTATATTCACAGGTCGTCTCCTGACCAGCGCAGCGGCCGGCGAGCTCGTCTTAGTGCGTCAAGCCGGCGGTGAACGGATTCGCGAAGGTGAAGAACAGCGCGAAGCCAATGCCGATCATGGCGACCGCGTCCACCAAAGCCGCGACGATGAACATCTTCACCTGCAACATCGGAGTGAGCTCAGGCTGGCGCGCGGCACCTTCCAGGAAGCGGCCGCCGAGAATACCGAAGCCGATCGCGGTGCCGAGCGCGCCCAGACCGAAAATGATGCCGACGGCGAGAACCGTCATGCCCTGAACGTGTGCGAGACTTTCCATTCAACCCTCCTAAACGAAACGTATGCGAAATTGATCGTGTTATTTAAGACAAAAATAGGCGTGGGCTCAGTGGTGCTCGTGCGCCATCGACAGATAGACGACCGTCAACACCATGAATATGAAGGCTTGCAGCGTGATCACAAGCAGATGAAACACTGCCCACACGAAAGCGAGCACGAACTGCGCGACCAGGAAGGCCCAGCCGCTGAAGTGCGAAAGTTGCTGGACGCCCTGCAATGACAGCACGGCCAGGAGCAGGAAGATCATCTCGCCGGCAAACAGGTTGCCGTAGAGTCGCAGCGACAGCGAGATCGGGCGCGCCAGGAACGGGATGATCTCGAGAATGAAGTTGAAGGGGATGAGGATGACCTTCAACACCGGGTTCTTGGCGCTGAAAGGCTGCAGCGTGAATTCGGCGATGAAGCCGCCGAGGCCCTTTTCGCGGATGCTGTAGTAGATGATGAGAACGAAGACCGTCAGCGACATGGCGAACGTGACGTTCACGTCGGTGCTCGGCACGACCTTCAGGTGCTCGATGCCGACGCCGTGCGCAATCGCCGGCAGCAGATCGACCGGCAGGACGTCCATGGCGTTGAACAGGAAGACCCAGCAGAAGATGGTCAGCGCGAGGGGCGCGAGCAGCTTGCTGCTGCCGTGGAAACTGTCGCGCACCTGCACGTCGACGAATTCGACCACCAGCTCGACGAAGTTTTGGAATTTGCCGGGTACGCCGGTGGTGGCCTTACGCGCGGCCAGATAAAACGAGCCGCCGAACAACAAGGCCAGCACCACCGAGAAAAAGATGCTGTCCAAATGGATCGTCGAGAAATCCAGCACCCCGCTGGATTCCTTGTTGGACAGGAACGTCAGGTGGTGGTGAATGTATTCGTTCGCGCTCGTAGGCTGTTCTGCTGCCATTAACGACGTCTCTTGCATTCCGCTCGACCGCGCCCGTATCGAGCCGCGGTCCGAATGAGCCGAAGGCGTGTTACCCGCCCCGGGCCCTCAGTCATCTACGCGCGGCTAGCGGTCATCCGAACGAGGCGCACCGCCGCGTACCGACAACCCTACAGCCAACGCAATCAAAACTACGAAGATCGTTGCGATGTACGCGGCGAGCATCGCCAGCGGTACAACCTTCAGCGTCTTCAACACCACCACGAACAGCACGATCACGACAATGATCTTCGCTGCTTCGCCGACGAAAAACGCGCGGATCGCCCGCAGCGGATCCGTGGTGCCCTGCTTGCTGAAGCTCAGCAGGGCCATCACAAAACTCGCGGCGCTACTTATCCCGCCGCCAAGCGCCGCAGACCATGCGGCGTGGAAATCCGCGATCATCCAGCTCAACACCGCCGCCGCCAGCGCGACAGCCGCCTGTCCGAGCGCGACGCCGAACGCCAGCCGCCGCGGGTTGGGTTGGCCCAGTCCGGGCACCTCGCTCGCCATCAAGTTCTTTTCCCGGCTCGGTAGGCCGCGCCCACGGTCAAACCCGCGGTGCACGACCCCCGCCAGTAATTGCTGCGATTACCCGGTGCCCATGCATGCGTTTCGGATGGCCTTAGACCCACCGAGACCAGCCCGGATTGCGACACCTTGCGCTGCTTCGTCGCCCGACTTAGGGGTCCGGCAAAAGCCGGCGGATTATAGAGACCGTGGACAGGGGAGTCCACAGCGGCGGAGCTGTCGAAAGCGAGGTATTTCAACCTAATACGGCGGGGTGGACAATTTGTCTCAACCTGGGGATCTATCCACTCCCTGATGCCGCTCGCTCGCGCACAGGCGCAAGCCCGAACGCCACCCTCTACTGGATGTGCGCAAGGATCCCGTCGAGCTCGTCGAGACTGTTATAGGTCACCACCAGCTTGCCCTTGCCGGCGGTGGAATGTTGAATGGCCACGCGCGCACCCAGCTTGTCGGCGAGCTCCCGTTCCAGGCGCAGCACGTTCGGATCACGACCGGTTTCCTGATCTTCAGCGGACGTCTTCGCGGCGCCCGCCGTCTGCATGCGGCGGACGAGCGCTTCCGTTTCCCGCACCGACAGGCCCTTCGTTGCAACGAGCGTCGCGACCTCCACCTGCTGCTTGCGACTGGACAGTGCGCCTATCGCACGCGCGTGTCCCATTTCAATCTCGCGCCGCTCGACGCGTTCACAGACTTCAGGCGCAAGTTCCAGCAGCCGCAGCAGGTTAGTCACGCCCGAACGCGAGCGGCCAACGGCATCCGCGGCCTCCTGGTGGGTGAGCGCAAATTCGGAGATGAGCCGCTCGAGTGCACGAGCCTCCTCCAGCGGATTAAGGTTCTCGCGCTGGATGTTCTCGATGAGAGCGACGGCGATCGCGGCCTCGTCGGGGATCCGCCGGATGACGGCAGGGATCTCGCCCAGTCCCGCCAACTGCGTTGCCCGCCAGCGGCGTTCGCCCGCGATAATTTCGTAGCGCTGTGGTTCTCCAACGCCTGGCACACCCACGGGGCGGACAACGATGGGTTGGACGACGCCCTGAGCCTTGATGGAATCGGCCAGCTCCTGAAGCGTCTCGGGCCGCATATCCATACGCGGCTGATATTTGCCTTTTTGCAGTAAGTCGACAGGCAAGCGGGCCAGCTCCTCGCCGGCGGCGAGGGCGGAGTTGGCGGTGGTGGCGCCGGCGGCAGAGGTTGCGCCCGCGGACCCCGCAGCCGGTACGTTCGGCGTCGCCGCGGCGGTGCCGATGGGAGCGGAGGCGTTGGAGCCCGGTGCTCCCGTCGTTGACGTGGCGTTTCCGGCTGCCGCGGGAGCGGTGCCGTTAGCGGTCCCGCCACCGGTCGCCGGGACGGCGACACTGACAGGCGTCACCGGTCGCAGCGTGTGCCCGAGAAGGTCTGCCAATCCTCTGCCGAGTGTGGGTTTTTTCTGGCTCATGGCGGCGGATCATAACGAATCCGGCGCGACAGTAACCTATCCTTGCTGCTGGCCGGTCAGACGCGCCGCGACAGCTTCGTCCCGATCGCTGGTGTAGCTCGGGCCTTGCGGTGGTTGCGCGCTTTCTCCATTCGCCTCGGCCGGTGGAGTGCTCACTTGCGGATTTTCCGTGGTGCCCGGGGGTGGCACAGGCGGCGTGGCGGAAACTTCCTCGCGCCGAATCATCTCGCCAGCGAGCGCGAGGTAGGAAAGCGCACCTCGGGATTCCTTATCGTGAAACAACACCGGCTTGCCGAACGACGGTGCTTCCGCCAAGCGAATGTTGCGAGGAATGACCGTGCGGAAGACCTTGTCGCCGAAGTGCGTGATGAGCTGGGCGCTCACCTCATTGGCGAGGTTGTTCCTCGGGTCGTACATCGTTCGCAGGATGCCTTCGATCTCGAGGCTCGGATTTACAGCCGCGCGAATCTGTTCGACCGTGCCAAGCAGTGCCGACAATCCCTCCAGAGCGTAGTACTCGCACTGCATCGGAATGAGCACACTGTCCGCCGCGACGAGTGAGTTGACCGTCAGCATGTTGAGCGCCGGCGGGCAGTCGATCAGGATGACGTCGTACGACTCACGCACCGGTTCGAGTGCATTGCGCAGCTTCGTCTCCCGCCCTTCCGACATTTGCAGCAGTCGTACTTCCGCCGCCGTCAGATCCTGGTTCGCCGGCAGAAGATGAAACCCGCCCGGATCGACGGCGAGCAGAGAAGCGGCGAGATCGGCCTCCCCCAGCAAAACGTCGACCGAGCTGCGCTCGAGCTGCGACTTGTCGACGCCACTGCCCATGGTTGCGTTGCCTTGGGGATCGAGGTCGATCAGCAGAACACGGCGTTTTGTCGCAGCGAGTGACGCTGCCAGATTCACCGCGGTGGTGGTTTTGCCGACGCCGCCTTTCTGGTTCGCAATGGCAATGACGCGCTTCATGACGACAGTGTACTGCACCGTCGCCCGAAGGCTTGGAAACTCGCAGCCAGTGGCGTACACGCGTAGTGGCTTACGCACACTCGCATCCCGGTGCGAGCGTCTTTACCCCGGACTGTCCCGCTTTTGCGACGGCTTCCGTGGGCCGTCAGGCCACCATCTTGCGCGTATTTGGCCCGATGAGGTCCTGCGCCATCTGGTCCGCTACGGCGTTAGTCGTACGGTTCTCGCGCCGGGCACGCTCGAAAATTTCCGTGAGCCGGGCGGGAATACCATGAATCTCGGTCACAACCTGGGCCTCGGTCGCACCGCCCGCGTATTCGCGCGCAACGCTGATGATGCCGCCAGCGTTAATGACGTAGTCGGGCGCGTAAAGAACGCCTGCGTCCTGCAGCGTCCGGCCGTCCTTGTCTTCGGCCAATTGGTTGTTCGCCGCTCCGGCCACGATCCGAGCCCCCAGTCGGGGGATGGTCTGTGCATTCAATGTCGCACCCAGTGCGCACGGCGCCAGTACATCAACCTCATCAAACAGGATGTTGTCCACAGGCACGGCGACCGCATTGAGCTCATCGCAAACTCGCTGGACTGCCTCGGCCCGCGGATCTGCAACGTGCAGGCGCGCGCCGTCGGCCCAGAGCAGCCGGCATAAGTGATACCCCACGCCGCCCACGCCTTGCACCGCGACACTGACGTCGCTGAGATCGGAGCGACCGAGTCGGAATTTCACCGCAGCCCGGATCCCCAGATACACCCCAAGCGCGGTTTTCGGTGATGGATCACCCCCGGCTTCGCCGGGTTTGCGCCCGAGTCCGCTCACGAAACGGGTCGCGCGCGCGACGCTCGACATGTCCACCGTTGTGGTGCCCACATCCTCCGCTGTGATGTAGCGGCCGCCGAGTGAATCGACGAACCGCCCGAACGCCTCGAATAGCTCAGGTGTCTTCGCTTTACGCGGATCAGCGACGATGACTGCTTTTCCGCCGCCAAAGGGCAAGCCCGCCAACGCATTCTTATAACTCATGCCCCGGGAGAGACGCAGAACGTCCACCAATGCCGCGTCGGTAGACGGGTAGGGCCACATGCGGCAACCGCCCGCCGCCGGGCCGAGCGCAGTTGAATGCACAGCGACTATGGCGTGCAGATTCACCGCCGCGTTGTGCCCGAACACGACGAGCTCATGCCCATCGAATTCGCGCATTGCGTAAATTTCCATTTGTCCTAACTCCGAGCACACCCCGCGGTGCGTTACTGTGTGAGGCTGAAGTGGGCATTGCAGCAAAAGCCGCCGCGGCCGGAAGCCGCCATTTCTGACGCCAGATTACCGGCCTCACCCTGCACGCCGCGTAACAAAAGTTGCTCTTCCGAGCGCCATGGTGAAATATCTATTGCATCGCAAAGCTTAGAGCGAGACAGCCAATGCAAATAGAGCTTGACCGGAGTGACTTAAGAATCCTGGACCTGGTCCAGGAGCACGGTGACCTCTCGGCAGCGGATATTGCAGAGCGTCTGGGCATGACCGCCTCGACCTGCTGGCGACGTATGAGTCGCCTGCAGGAGTTAGGCGTCATCCGCCGCCGGGTTGCGCTTCTCGACCGCGAGAAGGTCGGCCTGACCGTCACCGTCTTCTCGCATGTGAAGCTGATGGGCCACGGCCGCGATGCGCTGTTGCGTTTCGAGGCGGCAGTGCGGGAACACCCCGAGATACTCGAGTGCTACACCATGATGGGGGAGACGGATTTCCTGCTGCGCATCGTTTGTCGCGACATCAAGGCCTACGAGGCGTTCTTCCTCGACCACCTCTCACGCTTTCCCGGCGTGCAGTCGGTCAACTCCTCGATAGCGTTGGCCATTATAAAAGAGACGACCACGCTGCCTCTGCATTCGGCCCAGGTGACCAGCGCCTCAGCCAGCTCGCGTTAGGCGCTCGTCACGACAGCAGAGACCTGACTTGCTGCAAAAGCGGCGGGAAATCGTCCTTAACGGTATTCCAGACGATATCCCAGGCGACATCAAAGTAGTCGTGAATCACTTTGTTGCGAATGCCGCGCATTTGGCTCCACGGCAACTCAGGATGGCTGGCCACGAAATCGGGTGCCACTTTGCAAATCCGGTTTGCGGCCTCACCGACTACTGCGATGGTGCGAGCGATAGCATCCTGCGCCTGTTGGTTTTGCTCCAGTGCTTGCAGATTCTCGAGATTTCCGACGTAGCGCATGGCGCGCTCGATTGCATCGGCAATGTGTTCGAGATAATCCCCGACACGTTCCGGATGCGTCATAACAGCTCGGCTTGCTGGAGGACCTTGTCTCGGAACTTCGGGGATAGAAATCCGGGTGTCAGCACCGAGACACGCACGCCTGTCAGTTGCCGCGCCTCGTCTTCAGCTCCAGCTAGCGTGAAAAGTGTCGTGCCGCGGGCCGGCTCTACGAGCAAATCGAGGTCGCTCTCTTCGGTGTCGGTTTTGGTCAACACCGATCCGAACACACGCGGGCGCGCAAAGCCGTAGCGGCTCAAGAGCCGTCGCAGCGCTGTCCGGTGAATCGCAAGGGCTTCAGAGGGTTTCATGAAGACTGTCTAGCATTTGCGCATGTTGGCGTCGAGCGCGTTCGGCGCTCAGGATCCGTTATAGGGTCGCTTTGTCTGGCTTATCGCCGGAAATGTTGCTTGACACGATTACCCGCTGACCAAGCACGTGAGGCGTCACAACATCCAGCGCCCGCTCCACGAAGTTCGAGATACTGCGACTGTCCGCCTTCGCTGCCGCTTCGATCCGCGCATATAGATGCGCCGCTACATAGACGGTTATCGCTTTCTTGTCCGTCGCCACGGGCCCCTCTCAGCAATATCAATGCAAAGTAATGTACCTTACTGCACTTTGCATTACCATGCACCCTTACCCAGGGCGCGTAATGACAATCAGGCAACGCGACTCCGCAAGTCTTGGGATCGCCAGCTCGCGCGAGCTCTCCACCCGCCAGTGCGGCGGAATCGCCGCTACTTCCTCACGCGGCCACTTCCCTTTCATCGCCAACACCTTCGTCTCCGGCCCGCACAACGATGACACCTGCTCCAACATCTGCGGCAGCGGCGCAAACGCCCGCGTAACGACAGTGTCGAATGTCGCCGCCGGACGAAGCGACTCGACGCGCGCGTGCAGACCTTCGACGTTAGTGAGCCCCAACGCGTGTGCCGCATGGGACACAAACCGGATCTTCTTCCCCGCGGAATCGATCAACGTAAAGCGGCGCTCCGGGTTCAGCACCGCAAGCGGCAAGCCCGGGAAACCCGCGCCCGTTCCGACGTCGGCGATCGTTGTTCCCTGCAAATCGCGGTGGACAGCGAGGCTGTCGAGCAGATGGTGGGTGACCATCTCCTCGCGCTTGGTGATGGCCGTCAGGTTATAGGTCCGGTTCCATTTCTCCAGCTCCTCCAAAAGCTGCTGCAGGCGCAAGGCATCGGGCTCGCTCAGCTCGATACCCATGGCTTTTGCATCCTGTATGAGACGATCGACCAAGCTCAAAGGGAACCTCGTAGGCGCTTTGCTACCATACAAACGCATGCGACTGCTGCTAGTAGAAGATGATGCCATGATCGGCGAGGCAATCCGCACCGGCCTGAAGCGGGACGGATTCACCGTCGATTGGGTTCACGACGGTGAGTCCGCCGACCGGGTGCTGCGCACCGACGCATTTGATCTGGTTTTGCTGGACCTCGGCCTGCCGCGCAGGAGCGGGCTCCAAGTGCTGCAGGGGCTGCGAGCCCGCGAGCAGATGCTCCCGGTGCTCATCATTACCGCACGGGATGCGGTGTCGGACCGAATACAAGGGCTCGACGCTGGGGCAGACGACTACCTCGTAAAGCCGTTCGACCTTGACGAGCTGGCCGCACGCATCCGCGCCCTGCTACGACGCAAGTCCGGGCGCACGGCGCCTGAGATCGAGCACCTCGGCGTCTCACTCAACCCGGCCACACACAAAGTCACACGCGAGGGCCGTGAGATCGCTTTGTCACCGAAAGAATTCGCCCTGCTGCAGCTGCTGATGGAGCGCCCCGGAACCATCCTTTCGCGCGCACAGATCGAAGAGCGGCTCTACGGTTGGGGCGAGGAAGTCGAGAGCAATGCGGTCGAAGTGCACATCCACGGCCTGCGCCGCAAACTCGGAACGGACTTCATACTCAACGTCCGGGGCGTGGGCTACCGGGTGAGGCCGACGTCGTGAAGTCAATTCGCGCACGCCTGCTCGCGTGGCTCATCGGCGGAGTAGTGCTAATCGGCGTCATCGGTGGTTGGACCGTCTATCGCAACGCTTTGGCGGAAGCGGACGCATTCTTCGATTATCACCTACGGCAAACCGCTCTGATCCTCCGCGACGAGCCCGTCGAGTATTCACTCGCACCGCGAATCCCCGCAAACGACGCCGCTTATGACTTCGTAGTGCAAGTCTGGAGTCTGGACGGCATCCGTATTTATTTGTCACGCCCGCATAGCGAGCTCCCCGAGGTAACCACCCTGGGCTTTTCGACAGTCTCCACCAACGAGGGGCGCTGGCGCGTTTACGGTACGCAGGCGCTGACGAAAGTCATTCAAGTCGCGCAGCCCATGCGGGTACGTGAGCAGCAGGCAGTTGATCTGGCGCTCAAGACTCTGCGACCGTTTGCACTACTGCTTCCGGTGTTGGGATTCCTTATCTGGATAGCAGTTGGACGCGCGCTCCGGCCTCTACAGCGCCTCACGACCTTGGTGAAGGCACGGCGCGTCGACGCATTGGACCCTCTTCCCAGCGAACGCCTGCCGGACGAAGTTCGACCACTGGTGGGAGCGCTCAATGAGCTCCTCGTGCGTCTCGATGCGGCCTTGACCCGAGAACGCGCATTCATGGCGGACGCCGCCCACGAGCTCCGCACCCCCCTCACGGCTCTTCTGCTGCAAATGAGTACTCTCTCGCGCGCGACAAACGAGGTAGAGCGCACCGATGCGACGGAAAAGCTCTCGGCCGGTGTGCAGCGCGCCATTCGACTCGTGGAGCAAATGCTCTCCTTCGCCCGCCAGGGACCCCGGGCCGAACCGGCTCTGGTGCGCGTACAGCTCGCGGACATCGCGCGCGAAGTTGTCGCGGAGCTGGTCCCCTTCGCGGACGCCAAGCACATTGATCTCGGTATTTCCAACTCGCAATCCGCGATCGTTCTCGGCGACCCCGACGCGCTAAGTACTCTGATACGCAATCTGGTCGATAACGCCGTGCGATACAGCCCTGATGGGTGGTCGGGTCGATGTTTCAGTCGAGAGCTGGGGAGTCCCAACAGACCCGACGACGAGCTCGCCACCGGTGGACACCTCCAAACACGCTGCCGTCCTCAAAGTTGTCGACAACGGTCCGGGTATTGCGGCGGGGGAACGCTCCCGAGTGCTCGACCGCTTCTACCGGCCTCCCGGCACCTCACCTCCTGGTAGCGGCCTTGGCATGGCGATAGTCAAAGCCATCGCCGACACCCACAAAGCGGCTCTCACGCTCGATTCCGGGCGAGGCGGCATCGGCCTTGCGGTGAGCGTGCGGTTTCCTCCTGTCGACAGCGAGCCTGACAGACAGCAATCTCAATAGGATCAATGTCTTAGCTCTCAAGGAGCATTGTCCGGCCCGGTCTTAAGTGTCACTTAAGCCTGCCTGCCTACTTTAAGCAGCATGTCGTGGACTCATAGACCCCTATTGGCTGGCCCGTATTGGTTGGAGAATTGCAAATGAACCTTCGAAACCTCATCCGCAAACCCCTTGCGGCAGCGGCACTTGGCGCCGCCGTTGTCGCGGCGCCGCTAGGCGTCTTGTATACGGTCGGCGCCACAGCCGCAGTTACCGCACCGGCAGCGGCCGTTGGTCCGGTCACGTCCGTGCCTGCTGCCGGTAATCCGGTCGCGGTACTACCGGATTTCAGCACCATGGTGCAGAAGTACGGTCCCGCTGTTGTCAACATCAGCGTCGTCAGCAAAGTGCCCGTGTCGGATGTCTCACCGGGAGATGATGACGACGATGACAACGGGAATGGGAATGGGAATGGAAGTGGGAACGGAAATGGCAATGGGAATGGCAACGACAATCCGTTCGGTCCCAACAGCCCGTTTGCTCCGTTCTTCCGCGGTATTCCCCACATGCCGCAACAAGCACCCACGCGCGGCGAGGGCTCTGGATTCATAGTCCGTCCGGATGGCTACATCCTGACCAACGCGCACGTGGTTAACGGCGCGAATGAAGTGACGGTGCGCCTCACGGATCGCCGTGAGTACACCGCGAAGGTCATCGGCATCGACACGAAGAGCGATGTTGCCGTCATCAAGATCAGCGCCAAGGATCTCCCGACCGTCAAGCTCGGCGACTCTCACAACCTGAAAGTCGGCGAATGGGTGCTCGCGATCGGCGCGCCCTTCGGCTTCGAGAACAGCGCGACGGCAGGCATCGTGAGCGCGAAAGGCCGCACGCTGCCCGATTCGGGCTACATTCCGTTCATCCAAACGGACGTGCCGATCAATCCAGGCAACTCCGGTGGCCCTCTCTTCAACATGCGCGGTGAAGTCGTCGGTATCAACTCGCAAATCTACAGCCGCTCCGGCGGATTCATGGGCGTATCGTTCTCGATTCCGATCGACGTGGCGCTGAAGGTCAGCAACCAGCTGGAGGCCAGCGGTCACGTATCGCGCGGCAAACTCGGTGTGGTGATTCAGGACGTCAACCAGGGACTTGCCGACTCCTTCGGACTTCCGCAGCCGGAAGGCGCGCTGGTATCCAGTGTGGAGAAAGGTGGCCCCGCCGCCGCGTCCGGTATCGAGCCCGGCGATGTCATCCTGAAGCTGAATGGCCAGACTGTTGGTCGCTCGACAGAGCTGCCGGTGGAAATCGCCGAGCTGGCTCCGGGCGCGACCGTGAACCTCGAGGTATGGCGTAATCACGCTACGCGTAACATGAGCGTCAAGCTCGGCTCAATGGAGGACAAGCGCACCGCTTCCAACAACAGCATGGAGCGCGACAACGGCGGCAAGCTCGGACTCGCGGTGCGACCACTGACGAACGATGAGAAGGCCCAGACCAACAGCCAGAGCGGCGTGCTGGTCGAGCGTGTCCAAGGTCCGGCACTCCGAGCTGGCCTCCAGCCCGGCGACGTGGTCCTCGCCGCCAACGGGGCCCCGGTGACTAGCGTCGACGACCTCCGCAACGCGGTGGAGAAGTCAAAAGGCCACATCGCCCTGCTGGTGCAGCGCGGTGACTCGCGGATCTTCGTACCGGTGCGCGTCGGCTAACTCGAGCGGCTGGCGTCGACAGTCGAAACAGGGGCAGGCGGCTAACGACCGCCTGCCCTTTTTGTTCAGGGGAAATAACTTCTCGCGGACCGATGTTGTTTCGCCGTACCTCACAGCACCGACGCCACCCGAGCGGCGATATTTTTTGCCCCCACAATATCCAGATGCATGGAGGCGAACGACTGCACCAACAACTCCCGCGGCAGCGTCCAATCCCACTTACTCTGCCCTAGGTTTTCGACCTCCTTGAGCATCGCGACAACACTGTCGTCGGAAAATGATGCACTGCAATTCAACCCTTTGAGCGGCTCGCACGATTGCATATACCACGTTCGTAAGCGAGGCTTTGCATCAGTGATCCCACGACCGATCAGCAACAACAGGAAGATGGTATGCGCCTGATCGATTCCACATTGGGGCTTTCCGCATCCGACTTGTCTCGGTTTCTCGGTTGCCACCATCGGATCGGCCTCGATCTCGCTGTCGCGTTTGGTCAGCTCAGCCGGCCAACGTGGGTGGATCCCGCTCTGCAAGTGCTACAGGAGCGGGGCCTCGAGCACGAACGTGGATACGTCGCAGCATTGACGGCACAAGGTTTCGTGGCTGCAGATCTTTCTGAGTACGAAGGAATATCGGCGGAGCAGCTGACGACCGAGGCGATGCGGGCGGGCGCACCTGTCATCATTCAGCCCGTACTTCGTCGAGAACGTTGGTATGGCCGGCCAGATCTGCTGCGACGCGTGGAATCGCCGAGTGACTTGGGCACTTGGTCCTATGAGCCTGTCGACACGAAACTCGCGCTGTCCACCCATGGCGGTACAGTTCTGCAGCTATTGTTGTATTGCGATCTTCTAGCGAACGCACAGGGAGCACCACCGAAGCGATTTCACGTAGTCACCCCGGATGAGCAGCGCCCGGTGCAGACTTTCCGCTTAGCGGACTATGCCGCGTACTTCCGCCTCCTGCGGACACAACTCGAGCAGATCTCCCAGGCGCGCCCCGAGGAGATCACAGATGCAAATTATCCGGAGCCGGTGGAGCAGTGCGAGGTCTGCAGCTGGTGGCAGCGGTGCGACAACAGGAGGCACGCGGATGATCACCTGTCATTGGTAGCTGGTACGTCGAGACTGCAGCGGCGCGAACTGAAGAATTCGGGCATAAGTACCTTAGCGCAGCTCGCCGTGGTTCCCCTGACCCTACCTTTCAAGCCCCGGCGAGGATCTCCCGAAAGCTTGGTACGCGCCCGCGAACAGGCCCGCGTCCAGCTGGCGGGTCGGGTAAGCGGCTCCCCGGTACATGAGCTGCTCCCTGTCACCGCGGACCGCGGCTTCACCCGTTTGCCCGAGCCTCAAGTCGGCGACATCTTTTTTGACCTGGAGGGAGATCCGTTCGTACATGGCGGTGGGCGGGAGTACCTCTTCGGGCTTGTCGTTGTCCAACGCGACGGCCTTCTGCGCAATCTATCAATGTGGGGCATGACGCCAGCCGAGGAATGCGCGGCGTTCGAAAGAGTCGTGGCGGAGATCGAGCGCTCATGGGCCGATCACCCCGGAATGCACGTGTATCACTATGCCCCGTATGAACCGGCCGCGCTCAAACGTCTCATGGGTCGGTACGCCCGTTGTGAGGCGACAATCGACCGTTTGTTACGCGCGGAGCGGTTCGTCGATCTTCACTCGATCGTTCGCCAAGCCCTTATTGCCGGCGTCGAGAGCTATTCCATGCGCGCGTCATCGCCATCAAGAAATCAAGCGCACAGGCGGACATCCATCCAATCGCGCTATTCGCCCAGACAATCGTTCCCACACAAGTGCTCGAAGACGCCCTTCTGCGCCTGGCCGATGATGTCATTGCCCACGGAATCGATGCCGGGTCCCATTACAGCGTAGCTCGAGAGCTGCTGCATTCCCGGTCACCACGCTTGAAGTCTGCGACCTTCGTACAAAACCCCACGGAAAGCGCACTCAGTTTCGCCCTCCGCGTCGTTACACAACTCAACGATACCGTATTGGCCATCCAAGGGCCGCCGGGCGCCGGCAAGACATTCGCGGGCGCTCACATGATCTGTGAGCTCATAAGTCAGGGCGCACGAGTTGGAGTGACAGCGGCCAGCCACAAAGTCATCACGAATCTCCTGGAGACGGTGCTCGACGTTGCACAGAAATGCGGAACCTCAGTTGAATGTGTCAGGAAAGTCAGCGACCCGAGTCCGCAACCGGGTCGCATTACGGAGTATCAGAAGAACGAAGACATCGATGATATCGTTCGGGCCACCTCCCGCACGGTCGTAGGTGGCACACCGTTTCTCTGGGCGCGGGCGCAATTGCACGAGAAACTGGACGTATTGTTCGTTGATGAGGCGGGGCAGATGTCCTTGGCTAACGTGCTGGCGGCATCACAGTGCGCACGCAGCCTGGTGTTACTAGGTGACCCTCAGCAGCTCGAGCAACCGCAACAGGGCTCGCATCCGACAGGAGCTGACCTCTCGGCCCTGGAACACATTCTGCAGGAACATCCGACGATTCCACCTGAGCGGGGCATATTTTTGCCCGAGACCTGGCGGCTTCCGCCTTCAATTTGTGCGTTCACTTCCGAGGTCTTCTACGAGGGAAAGCTTCATTCCAAGTCGGGGCTGGAACAGCGCGAGTTGCGCAACACAGGATTGATCGATGGCGCCGGCCTGTGGGTACTGCCCGTTGCTCATGAAGGCAATCAGAACTGCTCACCTGAAGAAGTCGATGCAATTGAATATTTGATTGATCGGCTACTCGCCACCCGTGGAGAATGGATCGAGCAGAAAGGGATCGTTGAGCCAATCATGCCTGCTCACATTCTGATCGTCGCACCTTATAACTCTCAAGTTGCCCTTCTTGCTGACCGCCTCGGGCCAAGAGGGGTCCGAGTAGGAACCGTCGATAAGTTCCAGGGCCAGCAAGCGCCAATAGTCATTTATTCCATGGCAACTTCTGCTCCTGAAGATGCACCACGTGGAATGGAATTCCTTTATAGCTTGCACCGCCTGAATGTAGCCACATCCCGGGCTCAGTGCGCGTGCATTTTGGTCGCGAGCCCTCGTTTGTTTGCACCTGACTGCAAAACGCCCAGGCAGATGCAACTCGCCAATGCGCTGTGCCGATACGTGGAGATGGCCCGACATATCGCGTCGTCTTACTAAAATGGAGCACACTCAGAATTGGATTGCTATTGCGGAGGAAGCAGTGGCGGCAGTTCTATTGGAGGATCTGGAAAATTGATGGTGGAGCGGACGGGATTCGAATTTGGTTACGCCGGCTGAGGATTCAGCCACTTATCGATAGCAATCGCAGCTTTAGCCGATGGAACGACTTGAACCCGCGATCGAACGTTGTGACCTCGTAATCCAGCGACATGGCCAAGGCGGCGAGCCAGGCATCGGCCCATAGGTTGGGAGTTGGCTCCCGCGAAGTGACGAGCGATACAAATCTAGACTCGTGCTCCGCCGGATGCGAATCTATATGGAACGACCGAGGGTCGTTACTTAGTCGCCCCCAGGCATCGAGCGCTTCCTCCGGCCTGACCGGGACTCCGTTCATCGCGACCCTGTTAGTCAGCAGGCGAAGTACCGCAAGGCGCGTTATGAGACAGGTGCCGACAGTCCCATCAGGCTGCTCATCCCACCATCTCATGGCCGTCTCATAGGCAGCGTGCCCCTGAATCAACAGAGGAAAGAGAACGTTAGCGTCCGCTATACACGTCATTCAGATGAGTGATGTCTTCTTGATCGAACAGCTGCGCGAGCTCGCTGTTGGAGCGAATCGGAATGGTGTGACCCGGCGGCAATTTGATGGGCGCCTCGGTCATTCGTTGACGTTTCGCGCCAGACGGCTCCGCCAGCAATCGGCGGATGGCCTCCGCTACCAAATCGCGGAGCGAAGATCCACGCCTTACAGCCGCGATCTTGGCTCGCTTCATCAAATCATCGGGCAGGTCAAAGGTGGTTCTCACAAATATGCTTATATGCTTTTGTGCGTACTAATTCAATGCGCCCGGTGGACGCCATCAGCAGCGCTAAACTGATGAAAGACGCAATGGTGGGACGGAAGGGATCGGAGTCTGCAAAACTCTCTTTGGATCAGTAGCTTATGGAGCGCGCCGCTCGACGGCCCCATAAATCCAGGCAAGCCGCAATCACTTCCGATCGATGTCGTAGCTCGACGTGGGACCAGTTGTGATGAACAGGACGGGCCTGTCGATCTTTTTGATGATCAAGGGACAGTGCTTGGTGTTCTTCGGCACGAAAATCAAAGCGCTCTTGGTGAGCACGTGTTTTTCGCCACCGATGGATATCTCGATGACTGCATTCAACTCGTTCGGGTGATCCGGGTCGCTGCCGAAGAAACCGAGTATTTCAGGAAACGGGTGCGAGTGCTCCTTGACCCATACGTGGTCGGGGGTTTGCCTTCATGATCCAGGCGACATCTGTATAGAGGGCATCTTTGGCAACCTTGTCGTTGAGTTCGAGGAGGCTGCGTGTCATGTCCTTTACGCGCGCGCCAAGGGTTGCATCCTCCGCATCTTGCGCAGCTTTGTCGGCTGCGGATGGCGGCCGCAATTCGGTGATGATGTACTTTCCCCATTTTGTGTTGTCCGCGGCGGGTTCGTCACCATATGCTCGGTCAGCCGCTTCCGCGATTACCCTCCAAAGCGCGTAACGCAGTTGCAATCGGCAGGACCAAGCGTCGCTGCTGCTCTCCCGCCAACAACGTGAAGCCGTGCTTTTCATAGAATCGCTGCGCGGCTTCGTCTTTGGCGTCAACCAACATCGCGAACACTCCCATCTCCACACGAGCGGTGCGGAGCAACGCGTCGGCCAATAGTGCGGCGCCGAAGCCTCTGCCTTGCGCGCGGACCGCTAGTGCCAAACGTCCGAGCAGAGCAGCGGGTACAACAGGATATCGGGGTAGTTTCCTGACGACCTCGGGAGCGAGTGCGTCCAACGCAACGCTCGTTGCGGTCAGGGTGTAAAAGCCGACGACTTCTTGTGTTTCAACGTCTACTGCAACAAAGCACGTGGCAATACGGCGCTTGATGTCCTGCGACGCCTGCTCTCGCAGGTAACGATCGAGGGGCGCGGAACCACTGACAAATCGGCTGCGGTCATGAGCGCCGGACAGCGGCTCGACCCGGAATGGCGCTCCCACGGACTCATTCGCCAATCAGTTCGCGGTGACGCTCGAAGGCTCGCGCCAGTGCCGCGCTAGGGGCCGGCGGGTTGAGCAACAAGGCTGCGAATTGCTCTTGCGCCTGGCGCGAGAGCTGCAGCAGCTCAACCTCGACGATCGCCTTCTGCGCTGCCTCGCGAGCCGCGGCAACCATAAAATCACTGATGCTCCGACCTTGAATTTCAGCCGCACGGCGAATGATTTCGAGAGCGTCCGGTGCGATGCGCGCTTCGACCCGCGCAGTTCGTTGACCTTCGGATGCCACGTAAGGTTCCTTCTTTGGAGTGTACGGCATAGTACCGTACATTATGTACGGGAGTCAACCGTACGTGGCTAGCACCTGTCCCTGCATTGCCTGGTATGTCATGCAAGTACAATTGCATGCAGATATACTTGCATGCAATTATGATTGCGGGAGTGCCGTAATGGTCAATCCCCTGGTCGACCGCGTTGGGGAGCAGCGGTCGCTACGTGCACTGTTGAAACGCGCTGGGCCATCAATGGCGGTGCTTTATGGCCGCAGGCGCGTTGGCAAGACTTATCTCCTCAAGCACGTATGGTCCGCGGGCCGCGTGTTCTACTTCATCGCGGTGGACGGTACCCCAGAGCTCAATCGCCGCGCGCTGCTCGAGGCCGTGGGCCGGTTCTTGGGACAAGCTATCAACGAGCGCGACTACGCTACCTGGCGGCGAGTCTTTGAGCTGATTCTTGAGTTAGGCAAGCCCGGACCGACGCTCGTTATTCTCGATGAATACCAGAATCTGCACGGCGATCCGAACGAGAACGTCGATTCGGCTTTGGCGGCCGTCTGGGAAACCTACGTCAATCTGCGCCCCAAGGGTCCTCCTTTCGTATTAGTCCTTTGCGGCTCTATCGTGCGCGTCATGGAGCGTCTCGATGCGCCGGACAATCCACTGCACGGGCGCCTGGATTGGAAAGGGCATCTGGACCCCTTTGATTATTTCGACGCCGCAGCTATGGCGCGCTTTCGCTCGCCACGTGACCGTGCACTAGCGTACGGCATCTATGGCGGCACTCCGCGCTACCTCGCATCGATCAATGCTCGGCGCTCGCTGACTTCCAACGTTGTTGAAGCGGTGCTGTCACCGGCGGGCGCGGTCAGAGGACAAGTCGAAACGATCGTCACTCAGGAGCATGGGCTGCGTGATATAGCGGAGTACTCTGCAGTACTGAACGCGATTGGCGCTGGTGCCACCGACCGCAACGAGATCGCACAGCAGACGGGCCTGACGAACGATTTTTCTTTGCGCACAAAGCTCGATATGTTGATCGAGCTGGGTTTCGTCACGGCGTGGCGTAACTTCGATGCGAGAACGAATACACCGCTGCGTTATCGTGTTACCGACGCCGCACTGCGCTTCTACTACGGCATCGTCACTCGATACCGAAACGAGTTGGAGCGCGCCGAGCCATTGCACGTTTGGAAGACATATATCGTGCGCGAGTTAGACGCGTATATGGGCCTCGTTTTCGAGTCCATCGCCGAACAAGCCTATACGCGCTTACGAGACGCCGCGCGCCTGCCTACGATTCGAGAGTGGGGCCGGTGGGAAGGGCTCGACCGAGACCGCCAACAAATCGAGATCGACATCGTTGCTCGCCGAACGGACGGGAAGATGCTGACTGGCGCTGTCAAATGGAATCACAAGGCCGTCGGTATCTCGGTGCACGATAGGCATATGGACATGCTGCGGCGGCTGAGCGAGTCTGGGCATAAGTGGGCCCGTGAGGCTCTAGAGCCTGATGCGATTCTGCTGTACGTTGCGGCTGGAGGGTTTGAGTCGGACGCTATCAAACAGATGTCGACGACGGGACCGGCGATCGTGGCTTGGAGTCTGGAAGATTTGTATGCGGGTCTTGGTGCCGGTTGACAAAGAAAAGGCCCTTACCTCGCAAAGGTTGGGATCGAGAATCAGTTGATCCGCACTTTCCGCGGAAACGTTGCCCCTACGGGGTACACAGACTGCCCAAGTTCACGGCTGCGCGAATCATCGGTGTAGGGTCTTCGTCCTGCGTTTCAGCGAAGCGGAAGGCGATAGCCCCGTTCGGCATCAAGACGACGAGATTGCCGCCGGCGCCGAGCATATAAGGAACTACCGCGGAGCAGCCGCTACTGTCTTTCCACGGCACGGACCAGAAAGACATCAGATACCGACTGGCGCCAAACTGATTGTCATAGCCGAAAAAACCGGTCAGGCCCTGATTGGCGCTCTTGTAGAGCGCCGTTTGCAGCAGTGTGGGACTCAGCAACTGCTGACCATTGGCGAGGCCGCCGGATTGCAGGAGTCCGGCTATCTTGGCTGCATCATCGACTGTCGGATACAGGCCAACGGCAAGAAACGGCACGCCACGGCTGCCGTCGGGCTCGATCGAATGCATCATGGGTGCGTGCATAACACCAATGGGGGCGTAAACCTCGTTGGCCACCATATCCCACAGGTGCGCATTCGGCCCTTCCTTTGTTTTCAGGAAGGCGTCCATCGCCGCGGACAGCACGAATGTCTGAGTCGAGTTGTACCGCACCTCCGCACCGGGACCCCATGAGTACTTCCCTTGCATGAAGACCTGGCTCAGCATGGCGGCTTCGCCGGGTGCTGAGAACACGGCTTGCAGCAGATCGTTGTTCTCTTCGTCGGCGAAAGTATAAAGACCGGTGCCGGTCGGCGCGAAGGGGACGGCATCGCCGATTCCCGTTGTCATGTTGAGCACATCGAGGAACGTCACGTTGTCCCAGCCGTCATGAGTGGCTGTGACACTGATATAGTCTTTGATCAGGAGATTGCCGACACTGTCGCCATATTTCTGGGCCAGACGGAGCAGCGCGACCGCGGCGCCCATGGACTTTGTCACCGAGAAGGCGCCGAATCGCATCTGTTGGCAGTAGGGATAGTCGCCCCATCGCGTCGTGCAGGATTGGCGATAGATAACCCCGTCCTTTGCCATGCCTGCGACGCTGATTTCGCTCGTCCCCGCGGGCGAGTTGTTGAAAGCCGCCTGGGTGGCCTGTGCCGGGCCTTCGATGTTGGTCCAGGGCTGTACCGGCAGATAACCAGCGGTCTCCTGTTGGAAACTGGCGACCACGGCGTCGTGCTCCGGAAACTGTTGCGGGGTGTAGCTCGCCGCGAGGATGCCCCCCATGCATCCACAGGAGAAGGAGCACCGACCGTCTCTTGTACGATCTGTATACGCAGTGCCGAGATTGTCGAGCCGTGATAGACAAAAGTCCCGAGGCCATTCAGCAAAAGCCCCCAAACCGGACTCACCAGTGAAAAGGGAAATGACGCTCGTGACCAGTCGCCATCGGTGGCTTCCGACCAGACCGCGCCAGGGTTCAGTATCAACCGCCAGGAGCTCCCGTTGCTCGGCACCAGGATGTCGCGGTCCAGTGGAATCAGAGCATTGCCGTCGGTGACAAAACGCAAATCAACCTCAGGGAAGGTCGTGTCGATGCTAGCGGCCGTTTGCATCTTGAAGCTGGCGAGAGTGATGGTCCCGGAAAAACTTTGGACCGGGGAGCCGCCGTTACCAACCTGAGCGAAATATCCGTTGTTCAACGCAGATGTGGGAGATGTGCTGGCGGTTGTCAGATCGGCCACGGTCAGCCAGTTGCGGGGCGACCCTGGTGGATTCACGTAACTGAAATCCGGGGCCGGCGGCGCTTGCGTACCGGTGGGGGCGGTGGGAGGAGTTGAGCTTGACCCACTGGAGCTGCCACCGCCGCAGCTGCTCACGAGCGTCAGAGCAACACAGGCAACGCCGCAAAGTATCGGTGCCAAGCGTCCGTTGGTTTTCATGTGAAGCGTTCGTCCAGGACTCGCCCTGCAAGCTCACACAACCAGCTCGCAGTGATTGTGCGCTCGGGCACAGTGCATTTGCACGGCTTTGGACCGGCGCAGTAGTTCCCCGTGGCAAGAACTTGATCTCAAAAGGACTGCTGAGGGGAACGCGGGCTACCCGGGGACGCGCATTGTCCCGTTCGTAACCAGCGCGGCCATCAGTTCGTTCACAGGCATGGAATCCAACTGCTCGCGCCGGGCGAACAGCGCTTTGATGTTCAAGGCCTGCTTGGGGGCGAAGTGGGCGTCTACGGCCGCTTCGAACTTCCGGACCAACACTGGCATGCCCTCGGAACGGCGCTTGCGGTGGCCGATGGGGAAGTCCACGCGCACCCGCTTGGAAAAGGAGCCGTCGCGGAAAAACACTTGCACGGCGTTGCCGATGTAGCGCTTGTCCGCCGCGTAGTACTCCTCGGTGAAGATCGCGTTCTCTTGAACATGCATCTTGGCGCGCAAGGCGTCCACGCGCGGATCGGAGGCGACGTTGTCCTCGTAGTCTTCGGCGGTGAGCCGACCGAACAACAGCGCAATGGCCACCATGTACTGAATGCAATGGTCACGGTCGGCGGGGTTCGCCAGCGGGCCCGTCTTGTCGATGATGCGAACGCCCGGCTCCTGAGTTTCGATGACGATGCGCTCGATGTCGTCAATGCGATCCTTCACGTCAGGATGCAACGTCATGGCCGCCTCGACAGCGGTTTGCGCGTGGAATTCGGCGGGGTACGAGATCTTGAAGAGCACGTTCTCCATCACGTAACTGCCAAATGGCTGCGGCAAAGAAAATGGCTTCCCTTTGAACAGGACGTCGTAGAAGCCCCAGGCCTTCGCGCTCAGGGCGGACGGGTACCCCATCTCGCCGCTCAAAGAAATGAATGCGTGCCGTACGGCGCGACTCGTGGCATCCCCGGCCGCCCAGCTCTTGCGCGAGCCGGTGTTAGGCGCGTGACGATAGGTCCGCAATGCACCGCCATCGATCCAGGCGTTGGAAACGGCATTTACGATTTGCTCGACGCTCCCGCCAAGCATCGCCGTAACGACAGCCGTCGAGGCGACGCGGACCAGGATGACGTGATCCAGTCCAACACGATTGAAGCTGTTCTCGAGCGCCAGAACACCCTGAATCTCGTGTGCCTTGATCATCCCGGTGAGGACATCGCGAACGGTCGGAGGCGTCTTCCCCTCCATGACAGACTTGCGCGCCAGATAATCCGCCACGGCAAGAATGCCGCCGAGATTGTCCGAAGGGTGTCCCCACTCCGCCGCCAGCCAGGTGTCGTTGAAGTCGAGCCAGCGGATCATGGCGCCGATGTTGAACGCCGCCTGCACCGGATCTAACTCATATGAAAGCCCGGGCACTCGTGCGCCGCCCGGCATCACCGCGCCAGGAACAACCGGGCCCAGGAGTTTGGTGCATGCAGGGTATTTCAGTGCCTGAAATCCGCACGCAAGTGTGTCCATGAGGCAGTAGCGCGCGGTCTCATAGGCCTGCGTGCTGGTGACGGCAAAATTTTTCGCATACTCGGCGATCGCGACCAGCGCCGCATCGGGATCGGGCCTCTTGGCCGACTTTGAGTCGTGTGCGGACATCGTGGCGCTCAAACTCGCTTTTCAATGGGCACGAACTTCAGATCCTCCGGGCCTACGTAGTTGGCTGACGGACGGATGATCTTGCCGTCGATCCGCTGCTCAATGACGTGTGCGGCCCAACCCGTCGTGCGTGCGATGACGAACAACGGCGTAAACATGGCAGTGGGTACGCCCATGAGGTGATACGAAACGGCAGAGAACCAGTCGAGATTGGGAAACATCTTCTTCGCATCCATCATGACCGCCTCGACACGGTCGGCGATGGCGAACATCTTCAGGTCACCGGACTCCTGCGACAGCCGCCGGGCGACGGCTTTGATCACCTGGTTGCGGGGGTCGGACACCGTGTACACAGGGTGACCGAAACCGATGATTACCTCTTTGTTGGCCACACGCGCGCGGATATCTTTCTCGGCTTCGTCCGGCGTGTCGTAGCGTTTTTGGATCTCGAAGGCGACCTCATTCGCGCCACCGTGCTTCGGACCGCGTAACGCGCCGATAGCGCCGGTGATACATGAGTAAATGTCGGCGCCCGTGCCGGCAATCACGCGGGCCGCAAAAGTCGATGCGTTGAACTCATGCTCGGCATATAAGATGAGGGAGGTGTGCATGGCGCGCACCCAGGAGTCCGATGGCGGCTTGCGATGCAACAGATGCAGAAAGTGTCCACCAACGGAGTCATCCTCCGTTTCCACGAAGATGTGCTGGCCGTTGTGGCTGTAGTGATACCAGTACGCCAGCATCGACCCGAGCGATGCAATCAATTTGTCGGCGATGTCGCGCGCACCGGCAACACCGTGATCGTCCTTCTCCGGCAACGTGCAGCCCAACACCGAAACACCGGTGCGTAACACGTCCATCGGATGGGAGGATGCGGGCAGGGCCTCGAGCGCGGCGCGCACGGCCGCCGGCAGGCCACGCAACGATTTCAGCTTCGTCTTGTAGGTCGTGAGCTCGGAGCGGGTCGGCAACTTGCCGTAGATGAGCAGATAGGCGATCTCCTCAAATTCGCACGTGTCGGCGATCTCGAGGATGTCATATCCACGATAGTGGAGATCGTTACCCGTGCGACCAACGGTGCACAGCGCGGTATTGCCGGCTGTTACCCCCGAAAGCGCCACCGATTTCTTGGGCTTGAACGAGGAAGGGAGATTGTCCGGTTGAGATGACTGCGACATAGGGCCTCCGGGGGATGAGGGATTCTAATATGAGCGCAGGCACCGGCGACAGGGGCGTCACCGTAGCGACCTACTCGCCGGTAGGATTTATTACCGTTCAGAATACGCCGCAGCGTCTCAGCCGATCTTCACAACCGTGCGGCCGATGATGCCACCCTCGATGTAAGCCGGAAACGCGCCCGGAAGCTCGTCGAAAGAAATGGTCCGGGTGACGATACGGTCGAGATGCCGCGGCCGCAGGTCTGTCGCGATCCGCTGCCAAACCGCCAGCCGCATGTCCCGCGGAACTGAGGAGGAAGTGTTGATGCCAAGAAGACTCACGGCCCGAAGAATGAACGGCATCACTGTCGTCTTGAGCTCGGCACTGCCAGCCAGTCCGATACTCGCGATGTTGCCCCAGAAATCCACCGTGCGCGTGAGCCAGGCCAGCATCTCACCGCCGACGTTGTCGATGGCCCCGGCGAACTGCACGCTCTCCAACGGCCGCGAGCCGAAATTGATTTCCTGACGCGCCAGAATGCGCGCGGCACCCAGCGAGCGCAGGTACTCCGTCGCGGCGGCTTTGCCGCTGACGGCAATCACCTCGTAACCGCGCGCCGTCAGCATGTCGATAGCGATGCTGCCGACGCCACCGGTTGCGCCCGTGACGACAATGGGTCCTTGTTGCGGCGTCTGGCCATTGTGCTCCATGCGATGAATCGCCAGTCCAGCGGTAAAGCCAGCGGTCCCTAAAGCCATGGCTGCGAAGGCATCGATGCCGGGTGGCATCGGAATGACCCAGTCGCCTTTGACGCGCGCATATTCGGCGTAACCGCCATCGTGCGTTTCGGACAGAGCGCAGCCAGTCACTAGTACGTTATCGCCCTTGGCGTAGCGCGAGTCCGCCGACGATTCGACCACACCGGCAAGATCAATCCCGCCCACCAGCGGATAACGGCGCAGGATCTTTCCCGCTCCGGTGGCCGCCAATGCATCCTTGTAGTTGATATCCGAATATTGAACCCGGATGACTACTTCGCCGGCGGCAAGCTCATCGAGTGTGAGCTGCTCGAAGCGCGCTACGATTTTCTTGTCCTGCTCGTGAATCCGGAACGCTTTGAACGGCGGCATAGTGACTCACTCCAATTTCTTACGGCCGTTTCCTGCGGTCGAGCCAGATGATGAGACCCTGTGTGTTGAGATCCAGGTCGCTCTGAAGGAGTTTAGCAACCGCGGCGTCGGGAATCGGCGCGCCGTGCTCATGGGCAAGGCCGAGCCACAGATCGAGCATGTCGGCGCGGATGGGCGCGTAGCGGTCTGGCGCGTCGGCGTGACGCTCAGCAATGCGCACGAACTCCCTGATCTGCGCTTTGAGCGCGGCCGCCAGACGCTCGATGCCGGTGACCCGGCTGAAATGCATCAGATACATCGATTCGGGCGCGTAGCCGACCATGCGATCGATGGAGGCGATGAGCTGGTCAGGATCGAACTGCGACGGGGAGGTGGTCGGCGTAATGAAAGCGCCGCGGGCGGAGTCCATCTCCCGATAGGAAATTCCGAATGTATCGCCAGGGAAAATACTCGCGTGCGCGACATCGACTACCGCGTAGTGATGCAACGCGTGTCCGGGTGTATGTATGAGCTCGAGCTCACGGCCCCCGAGACGAAAGCGCTCGCCGTCGGCAACGCTACGTACGCGAGCGTTGGGGATCGGCATCAGCTCGCCGTATAACTTGTTGAAGCGATCCTCACCATAGACGACTTTCGACGCCGCAATGAGCTTTTGCGGCTCGATCACGTGCGGTGCGCCGCGCGGATGCAGAACTGCTACCGCATTCGGCAGCTCCTGCATGAGCCGTCCGGCACCACCGCAGTGATCCAAATGGACGTGCGTCAAAAAAACGTAATCAACCGTCTCACGCGCTATTCCAAGTTCCCGCAGAGCATCGAGCAGGTGAGGCACCGAATAGTTCGTTCCGACGTCGACGAAAGCCGCATGCCCGCCGTCCTGGATGATGTGCGAAGCCGCGTGCCCCGGGTACAGGTACTCGGTATCGACTGCCGTAATGCCATGCGGATGGCGATAGAGTTTGGGGGTCAAAGAGAGGCTCCGAAATGATCGTGTCTGTGAAAGCGGTCCGCGTATACACATCGTAACGTTGTAGGCTACCGTATGCCTATGCCTGCTACTTACACCATCCCCAGGGCGCTCGGCGCCCTCGTACCCGTGTGCCTCCTGCTACTTTCCGCAGCCTCTGTCCAGGCGCAGCAGACGCCGCCGAGCGTGCCGTCGCACCAGGAGCACGCCAATCTCATTTTCGAGGGCGTCCCGCCACTGGATGCGACGATCGCCACGCGCCTCGAGCGCTACCAGCAGTCTCGGCAGGCAACGTTTCTTGACTGGCAGGCTGACGGCAGCATGCTGGTGGCGACTCGCTTCGGCGACATCGAGCAGGTCCATCGGGTTTCCGCTCCTCTGGGGATGCGAGAGCAACTTACGTTCTCGCCAGAACCGGTGAGCGCCGCACGCGCGCCGCACGCGGCCTCCGGTAACGGCTTCGTTTTCCTCAAGGATCACAACGGTGATGAGAACGCGCAGGTGTACTACTACGCCGGCGATAGCGCCGCCGTGCGTCAGCTCACCTCGGGGAATTACCTTCACGGCAGTCCCACTTGGTCGCACGACGGCAAGCGTGTTGCGTTCTACGGAAACGAGCGTGATGGTCTGAGCTACGACGTGTATGTAGCGGATGTCACCAGCGCGTCGGCACCGCGGCTCGTCATCGGCGGCCAACAGGATACGTGGTATCCGCTCGATTGGTCTGCAGATGACAGCAAACTCCTGTTGTGGAAGTACATCTCCATCAACGAAAGCTATCTGTTCATCGGCGATGTGGCAACTGGAAGCATCACCCCGGTGGACCCCGGCGGTCGCATGATGGGCATCCGCTCCGCCAAGTTCGCCCCGGATGGGCGCGGCATCTATCTCATCACCGACGCCGACGGAGAGTTCTCACAGCTTCACTACCTCGACCCGGTGACACACGAGGAGCGCAAGATCTCTCCGGAGCTCCAGTGGGACGTGGAGGATTTCGATGTCAGCAACGACGGTCGCTACATCGCTTATGTCGTCAACGAGGATGGCCACGGTCGCCTCACCATACTCGACAGCCAGCGCAAGCTCGAGCTCACTCCTCCCGGGCTGCCCGATGGCGCGATCTTCAATCTGCGCTTCGACCAAACCGGCAAACGGCTTGCGATGTCAGCGGACTCGGCGCAAGCACCACGCGACGTCTACGTGTACAACTTGGAGAAAAGCGCGCTCGAGCGCTGGACCAAGAGCGAGGCAGGCCCCCTCGATATCAACACACTCGCCCCGGCAGAGCTCATCCACTATCCAACCTGGGATCGGGTCAATGGCAAGCAACGACTTCTCTCGGCGTACGTCTACCGGCCGCGCGGCGCGGGCGCCTGCCCCGTCGTAGTCGACATTCACGGCGGACCGGAATCGCAGTACCGGCCCCACTGGGACCCGTTCATCCAATTCCTGGTGAATGATCTCGGCTACGCCGTGATCGCACCGAACGTGCGCGGCTCATCGGGGTACGGCAAGTCCTTCCTCAAGCTCGATAACGGCCTGTTGCGCGAGGACGCCGTTCGCGACATCGGCTCGCTGTTGGTTTGGATCGGCCTGCAGCCCGCTTTCGATCGGGACCACGTCGCCGTAATGGGCGGCTCTTATGGCGGCTATATGGCACTCGCCTCGCTGGCGTCCTACGGCGACCGGCTGCGCGGCGCCATCGATCTCAGCGGCATCACCAACTTCGTCACCTTCCTGAGCGGCACCTCACCCTATCGGCGCGATTTGCGCCGCGAGGAATATGGCGACGAGCGCGACCCGAAAATGCGGGCTTTCCTCAGCCGCATCTCGCCGCTCAACAATGCCGCGCAGATCCGCAAGCCGCTCCTCATCGCGCAGGGCCTCAACGACCCACGCGTACCCGCGACCGAATCCCAACAAATGGTGTACCGCATCCGCTCACGCGGCGGCGAGGTTTGGTACGTGGCCGCAAAAGACGAGGGCCACGGCTTTCGCCGGAAAGCGAACCAAGACGCTTACCTAGAAACGGCCGCGATGTTTCTAAACAAACTGGCCCACTAGCTTCGATAGAAAAGCGCGAGTAGGTGCGCGGCCCCGCTCGGAAAAAGGTCTTTCCGGGGGCTTGCGCTGTATGGAACAGCGCCAGAGCCTATAGGGGCGCGACGCATGCGTCGCGCGGGTTGGCCGGGGGCGCCCAGCCCGGAAGGGACAACACCGGATCAGAAGCAGGCGGCTGCCTGCGTCCTTGGACTTGCGGCGTCCCCCGGAAAGACCTTTTTCCGAGCGGGGCCGCGCTACCTTGACTGGCTGCGCGCCTACGCAGCAGCAATCAACTTAGTCGTGTTACTCGTGATTCTCCGCGCTGAAGCGCGTGTACGGCCGGCTCTCCGTATGCAGCGCCGGGTGCTCCTCATGCGAGAAGTACTTCGCGATAGCCTCGATGTCCTCGTCTTTCAGAGTCGCCGCGAACCCCTTCATGATCGGGTTCTTACGGCCGCCCTTGCGGTACTCATCGATGGCGCGAGCGATGTAATCCTCATGCTGCCCGGCGAGACTCGGGTAGGTCGGCGCGATCGATACCCCGTCCTGTCCGTGGCATGACACGCACAACACCGCCGCTTGCGGCGGCGGCGTGCCGGCCTGCTTCCCTTCTGAGACGAGCGGCTTGCCGGCGAAATAGGCGGCGATATCCGCGATGTCCTGGTCTGTCAGTGTAGACGCCTGCGCATGCATGGTCAGATGCGCGCGATCACCGCTACGATATTCCTGCAGGGCGGCGATGAGGTACTCCGGGTGCTGGCCTTCGAGCTTCGGCACGCTGTACGTGGGATAGGCGTTCTTGTATCCCTCGATACCGTGGCAGCCGAGGCAGGTGTAGGAGATCGCTTTGCCGCGCGTCGCATCGCCTTGCGCCGGCTGCTGATCCTGCGCCGACACAGTCGTGCTCGCGAACACAGCGGTTGCAAGCGCCACGACAGCCCAGCCCGAACGCACTCCAGACACCGTCATCTTCATTTCCGACCCCACGAAAAATGGGGCGGGATACTAGCACGGGCCTTTGTTCCGCTGTTGCCGCTCGTGAGCGTGCAAGGCGCGCGACACGGGCCGAATCCCGCGCCTGATAAATTACCCACGAGGCGGCCCCAGAGGAGACACAGTGATCGGTCTAATACAGCGCGTCACGCGCGCGGACGTGAGTGTGAACGGTGAGGTCGTCGGCGCCATTGAGCGCGGCGTCCTAGCTCTGATCGGCGTGAGAAAGGGGGACGACGCGGCGGCGGCGGAGCGCCTGCTGGAGCGACTGCTTTCCTATCGAATCTTCCCCGACGCCGAAGGTCGCATGAATCTCTCCCTACGAGACATCGGGAACGGCGGCCTGTTGCTGGTGCCCCAATTCACCCTCGCGGCGGACACCCACAAAGGCACTCGCGCCGGATTCAGCACCGCGGCCGCGCCCGAGCTGGCCAAGGGCTTGTTCGACCATCTCCAGACGAAGGCCAGAGCCTCGCAAGTTACTGTAGCGACTGGAATATTCGGCGCCGACATGCAGGTCTCGCTGGTCAACGACGGCCCTGTCACGTTCTGGCTGGAAACGCCGTCACCGGCACCGTGACGTCCCACGCGTTGCGCCGAACTTTCCGCGCTCGGCCGGCTCTTTTGTCCTATGATTGAGCATATTTCGCAGGCCTAGAGCGTAGAGCTAAGCGGGAGTCGACGATTATGGGTATCGGGATGCGCGAGCTGATTGTGATTCTGCTCGTTTGCCTCGTGGTGTTCGGCGCAAAGAAGCTACGGACAGTGGGCTCTGACCTCGGGCATGCGGTGCGGGGTTTCAAGAAGGCGATGAACGACGGCGAGAACGAGGACACCACAACGCCTCCGAAGCAGATTCGCTCCGATGGGGCGGATGCGGAATTCCCCGAAGTCGCTAAGACAAAGGAAGCGGGACAGAAAACGGATCGCCCGGTCTGAGTTTTTCTATCCTCGCGACACCCGCGGATTAAGAGCGGAAGGGCCATCGCGAGGAACCCGCGCGGGATTCAGGCTTGTTGCGCGCGCATTGCGCGCTCATAAGCGGCAGAGATGCCGAAAGGCCCCCAGGTGTGTTCGACATCGGTTTCTCTGAGATTTTACTGATTTTCATCATCGCCCTGGTGGTGCTGGGGCCGGAAAAGTTGCCGCGTCTCGCCAGCCAGGTGGGTCGATGGGTCGGGCGTGCGCGCAATATGGCGCGCCAGTTCAGGGAGCAGCTCGAGGAAGAGGTGAACCTGGAGCAGGCGCGCAAGGCGCAAGAGACAAAGAAGCCGGCGGATTCGTCGACGTCGTCGGAAGGGCAAGCGGCGGGGACAGGGGCGACGGTGACAAATAGCACCACGATCGGCTCTGATTCCCCCGAGTTCCGAGCAGATACCTTCTCGCATGCACATGCGACGAACGAATATGGCGCGAACCCCTACACACCGGATGGCTCGGCGGACCCGGCCGCGCCGCTGCCTTCATCAGCGTCCGCCCCCCAGTCGTCCGAGTCCGAGACGTCTAATCCGTCCAATGGGAACGTTCACGACACCTACGGGCGGTCGCGCACGACTGACGGCGAGACGGCCGCTCCCTCAGACCCAAGCGGCACGGTTACACAAGCGCCGGCCTCAACGCACGCGCCAGACGGCGCCACCTCTAGCTCGACGCCGCAACCCGGTAACGCGGGCGCCGATCCACACGGGCACGTATGAGCGAGGAATCGGAAAGGCTCGCCGAGGGCACGCTGATCTCGCACCTGTTGGAGCTGCGCGATCGGCTCATCAAGGCAATCATCGGTGTGGGCCTATGCTTCGTGCCTTGCATGATGTATTCCAACGACATCTTCTCCTACATATCCCAACCGCTGCAGGAGAAGCTGCCAGCGGGACACCTGATCGCGACGAGCGTCATGTCCCCGTTCACGACACCGTTCAAGCTGTCGTTCTTCATTGCTGCCTTCATTGCGATGCCCTGGATCCTGTATCAGCTTTGGGCTTTCGTCGCGCCCGGGCTGTATCGCCACGAGAAACGTTTCGCGGTGCCGCTGCTGATCTCGGCTATCGTGTTGTTCTACGTCGGCGTGTTGTTCGCGTACTTCTTCGTGTTTCCCGTGATGTTCGCCTTCTTTACCAGCACCACCCCCAAGGGCGTGGCCATGATGACCGACATCAATCAGTACCTCGACTTCGTGCTGGTGATGTTTTTCGCCTTCGGGGCGGCATTCGAGGTTCCGGTGGCGGTGGTGCTACTGGTGATCACCGGTGTGGTGAAGTTGGAGCAGCTCAGGCAAAACCGCGGTTATGTGTTGCTCGGCGTATTTATTTTCGCCGCTCTGCTCACGCCCCCCGATGCCGTTTCGCAATCCATCATGGCCGTGCCGATGTATCTTCTGTTCGAAGGCGGCCTGGTTATGGCGCGCATTCTGCTGCGCATGAAGCGCGCCGAGACCGAACGCAAGGAAATTCAGACTTGACCGCGGCCGGCGGCCGGACATAAAAACAACCGCGATATGGACACCCCCGCCGCCACCCCTGCCACGGAAGGCAAACCCGGCTTGCAAGACAACCCCGACCCGCAAGGTACACCCACCCCGCAGGGAAGACCCGCCCCGCAGGGAAGATCAATCCTCGGCCAGCCGCGCGGGCTCGCCACCCTCTTCCTCACAGAGATGTGGGAACGCTTCAGTTTCTACGGCGCGCGGGCGATTCTGATTCTGTTCATGACCGCCACAGCAGGCAAGGGCGGACTGGGCCTCTCCGACAAGGCGGCAAGCTCGATCTACGGCTTGTATCTGTCCGGCAGCTATCTGTCCGGCGTGTTGGGCGGCTGGATCGCCGATCGTCTGGTCGGCGCGCAGCGTGCGGTTATCGCCGGCGGTGTGTTCATCATGATCGGCAACGCGATGCTGGCCTCCGGCAGCCCGCAAGTGTTCTTCATCGGCCTGCTGGTCACCATGCTCGGCACCGGCTTGTTGAAACCCAACGTCAGCGCAATCGTCGGCCATCTCTACCCCGAAGGGGGCTCACGGCGCGACGCCGGCTTTTCGATCTTCTACATGGGCATCAACATCGGCTCCGCGCTCGGCTCGCCGCTGGTGCCGCTGTGCGCTTATCGCTTTGGTTGGCATGCCGGGTTTGCGCTTCCTGCGGTCGGCATGGTGTTCGGCCTGATCCAATTTGTGGCAACGCGGCGTTACCTCGGCAGTTGCGGCTTGCGAAACGAGACTGACGTCCAGTCTGGCTCGTGGACTCCGGTCGTCCTGCTGGGAGTCGCAATAGCGGCCGTGACGATTCTCGCCGCTAACGGTACGCTAACAATCAACGCCAACGCCGTTAGTACGGCCGCCACGTGGGCGATGTCCGCGCTGGCGCTGGGCTACTTCGGTTATCTGCTTCTTTTCGCAGGCCTCCAGGGTGTCGAGCGTCGGCGGGTGTACGCCATGGTGGGCCTGTTTCTGGGCAGCGCGACCTTCTGGGCGGGATATGAGCAGATGGGTGCCTCGTTCAACCTGTTCGCCGACCGTTACACCGTTCACCACATTTTCGGCGTCGAGCTCCCTGCGGGTATCCTCCAGGGGGTCAACCCCATCTTCATCATCGTTTTCGCGCCCATACTGGCCGCACTGTGGCTGAAACTGGGCCAACGCGACCGCGACTTTTCAGCCCCCACGAAATTCGCGCTGGGACTGCTGTTGATGGGCGCGGGCTTTCTGGTGATGTACTGCGCCTCGCAATATGTCATCGGCGGCGCGAAGGTGTTGCCGACCTGGTTGGTATTCACCTACCTGTTACATACTTTAGGCGAGCTGTGTTTGTCGCCAGTTGGACTTTCGTCCATGACGAAGCTCGCGCCCAGCCGCTTTGTAAGTCAGGTAATGGGCCTGTGGTTTCTCAGCCTGGCCCTCGGGGACAACCTCGCCGGCCAGCTCTCCGGCGAGTATGACTCCAGTAACCTGCTGTCTCTGCCGGGATTATTTCTCAAGATCTTCTGGTGGGGCGCGATCGGCGGCGGCGTCATGTTGCTGTGTACCCCCCTATTGAAGCGCCTCATGAGCGGCATCCGCTGACTGTCCTCAAACGGTAGAGTATTGACAGTAGAGGCGATCTAAGTGATCGTGGCTGCTGCAATGGGGCGGTGCCGCACCCCCACGCACCCCTCAAGGATGAAAAAGCTCAGGGAATCTTGGAGACGCGCAGAAAGTCCCCGCGCGGGAGGGTGTCGCATGTTAAGTATTCGCGTTCTCGTCGCGAGTCATATCCGCTTGTATCGTGAAGGCCTGGAGAGGGTGCTCCAGGAGCCACCGGAGATTACGCTCGTCGGCACCGCCTGCTCGGCGGCGGAGGCCATCGCGCGGACTGACAAACTCGGAGTCGACGTCGTACTTCTCGACATGGCGATGAGCGGAGCATTCGCGGTGGCGAAAGGGATCGTCCGCGCAGGCAGCCCCAGCAAGGTGGTCGCCCTCGGCATGCCGGAGGACGAGAGCCAGGTGTTGAGCTGCGCGCAGATCGGCATCGCGGGCTACGTTACCCGCGACGGCTCGCTTGATGATGTTGTTGCGGCTATCAGGGCCGCGGCGCGCGGCGAGGTGCACTGCTCGCCGAAAATCGCCGGCTCTCTGTTCAGGTGCGTCGCGGCGTTGTCCACTGAACGGCCACGGCGTTCGGTTTACGGTACGCTCACCGCACGCGAGGCGCAGATCCTGAAGCTGGTGCAGGAAGGCATGTCCAACAAGATGATCTCGCGCGCGCTCGGTATCGAGCTACCGACCGTGAAGAATCACGTGCACAGCATTCTGGTGAAGTTGGGAATTCACCGCCGCGCGGAAGCCATCTCGTTATTATATCGTCAGGAGAGCGAGGCTGACTGCCTGGCGGGCGAGGGCTGATACGGCGTGTCGCTGCTGTATGTTTTCCGGTAGACCGTTGGATTCAGTTCCCTTTGAATCCAACGGTAAGGATCACCGTGACTATTTCGTCACCGCAGGGTTCTGACTGAGTCTACCGACCCCCGGAAACACCGGGGACGAAAGGGAGACTCGACATGACATCCAGAACAGGCCGCGCACGAAGCGCGGCGCGCCGGCTCGTGCCCGCCTGGTGGCTGGCGCTGGCCTTGGCATCCCCGGCCTTCGCTCAAACCGACCCAGGCGTCCGCGGCGGCGCCATCAACGGGCAGAACGGCGCGACCCCGCTCAAACCGCTGCCGCTCGGCTCGGTCACCAACGACACCACCTCCGGTATCCAGGAGTTCTTTCAGGACGGCCTCAACCGTTTCCAGGACGTCGAAGTCGTCTCCTCCAGCACCCCCGGCGCCAACGTCGGCCTCGGGCCCCGGTTCAACCTCGACGCCTGCGCCGGTTGTCATGCGCAACCGACGATCGGCGGCACTGGCCTCCCCACCAATCCCCAGTTCACTGCGGCCCAGCGGGGTGTGGTCAACGGTACGACGAACACCATCCCCACTTTCATCACAGCCAACGGACCGACGCGCGAGGCGCGCTTTCCTTTCTTCTTCAACTCCAACGGCACCGTGAACACCAGTGCACCTAACGGCGGCGTGGAGGACGTCTTCACCGTCGCGGGCCGCCAGGACGCGGGTGTCTGCGCCATACACCAACCGAACTTTGCCGCCGCTCAGCAGGCCAACAACATCATTTTCCGCATTCCCACGCCGCTGTTCGGCGCCGGGCTGCTGGAGAATGTCGACGACTCGACACTCATCAGCAACCAGCAAAGCCAGGTGGGCAATGGCCTGGGTATCAGCGGCACCTTCAACCGCAATGGCAACGACGGCACCATTTCGCGCTTCGGTTGGAAAGCGCAAAACAAGTCGCTCGCGATCTTCTCGGGCGAGGCCTACAACGTCGAGATGGGCATTAGCAACGAGATGTTTCCGCAAGATCGGCCGACGCCGGAAGAGGAGCTTCAGGGCCAAGGACTGCCGAACAGCTGTTTGAACTTAGGGATGCACGGCTACCCCGAGGACACGACCAACTTCTCGCCAGGGAGCCCGGTGGCGGACAGCTTCGCCAACAACGCGCAGATTCCCAGCGACGTAACGCAGTTTGCCCTATTCATGCGGCTGCTGGCACCGGCAATTCCATCGCCGAACACTCCGGGCGGGGCAACCGCGGTCCAGTCGGGCCAGAATCTGTTCGGTCAGATCGGTTGCGGGATCTGCCATATGCCGACAGTCGGCGTGACACAGGCTTCGAACTTCACGAGCTCGCTCGACGGCCAGCCCGTCAACGCGTACTCCGACCTCGAGATCCATCATATGGGGACCGGACTCGCCGACAATGTCTCCCAGGGAACCGCCGGTGGCGATCAGTTCCGGACCGCTCCCTTGTGGGGCCTGGGGCAGCCGCACGCGGTCACGACGTTCTCCCACGTCGTGCGCCCGCCGCGGCAGCGCGGGATGACGTGGTCGAACGTCAGGTCCGGCGTCGGCAGCCGCTCGCCGCAATACTGGCAGTGGAAAGCGTCGCGCAGGAACACGTTGAACCGCGTGAACGCCGGGCGCCGCGCCGACGGGATGTAGTCCTTCAGCGCGATCACGCTGGGCAGCCGCATGGTCAGGCTGGGCGAGCGCACCTCGGTGTCGTATTCGCTCAGCACCGAGACGCGATCGAGGAACACCGCCTTCACCGCATCCTGCCAGGACCAGACCGACAGCGGGAAATACGACAGCGGGCGGAAGTCCGCGTTCAGCACCAGCGCGGGAAAGTGCTGTCCGCCGTCAGGCAAGCGCCACTCCCTTCACGTCCGGAGCGCAACTGCCTGGTGGGTCATGGATCGCCGACCCGCCAGATGTTGTGCGCCGCCGAGAATCCGCGCGTTTATGACAGACGCGCGTTGCCGCAGCCGCAACCCGCGCCTTGCATCGGCGCTGCGCCGATTTCATCCGATTCGTCATGCAAAGCCGCGCTGCAAGGCGAGCGCGCCCACCGACGAGGCCGGTATCGTCGATGCCGTGGCCCAGGCCGGGGACGATAAGCGCCTCCACCGGCACGCCGGCGGCGCGCAGCGCTGGCCTCGGCGTCGCGGGAGCGGTCGACCGGCACCACCTCGTCCGCCTCGCCATGCACCAGCAGCACCGGCGCGCGGTGCGCGCAGCTCGGCCGCCAGAGCTTCGGGCGCGATCAGCGCGCCGGAGAACGCCAGGATGGCGCGCGGCGGCGACGGGGCGGCGCAGGCCGGTGAACAGCGACAGTCATCGCGCCCTGGCTGAAGCCCATCAGCGCGTAGGCGTCGGGCGGCAGGCCGAGCCGCGCCAGTTCGGCGTCGATGAAGCCGTGCAGGACCGCGGCGGCGGCGCGGACGCCGCGCTCCATGACCTGCCGGCGAGCGGTCGCGCGACGCTCCACCATTGCCGGCCGAAGCCGGAGTTCGTGCTGGATCGGCGCGTGCACCGAGCGCGAACAGCGCGTCCGGCAGGCATGCGCCCAGGCCGGGCCGAGGTCGATCAGGTCGTAGCCGTCGGCGCCGAGGCCGTGGCACAGCACCACCAGCTGCTTCGGCGTCGCCTTCGAGGCCGGCCCAAGTGGATCGCGTCGAGTGTCGGCATCGTGCTGTCTCCCGTTTGTCACGTTCCGAGGTAAGCTGCTCAGCCTGCCCATGTCCATCATCACCCGCTTCGCCCCCAGCCCGACCGGCTATCTGCATCTCGGCCACGCGCTTCGGCGCTGTTCGCCTGGCGGCGCGCGCGCGAGGCGGCGGGCGGTTCCTGCTGCGGCTGGAGGATATCGACCCGACCCGCTGCCGCCCGGAATACGCCGCGGCGATCCTGGAGGATCTGGCCTGGCTCGGCCTGGACTGGGACGGGGAGGTGCGCGTGCAGTCGGAGCATCTGCCGGAGTACCGCGCCGCGCTGGACCGGCTGGCGGCGCATGGGACTGCTCTATCCGTGCTTCTGCACGCGGGCCGACATCCTGCGCGAGATCGCCGACAGCGCGGCGGCGCCGCACGCGCCGGACGGCAGCGCCGATCTATCCCGGCACCTGCCGGCACTGTCGCCGCGCCGAACGCGACGGCGCGCATCGCGGCCGGCGAGCGCTTCGCGCTGCGGCTGGACATGGCGGCGGCGCTCGATCGGATCGGCGCGCCGCTGAGCTACGAAGAAGCCGGCGAAGGCCGCATCGTCTGCCAGCCCGGAACGGTTTGGCGATGTCGTGCTGGCGCGCAAAGATGCGCCGGCCAGCTATCATCTGTGCGTCACCCACGACGATGCGCTGCAAGGCGTGACGCTGGTCACGCGCGGCGAAGATCTGAAGCCGGCGACGGATATCCACCGGCTGCTGCAGGCGCTGATGGGCTGGCCCGAGCCGGCCTACGCGCATCATCGCGCTGCTGACGCGACCCAACGGGGCGGCGCCTGGCGAAGCGCGACACGCCACGACGTTGCGCGATCTGCGCGCCGCCGGCGTCACCCCGTCGGAGCTACGCTCCCGCCTCGACGATTAACGGTAATACCAGCGGCCATGCTCCCAGTGGCGATGGTGCCAATGGTGCCAGTGCGGTGATACTCCTCATATTGAACGTTGGTCACCATCTGGCGCTGCCCTTGCTGCACCGCTGACACTGGGTTCGCTACCGAACCAATCACCGGAGCGGCCGAAGCTCCCATCGCGGTAACGGCAACGAGACCGGCTGTGGCAGCAGTGGCAAGTATCAATTTACGCATTGTAATCCTCCTTCTCAGGCATAAGAAGGATGGGAAGCGATCGTGCCCGAAGCTCGACAACTTCTTGTCAAACATGAGGCTACCAGTAACGATTTCGTCAGACTCGGATTTAGCAGTTCCGCGCTGTCGTTACGCACGTTGTTCACCGCGGTGCCGACACGCCAGACGCGGAATTCAGCCGCCGACGGTCGCATGAATGGCGCGACATCGGTCGGACTCTCGCCCAGCCACGCCGGACCAGTCCGCCGGCTCCAGCACCACCGGCATGCGCTCGTGCAGCGGGCGCAGCGCCTCGTTGGCGGTGGTCGTGAGGATGACGAAACTGCGGATGACGCGACCGTCGGCGCCGCGCCAGCCCTCCCATAATCCGGCGAACACCAGCGGCTGCCCGTCCGCGCGGGCGATCGCGTGGGGGATTTTGCCCGTCGGGCGTCACCTGCCACTCATAGAACGCGTCCGCCGGGCACAAGGCAGCGTCGTCCCCTGCCATAGGCGTCACGGAACATCGGCGTGGACGCAACGGTCTCGGCGCGGGCGTTGATCGACATGCGCACGGCTTTCGGATCCTTCGCCCAGTGCGGGATCAGCCCCCAGCGCAGCAGGTCGAGCCGCCGCTCGCCGCTTTCGGGATGGCGCCGCACCACCGGTGCGTCACGGGTCGGCGCCATGTTCCAGGTCGGCGCCCAGTTGGGCGTGGGGCCTTCGGTGTGGAACAGGGCGACAATCGCCTCGGCGGGCAGGAAAGCAGCGTAGCGGCCGCACATCGGACGGACTTTCGGCAAGGGATGCAGCCGGTTACCATGCATCCGGGATTCGCGCGGGATCAAGGGAGGCAGCCTATGGCAGGAAAGATCGCGGTGGTGACCGGATCGTCGTCCGGCATCGGTCAGGCGGCATGTGCCCGCCTGCAGGCGGAGGGATGGCGTGTCGCCGGCCTCGACATCAATGCCGAGGATATCGGCGGCTGGGACGCCTCGTTTCAAGGCATTCGGTGTGACGTTACGGATGAGGCCTCGGTCGATGCGGCGTTCGCGCGGATCGGCAACGAAATCCACGCGCTGATCTGTTGCGCCGGCGTCCTGCGCACCGGCCCGATGGCAACGATGGCGATCGAGGATTTCGATCTCGTGCTGAACACCAACCTGCGCGGCACGTTCCTCTGCGCGCAGAGGGCGTTGCCGGCGCTGCAGGCCGGCGCGACCGCGCGACACGCCGTCCCGCGTGGTGCTGCTGTCGTCGATCGCGGCGCTGCGGCCAAAGATTTCGAGCGGCGCCTATGCCGCGTCGAAGGCGGCGGTCAGCCAACTCTGCCGCGTCATGGCAGCCGAGTGGGCGCCGACCGGCGTGCTGGTCAACGCCATCGCCCCCGGCACGGTCGATACGCCGATGGTGCGCGCCGTTTCCAATCCGACCACCTCCAAAGGCTATCGGCCGTCGGGCGTCTCGCCGTTGGGACGGATCGCGCAGCCCGACGATGTCGTCGACGTGATGCTGTTCCTGCTGTCCGACGCCGCGCGTTACGTGACCGGCACGACCATCCCGGTCGATGGCGGCACGCAGGCGGCGTTCATTCCGCCGGGTTCGGTCTGATGCGCCGGCTGCTTGTCCTGTTCCTGCTGCTGGCTGCTTCGCTTGCCTGATGCCGCCGCGTTCGCGGGCCGAGGACAAGGTCGTCAACATCTACAACTGGACCGACTACATCGATCCGGCGGTGCTGGATCAGTTCACCAAGGAAACCGGGATCAAGACCCGTTACGATGTCTTCGACAGCCTGGAGACGCTGGAGGCCAAGCTGCTGGCCGGCCATTCCGGCTACGACATCGTGGTGCCGAGCAACGAGCCGAGCTTTTCGCGGCTGATCCGGGCGGGCGCGCTGGCGGAGATCGATCGCGCGAAGGTGCCGAACTGGAAGAACCTCGATCCGGCCATGATGCAGCGGGTGGAGTCGTCCGATCCCGGCAACCGGCACGGCGCGATCTATCTGTGGGGCATCGATCGGGCTGGGCATCAATCCGGACAAGATCAAGGCGCTCGCGCCGGACGCGCCGCTGGATTCCTGGGAGCTGCTGCTGGATCCCGCCTGGGCGAAGCAAGCTCGCGCCGTGCGGCATCGCCATGATGGATTCGGCGATCGACGTGATCCCGTCGGTGCTGCGCTACCTCGGCCGCGACCCGACAGCGGCGATCCGGCCGATCTCGCCGCGGTGGAGAAGACCCTGATGGCGATCCGGCCGTATATCCGCACCTTCGCCAGCGGCGGCGCGCTGGAGGCTGCTGGCCACCGGCGAGGCCTGCCTGGCGCTGGATTATTCCGGTGACGTGATCGCAGGCCGCGGGCGCGCGCGCAGGAAGCCGGCAAGGGCGTGAACGTTGCGCTATGTGGCGCCGAAGGAAGGCGCCGAGATCGGCTTCGACATGCTGGCGATCCCGGCCGACGCGCCGCACAAGGAAGACGCGCTCGCCTTCATCAATTTCGTTCTCCGGCCGGAGATCATGGCGCGGAATCACCGATGCCACGCACTATCCGAACGCCATCCCGGCGACGCGAGACCTGGTGAAGCCGGCGCTGCTCGGCGACCCGACCGTGTTCCCTCCGACCCGAGATCGTCGCGCGGTATTTCACCATCGGCCCGTCGACGCCGGCGGCGGATCGGTTGCGGACGCGCCTGTGGGCGCGGTTCAAGGCCGGCGACTGAACGCGCAACGATTGAACGGTGCCAGGACGTCTTGCTGACGGTCGAAGGGGTCACGGTCCGCTACGGCGACGACGCTGGCGCTCGACCGGCTGGACCTCACCGTCGGGCGCGACGAGTTGTTCGTGCTGCTGGGCGGTTCCGGGTCGGGCAAGACCACGCTGCTGCGCGCCATCGGCGGGTTCGTGCGGCCGGACGCCGGGCGCATCGTGCTGGATGGCGCCGACCTGTCCGCGCTGCCGCCGCACAAGCGGCCGGTCAACACGATGTTCCAGTCCTACGCGCTGTTTCCGCATATGAGCGTCGCCGCGAACATCGGCTTCGGCCTGCGCCAGCAGGGCGTCGCGCGCGCCGAGACGCAGCGCCGGATCGAGGCGATGCTGGCGCTGGTGCGGCTGCAGGGCTTCGGCCGGCGCCGCCCGGCGAGCTGTCCGGCGGCCAGCAGCAGCGCGTGGCGCTGGCCCGCAGCCTGGCGCCGCATCCGCCTGCTGCTGCTGCTGGATGAGCCGCTGTCGGCGCTCGACGAAGGGCTGCGCGATGGAGACGCGGGCCGAACTGGTGCGGCTGCGCCGGTCGTTGGGGATCAGTTTCGTTCTGGTCACGCACGATCAGCAGGAGGCGCTGACGCATGGCCGACCGCATCGGCGTGATGCGCGACGGGCGGATGGCGCAGGTCGGCACGCCGGCGGAGCTGTATGAGCAGCCGGCAGATCGTTTCGTCGCCGATTTCCTTGGCGCGGCGAACATCCTGCCCTGTGTCGTCGACGCCGACGGCGTTTCGGTGTCCTTGCCGGCCCGGCATGAGCCGGACCATCGACCACGTTGATCCCGCCACCGCGACCCGGCTGCTCGATCAAGGCTTGGACCTGATCGCAATGGCCTTCGCGGAACGGATGCACGCGCGGCCGCCGGAGCAGTCGTTCCACCGGTCGGCGCTGCTTTATCGTCTCAAGAACCACATCCTGACCCATCTGCACGATCCCGAATTGTCGCTGTCGCGCGTGGCTTCAGCGATCGGAATTTCGCCACGCTATGTCAGCGACCTGATGACGGACGAGCAGACCTCGTTCCGCAGCTACCTCCAGATCCAGCGGCTGGAACGGTGCAAGCGAGAATACCTCCGACCCCGCCCAGGCGGCGCGCCACGTCAGCGACATTGCGTTTGCCTGGGGCTTTAACGACCTCGCCCATTTCAGTCGTATCTTCAAACTAAAATTCGGCTCCTCACCGCGCGAATGGCGCGAGCAGGCGACACGTTAGCTTCTCCGGGCTCACGCCGATCGCACCAGCGCGGCCAACCGGCCTACTGGCCAATCCGCCAGCCAAGACAAGTTTTCGTGCCGTTGCGGACAAGCGCCGCCGTCGGTGACGGCTGTAGGCTTTCCCCCCATGGAAGTCTGTCTTGCGATTTGAAAGGGAGGACGTCGATGGGTCTGGTTCATCAAAAATACCCTCGTCCAAGACTACGGTTTGTTTGATAATGTCCATTTCTCTTAAACCGTGCTTAATAACAAGATTTCATTGCTTTGTATATATCGTAGTAGCATAAGATCATGCTTGGTTATATTTCTTCGTCAGTGTTGTGCTATATGGCAGGTG
>CAVVXG010000006.1:0-46026 GCA_963752125.1 uncultured Pseudomonadota bacterium | reverse complement strand
GTAGCACGACGAGCAAACACCGTAGCGCGTCTGACAGCTGATCGGCGAACGGACCGTCATCTGGTCCACGCCATCGGCTTCGAGCTGGCGCACCATCTGCTCATCGAGCAGCGTGCCCTTGGACACCAACACCTCTTCGGTGCCCGGCTTCAGGATGTCTTCCGCCAGAACACGGCCGAGCACTCGCTCGCCGAGTTGCTCCACGACGTCGCCACCTTCGACCAGAGGCGTCATGCTCAAGCCGCGCGACGTGCCGCAATCGATCTCGGTCACCACGAGATCCTGCGCGACGTCGACAGACGACGGGTCAGGTACCCCGAGTTCGCGGTCTTCAACGCGGTGTCGGCCAGACCCTTACGAGCGCCGTGCGTCGAGATGAAGTACTGCAGAACGTTCAAGCCCTCACGGAAGTTCGCCGTGATCGGCGTCTCGATGATGGAGCCGTCAGGCTTGGCCATCAGGCCGCGCATACCGGCGAGCTGACGGATCTGAGCCGCGGAACCGCGCGCGCCGGAGTCGGCCATCATGAAGATGGAGTTGAACGACTTCTGCTTCTGCTTGTTGCCCCTGTGATCCGTCGCCTCTTCGGTACCGAGCTTTTCCATCATGACCTTCGCCACCTGGTCGTTTGCACGGGACCAGATGTCGACGACCTTGTTGTAGCGCTCGCCGTTGGTGACGAGACCGGACGAGTACTGGTCCTGAATCTCCTTCACCTCGGTATCGGCATTGGCGACGATCCGGGTCTTCTGCTCCGGAATGACGATGTCGTCGATACCGAAGGAGATGCCCGAACGCGTGGCGTATTGGAAGCCCGTGTACATGAGCTGGTCAGCGAACACCACGGTCTCTTTCAGACCGAGCGCGCGATAGCACGCGTTGATGGTCGCCGAGATCGCCTTCTTCGTCATGTCCTGGTTGATGATGTCGAAGGGCAGCCCTCGCGGCAGGATCTCCGACAGCAACGCACGACCCACAGTCGTCTGGACGAGGCGACGCCGCTCCTGCAACACACCGCCTTCACCGCGCGTCGCATCCTTCAGGCGCACTTTCACCTTCGCCTGCAGAGACACCATGCGGCTCTCATAGGCACGATGCGCCTCGGCGACGTCGGAGAAGAACATGCCTTCGCCAGTCGCACCAACACGCTCGCGTGTCATGTAGTACAGACCCAGCACGACGTCTTGCGACGGCACGATAATCGGATCACCGTTCGCGGGCGAGAGGATGTTGTTCGATGACATCATCAGAGCGCGCGCTTCGAGCTGCGACTCCAGCGACAACGGCACGTGCACCGCCATTTGGTCGCCGTCGAAGTCGGCGTTGAAGGCCGTGCAGACCAGCGGATGCAGCTGGATCGCCTTGCCTTCCACGAGCAGCGGCTCGAACGCCTGGATCCCTAAGCGGTGCAGCGTCGGTGCGCGGTTCAGCAGCACGGGATGCTCGCGGATGACCTCCTCGAGAATGTCCCACACCTCCGGTCCTTCACGCTCGACCAGGCGCTTCGCAGCCTTGATGGTCGAGGCCTCGCCACGCAGCTGCAGCTTCTGGAAGATGAAGGGTTTGAACAGCTCCAACGCCATCTTCTTCGGCAGGCCGCACTGGTGCAGGCGCAACTGCGGACCGACCACGATGACCGAGCGGCCCGAGTAGTCCACGCGCTTGCCGAGCAGGTTCTGGCGGAACCGGCCCTGCTTGCCTTTGATCATGTCGGCCAGCGACTTCAGCGGGCGCTTGTTGGTGCCCGTGATGGCACGGCCGCGGCGGCCGTTGTCCAACAGCGCGTCAACAGCCTCCTGCAGCATGCGCTTTTCGTTGCGCACGATGATGTCAGGCGCGTTCAGCTCGAGAAGCCGGCGCAGGCGGTTGTTACGGTTGATGACGCGGCGATACAAGTCGTTCAGATCGGACGTCGCAAAGCGGCCGCCATCCAGCGGCACCAGCGGACGCAGATCGGGTGGCAGCACCGGCAGGACGGTCAGGACCATCCACTCCGGCTTGTTGCCCGACTCGATGAACGACTCGATCAGCTTCAGGCGCTTCGACAGGCGCTTCAGCTTCGTCTCGGACGAAGTGGAGGCCATATCCTCGCGCACCTTCGTCATCTCGTTCTGCAGGTCGATGGTCTTCAGCAACTCGAAGACCGCCTCGGCGCCCATGCGAGCGTCGAACTCATCGCCATGCTCCTCGATCGCCTCGAGATACATCTCGTCCGTCAGGAGCTGTCCGCGCTGCATCGGGGTCATACCCGGATCGATGACCACGAAGGCCTCGAAATACAGCACGCGCTCGATCTCGCGCAACGTCATGTCGAGCATGAGGCCGATACGCGACGGCAGCGACTTCAGGAACCAGATGTGGGCGGTCGGGCTCGCGAGCTCGATATGGCCCATGCGCTCACGGCGCACCTTCGACTGGGTCACCTCGACGCCGCACTTCTCGCAAACGACGCCGCGGTGCTTCAGACGCTTGTACTTACCGCAAAGACACTCGTAGTCCTTCACAGGGCCGAAGATCTTCGCGCAGAAGAGTCCGTCGCGCTCCGGCTTGAACGTGCGGTAGTTGATCGTCTCCGGCTTCTTCACCTCACCGTACGACCATGCACGGATCATTTCCGGCGAGGCGAGGCCGATCTTGATCGAGTCAAAATGCTCAACAGGAGCATGCTGTTTGAAGAGCTTGAGTAAATCTTTCATAACTTAGTCCTGCTCCAGTTCCATATTGATGGCGAGCGACCTGATTTCCTTCACGAGCACGTTGAAGGACTCGGGCATGCCGGCATCCATCTGGTGATTGCCGTCGACGATGTTCTTGTACATCTTCGTGCGGCCGTTCACGTCGTCGGACTTGACAGTCAACATCTCCTGCAAGGTGTAGGCGGCGCCGTACGCCTCGAGTGCCCATACTTCCATCTCACCGAAGCGCTGGCCACCGAACTGCGCCTTGCCACCCAGCGGCTGCTGGGTCACGAGGCTGTACGGTCCGGTCGAGCGAGCATGCATCTTGTCGTCGACAAGGTGGTTGAGCTTCAGCATGTACATGTAGCCAACGGTCGTCGAACGCTCGAAGCGCTCGCCGGTACGGCCGTCGAACAGGTGGGTCTGGCCACTTGTCGGGAGGTCGGCAAGCGCCAGCATGCGCTTGATTTCCACTTCGGCCGCGCCGTCGAACACCGGAGTCGCCATCGGCACACCGTTCGACAGGTTCTTCGCCAACACGATCAGCTCGGCGTCGTTGAGGCTGTCGATGTTTTCGTGCTGGCCCCCTGTCTCGTTATAGACCTGCTTGATGAACCCGCGCAGCTCGCCCACGGCGGTCTGTGCCTCGAGCATCCGTCCGATCTTCAACCCGACACCCTTAGCCGCCCAGCCCAAGTGGGTTTCCAACACCTGACCCACGTTCATGCGCGAGGGCACGCCCAGCGGGTTCAGCACAATGTCGACGGGCGTACCGTCCTCGCTGTAGGGCATGTCCTCGACCGGAACGATCGTGGAAATAACACCCTTGTTGCCGTGACGGCCGGCCATCTTGTCGCCCGGCTGCACGCGACGCTTCACCGCGAGGTACACCTTCACCATCTTCAGCACGCCGGGGGCGAGATCGTCGCCCGCGGTGATCTTCGCCTTCTTGTCATCGAGACGCTTCTCGAAGGCCTTGCGTTGCAGCTTCAGACGCTCGGAAGTCTGCTCGAGTTGCGAGTTGGCTTCCTCGTCCTCCAGACGGATCTCGAACCACTCCTCACGCGGCAGCTCGTCCAGGTATTCGGAGACAATCTTGGTGCCGGCCTTGAGCTTCTTGGGGCCGCCCGCGACGCTCTGGCCCACGAGCAGACCACGCACGCGCTGGAAGAGGTCGTCCTCCAGAATGCGTTGCTGGTCAGCGAAGTCCTTACGGACACGCTCGATTTCCGCCTTCTCGATGGCCAGGGCACGAGAGTCCTTGTCGACGCCATCACGTGTGAACACGCGTACGTCGATCACAGTGCCGTCCATTCCGGGCGGTACGCGCAGGCTCGTGTCCTTAACGTCAGAGGCCTTCTCACCGAAGATCGCGCGCAGCAGCTTCTCTTCCGGGGTGAGCTGCGTTTCGCCCTTCGGCGTCACCTTGCCTACCAGAATGTCGCCCGCCTTCACTTCGGCGCCGATGAACGCGATACCCGCCTCATCGAGCTTCGCCAGAGCGGCATCGCCAACGTTCGGGATGTCCGCCGTGATTTCCTCAGGACCCAGCTTCGTGTCACGCGCCACGCACGTGAGCTCCTCGATGTGAATCGTGGTGAAGCGGTCTTCCTGCACGACTCGCTCGGAGATGAGGATCGAGTCCTCGAAGTTGTAGCCGTTCCAGGGCATGAACGCGACGAGCAGATTCTGCCCGAGCGCGAGCTCGCCGAGGTGGGTCGACGGGCCGTCCGCCAACACATCGCCACGCGAGATGTGATCACCCGCGTTCACCAGCGGACGCTGGTTGATGCAGGTGTTCTGGTTCGAGCGCGTGTACTTCGTGAGGTTGTAGATATCGACACCAGGCTCGCCGGCGGTGGTCTCGTCGTCGTTCACACGCACCACGATGCGGGACGCGTCAACGGAGTCCACCAAGCCGCCGCGCTTGGCGACGACCGTAACACCTGAGTCGATGGCTACCGGGCGTTCCATTCCAGTGCCGACGAGCGGCACCTCGGAACGCAGGGTCGGCACCGCCTGGCGTTGCATGTTCGAGCCCATGAGAGCGCGGTTCGCGTCGTCATGCTCGAGGAACGGGATCAGCGAGGCCGCCACGGACACGATCTGCTTCGGGCTCACGTCCATGTAGTTGATGCGATCGCGGGGCATCAGCGTGAATTCGTTCTGATACCGGCAAGACACCAGCTCGTCCGTCAGCTCACCGTTCGGGCCGAACACCGCGTTCGCCTGTGCGACCGCGAACTCGCCTTCCTCGATGGCGGACAGGTAGTCGATCTTCTGCGTGACACGGCCGTTCTCGACGCGGCGGTACGGCGTCTCGAGGAAGCCATACTGGTTCGTCCGCGCGTAGACCGACAACGAGTTGATCAGACCGATGTTCGGGCCTTCAGGTGTTTCGATCGGGCAGACGCGGCCGTAGTGAGTCGGGTGCACGTCGCGCACTTCGAATCCTGCACGCTCACGGGTCAGACCGCCTGGGCCTAGGGCCGAGACGCGCCGCTTGTGCGTGACCTCGGACAGCGGGTTGTTCTGGTCCATGAACTGCGAGAGCTGCGAAGAGCCGAAGAATTCCTTCACGGCTGCCGCCACCGGCTTCGCGTTGATCATTTCCTGCGGCATGAGCGGCTCGGTCTCGGCGATCGTCAGGCGCTCCTTCACAGCGCGCTCAACACGCACGAGACCGACGCGGAAGGCGTTCTCCGCCATCTCACCGACGCTACGAACACGACGGTTACCGAGGTGGTCGATGTCGTCCACCTGGCCATTACCGTTACGGATGTCGATCAAGACCTTCAGCACATCGAGAATGTCGGACGTCTCGCCGAATTTCTCGACCAGCTTCTTGGCGGTTTCGTCGCTGCGGGTGCTGAAGTACTTCTGGTCGTACAGGATGCCCGTGCCGGTGATTTCCTTACGGCCGACGCGACGGTTGAACTTCATGCGGCCCACGGCCGACAGGTCGTAGCGCTCGCCATTGAAGAACAGGTTCGCGAACAGGTTCTCGGCGGCGTCCTTCGTCGGCGGCTCACCGGGGCGCATCATGCGATAAATTTCCACGAGCGCCTCGAGACGGGTCTTCGTCGGATCGATGCGCAGCGTGTCCGAAATGTACGGACCGCGATCGAGATCGTTCACATACAGGGTGTTGACCTGTGTGATACCCGCCTCGATCAGCTTCTCAACCGAAGCTGCGGTCAACACTTCGTTCGCCTTGGCGATGATCTCGCCGGTCTCCGTGTTCACGACGTCGTGAGCAAGGACCTTCCCGTACGAGTATTCGCGCGGGACGCGCAGGCGCGTGACCTTCGCGTCCTCGAGTTGACGCACGTGACGCGCGGTAATGCGCCGGCCTTCCTCGACGATGACCTGGTCACCGATACGGAGCTCGAACGTGGCGGTCTCACCACGCAGGCGTTGCGGCACGAGCTGCAGCGCGACTTCGTCGCGGCTGATGTAGAAAGTGTTGGTATCGAAGAACGTGGCCAGAATCTCGGCCTCGTTCATACCGAGCGCGCGCAGAATGATGGTCACCGGCAGCTTGCGGCGACGGTCGATACGCGCGAACACGCAGTCCTTCGGGTCGAACTCGAAATCGAGCCACGAGCCACGATAGGGGATGATGCGCGCGGAGAACAGCAGCTTGCCCGAGGAGTGCGTCTTACCGCGGTCGTGATCGAAGAACACGCCCGGTGAGCGGTGCAGCTGGGAAACGATGACGCGCTCGGTGCCGTTGATGATGAACGTACCGTTGTCGGTCATCAGCGGGAGCTCGCCGAGGTAAACCTCCTGCTCGCGCACGTCCTTGACCGGCTTCTTGGCACCGGCGGCTTCCTTATCGAGAACGATGAGGCGCACTTTTACGCGCAGCGGAGCCGCGTAGGTCAAACCACGTAGCTGGCACTCTTTGACGTCGAAACCGGGCTCACCGAGACGATAGCTCACGTACTCGAGCGAGGCGTTCCCAGAGTAGCTGGAAATGGGAAACACGCTCTTGAACGCGGCGTGCAACCCGACGCTGGCGCGCGACTCTTCCGGCTTGTCCGATTGCAGGAACGAGCGGTAGGAGTCGAGCTGGATGGCGAGCAGGTAAGGCGTGTCGAGAACAGTGGCCTGCTTGCCGAAATTCTTGCGGATGCGCTTCTTCTCGGTGAAGGAATAAGCCATCGGGTCACCTCAAAACGGGGGCTGTGGGCGCGCGGAACATCAAATCAAACAACGCAAAATATCCCCTCGACGCCAACGAGCCCTCGCGGCACTTCCATGCCGCGAAGGCTCCTGACTGACGAGGGGATAGGCACGAGCAAGTGGATTACTTGATCTCCACCTTCGCGCCGGAATCCTCGAGCTTCTTTTTCATGGCATCCGAATCGGCCTTGTTGACGCCTTCCTTCACGAGCGAGGGCACGCCCTCGACGAGATCTTTAGCTTCCTTCAAGCCCAGACCCGTGATTTCACGGATCACTTTAATTACGGTTACCTTCTTGTCGGCCGGGTACTCCTTGAGGGTGACGGTGAATTCCGTCTTTTCCTCAACCGGAGCGGCGGCGACAGCAGCCGGACCAGCGGCAACAGCCACCGGGGCAGCGGCGGTCACCCCAAACTTCTTCTCCATGTCGGAGATGAGCTCGGTGACCTCAATGAGGGACATTTTCGCGATTGCATCGAGGATTTCGTCTTTGCTGACAGCCATGTTGGGTCTCCTAAATTGAATTCAAGACAAGATTGTTAAGCGCCCGCGGCGACGGCTACGTGCCCCGCTGATTTCTGGTCGCGTACGGCAGCAAGGGTGCGAACGAGCTTCGACGGTACCGCGGCAAGTGTGCTGACGAGCTTCTGCGACGGCGCCTTGAGGGTGCCGAGCAGCATCGACAGCGCTTGCTCACGGGTCGGCAGGCTCGCGACCGTATCGAGGGCCTTGCCAGGCAGAACCTGCCCACCAAGGGATACGAGTGTCGCCACGAGCTTGTCGTTGGCCTTCGCGAAGTCCTTCACCACGCGCGCGGCTGCGCCGGGGTCGTCCTTCGAGAAAGCGAGCACGAGCGGCCCTTTGAGCTTCGGTCCCACAGCTTCGAACGGCGTGCCGGCGAGAGCCTTGCGTGCCAGCGTGTTCTTGACGACACGCATGTACACACCCGACTTCCGCGCCTTGGCGCGCAGATCGGTCATCTGAGAGACCGTCAGCCCGCGGTACTCGGCAGCCACGACCGATTGGGCTTTCGCCGCAACTTCGGCCACCTCGGCTACGAGCGCCTTCTTGTCTTCCAGGTTAAGTGCCATTTCATCTCTCCTTAAGCCTTGAAGATCAACGAATGGGGCCTGCGACATCCTTGCCGCGCCCCGCCTTTATGACGGTGACCTTCACGCCTCGAGGAGATCCTCGATGCGAAAAGCGGTACACCATCTGCGCAGGCGGTCATTAAGAGGGCTGTAGGCCGTACCCGGCCCGATCCCTCGCCTGCGGTCTTCGATGGAATCGCCACCGCACCCTACGGTGCAGCGGCGACCCGCAACGATTCTTGCCAACAGCAGATTTCGGCAAGCCGCGATCTGCTGAAAATCAAATCAACTACTAACTCAGCGTGCTCTGATCGACGATCACGCCCGGCCCCATGGTGGAGGACAGGGTGACGCGCTTCAGATACTGACCCTTCGCGGTCGCCGGCTTCGCCTTCTGCAAATCCGCGATCAGGGCCGTCAGGTTGTCCTTCAACTTGTTCGGCTCGAAATTCGCCTTGCCGATGGTGCAGTGAATGATTCCCGCCTTGTCGACGCGGTAGCGCACCTGACCGGCTTTGGCATTCTTCACGGCTCCGGCCACATCCGGGGTCACCGTGCCGACCTTCGGGTTCGGCATGAGTCCGCGGGGACCGAGGATCTGGCCCAACTGGCCGACGACACGCATGGCGTCGGGGCTGGCGATGACCACGTCGAAGTTGATCTCACCGGCCTTCACCTTCGCGGCGAGGTCCTCGAGACCGACGATGTCGGCGCCCGCGGCCTTCGCGGTGTCCTGGTTCTTGCCGGAAGTGAACACAGCCACGCGCACCGACTTGCCGATACCGTGCGGCATCACCGTCGAGCCACGCACCTGCTGATCCGACTTGCTCGCGTCGATGCCAAGATTCACAGCGGCATCCACGGACTCGGCGAACTTCGCGGTCGCGAATTCCTGGACGAGCTTTAGCGCTTCATCAACGGCGTACTGCTTGCCCGGGGTGAGCTTCTCTTTCCAGGGCTTCTGTCGTTTTACAATGGCCATAATCAGACTCCCTCCACGTCGACGCCCATGCTCCGGGCACTACCCGCGATGGTGCGGACTGCGGCTTCGAGGTCGGCGGCCGTAAGATCCGGCTGCTTCATCTTCGCCACTTCCTCGAGCTGCTTGCGCGAGATCTTGCCCACCTTGGCCGTATTGGGAGTACCGCTGCCCTTCTCGATGCCGATCGCCTTGCGGATCAGCACCGCGGCGGGCGGCGTCTTCATGATGAACGTGAAGCTGCGGTCCGAGTACACGGTGATCACCACCGGAATCGGCAAGCCCTTTTCCAACTTCTGGGTCTGCGCATTGAACTGCTTGCAGAACTCCATGATGTTCACGCCCTGTTGGCCCAGCGCTGGACCAATGGGTGGCGAAGGGTTTGCAGAGCCGGCGGGCACCTGCAGCTTGACGTAGCCTTGGACTTTCTTAGCCATTTACCACCTCTCCCGGGTCCAAACGCGGTTAAGCTCCCCTGGGTTGATTTGGCCAAAACTCGCCTACGGCGCTTTTGGCGGACATCAGTTTCGTTTCCGCGGGCAAAAAGCGTGGTTTTTGCCCGCTACTCTTCAACATGGGCCTACGGCCCCCGAACGGTCGCAGCGCCCAACGCCGCTGCGCCATCCATCCTTTCAACCTCCCGTTAGGCCTTCTCGACCTGCGAGAAATCCAACTCGACGGGCGTCGAGCGCCCGAGAATCTGCACCGCGACCTGCAGGCGATTCTTCTCGTAATTCACGCTCTCGACGACACCGTTGAAGTCGTTGAACGGCCCGTCGACCACCCGCACCACCTCGCCGGGCTCGAAGAGCACCTTCGGGCGCGGCTTGTCGGCGCCTTCCTCGACACGACGCAGGATCTGCATCGCTTCCTTGTCGGTAATCGGCGCGGGACGCTCCGGCGTGCCGCCGATGAAGCCGAGCACCTTCGGCACATCGCGCACCAGGTGCCAGGTGTCCTCGTCCATCTCCATCTGCACCAGCACATAGCCCGGATAAAACTTCCGCTCGCTCTTGCGCTTCTGGCCGTCCCGCATCTCGACGACCTCTTCTGTCGGAACGAGGATTTCGCCGAATTTCGGCTCGAGGCTGGCGCGCCGGATGCGCTCCTTCAACGACTCCGCGACGCGGTGCTCGAAATTCGAGTAGGCATGTACGACGTACCATCTGAGCGCCACGCTGTTCAGCTCCCCTGTCTGGTCAAAGCTTGTGTCGCCCACGCGAGCACCACATCAAGGCCCCAGAAGAACAGCCCGGCGGCCACAACGAAGACGAGCACGACCAAAGTGGTCATGCCGGTCTCCTGGCGGTTCGGCCAGACGATCTTGCGCAGCTCGACTCGCGCGGCCGCGATGAATTGCTTCAGCTCGGTGCCGTAGCGCGAGAACGCGACGACCAGGCCGCCGAGCACGAGGCCTGCGACGACCGCGAGCCAACGCAGCCATACTGACTGGGCGGAGAGCAGGTAAAACCCCGCGACGCCCGCGATCACGAACAAAATCGCGATCCAGAGCTTCGCGGTATCTGCCGCGCCGCCTTCCTGAGCTTTGAGTTCTTCTGTCATATCAATCGATGGCAGGCCAGGAGGGAATCGAACCCCCAACCTGCGGTTTTGGAGACCGCCGCTCTGCCAATTGAGCTACTGGCCTAGTTCATTTGGATCAAATCACCTTCGGCGATTTGATCGGACAATTACTTCGTCGATCGCCGGCAAAAAGCGTGGTTTTTGCCAGCTACGCATCACTCCGGGCCCTGCGGGCCGTTGAGACCACTTCGTTCCACGCCGAAGTGGTGCGGCGTGTTAGCACCGCACACGAACAATAACAATACCTTTTACTTGATGATTTTGGCGACGACGCCGGCGCCGACAGTCTTGCCACCCTCACGGATCGCAAACCGCAGACCCTCTTCCATCGCGATCGGGCTGATCAACTCCACGTTAATCTTGATGTTGTCCCCCGGCATGATCATCTCCGTCCCCGCCGGCAGCTCGATCGCTCCCGTCACGTCCGTCGTGCGGAAGTAAAACTGCGGCCGGTATCCTTTGAAGAACGGCGTGTGGCGTCCGCCCTCCTCCTTCGTCAGCACGTACACCTCGGCCTCAAAATGCGTGTGCGGCGTGATCGACCCCGGCTTCGCCAGAACCTGGCCACGCTCCACGTCCTCGCGCTTCGTGCCGCGCAACAGCACACCCACGTTGTCTCCCGCCTGCCCTTCATCCAGCAGCTTGCGGAACATCTCAACGCCCGTGCACGTCGTCTTCACCGTCGCTTTCAGGCCGATGATCTCGACCTCATCGTTCACCTTCACTATCCCGCGCTCAATACGACCGGTCACCACCGTGCCGCGGCCCGAGATCGAGAACACGTCTTCCACTGGCATCAGAAACGGCTTGTCCACTTCCCGCTTCGGCACAGGGATGTACTTGTCCATCTCCGCCACCAGCTTGATCACCGCTGGCACTCCGATATCGCTCTTGTCACCCTCAAGCGCCTTCAGCGCCGAGCCAATCACGATCGGGGTCGCATCGCCGGGGAACTTGTACACCGTCAGCAGCTCGCGAACCTCCATCTCCACCAGCTCCAGCAGCTCCTTGTCGTCGACCATGTCCGCCTTGTTCATGAACACCACGATGTACGGCACACCCACCTGACGCGCCAACAATATGTGCTCGCGCGTCTGCGGCATCGGGCCATCCGCCGCCGAGACCACCAGAATCGCACCGTCCATCTGCGCCGCTCCCGTGATCATGTTCTTCACGTAGTCCGCGTGCCCAGGGCAGTCCACGTGCGCGTAGTGACGCTCAGGACTCTGGTACTCCACGTGCGCGGTCGAGATCGTGATCCCGCGCGCCTTCTCTTCGGGCGCCTTGTCGATCTGGTCGTACGCCATGAACGTTCCGCCGTGCGTCTCCGCCATCACCTTCGTCAGCGCCGCCGTCAGCGTCGTCTTACCATGGTCAACGTGCCCGATCGTCCCAACGTTCACGTGGGGCTTGTTGCGCTCGAATTTCTCTTTTGCCATGAAGGTTTCCTCAAAGCCGTCACAAACGGACCTAACTATCAACACGCCCACTGTATCGTCAGTGGGCCTACGACCGGAATCGAACCCCTGCGCCCCGTGCGCCGCTCTCGACCCGCAAAAAACTGGAGCTGACGACCGGGATTGAACCGGTGACCTCGTCCTTACCAAGGACGTGCTCTACCAACTGAGCTACGTCAGCCAACTCAAACTGTCCTGGAGCGGGTAGTGGGAATCGAACCCACGTCATCAGCTTGGAAGGCTGAGGTTCTACCATTGAACTACACCCGCCGATGCACTGCATCCGCCGACCTCGAGCCTGTTACGTTCTCGCTTCGCCACCTCGACCGGGCCAATGGTGGAGGGGGAAGGATTCGAACCTTCGAAGGCGTAAGCCGGCAGATTTACAGTCTGCTCCCGTTGGCCGCTTGGGTACCCCTCCGCGAAACGAGCCGCGTATTCTGATTTCCGGGGCGCGGAGTGTCAATGCATCTTGGCGCGCAAATTGCTAGCTAGGTGGGGTTTTGGTGGTCGGCAGGGGTCTCTCTAAAGAGGTAGAGAGCTTCGCGCCGGGTCCGGGCGGGCGGAAACATAGGCCCCGAACGAGGCGCTACGAGCTCCGTAGATGGCCCAGCCCTTGCGGCGAACCCTCTTCCGGCTCGGTGTCTTGCGGCCTCAAAAGACCGAGCGCCTTGTGAACGGCCCGTTCCAGCTTGGCCGAAGCAGCGTGAATAGCCTCGGTGAGCGTCAACGCGTCATGGCTCACTTCAGTGAGCTTCAGGCTCCCACTGTAGGCTTCCATGCGGCAGCACATATCGCGTTCGCCAGCCTTATGAGGGGTACGCTGGCTCAAATGAACATCAACGCGGGCGATCCGCTCCTGAAAACCATCCAGCGAGCCTTCGACCACACCCTCGACCCGAACCATCAGCTCCTCGCTGCCATCGATGTGGTCGTCGACATCGACCCGGATCTGCATCTTGGTACTGCTCAAAATCGCTCTCTATAAGTGCAATGTCGCAAAGAACATGCCCCGATCGCATCCCCCGTTCGGCGGACCCAACTGCCTCCTTTGGTCTAGAAACGCAAGAAGGGCTCGAAAGACGACAACGCCTTGGCGCAAAAGCCTGAAGTACATCGCTCCTGGGGAGCCAGGCTCCACGGGCGTAACTGCAGTGTGCCCGGCAGCCGGTGAACCGTGGGCGAACGAGTGCGACGCTTAGAACCCGGGCCAAGGCTTGCGCGGGGGCGCGGATGACGACGCGGGAGGCGGTGAGCGGACCGCCACTGCGGCAAGTTTCTCGATGGTTTCCGCGTCCACCAGACGCGTGGTGCCGGGTCGCAGATCCCGTGGCAGCTCGATCGGCCCGTAGCGAACACGCAGCAGTCGGCTTACCTCCAATCCGACCGCATGCCAGAGGCGGCGGACCTCGCGGTTACGTCCTTCGTGAAGGACGACGCGAAACGTCGTATTGATTCCGTCGGAGGTCTCCTCACCCACCTCTTGCGTAACGCGATCGAAGCGTGCCGGTCCGTCATCCAGCTGCACGCCATCGAGGAGCTGACGAACGAGCCCAGGCTCCGGGCGTCCACGGACACGCACAAGGTACTCGCGCTCGATTTCGCTCGACGGATGCATGAGCCGGTGGGCGAGCTCACCATCCGTGGTGAAAAGCAGCAGACCCGAAGTGTTCACGTCCAACCGACCCACAGTGATCCAGCGGCCGTTCCCCGGTTGCGGCAACCGCTCAAAAACGGTGGGACGCCCTTGCGGATCACTCCGTGTCGTCACCTCACCGACCGGCTTATGGTAGAGCAGCAGTTCGCGCGACTCGAGTTGCGCCGGATTCAGATCGAGCTTGCGCCCGTCCAGGCACACCTCATCATTCGGCGTCGCGCGGTCACCCAGCTGCGCGACACGGCCACCGATCGTGACACGCCCGTCGCGGATCCATTGTTCGACGCTACGACGTGACCCCAAGCCGGCCGCAGCCAGCAATTTCTGCAGTCTGATCATTGCCTCGTCAAGGAAAGCGCGTTGAAATTGCCGCAGGCGCGTTGGAGTGGTGTCACGGTTGGCGATTTGCGGCTAGTGCCGCATACTATTTCGATAACTCGTTCGCTGGGATTATAACGTCCGCATCTATACAGATTCTCGGCCGTTTTATTGCCAGCTTTTTGACAGTTACCAAGCTGAAGCACCGTCGAAGGCCATCATGATCTACGACAACATTCTCGGCACGATCGGCAGGACACCGATTGTGCGGATCCAGCGGATCGCGCCCAAAAACGTCACGATGTATGTGAAGTGTGAGTTCTTCAATCCGATGAGCTCGGTGAAGGACCGCCTCGCGATTGGCATCATCGAGGACGCCGAGAAGAAGGGCACGCTGAAGCCGGGACAAACAGTCGTGGAGGCCACTTCCGGCAACACCGGCATTGCGTTGGCGATGGTGTGCGCGGCAAAAGGTTACCCGTTCGTGGCCGTCATGGCGGAATCGTTCTCGATCGAGCGGCGCAAGATCATGCGCATGCTGGGGGCAAAGGTCATTCTCACGCCCGCCGCGGAGCGCGGTACGGGTATGGTCAAGAAGGCTGCCGAGTTGGCCCAGAAACACGGCTGGTTCCTGGCCCGCCAGTTTGAGAATGAAGCGAACCCCGCCTACCACCGCAACACCACCGGCCCCGAGATCCTCGAGGACTTCGCTGGCAAGCGGCTCGATTTCTTCGTAACCGGCTGGGGCACGGGCGGCACACTGACCGGTGCCGGCGAAGTGATCCGGCTCGCGCGTCCCGACGTACAGATCATCGCGACCGAGCCGGCCGGCGCCGCACTGCTATCGGGCAAACCGTTCGCCCCTCACAAGATCCAAGGTTGGACACCGGACTTCGTTCCTGCGGTCCTCAATCGGCAAGTACCCCACCGGCTCCTGCCGGTCACGGACGTCGAGGCGATTGAAGCTGCGCGTTCACTGGCACGCAGCGAAGGAATTTTCTGCGGCATCTCCTCGGGCGGCACGTTCGCAGCGGCACTGAAGGTCGCCGCCGAGGCGCCATCGGGCTCCGTGATCCTGGCGATGTTGCCGGACACGGGCGAGCGCTATCTCTCGACTCCGCTATTCGAAGGCATTCCCGAGGGCAGCGATCCCGAGCCTTGAGAATGGCAGCTTCCAAGCCTGCGGTCGGCGAGCATCCCACAGCCCTCCGCCAAGACAAACCGGACGCGCGCCATTATGCGCACCTGCCCGATCCGTTTCCCATGTGGCGCGGCGGCGTGCTGCATGGTGCACGCATTGCGTATGAAACCTGGGGCACGCTGAACGAAGCGCGCAGCAATGCTCTGTTGCTGTTCACCGGTCTGTCACCGTCGGCGCACGCTGCATCATCCCCGGCCGATCCCAGCGACGGTTGGTGGCAGAGAATGGTCGGGCCGGGCTTGGCTATCGACACCGACCAGTTCTTTGTCATCTGCGTCAATTCGCTGGGGAGCTGCTTCGGTTCAACCGGGCCGGTAGCCAACGATCCGGCGACCGGCAAGCCCTATCGGCTCACCTTTCCGGATCTATCGGTGGAAGATATTGCTCGCGCGGGCTATGAGACCGTGCGCTCGTTGGGAATCGAGCAACTCGATACCATCGTGGGGCCGTCGCTCGGCGGCATGGTGGTGCTGGCCTTTGCGGCGCAATTTCCCGGCGCGACGCGCCGACTCGTCACCATCTCCGGCACCACGGCCGCCTCTCCCTTCGCGATTGCTTTGCGTTCGATCCAACGCGAGGCGATCACGAGCGATCCGGATTGGAAGCAGGGCCAGTACGCCGCGGATAAGCCGCCGAGCACCGGACAGCGCCTGGCGAGAAAGTTAGGAACGGTCACCTATCGCTCCGCGGCCGAATGGCAGCAACGCTTCGACCGCCAGCCGATCCGACCGGACATGAAAAAGGGCGATCCGTTCGCCTCCGAGTTCGCGGTACAAGGCTATCTCGAAGCGCAGGCCGCGAAGTTCGTGACTGCTTTTGATGCCAACTGTTACTTGTATATCTCGCGCTCCATGGATCGCTTCGACCTGAGCAAACACGGCGATCCCGACGAAGTGCTGCGGCGAGCGCGGCTCGAGCAGGCGCTCGTCATTGGGGTTGAGTCGGACCTGTTGTTCTCGATCACCGAGCAGCGCGCGGTTGCGCGCCATCTGGCCAGTGCGGGAGCGACCACCTGGTTCCGGCCGCTCCACTGCATCGAGGGGCACGATTCTTTTCTCATCGACATCGAGCGGTTCGGGCGCGAGATCCGCAGCTTCCTCAATGAGCAGAGCTCCGCGAACCTGTCCGGCCTTTAGGAGCCTCTACTGGCCTGCGACGCTCGCATCCCCCGCAATGACCGGCAGCATCGGCGGTAGCGGACACTGCAACAAGGCGCAAATCGTGCGCAGCAGCTCCGCCTCCTCGTCCATGAGCATCTCGTCGTTGGCCACGGTCTTGACCAGACCTTCAATGAGAGCTTTCTTGGCGAAGGGATGCAGTTGCTGAAGTCGCGGCAACGCGGCGCTCAACTTGCTCGGCCAATCGGCAACCGGCGTAAACGGCGGCCGCCGCATCGGCAGAACGGTAGAAATCCCCACCTCATAGGCTTCATGTGCGGCGCGCTCATCTTGCGCACCAATCTGAGCGATGGTGGCGAAGAGCAAGGAGATCTCGCCGGCTTCGTCTTCGAGTGTCAGCGTGCCATGGGGCGGCCGGGCAGCGAGCTCATCGTCCAGCACCGTCTCTAAGAGCTTCGCGAGGCAGAATTCGAACACGTCAATACGGGCATCGGCGTGGATGAGTTGATTGACCAACTGCGCGAGCGCCTTGCGTTGCGCCACGGTCGAGCGCCGCAGTGAGGGAAATGCCCGTTGCAGAACTGGCAAGCGCAGCATTGGATCGATGCTTTGAACGACTGGAATTGTCCGCTGCACGACCTCGATGCTCGCCGCACTCGTCGACTTGGCGAGCAATTCGAGTTGCCGAGCGCGGACGGACGCTTCGCCGCTGATGAGCAGGGCCAGAACCAACGCCTGCGCACCGCCAGGAGACTCCGTGAGCTGACGCGCCTCGGGCGGCAGAGCCAGTCGAACCGCCTGCGCATGCTCGATGTGCGCGGTGTCAGGCTGGCCAACTTGCGCCACTGCACGCGAGGCCTGACCCACGCTCACGCCTGGGCGCGAGATCTGCCCGACGCCGCCCAGTCCGCCACTAGCGAAGGCGCTGCGCGCGACAGCGCCGGCCGAGTCAGCCGATATTCCCGCCGCCGCAGCCAGTGGCGCCCCATCGCCGGCGATCGCACTAGAGCCGGCAGGCGTCACTGCGCCCGTGGGTGCCAACCCGGATGTCCGTTGGCTCGCAAACTCGGCCGGCGACGGCTCCTGGTCCGGCTCCGCGGCGACACGCTCCAACTCCCGCACATCAAAGTGAGGATCCAGCTCGCGAATGCGCTCGAGAATCGGCGGATGGGTCGCGAACACCCGGGTCAACCCTGCAGCGAAAAACATATGAGCCGCCTGCTCGGCGTCCGCTGCGACCAGCGCCGACCCCGCGGGTACGGCGGCGATCTTCATCAACGCCCCCTTGAGCCCCTGCGGATTGCGGGTGAACTGAACTCCTGATGCGTCCGCGAGGCGCTCCCGCTGGCGCGCTACGGCTGCCTGGAGAATGCGGCCCGCGAGCAACCCGACATAACCCAACACCACGACCGCGAATCCCAGAACCACCAGGGCGTTCGAGTCACGGCGATTGCGAGGCGAAACCTGCACGATCATCCGCCCGATCAAGCCGATGACCAACAGGCCGAACACCCACCCCATGAGTTGCACGTTGAGCCGCATATCGCCGTTGAGAATGTGGCTGAACTCATGGCCGATGACCCCCTGCAACTCGTCGCGGGTCAAGTGATCGAGGGCGCCCTGGGTCACGGTGACTGCCGCATTCGCAGGGGTGTGTCCGGCGGCGAATGCATTGATCGCCGGCTCCTGCTCGAGCACATAGACCTCGGGCATCGGCACGCCCGAAGCGATCGCCATTTCCTCGACCACGTTGAGAAGCCGCTTACGCTTGAGATCGGTAGTGTCATGCGAGACCAGCACGCCGCCGAGCGAACGTGCCACGACCCCGCCTCCACCACGCAGTTCCATCGACTTGTACAGGCTCGCTATCCCCAACACGCCCATGACCAACAGCGTGCAGAACAACGCCTGCCCCGGATTGGCCGCCGCGTAATCGAACGCGTTGAAACCGTAGTAGCTGTTGCGCCCGGCGAGAAAGGTGAACAACACGAAGTCGAGCGCCAGCGCCACGGCCAGCAAGGACAGGCAGAACGCGACGACCAGCCAGCGCGACTGCCCCCGAGCCGCCGCCTGCCGTGAGTAAAAGTCCACCGCGAGCGCGCGCAGCAGCCCGATGTCAGGTGAAGCTGACCTTCGGAGCCTCGCGCGCCTCGGGCTTGGGCGCATCGAGCGGCTGCGCCGGCTGGAAGCCGAACATGCCGGCGGCGATGCTGCTCGGGAAAGTCTCGCGATCGTTGTTGTATGTCATGACGGCGTCGTTGTACGCCTGACGTGCGAACGCGACCTTGTTTTCCGTGGAGGTCAGCTCCTCAGAGAGCTGCATCATGGTTTGGTTGGCTTTGAGGTCGGGATAAGCCTCGGCGACCGCCATGAGGCGTCCCAGAGCACCGCCGAGTTGCTGGTCCGCGCCCGACAGCTGCTGAACCGCCGTCGCGTTGGCGGGATCGGCAGCCGCGGCCTTCAGACCTTCATACGCCGAATTGCGCGCCCGGATTACGGCCTCGAGCGTCTCGCGCTCGTGCTTTATGTAACCTTTCGCGATCTCGACGAGGTTCGGGATGAGGTCATAGCGGCGAGTGAGCTGCACGTCGATCTGAGCAAAGGCGTTTCTGAAGGCATTACGTGCCGTCACCAGCCGGTTGTAGGTCGCGATAAAGACCAGTACTAGCGCGATGACCAGCAGCAGAATGATCCAACCCATGGCAAACCCCCCGATCCATTGTTCATGGTCACGGACGTGGGCCCCACTAGTGACCTTCCGGAACGGCCGTCCCCGTGCGGCGCCCAAGCTTGAGCCAGCACTATGACAGTATTCCACGGTCCCCACGTACCGCGCCACGGGCGAATCGTATTTATATGACGGGAAGGTGTGTATCCGCAGGGCCGGTCTCGCAATCCGCACTGCGGGCGCCCAAATGAGGCACAGATCACAATTTTCCCGTTGCAATTAAGTTGAGTGGATATCCAACTTCCCGTCGAGGTTGGCATAATTGCCGCGTTCGCGTAGAGAAACTAGAAACGAATTAGAAGACCGCGAGGCTCGATTTCAGTGGAACGTCGCCTGCATACGAGGCACCGTGCTAGGACAATCGTCTATATCATGGTTCCAGGGGGCCGCCGGAAACTCTGCAAGGCGGTTAATCTCAGCGCCACCGGGGTATTCATCGAAACCACCAACCTCGGATTGCGCAAGGGCCAGCAGGTCGTGCTCGCCTTCGCGATCAATCTCGGGGCCATTACCAAACTTCACCGGCGTACAGCTGTAGTGGCGCATGTGTCGCGTGGCGGCACCGGCCTGATGATGGAAAGCTACAGCGCGCGCTCGAGCTAAAGCGCGAGCATCGGGGCAGACTGGCTTCCCGTAAGGTGGCACGCAAAAGCTGTGCCTCGGCGCGGAGGTGCCTCCCTTTAACAAGGGTGCGATATCCTGTGGGCACAACTAGAGGCCCGCCTGCATGCACCACGACCGCCTGTCTCGCCGCCACCTACTGCGCAAACTCTCGATTGGGATTCCGTTGCTGCCTCTGGCAGCCTGCCAGCTGAACGCGGCGCTAGCGGCGGATGCACCAGCGGCGGCGGCTCTTTTGAGCCCGGACTCCAAGGAAGCCAAGGCGGTCAAATACGTGGAAGACGCTTCCAAGGCGCAAGGCGCGCAGCCCGGCAGCACTTGCGCGAACTGCGCGGTGTACTTGGGGCATAGCGGTTCCCCTTCCGGTCCGTGCCAGATCTTCCCAGGCAAGCTGGTCAAAGCCGGCGGGTGGTGCTCTTCCTGGGCACCGCAGATCTAGACGCACCGCACCAAGGGTCGCGGCCGGCGGCGAACCCGCCCGCCGGCATTCCAAAATCAACAGCTCGCGAAGGTCAGTATCCGTCGAAGAAGGACTTGGCGGCATAGAAACAGAACGGCGGCACCAGTCCGGCGTGATAGTCCTGTAGCACCGCCATTGCTCCTCCATCTGTTGCCCCACCCAACACGGCGGCTGCCGCGACAGCCGCCTTGGCCGCCGCGAAGCCGTTCTTCTCATTCCCGTAGGGATCATTACTGGCCACCGACGAGTCGACGTCGAGGTAGCTGACCGTGCTGCTCGGGGCGATCGCGGTCCAATAAGTCTGCATCAGCTGGGTGTTGAAATAAAACACCGTGGGGTCGCTGTCGCCGCCGCAAAGCAGAACCGGCACCGTAGGCGTCCAGTTGCGCAGGTCGTTCGTTTTGAGATCCTTCCTCAAAGCGTTCGCCGGTGCAGCCGCCGGCACTCCCGTGGTTGCCGTTGGGAAGCCGCCATCGGGGTTGGTGCCGGCATCCTGCAGGTAGGTCAGCCGGTATGCATTGGTGACGAGGTCATTGGTGCCGAAGCCCAGTGCAAAAACCGGCGCCAGGTTCGCCGGCGTGGTGGCCGGTGTCATCGCGGCATACGTCGGACTGGGCGGGTTGGTGTTGAACAACGCGGTCTGCGGCAACTGACCCTGGCTGTAGATCGTGGTGATAGGGGTGGCGCTCGGCAGCAGTTCATCGGCGGTCTGCGCGTACTGCGTCTCGTAGATGTCCGTGGGACTAGTGTAGACGTTCGAGTATGAATGTTGATAACTGGTGACGATCAGGTTGAGGTTGGGCGGCCCGCTCGTATTCACCTCTCCTGCAAAGATCGCATCGCCGAACGCGGCCAGCGCGTACGGCCCTGACAGCGGCGCCGCCGCGGTCACGGTCGTGCCGGCGGCCTGCATGGCCCTGTGAGTGGCCATGGCCACAAAACCGCCCTGCGAGTACCCGGTGATGAATAGCTTGCCGCTGGACTTGACGCTCGCTGTGCTGAACGCACTTTGCGCGGCCGCCAGCGCGTCGATCATATCCTTGGACTGTTGATCAGCATTGAGATACGGGTGATACGCCAGGGTCGAGGTGTCGTAGCCGGCATAATTCGGCGCAACGACGATGTAACCCTGCGAAGCGAACACCGAGGCCATCAACAGTGCTTCGCTATTGCCCGACAAGGCCGCCATGTTGAAGGTCTTCGTCGTGTTGGTTCCATGAGCGTACATGACGATCGGGCGGCCGCCCTGGCAGGCGACGTTGCTACCGGAGGGAACCATCAGAGCCGCGGAAGCGGTGGTCGACTCCCCTGCCCCGCCAACGGTCTGATACTCCAAATGGTAGACGGTCACCGTGCAGGTGGGCGAAAACGTCAGTTGCAACAATAGTTTGCCGAGCGGATCGCCTGTCAGCTCGGACAGGAGATCGGACGGAGAATAGGAACCGGTCTGGGTCGGGGTACCGATGAGCGCCCCTCGGGAGGGCTGCGAACCACCCGGAGAAAGAGAACCATTATTACTGCTGCCACCGCAGGCAGTAAGGCAAAGGACGACGGCAAGAATGGGAAGGATACGGATCAGTGGTAACATCGAAAGCCTCTCGAAAGCTCCATCGGACCTCCACTTCGACGAGGCCTCGCATAAGGAATTCCCGAGACGCGCAAAAGTTCATCTTGCCGTAACCGCCCACACGACGCCGGCGCGACGTCGTGAGGCCGAACCTTATGGCACGAGGATCGTGCGCTCCCCCTAAGCCTTGGCTTTCGCAGGCAGCGGCGCATAACCCGAACCGTCATACCAGCGCTGGATCAGATGATCGAGCGACAGCGCGCCGGGCCCCGCGATGGCGAGCCACAGAAACAGGGCGAGATATTCGAATTCGTCGAAACCCAGAAGCGTCTCGAGAGAGTCAACCTCACCCCAACGGGCCGCCTTGATGGCGACGATCATGGTCACACCGAGTGCGCCGGCGGAAATGCGTGTCACGAACCCCAGCAGCAGAAACAGGCCGCCGAAGAATTCGATGCCGGCCGTCAGCGGCGTCAGGAAGTGCGGGAAAGGAATCCCCCAGCTGATGAAGTTCTCAGTGATCTGTGGCAGGTTGTTGAGCTTGCCCCAACCGCTCCACAGAAACACCCAACCGACCGTGATGCGCGCGAACAATGGCGCGAGCCATGTCAGATGGGACGCCACGCCGCGAGGCCAGTCGATGAGACAACGGATGATGAATTTCATTGATCGCTCCGATCGCAAGTCAGAAGGCTCGGGTTGCATCCGCCACCTGGATGGCGCTGTTCCCGAGATTGGCACATTGACCGGTCGGCTCGGATTCTTATTGCACGGATTCGCCACCGATGCGTCACCTAGCGGTATCCTTGGCGAGGAACTCGAGCAGAGGATGCCTTCAAGGTAACCGTCGCGGGCCAAGACCGCCGACTCCATCATGATCACGGAAACACGGCAATAATGCGGGGTGCGCGCAATTCCGGACCCGGAACCCCGGTCTCCTCTTTTGACGGGTCAACCGTGGGTGCCGAGGCGGGCGACCCCATCGTTCGCTTGTTCGAGTCCATGCGGCCGGATCTGCTGCGCTTTGCCCACTGGCTGGCGCGCGACCGCGCCATCGCGGAGGACATTGTGCAGGAGGCGCTGCTGCGCGCATGGCGGTCGCGCGAGGCCCTGAAGGACCCCGCTGCCGCCCGGGCTTGGCTGCTGACCATCGTGCGGCGCGAGCACGCGCGCCTTTACGAGCGCAAGCGTTTGGAGCTGGTGGCCTTGGACGACGGAGTCGAGCCAGAAGGCATGCCGTCCCCGCCGGGGCCCGACAGTGAGTTGGACTCGCTGCGCGGGGCCATTCTCAAACTTCCGCTGGAATACCGTGAACCGCTGATTATGCAGGTGCTGGGAGGATTTTCGACCGCCGAGATCGCACAGGAGCTGAGCCTGTCCTCCACGGCTGTGCTCACTCGATTGTTCCGCGCCCGCAACAAACTGCGCACCTTGTACGGCATGACGCCCGCGCCGGACGATTCCGGCAGTGAGGGCGTAGCATGAACCACGGTGAAGCGCGCCTGCTGATCGGCGCGGAGCCTCACTCCGTACCTCCGGAGCTCGCGGAACATCTGGCAACCTGTCCAGAGTGCACGCAGTTCAAGCGGGAGATGACGGCGCTCGACACCAACATCCAGCGAGCCCTCGAACAAGGTCCACTGCCAGCTTTCGCCCCCCCTGCTTCGGTCACACCGATAAGCAATGCTCGTGCGACGCGGCGTCGGAAGACGGCGAGCTGGTGGTCCGGTTGGGCATTGGCAGCAAGCGTCGCATTCGCCTCGTTGCTGGTGATCTGGGCGCTACGTCCGACCGATACTCTGGCGCATGACATCGTGGCGCACGTCGAGTTCGAGTCAGCCAGCTGGTCGAGTAAGGCACCTGCATCGACCGCGGACACCAATGACGCTCTCGCCAGAGGCGGCGTCGCACTCGACATGGCCTCCGACCGAGTCATGTATGCTCACAGTTGCTGGTTCCACGGACGTCTGGTGCCTCACCTGGTCGTGCACATGCCGCAGGGACCGGTTACCGTTATCATCCTCCCGGATGAGAAGGTGACCCACCGGACGAGCTTCCACGAGCATGGCATGTCGGGGGTGATCGCGCCGGCGCCGCACGGAAGTATCGCTGTGCTTGCACAAGGGGACGAGAACATCGATGCGGTCGCGCAGCAGGTTCAACAGTCAGTGCGCTGGCTGCGGTAACTCAACTCACGCTGCCGGCGCGGGTGCGGCAACGGAACGAACGAGCGCCGGGTAGTAGTAGAGCAACGAGACGGCACGCGCGACGTAATGGATGTAGAACGCACCCCATAGGCCGGAGTTACGGAAGGGCAGTAGTAGCCACCAGGCGCCTAAGAAAATCGCGAGCGACGCAAGCATGGCGTTGCGCATATCCGCGGTACATGTAGCGCCGATAAAAATTCCATCCAGCTGGAAGGCCCACACGCCTAATAGCGGAGCTCCCGCGGCCCACGGGAGATAGGCGCGCGCCGCAGCCCGCGCCGTGGGATCGACCGTGAGAGCATCGATAAAGAACGGCCCGAATAGAGCCAACACCGCTGCCAGCAATACCGCAATCCCGGCAGCCCATACAGTCGTCATCCGAGCCGCGAGAATGAGCCCGTGCCGTTGGGCCGCCCCCACCGCGTGCCCCACCAACGCCTCAGCGGCAAATGCGAGACCGTCCAGAAAGAACGCGCACGCACCGATGAACTGCGTCAGGATCGAGTTGCCCGCCAGGATGGCATCTCCCTGGCGGGCGCCCTGAGCGGTGAACCAGACAAACACTGTGATCAATGCCAGTGACCGGATCATAATGTCGCTGTTTACGATGAAGGCCCGCTTCAGGCGCGCCGGGGCCAGGATTCGCTCGAGCGATGCGTGCCCGCCGATGTACCGCAGATGCCGGACTGCGATTGCCACACCCACAGCGGCCGCAATGAACTCGGCCAGCGTGGTCCCCAACGCCACACCCCAAACACCCCAGCCGAAACCAAGCACGAACACGATGTCCAGGATCGCATTTGCGATATTGAGAACCAACTGCAGAACGAGCCCGATCCGGGTACGCCCCAAACCGATGAACCAACCCAGCAGGGCATAGTTCACCAGCGTGGCGGGAGCCGCCCAGATGCGCACGTTGAAATAACTCCGCGCGAGCCGCTCCACTTCAGGGCTCGTGCCGAGAAGCGCAAAGGCGCACTCGCGAATGGGCCATTGCAACAGTATCAACCCCACTCCCGCCGCGGCGGCGATGAGCAACGCTCGTCCGAGCCCCGCCGCCAACTCATCCTTGTCCCCGGCTCCCAGCGCCTGCGCGGTCAGGCCCGTGGTCCCCATGCGCAAAAAACCGAACGCCCAGAACGTAAACGTAAAAACCAACGCTCCGATCGCGACGGCCCCAATGTACGTCGGGTTTGGGTAGCGACCGACAATAGCCGTGTCCACGAGCCCGATGAGCGGCGTCGAGACATTCGAGATCATGACGGGCACGGCTATGCCGAGCACGGCGCGATGCGTCAGGGAGGGGTTACCGCCTGCAACACCTCCGGTTGCAGAGCTCATGCCAACACCAACTCGACGGTCCCCATGGGGTCAAAAGACGTATTCGGCTCATTCGGCAGATAGCCGCGTGGATTACACACAACGCGCGTGTCATTCACGACGTAATCGATCGACTCATGAGTATGACCATGAACCCAAAGTGCCACCGGTGCGCGCACGAGGTGGTCCAGATCGCTGGCGAAGCACGGATTGAAGCGAGTGCCTTCGTATTTGGGATGGATACTCAGGCGGTGCGGTAAGTGATGGGTGATCACCACCGTCGGCCCGACGAAAGGCTCGGCGAGCCGTTCACCGAGCCACCGCGCCCGAGTGACATGCATCTCCCGCACGAGCTCCGGGTTGAGGCGATCGCCGTTGGACCATTTGATCATCCTGAAATCATTCATCTCGATTTCGGCGTCTGCCATCGCGCGATCCAGCGCCGTTGGCGAGGATCCATACAAGGCGTAGTCGGTCCAGAGCGTGGCGCCCAGGAACCGCGTCCCGCCGACGACGCACTCGTCACCGTCCAGGAAGTGAACATTCGAGCGTCGTGCCTCAGAACGCAGTGCGGCGAGCGCATCCGGCAACGCTGCGCCATAAAACTCGTGGTTACCGGGCACGTAAACGATGGGCGTATCCGGAAAATGCCGTCGCGCCCAGTGAATGCCGTGCGTGCCAACGGCGATATCGCCGGCAAGCAGGATCGCCTCGGCCTCAGCCGGGGGCGGCGTCCAATCGACGAACTCCAGATGCAGATCGGAGAAAACGCGGAAGCGAGTAATAGGCATAGCCACCACAGGGTACAACGGAAATTCTTCACCAGCAGTTACAGAAATGTGTTGCGTCGGCGCCCCCTGTGAGACCGTTACACCTCTTGATGCGGCTATAACCACCTGACTGCAAAGGAAGTGTCGAGTCGCATGGAGCCAATTGCAAAATGAAGCGTTATTGGTCACTTGAGCCCGCGCCGCCGACGGGGAACTGGCGCGGCTGAGCCATCGGAGTCTGGAGCCATATTGCGTCGTCTTATTTACCTGGCCCTGCTGCTGGGGGCCCTCGGTCCCCGTTTGTCTTGGTCTCAAACCCCCTCGCCTCTGCAGGAATGGCAGTACTCGGGCGGCATTGTGTTGCAGCAGCTGTTCGAGCCGGACATTCCGGATTGGCGCATGGTCCTGGGCGTGGCAGGTGACCTCGAGCCTGTCTACCAGGGCGCGCAAGCGTATCGGTTTCGGGGCGGACCGGTCATCAACATCCGCTACAAGGACCTGGCGTTCTTCTCTCTTGGGGAAGGACTCGGAGTCAATTTACTGCGCGGCCGCTACTACAGAGTCGGAGTCTCACTCGGATTCGACCTCGGGCGCCGCGTCCCTGACGATTATCCTAACCTGCACGGCCTCGGCGACATCGCTCCGGCACCCTACGTCAAACTGTTCGCATCCTACGTGCTCTCGAAGGATTTCCCGCTGGTGATCCAGATCGATGCGCGGCAGATCATGGGAGGCGCAAGCGGCGCTCTCGGCGACCTCCAAGCCTACATGCCGCTGCCCGGCAGCTCGAAATCGTTCTTCATGTTCGCGGGCCCATCCATCACCTGGGCGAACCATCGTTATCTGCAGAAGGAGTTCGGCGTCAACCAGACGCAGTCGCTCGCCTCCGGGGATCCGATCTTCAACGTGCACGGCGGAACCAACTCGGTGGGATTCGGGTTCAGCGCGACCCAATTCATCACCCCCCATTGGCTGGTGAACGTCGATGCGGCCATCAGCCAGCTGCGTGGCAGCGCTGCCGAAAGCCCCATCACCGAAAGCCGCACCCAGCGCGCACTGGCTGTATCCATCGCCTATCACTGGTAGAGTGGGCAGCATGGCTGCCCAACCAGATGCTGCACCCCATTCTCCCGTTCAGATCGAATGGGCGGGCGACTTGCGGTTCGATGCGGGCCGGCCCGACGGACCGACAGTGCGGATCGACAGTGATGCGCTGACCGGACCTGGGCCATTCGACATGCTGCTCGCGGCGATCGCCGCCTGTGCGGCAACCGATGTGGTCGAGATCATGAAAAAGCAGCGCACCCCATTGGAGGAGCTGCGCGTTCGGGTGGAGGCGGAGCGCATCGTGGCGATCCCGCGGCGGCTGGCGTCCGCGGTGTTGCATTTTACGTTACGCGGATCGGGCATCACCCCCGAAAAGGCCGCGCGCGCGGTGGAGTTGTCGGTCACGAAGTATTGCAGCGTGCGTTCCTCCCTGATCGAGGATGCGCCGGTGACCTGGACGATCGAGCTGCGCTAGCATGAGTCCGGGCGACGCCCGGTTGGCTGTTGCTGGAGGCACTTTGCTGTGAAACAACGGGAACTGTACGAACACTTCCGCGCCCTACATGAGCGCGACGGCGGATTTATCATGCCGAACGCGTGGGACGGCACATCCGCCCTGCTGTTGAAGCAAGCCGGCTTCGAAGCGCTCGGCACTTCATCCGCCGCCATCGCCGCCGCCATGGGACGCCTGGATGGCCGACATGCCGTGAGTCGCGCGGAGCACATCGCCAACGCCCAACTCATCGGCGATCTCACCAACCTGCCGGTCAATGGCGATTTCGAAGACGGCTACGGAGCGAGCCCCAGCGATGTCGCTGTAACGGTGGAGGCCGCCATCACGGCGGGACTTGCGGGGATCGGTATCGAGGATACCTCTGGCGATCCTTCCAATCCGATCCGCTCATTCGACGACGCGGTCGCGCGTGTACGTGCGGCGGCGAAAGTTGCCAAGGGACGGATCGTGTTGACCGGCCGTACCGACAACTTCATCCAAGGCCGACCCGACCTGGAGGACTCGATCAAGCGGCTGGTAGCCTTTGCCGAAGTAGGCGCCGACGTCCTGTACGCACCCTACCCTCCCGACATGAATGCCGTGCGTGCGATCGTCAAGGCGGTGGCGCCCAAGCCGGTCAACATCGTCGTGGGAACAATGAGCGGCGCGGTACCGTGGACCGAGCTCAAGCAGGCTGGAGTCAAACGGGTCAGCATGGGCGCCACGCTCTACACCCGCGTGATGGGCGACTTGCAGAAGGCCGCCAAAGAGCTGGCCGCCGGTGATCTGGCCGCGGCCTCCACCGGGATGAGCTTCGGTGAAGTGAAGAAGTTGATTGCGGCCGCGGGCAAAGGCTGAAGCGGTTTGTCTGCGCGGCGATGAGGTGAAGCTCATCGCCGCGTGACAGGCCATCAGGAGCCGTTGATGGCGCCGGGTATTTCAACTCAGGAAGCCGTCGCACTTGCGAAGTCAGGCAACGCAGACGCTCAGTATGCGCTGAGCTCTGAACTGCACCAGCGGGGGCAGTTCGACGAAAGTCTGCATTGGCTGCGTCTGGCAGCAGCGCAGCATCTGATTCCAGCACAAGTGACGCTGGCCACCTTCTTGATGGACGGGCGTCATTGTCCTCGCGACTGCCGGCAGGCAGTCGCCTTGCTGGAACCATTGGCCGCTACCCAGATTCAGGCGAATCTTCTGCTCAGCGAGATCCATGGCTTCGCCGCACTAGGAATTGGCGATCCAGAGATCGGCCTGCGTTACCTTCTCGCCGCAGCGCGCATGGGGGAGGCCAATGCGCTGCGCCAACTTGGTCTACTTAGTGTCTGCCATCAGCGTTGGGATCTGACACGTCCGTTGCTTGAGGCGGCGTCGCGGCGTGGTGATGCCGGCGCTGTCTATGCACTGGCCCGCTGTTACGGCGAAGCCATTGGTGGCGCGCCCGATCCGGCGCTGGCCATAACCCTCTACCGAAGCGCGCCCGCTCGCACTCAATATCTTAATCGGCGCTTGGACCAGGCTCTGCGAGTGCGAAACGTGGTCTCACCTCCCGCAGTGCCGCCGGCGATGAGCGTCGACTGGCCTTTGCTGGAGCAGGCGTTGCCGCAACTCGCATCCGACATCCAACTGCCGGCCGCTGAAATACTGCACGAAGCACCGCTCATTCGAAAACTGCCCGGCGTGATTCACCCGTTGTTATTGGACTGGGTGATCAACCTGGCCGCGCCGCTGGTGCGGCGCTCGCAGATCGTCGATGCGCGCACCGGTGAAGCGCGCGCCGATCCGATGCGCACAAGCTCGCATGTCACGCTCGGCCCGCGCCAACACGATCACGTGTTGGAGGTTATCGAGCGCTGCATCAGCCGCGTTTGCGAGCTGCCGGCGGCGAACGGGGAATTCCTGCAGATCCTGCGCTATCGCCCGGGTGAGGAATTCCGGCCGCATGTCGACTACTTCAATGAAAGCAGCGCCGGTGCCTATCAATCCCTGGCCGACGGCGGTCAGCGCGCGCACACCGTGTTGGTTTACCTCAATGACGAGTACCACGGCGGCAGTACCTGCTTCCCAACGTTACAACTGGACATCGGGGCCAGGCGCGGAGACGTGCTCCACTTTCACAACTTGGGAGCGGATGGATTGGGCCACCGCGACAGCCTACATGCCGGACTGCCGGTGATAACGGGGGAAAAATGGCTATTGTCGCAGTGGATACGCAGTGAGAGGTATCCCCCCCGGGTAGGCTGGTAGTGACAGCCAACGTCCCGACCAACAGCGGCACGATCGGATTCAGCGTCGGATAGCCGACCGCAATGCGCGAGAGCACGGCGCCAATCATGTCAAAGATCATGGCGGCGTAGGCCCACTCCTTCAGGCGCTTTCAGCTGCGGCGCTAACACCACGACCGCGCCGAGGCGCTTCAACGGCGAGCCGCGACCATTGGGCCGACGTGCAGTTTCTGTGCCGATGTCAGCAAAGACAGACGGTCTACCGGATGAAAAATCCCTCTTGTCGCAACGGAAACGCCAACTGTCGCAGGGGAACTGCGGCGAGAGGCACCATGATGGTCTTAGCGTGGTAGGCTCCACTTGGCACTACCAAGTTCAACGGAGTGAACTTGAGCAGCCTGTCCACCGTGTCGTGGACAGGTCGCGGATTACGATATCAACGTCGTGAAGGGGTTCCCTTGGAATACTCCTCACGCACAACCGCAACCTGAAGGGCTCCGTACCCAATGCAGAACCCAAGGCCACAGGCTTCAGAACTGAAAGCCCTCCTGACTCGTCTCAAGGCCAAGAGGTCTCCCAGAGAGAACTTGCGCGCTCGCGCCGCGGCCGTGACTACCGAAATCCTCGCGCGCATTCAGCGCGAGAGTCGTCTGAAGAAATAGCTCGACGATTAGGTGGACTAAAGTCTTTTCTCGGAAAAGACATCCTTAGCCGCGAACAGCCCGTTCAAGGCGGCCGGAAATCCCGCATAGACCGCCATCTGCATGATGGTTTCGACGATCTCCTGCCGCGAGCACCCCACATTCAGTGCCGCGTGAATATGCACTTTCAACTGGGGTGACGCGTTGCCCAGGGCGGTCAACGCCGCGATGGTCGCTATCTCGCGGGTCTTCAGGTCGAGCCCGGGACGCGAATAAATGTCCCCAAACGGAAACTCGACCAGGTAGCGAGCGAAGTCTGGCGCGATGTCGCGCAGAGAATCGATGACCCGCTCACCGGCCGCGCCGTCTATCTCCTGCAGTTTCCTCAGCCCTCTTTCGAATCGATCGCTCATCGGTTCGCCGTTCATGGGTTCGCTCCTGTTGAGGTTGCCGCGCCGTGACGGGCGCCAAAGATGTCTCGAGCGCGCGGTAATGCTTCATCTTTGCCTGAAGCGCCCGCTTCGACCGATCCAACGCATCGATCCTGGCTTGGATCGTTTCCACGTGCTCCTGCAGGAGCTTGCGGCGAGCACCGACTGTCCGGTCACCTTCCGCACGCAGACGGGCGAACGCTGCCATTTGCCGAATGGACATTCCGGTCTGCCGGAGTCGGTTCAAGAACTCGATCCACTCCTGATCGCGGGCACTGTAACGGCGGTGACCACTGCCTGATCTTTGAACCGCGCGAATCAAGCCCGCGCGTTCGTAATACCGCAAAGTGAAGGCGGAAAGGCCGCAACGCCTTGCCATCTCCCGGATCGATACGCCCTGCTCCATAGTGCTTTCAGTCTAGTTGTTAGAGCGCGCTCTAAGTCAAGCTCCCTTGGCGTGCGGCAGAAATGCCACGCCACAGGTCATGCGACGGCGGCTTCCAGCGCCACCACAGACCCCCGCCAAACTCTCGCAACCGTCCTAGCCCCAGGCCTCTATGACTAGCCGCGGCAAAACGACGCCAGCCGGGCCTTGCATCGCAGCCGTCACAGATGAATCGAGATCAGTCGGGTTCGGGTTGACCAGAACAGTCGTTGCACCCCGCGCTATAGCCACCTTCACCAGCGATGCGGCAGGGTACACAAGCAATGACGTCCCAACACACAGTAGCACGTCGCAAACTTTGGCCGCTTCGACGGCGGCAAGCCAAGTTAGCTCGGGCAGGCTCTCACCAAACCACACGACCCCGGGCCGAATTCTGGACCCGCAAGCGACACAGCGCGGGGGCTCAATGCGCGCTCCACCCGGCGGCACGTCCGGAATGCCGCTTGGAAAAGTGTAGGATTTCCGGCACGCCTGGCAATAGGCCTTGGCAAGCTCGCCATGCAAATGCAGTGCGCCCTGACTTCCGGCTCGCTCGTGGAGGTCATCGACATTCTGGGTGACCAGCGTCAGCTGCGGAACGTGGCCTGCGATGGCCACTATGGCTTGGTGGCCGGCATTGGGTTGCGCGGCGAGCACAGCCGCACGTCGCCATTCATACCAGCCCCACACCAACGCGGCATCGCGCTGAAATGCAGCAGGCGTCGCAAGCTCCTGGGGGTTGAAGCTCTCCCATAACCCGACCTGCTTATCTCGGAACGTGGGCAAGCCGCTCTCCGCCGATATGCCCGCGCCCGTCAGAACGACGACCCGTGTTGCCTCCCGCAACGCCTCGACGATGATCTGTTCGTCCATCAGAAGTCCTCCTTCGGGAGCAGGGACTCCGCCCGCTGAGAGACTCGAACCCCACTCCCCCTGATTACAAATCCGGTTGAGATTTTAGCAGCCGTTTGAAATCAGTCACCTTTGGCACTTGCCAGTCCGCCAGAAGCGCATCTGCTGGAAATTGTCGGTTCGGATGTACGCGAGGGCCGATGGTCCAACGACTCGATTCTTGAAATCCTCGACGCCTCTGATGCCATTGCTTTCGGCTGCGCGACCTACATGGGCAGCGCCTCGGCGGTCTTCAAGGCATTTCTCGAGAAAGCTTTCGACAAGTGGGTGGGGCAATCCTGGAAGGACAAATTCGCCGCTGGTTTTACCAACTCCGCATCACCAAGCGGCGACAAACTGTCCACTTTGCTGCAGTTGACTTTATTCGCCGCCCAAATGGGGATGATCTGGGTTGGAGTGGCTGACGGGCCGGGGGGAATTCTCAGCACATCCACGCCCGACAGCATTAATCGCATCGGAAGCTGGATTGGTGTGATGGCACAAAGCAATACCGATCAACCGCCCCAACTCGCAGCCGCCGCCGGCGATCTGATCACTGCCCGCCGTTTGGGGGAGCGACTATCTGAAGTGACTCAGCGCTGGTATGGGCGTGGGTCTTACCAGACTACGCGAGCTAAGCTGTTGTAACCGTTTAACAGTTCGAACCGGACGATAGACCACTCAGACGCCGGGACGACATCGAGTCCAGTGTCGGCCTCGCGGCCTGGATCTCGAGCGCAGCCGCAAAATATTGGACCCTATGCAGTGCCTCTGGTGCCGGCCGATCGCACTCACGACCGTGAATCAGACGGCGCCCCACACTGGAGCTGACGGCGCCTTAAGGCACCGGGGCGGGGGCAGCGCGGCGGGGGCGGAACCGCTTCCACAACAAAGGCCGTCAGGAACCCCCGTCAACGTACGCGACGCTGACGGGTCATCTTTGCCCGTAGCTCTTCACCGGGGATTCTTCACAACGTGCGGGTCTCGCGCTCCGCTTGTTCGTCCTCACCACAGCCTGCCGTCGAATAAAGAGGATCGTCCAAGCCTTGAAGCGCACACCCTTCGTAACATCGGCGGTTAGTCACGAACCGTCTTGAGACGGCCGATATTGCACTTCCGTTGGGGAGAATCCGGTGCCGAGACTCTTCAGTATCTGCAGGGTAGCCGCATGGCTCACCCTTTTATCGATTGCGGGCTGTGGCGGTTCCGGCCGCGCTCCATCGACGGCCGCGCCGCCGGAGGTCAGCGTCGCGGAGGTTTTGCAGCGGCCCGTCAAGGACTGGGACGAGTTCACCGGCCGGCTGCAAGCGGTGGAGACCGTGGAGATTCGGCCGCGCGTATCCGGTTATATCGACGTCGTCGCCTTCACCGAGGGCAAAGTGGTGAAGCGAGGCGATCTGTTGTTCGTCATCGACCCACGTCCTTACAAGGCCGATCGCGATCGCGCGGCTGCCGATCTGAAGCGCTTCCGCACCACTCTCGAGCTTGCCAAGATCGAGCAGCAGCGGGTGCAGCACCTCAAAGACAGTGGCGCCGTGTCCCAGGAAGAAGTTGATGAGCGCGACAGCACCGTCGCCCAGGCGGAGGCCAACGTCTCGGGCGCCGCGGCCGCCCTCGAGTCGGCGGAGCTCAACATGGACTTCACCAGAGTCACCAGTCCGATCGATGGACGTGTCAGCCGCGCTGAGGTGACACGTGGCAATCTTGTCACGGGTGGCAACAATGGCGGCACCTTTCTCACGTCCGTCGTTTCTCTGGATCCCATTTACCTCTACTTCGAGGGCGACGAGGCGACCTATCTGCGCTATGTCGCTCTGGCTCGCACCGGTGAGCGACCCAGCTCGCGAGATGCCCCCAATCCCGTGCGGGTCGGACTCGCTAACGAGGCAGGCTTCCCTCACGAGGGCAAGATGGACTTCGTGGACAACCAGGTGAATTCGCAGACCGGCACAATCCGCGCCCGTGCGGTGTTGGAAAACAAGGACGGTTTGTACATCCCCGGTCTGTTCGCGCGCGTGCAACTGCTTGGTAGCAACGAGCACACGGCCGTTCTCATCGATGATCGCGCCGTGAACACCGATCAGAGCCAAAAATATGTGTTCCTGCTCGGTGCCGGCAACAAGATCGAGTATCGGCGAGTGAAGTTAGGGCGTGTGATCGACGGTCTGCGCATTGTGCGCGAGGGGCTCAAGCCTGGCGATGTGATTGTGGTGAACGGCGCACAGCGCGTACATCCGGGAATCGTCGTGGCGCCGCAGAAAGTAACAATGCAGGGTGACGCCGAGGTCGCGACGGAGCAGCAACCGGTGGCTCCCGAGACGGGGAAGTGACTCTATGAACATTTCTTCCGTGTTCATCGAGCGACCCATCTTCGCATCAGTGCTGGCGATCCTGATCGCGGTCGCAGGCTTGCTGGCCATTCCGGCACTCCCGATCAGCGAGTACCCCGAGATCGTTCCACCCACCGTGGTGGTGAGCGGGCAATATCCGGGCGCCTCGCCCAAAACCATCGCCGAGACGGTCATCACGCCGCTCGAGCAGCAGATCAACGGTGTCGAGAACGCCATCTACACCAACTCGGTCGCGACCCCCGACGGCAACTTCTCGATCACCGTAACCTTCCGCCTCGGAACCAACCTTGATATCGCACAGGTACAGACCCAGAACCGTGTCTCGCAGGCCGAGCCGCGTCTGCCTGATGTGGTCCGGCAGGTCGGTCTGGTCACCCAAAAGCGTTCACCCGATCTCACAATGGTGGTGTTTCTGAAGTCGGCCGACGGCCGCTATGACTCACTGTACTTGCGCAACTATGCGGTGATCCAGGTCCGCGACGTGTTGGCTCGCCTGCCGGGCATGGGCGACGTGGAGGTGTTCGGCTCAGGAGACTATGCCATGCGCCTGTGGTTCGACCCGGCCAAAATGGCGTCACTGAGTCTCGGCGTCGACGAAGTCCTCGCGGCCGTGCGTGAACAGAACGTGCAGGTTGCAGCCGGCCAAATTGGCGGTCAGCCCTCGCTCCCCGGGGTTGAGTTTCAATACATTGTCAACGCGCAGGGCCGCCTGCAGACCGAGGAGGAATTCGGCAACATCATTGTCAAGAACGGCGCCAACGGAGAAACGACTTATCTGCGCGACATCGCCCGTCTCGAGCTCGGTCCCGAGACCTACGCGCTGCGCAGCATGTTGGATGGCGGCCCGGGAGTGGCGATTCCCGTATTCCAGCTCCCGGGGGCCAACGCACTGCAGCTATCGGATGCGGTGCGCGCGACCATGAAGACTCTCTCGAAGAGCTTCCCCGAAGGACTGAGTTACGAGATCGACTACGATCCAACCGTATTCGTGCGGCACTCCATCGATGCCGTGATTCATACTCTATTCGAGGCGGTCGGCCTCGTGGTGTTGGTCGTCATCCTGTTTCTGCAGACCTGGCGCGCCAGCATCATTCCGCTGGTCGCCGTGCCGGTGGCCATTGTCGGAACGCTCGCGGCGCTGCTGGCGGCCGGTTTCTCGATCAACTCGCTGACCTTGTTCGGTCTGGTGCTCGCGACGGGTATTGTGGTCGACGACGCCATTGTGGTGGTCGAGAATATCGAGCGCAAAATCGAGGGTGGACTGCCGCCACGCGAGGCCGCCCACGCGGCGATGAAGGAAGTCACGCGCCCCATCATTTCCATCATGTTGGTATTGTGCGCGGTATTCGTGCCGGTGGCGTTCGTCAGCGGTCTCACCGGGCAGTTCTATCGCCAGTTCGGTATCACCATCGCGGCGAGCACGCTCATCTCCACCTTCAACTCCCTGACCCTGTCGCCGGCATTGGCTGCGCTGCTGCTGCAGCCGCGCAATGCGCCGCGGGATTGGTTTCAGCGGGGCATCGATCGCGTACTCGGTCGCTTCTTCGGGGTTTTCAACCGGGTGTTCGAACGCGCCTCGGAAGGCTACGGCCGCACGGTGCGACGCATCATCGGACTGCGCTTCATGGTACTCGCGGTTTTCGCGATTCTTTTGATCTGTACCTGGGGCATATTCCGCATTGTGCCGGGGGGCTTCATTCCCTCTCAGGACAAGCAGTACCTGATTGCGATCGTGCAGCTACCGGATGCTGCTTCACTGGACCGCACGGAAAGAGTCGTCAAGCAGGTTTCGCAGATGGCGACGAGCACACCCGGGGTCGCCCACGCGATTGGTTTCAGCGGCTTGTCGGTCCAAGGTTTCGTGAATCTGAGCAACGCGGCCGTCATCTTCTTCCCACTCATGCCCTTCGAGGAGCGCACCACAAAAGCACTGTCGGCCGGCGCTATCGTGACCGCCCTCAACAAGAAGTTCAGCAGCATCCGGGACGCCACGATTTTCGCCGTGCCACCGCCGCCGGTGCAGGGTTTGGGTACCACCGGCGGATTCAAACTCTACATCCAGGATCGGGGCGCGCACGGCTATGACGAGCTCGCCCGGGTCACGGGAGAGGTTCTGACCAAGGCGCGGCAGCAGCACGAACTCAACCCTTACGCGACGTACACCACCTTCCAGAACAGCGTGCCGCAACTGTTTGCCGACGTGGATCGCGTCAAGGCCAAGCGGCAGGCGGTGCCGCTGTCGAATGTATTCGACACGTTACAGGCCTACCTTGGCTCTGTGTACGTGAATGATTTCAATCGCTTCGGCCGCACGTTCCGCGTCTACGCACAGGCCGAGGCCCGCTATCGCAGCAAACCGGAAGATATCTCCGACTTGAAGACGCGCAATCTGCGCGGCGACATGGTGCCGCTAGGAGCCGTAGCCACGATCAACTTCCAGTCGGGCCCGGACCGGGTCTCGCACTACAACGTGTATCTCGCCTCGGACATCAACGGCGGCGCGGCCCAGGGATTCTCCTCAGGCCAGGCTACTGCCGCCATGGAGCGTGTTCTGAGCGAGACATTGCCCAACGGCTTCGGGTTCGAATGGACCGACCTGACTTTTCAACAGAAAAGCGCCGGCGACACGTCTCTGGTCGTGTTTCCGATCTGTGTCATGCTCGTCTTCCTGATTCTCTCGGCGCAGTACGAAAGTTGGGGTTTGCCGCTGGCGGTTATTCTCATCGTACCGATGTGCCTGTTATTCGCCATGTTGGGGGTGTGGCTGAAGGGCTCGGACAACAATGTGCTGACCCAGATCGGCTTCATCGTCCTGGTGGGACTCGCCTGTAAGAACGCAATTCTGATTGTTGAATTCGCGCGGGATGGGGTTGAGCAGGGTTTATCGCCTGTCGATGCGGCGATCCAAGCCTGCCGCTTGCGACTGCGGCCCATTCTGATGACCTCGTTCGCATTCATCATGGGCGTGGTTCCCCTGGTGACGGCGATTGGAGCCGGCAGCGAGATGCGCCAGGCGATCGGAATCGCGGTGTTTTCCGGCATGCTCGGCGTGACGCTGTTTGGGCTGTTTCTGACGCCCGTGTTTTTCGTGACCATCGAAAAGGCGTTGCGGAAACGTCCGGCGGCGAATCCGGGCCCAGGATCGGGGCAAGGCGAGGACTCGGGCGCTGCGCTCGAGACAGCCAAGGAGCCGCCCAGTGCGTAACTTCACGAGGGACGGCATCGCAGGGAGTGTGGCGGCCTCCGGCGCGGCGCTCATGGTTCTCGCCGGCTGCGCCGTCGGGCCGGACTATCATCGCCCCTCGACGCCGGTTGACGCGCACTATCTGAACGTCGGGCAGCCCGGCCTTGCCGAAGGAGCGACGCTCGAGCGTTATTGGACAAGTTTCAACGACCCCTTACTCGGCAGCCTGGTCGAGGATGCCGTCGGTCATAACAAAGACCTTGCTACCGCGGCGGCGAATTTGCGGGCGGCGCGCGCCGCCAGGCGCCTGGCCGGATTCGATCAGTTTCCGACCGTCACATTTTCCGGCGCCTATACGCACAATCTCTACGCTCAGCAACAGCTGCCGGGTGTCGATCAACACGATCGCGAATTCGACACGGCGGATGCCGGCTTCCAGGGCTTGTGGGAGCTCGATCTTTTCGGTCGCGTAAGACGCAACGTGGAAGCGGCGCGCGCCGATGTCGGGGCGGCGAGCGCCACCCTCCAGGATGCGAGGGTCAGTGTGATTGCGGAGGTTGCGCGCGACTATTTCGTGCTGCGCGGCCTGCAGGATCAGTTGAGGCTTACCCAGCGCAATGCGGAAAGTCAGCTTAACACTCTGAAGCTCACGCACGTGCGGCTCGAGGCGGGCCGGGGTAATGAGCTCGACACGGCGCGCGCCGAAGCGCAGTGGCGCACCACACTGGCCTCGATCCCGACATTGGAGGCGTTGATCGCCACTACGATGTATCGGATCAGCGTGTTGACCGGCCGGCAGCCGGCGGCTTTGAACGAGCGGCTCACGCCGCAGCCTGCACCCGATCTGCCGCAATTGAGCTCGATAGGGACGCCGGAGTTATTGCTGCGGCGCCGACCTGACATCCGAATCGCGGAGAGGCGCCTGGCGGGTGCCACCGCGCGCGTGGGTGTTGCAGTGGGTGACTTGTTTCCCAAGGTGACTCTCACCGGAAACTTTGGCTATCTCGCACCCACTTTCGGGGAGCTCGGCCAAGGGGAGGCGCGATTTTTCTCGGTCGGCCCCGGCATCTCGTGGGCGGCTTTCGATCTCGGCCGTGTGCGCGCACGGATCAGTACAGCCCGCGCCGACACCGATGCAGCGCTTTCGACCTATGAAGGGGCGGTGTTGAACGCGCTGGAGGATACCGAGGGCGCGTTGGTCAGCTACGGTCGCTCACAGTCGCATCGCGAGTCGTTGGCCGCTGCGGCAGCCGCCAGCGACAAAGCCGCCGATCTGGCGCGTAAACGCTTCGAAGGCGGCCTGGTGGACTTCCTCGAGGTGCTCGATGCGGAGCGCACCGCATTGACCGCGGAGCTGGTGTTCTCCCAGAGCCGTACCGACGAGGCCACCTCGTTGATTGCCGTCTACAAGGCGCTCGGAGCGGGGTGGGATTTGCCTGAGGCCAGATGAGCGGGGCACTTCCTGCCTTGTTGAACATTGAGTAGGCGTTTTGAACTCTTTTGGTACCCACCAGCCGCGGGAAAGCCTCCACGCGACGAACTCGGGGGAACTCAAGCGACCCTTTTACTCTGGGCCACGAGAGTTGAAATCCCAGACGAGCGAATACGCTGATACATCGCGTCTGGTGCCAAGTCGATGCCGCCCGGCCAACTGAGTGCGCCCTGCTCAAGATGGGCTCGGGCGAAAACTCTCTCATCGCAGAGCGGATCGAATCCATCGCCTAGCGGTCCTTGGGAAAGACGCGGAGACAGATCCGCAATTCCAGCGGTGCCATCAGCGAATTCGACCTCGAGCCGATAGTTCGGCAGCAGTTCGAACCGGACGATAGACCAGGAAGCCATTACGCGTGTGCCGCGTTCCGCTCCGGGTCCGCAATCGGCTGGATCTCGCGTTCGATCTTCTTTTGATTCGCAATCTCGGCAACGCGCAAGTCATAGATCGACTGCAAATTGAGCCACGACTGCGCATCTCCGCCAAAGTAGCGTGCGAGCCGCAAAGCGGTGTCCGCCGTGATGCCGCGGCGCTCACGTACGACATCATTGATGCGCGGGGTCGGAATGTGCAGCGCCTTGGCCAGCGCGTTTGCACTCAAGCCAGTAGGCCGCAGGAAATCCTCGCGCAGTACCTCGCCAGGGTGCACCGGGCGCATGCCGCTCTTGAATGCCATGTTCAACTCTCCTGCCGCTCTTTCAGCGACTCAGGCGCACTCTTCAATGGTAATCAACAATCTCAACATCCGCGGGACCCGCCTTTGTCCACCGAAAACAGATGCGCCATTGATCGTTGACTCGAATGCTGTACTGACCCTCACGGTCACCGTACAGAGCCTCCAGCCGATTGCCCGGAGGTGACTTCAGAACTCCAGAAAAAGTCCTCGCCGCCCCACAAGTTTGCGCGTGAGAAGTTCGCCCCGCGATACCGATACGCAATAATTCCGTACACCGAGCAAAAGCACCCTAACGTCCATATGGTCGTCAAAGCCGAGAACGAGGACGGCCAACGATTGCACGTCGACAAGGAAATGCTGCGCCAATGGCGAGAGGATTTCGCACGACTGATGCGCGTGCAAGGGATCGCGCCAAACGCCACGCCACGCGTCGCACGCGGCAGAAACAAAGGCTAAGTACCAGACGCCATCTACAGGTCAAACCTCCACGGCAATTCCACGGCGGTACGCGGACGCATCAAGGACGTCGTAACGAACGTATTGAAACACGGCTCATATCGTGACCCGGCTCGCGACAAAGTAATAGAAGCCCGCAAATCTGTCGTTGCGGGATGGCACCGGATCGCTGAGACTCTGGAACGCCAAGGCGAGACCATTCTCGCTGGTGATGTCCGTCACTTAACATGCAGCATGCCCAGAGTCCTAACAGACAAGGAGCAACAGGCGTTAGAATTCGCACACCACTCTCGGACTAAAGATCAAACCGCGACTGCTCTACCCGATCGAGTTCACGAGCGCACAAGATGAGGCGACAATGACCCGCTCTGGGACAAGTATTGACGAAATCCGGCCTCAGCACGTGGCTGGCTATTTATCTCAAAATGAGATATTCTTAGATTGTGGAAGCGACCCGTGCGGTTGATCTCACGACGGTCTCTTCGTGAGTTTTGGGAACTCCATCCACGGGCGCAAGCGCCGTTATGCGCTTGGTATCGCGTGATGGAGCAGACGCGGTTCGCGGACTTCAACGCGATCAAGGCGGCCTTCCCTGCCGCTGACTACCTGGCGCCTTTCACGATTTTTGACATCGGCGGAAACAAATACCGCCTGATCACGGCGATACACCACAATACGGGTTTGGTTTACATCCGCCACGTATTCACTCATTCCGACTACGACAGGTGGTCGGACGACAAGCGACGAAAGCGCCCTAAGAGAGGCAAGTGATGGGATCCGCAACGAACAACGACGACCTCGGCGACCTCGTTCCAGCTTGGCGCGAATTCCAGACGCGGACGCCCGTAAAACTTCGCACGGTCGAAAATGAGCGCCACTACAAGGCGATGATCACCCTGATGAACAAGCTCATTGATGAGATCGGCGACCGGGCGACCCATCCACTGATGGGCTTACTCGATATCGTGACGTTCTTTGTGCGCGACTATGAGGAACGCAATGTCGAGATCCCCACCGCTGAGCCACCTGCAGTACTGCGATTCCTTATGGATCAGCACAACTTGCGCCAAGCCGATCTAGCGGAGATTTTTGGCTCTCAGTCGAACGTCAGCGAGGTCTTAAACGGCAAGCGCGAGATAAACGCTCGCCAAGCTCGCGCGCTCGCCGAGCGATTTAACGTTTCTCCCGCCGTGTTCATCTAGGCGGCGAAGGAACGGCCTCGGCTTTTGATTTGGTTCATTGATCGCGCTTTACGGAATTCCACAATTACTTCCCGGCGCATCCGCCCATCCAACCGCGCCTTTCCTCTCCGTGGGGGCGGGAGATAGCGCCGATTCTCAGGCAACCCCCGCCAATAGCGCGATATCAACTTCAGTCCGTGTCGTTCAGCCACTCCAGTGATAATTGAAGAATTCCGAATGAACGTTCCCCGGCACGTTGACTCGCCCACTACGTAGACAGCCCGCCCTTGTGGGCGGAGCACTCTTGAAACCTCAGATAGTGCACGATCCATGTCCCACGCGTACGTAGAAAGCAACCCATGATCACGGGTGGATAGCTCCGGCTCAAGTGACATGTCCTTGATAAGCGACCGAACCCAGGGCTCATTAATTGCCTGCCTGGAAGACGCCTCGGTACCCACACTGCCGCGGCGAATTTCCCGCAAAGCACTTACGTTATAGCCCATCCAGACAAGCGAAAATTTACTACAACGCATGTAATCGATCGCGTTAAGGTACGGCGGCGAAGTCAACACCAAGTCAATTGACTCAGCCTTGATGTCTAAATTCCGTGCATCCCCAATGCTCACATTAGCGACGGGACCGACCGCCTCCCGGGCCGACTGCGGACAACTTGACACTACCCGATCAACCGCCGTCAAAAAATTGGTTAGCGGTTTCTGTGGCGCGCGTGCAAAAGTCTTGTGCGGTCGGCTATGTGACAAATCCATCGCAAGCGAGGCGCCCGCCTGCTTTGTGATAATTAGTCGCGAAAATCCGCACCACAGAACCTCGCGCATTGCGCGATCATCCACACTCCCGATCGTCTGCGCCAAGGCAGTGAGTTGCTGGCGCGCGTAGCCATCAAACCAGTACCGAATAAACGCGCGCGTCTCCGAATCGCTCCCTGTCGGGTACGCTTTCGACGCCGGTATCGATGTGAATATTCGACGCGCTCGACTAAGCACGGCCGTCGCACAATCCCTAACCTGTTGATCGTCGATTGTTCGTGTCCATACTCGCGCCATCAGCACGGCGAGAGGATCGAGATCAACACCAAATGCGCGATGCCCATTGGCACGGGCTACCGCGAGTACCGTACCGGAGCCCGCCATTGGGTCCAGGACCCGCAACGAAGCATTCGCCTCTCCCAACGCCTCAAGAGCGATACCGGGCGCCATGCGGGCAGGAAACGGATGAATTGGGCCACGCCCCAAAGTCTCCGCAATCGTTTTTTTATGAGATTTCAACACGGCCTTTTGTCACTATGCGGGGATCAACCACTGCGCGAACCATTTGAGCGCACCCGGCGCCGAAATCCTAATCGAAAACAGCCTGCGTCGCATACCAGATTGCCGGGGCCGCAAGCCCAGCTCCACTACTCACTTGCGCCCACGATTCTGTACGAACTGCACGCCACCACGGTTCTTATAGAATACCCGCCCCTTCCCCTTTTCGTTGTACATGATCTTGATATGGTGCTGCGCGCCCGGAAACTTATTTTCCTCCAACTGCGGCGTGCCTAAGAACCCTTTGGAACGTGAAATTGCCTCCCTATCGGCCGACTCTTTGTAACCCTTGATCGAGCCCGCCGTGTGAATAGCTAGAGTACCCTCGCTCTGCTTAAGTGCTGACTCTAGATATTTAATCAGATAGCCCGGCATTGCGACCCCAACCTCCCGCTCCAACGCCCTTAGAGTGTCAATTTCAGTCGGCCCGGACTGCACAATCGTGTTCAACTTCGTCAGATCGGCGATATCGAAAATCTGGAATGACATCTCTCCTTTATCGAGGTCAACCGTGCCCCGGTCAATACTCGACGACGCCGCAATGGAGATACGAGGGTCTCCGATCCAGACAGGCGACACTTTATTGTTCTCTATCGCCTGCAATGCAAGCCGATGAAACACAAAACACCGATGCCAGTCTGAGTATAAAGACTTGGGAATGGTCAGCTCAAAGTGGGACAAATATTCCCCACGCGCGCCGAACATGCGAGCCCTCTGGATATACGTATCCTGTTGCAGCTTGCTCTTCACATCCCTTGTGAAAAACATGGATAGCAGGTTTGGAAACGTCACCCCCCGCGATACAATATTTCCTCCAATAATGATTGTAAAAGGACACGTAGGCACAGTCGGCTTGTCGCCGGCAGACTTCTTATCTCGCTTGCTATTGAGAACAACAAAGGCTGACCTTGACGCATTCCCTATAACGTATGCAGTCAGCTCGTTGGAATCCTTGTCGCCATAGAGCCGTCCGGCTGTATCGTAGACCAGGCTCGCAAATTCCTTGAAATCACGTCCAGATCCAGAAATCAGCGCATTAATTTCCTTCTCGATGACACTGCGATCAACGCGGTGGTCGTCGGTCTTTCCACTGGTATGGACGAGAAAACTGTAATTCCTCTCCGGCAGCCCTTTACTAGTCGCCTCAAGGTTGAGGTACGCCACTGTCACCAGGAAACGAGCGAGCGCCTCACGCGCATCCTTTGCAGTCCCGGGCCCGTCAACCTCGGTCAGCCGATACCTCGGTTGCCCCTCCAGCGGAAAAAACACATCCTGGCCTGTATAGGCAGGGTGGGCGTTAAATCGCACCCATGTCTCAGCCGTATTGTTGAAGGTATTGTTGAGATTCAACCGCGCGGGCGTGGCGGTAACGCCTATATAAATGCCATTGGACCCGAGCAATTTACCCACCAGGGCATTTATGCGCGTCTTATCCCTAACATTGACTTTCCCGTTTGGCGTCGCATAGTCCGCTTCGTCGTCAATTACAACCACCTGCCCGGAATGCTGCACGCTGTCAATAAGCTTCATCAGGTCATTCCGGTTCTTCTTGCAGAACAGAATGACTGTATGCCCGGCATGCAAGGGCGAATGAACTGCATCTGCAGAATTGCGCGGCGCGGGCGCCAGCCCTGCAAGCTTGAATCGATCTAAGTTCTGGACTAAGAGATCCACGCTGTCATTCATTAGATGAATCAGCGTCCTGTAACTTTCATCCAGCAACTTGGCAGTCAGAGCGACCATCATCTCCGTCTTGCCGCTCTGCGGGTCGCCATACACCACAAGCGCGCGCTGCTTGTGTGAAGAAAGATTCTTCATGACGCCGTCGACGGCACCGCTGATGCAATCGGTAACCTGCTGGGCTCCCTTCAGTCGATCGATCTGTTTTTCGTACTGGTTTTTAGGATTGGCCTGTTGCGCAAGTGTTGTGAAATTCGGCGCCCTCGGCATGATACCTTCCTATACAAGTCCGCTACTCAAGCTTGAGCGTTCGCTTAGTATAGAAGCACCAGGCCGTTGGCCCTGTGAAATCATCCTAAGTTGGTACGAATGTTGGACTTCAGGCACGGAGATCAATAGGAGTCCGAATAGACTTTAGCGGGTCGGTGTCCGTTGGAGACCATTCCGCGCCCGTGTCACATCCCCACCACCATATCTGCCGCATTGCACTTTGGTCGCAATTGATCTAGATAGTCTGCCCACGCTTGCATCATCTCCCTTCTCTCCATCAATCGCTGCGCCTTGTTATACGCAGCCCGCACCTTGTTTCTCTCCGCATGGGCCAACTGAAGCTCGATGACGTCCGGCGGAAACCCCTGCTCGTTAAGCCGCGTACTCGCCATACTACGGAACCCGTGCCCCGTCATCTGCTCCTTGGTGTAGCCGAGACGGCGGAGTGCAGTGTTAATGGTGTTGTTCGACATCGGCCGATCCAGCGACAGCAACGAGGGGAACACGAGGTCTCCAAAGCCGCCGCCAGTAAGCTCACGCAATTCCCGCAGGATCGCGACGGCCTGTCGTGAGAGCGGCACGATGTGTTGCTCACCCATCTTCATCCGCTCTGCCGGGATACGCCACTCGGCGCTATTGAGATCAAACTCCGACCACCGTGCGCCACGAAGCTCGCCGGGACGAACGAAGACCAGCGGAGCTAACTTTAGGGCCGCCGCAGTAATGGGTTGCCCTTCATAACCGTCGATCGCGCGAAGAAGTGCGCCAACCTCCGTTGGGTCGGTGAGAGCGGCGTGGTTCTGCGACACGACCGGAACCAACGCACCCCGTAGATCCGAGCTGATATCCCGCTCTGCGCGCCCGGTAACAATGGCGTATCGAAACACCTGCCCGCACTTCTGCTTGGCGCGGTGAGCCGTCTCATGGTGTCCGCGAGATTCAATCTTCCGCAGTGCAGCTAACAAGTCCGGTGCGGTGATCTCGCGGATCGGCCGTTTACCAATACGCGGAAAGACCATTTCGAGCAGCCACCGCGCCTTCTGCATCGTGATGGCCGCCGTCGTCTTGGCGCGCATCTCCAACCACTCGCGAGCGATGGCCTCGAATGTTTCAGTCTTGGCCTGCTGGTCGTTTTTGCGCTGGACGCTCGGATCGATGCCGTCTGCGAGCAAACGCCGCGCTTCGTCGCGCTTTTCGCGGGCGCGTTTGAGAGACACATCGGGATAGTTGCCGAGGGAGAGCAGCTTCTCGGCCTGAGCGTATCGGTACTTGAAGCGCCACAGGCGCCCCCGATAAGCGTCCGCGCTGGGCGTA
>CAVVXG010000005.1:0-71696 GCA_963752125.1 uncultured Pseudomonadota bacterium | reverse complement strand
ATGCTGTCCTTCGTCGGCCTTGGGTTCACCGAGCACGCACGCGGCCAACCGCGATCCTCGTGACGTGCGATGTTGGGACAAGAATTGCCTGCCTGAAGCGCGTTCACAGTTTGTAACGTTAGGTCACCGGTTTTGCTTGAACGTTTTCACCGCTTTGGTCTGAAACGGCTGCGCACGCTGTCGCGCAGGAGGAGGTTGGCGACGGATGCGATTGCGCTCGCGTATCGGCGTGTCGGGTGGAAACCCGAAAATACACGGCGACGCCGCGAGCGTACAAGCGTAACGGCCTGCAGATGTGTTGCCATGCGGTATGTTGGTATGGCGACGAGGCGGAATTGACGGGTACGCCGCCCTCGAACGTGGTCACCACGATAAGTGGCGTTTGTCTTGCAGCCAGGAGTTACTCATGATCGGGCAGACCAGGCACAGTGGATTCATTTTGTCGTGCGGTGTTTTGCTTCTGACCTGCGGCAACGCCGGCGGGCAGCAGACCCCTGCGCCGGCCGCTGCGAACCCCTACCTGCAGGGATCCGAGGGCTACGATAAGGGGCCGCGCGGGCTGACGAGCTACCAGCCGATCGCCATCGACCAGCCATTCGAGACCCGCATGGCCCAGGAGGTTGCGGCGAAGCCGGGCATTGAAAGCGAACATCACTCGCTTCTGGAACAGCGCTACGACTTGGGCGACCACCCCGCCGAGGGCGTCACCATGGATCGCGGCAAGCCGTGCAGGAAGGCGTGCGCGTGAAGCTGCCGGCGGGTATGACCTGGGAACAGCTTGCGGCAATGACCCCTGACCAGATTCGCGATCGGGGGCTGTGGCCGCAAGGGCTTCCTGCCGTTGCCGCATCCCAACCACGCCGCCGGCGGCTTTGTGTTTCCGCAGTACGTGATCGATGCGACTCAAGCAGCCAGGACGCGCGCGACCTGACCCGCTTCGACATCGATTTCGATCTGCCCGAACGTTTCCTCGCCGAATTTCCGCCCGCCATGTACCTCGCGCAGCGCCCCGACCTTGGCGATGTGTCGCAGGGCAAGCTGGTCTCGCTCACCAACTACTACGAGATGTTCAACGGCATCCTTACGCCCCGGCAATTGGAAGGGCTGCGCCTGTTGGTGACGCCGTTCCCGGAACAGCAGTTCAATGCCACTGACGATCGCCACTCGGCGCATGCCCAGCCCGGGCTCGGCTTGCTTTGACTGCCATTCGAACGGGCACCAGAACGGCGCGACCCACCTCGCACCCGATGCGCGACCGGAGGGGTATCGCCATCGGACTCAAGACGCGTGTCGCTGCGCGGCGTCGATATCCAGCGGCTGTTCGGCTCGCAGCGGGCCCTGAAGACCGATCGAGGATTTCACCGAGTTCGAGCAGCGCACGGCCTATTTCGACGGCGACATCGTGATCGCCACGAAGAAGGGCGTGAACCCCCTCGAGCGCGGCAGCCAGGTCGACTTCATGGCCGATTTCGAGGAGATGCTGGATTTCCCGCCGGCGCCGAAGCTCGACCTGTTCGGCAAGCTGATCCCGCCAAGGCGACGGCGGCCGAACTGCGAGGCCAGGAGCTCTTCTTCGGCAAGGGCCAATGCGCGAGCTGCCACCAGGCACCGTTACTATACGGACAACCTGATGCACGACCTGAACACGGAGCGGTTCTTCAAGCCGGCGACTGGTCAACAACGTGATGGCGGTCGGGGACGGCAACATCAAAACCTTTGCGCTGCGCGGTGTCAAAGATAACCCGCCCTATATGCATGACGGGCGTCTGCTGACGCTGGAGGACACCGTCGAGTTCTTCAACCTGGTGCTGCGGACAAACTCACCAGGCGGGAAAAGCAGGACCTGGTGGCGTTCCTGCGCGCGTTGTAGCGATGGAAACATCCTGGATGACAGGTTATGGTTACAGCCGAAACTCGGGCGACGGTTCGCGCAATCATGTAGTCGTGATGCAGGTCGATCCTCGTTGCAACTCGAAGTCATCGAGTCAACACGAGGAGTCACCACATGCGATCGACTAAGTTGTTTACAGTATCCGTTGCCGCGAGCCTTCTTCTGGGAGCGGTTGCCCATGCATCAGATGCACCGAGTCTCCCGTGGAGCGTCGGTAGTTTCCAGCAGGTACTGGTGGCAGGGTCCCGGGACTATCCCGAACTTCACTGGAGCGCCGTGATCGGGACGGGCAGGGCAGCGCTACTTGGCACAGGCGTCGGGACCTTCCAACCCGCGCCGCTGGTGAATTCTCAGTCCGATCCTGAACGAGATTGGACTTCGACGATCGGGACCGGCACGGCGGCGTCTCTATTGCGCTGAGTGTTGGGTTCGGGGCTCAGTGCCGTGAGCGGGTGGCGCGTGTGCCCGTAGCACGCGCGCGACCGGTTCGGCGATATCGCGGCGGACCAGCGGTTTGCGCAGCACGTCGGTGACCCCTGCTGCCTGCGCTCGCTGAGCTGCGCGCCACTGTAGCCGCTCATGAGTATGATCGGAATTTCGGGGTGTAATTTCCGGATCGCGCGCGCGAACTCGGTCACGGGGTCCACAGAGGACCTGTCGAAGAAGTGACTGTCGCGCGTTTCGGCAGCGGCCGTCCTGTCTGGATCCGATTTTCCGGGGCGTCGAACTTCGGGCCTAAGGAGACGGTTCACCGGGCACGCTCCCGCTTAGGCGAGGACCGCTCCCGGCTGTTGACCAACAATTGCGAGCACTTTTGCGAGTGGTGTTTGCGCGGCACGCCGCGCAGCCACCAGGTAGAAGCGTTGCTGACACAGCCCGGACGCGGACTGCGAGCCATGCCCGGCTTGCTCATCGGTTCTAAACCAAGGTGTCATGGCTGGTTACGCAGCGCGTGACTATCCTTCCGATGGCGGCGATTTCAGGAGGGCGGACGGCATGAGAGCAGAACAAAGCAACTCCAGTGCGTGTCAACCACCCAGTTATGGTTTGGACCGGGCGAGACCGGCCGCCGCAGATTCGCGGGACGAGCGCGCTTCTTACGGTCGGGGTGCGCGGCCCCCGGGTAGCCCCACACGAGCGGTCGAGCAGCTCCTGTGGGGGGCTCACGAGGATCTTGCCGCGGTTATAGAGATCCTGCGCAGCCTGCGCTGCGCTGCGCACCTGCTCGATGGCGATGGCTCGGTCATACCGTCGCACTGTGCCGCGACCTCGAGCGGCCAAAGCAACAGCAACAGCAACAGCAACAGCGGCTCGCCTGTTCTGAGCGCGCCCATCTATGATTCGCAGGGGCGCCATTTCGCATCCTTGCAAGTCATTCAAAAAAGCCCGGACCACTCGGGAGCGTCATTGGGAGTGCTGCGCGCCTTGATCGAGTGCACGGCGCGCTCTATCACGGAGCGGTGTTTTCGGCTCGCTCATCGCCGCGAATGGGTCGTAGCCGCGATGCGACGCGACTTGCCCGGCTCCTACCTGTTGTTTGCAGTGGACCAGGACCAGTGCCTGCTCGGAGCCGATCGCCAGGCCCGCCGGTGGCTGGGAATGACCTGGGGGATGCGTTTTGCGCGCTCTGTGGCTCTCGCGACGCTGTTTCGGTCGGGTGTTGGCAATCTGCCGCCGCGCAACTGTGGCGACACTGAAGTCAAACTGGTAACCCGCAACGGGGAAGAGTGGCTCGGCCTCGTGACCCCTCCCGATATCGGAGCCGACCTGTCCTTTCTCGAGCAGCGCGCCGTATTACACGCAAGGCCCCGTCTGAATTCACTAACACGCTCGTGGCCCGGGTCGGACGGGGGGCGACAGCACGATCTGGCCAGAGAAACGTTCATGCCCGTCCGGGCATACATCGATGCCCACCTGGGCTCCAGGCTGGAGGTACGGGTGCTTGCACGGATCGTCGGGCTGTCGGCGTCTCACTTCAGCCGCGCATTCCAAAAGGCCGCCGGCGTGTCGCCCCACAGGTACATCATTCAATGCAGAGTGATACGAGCCCGGGACCTGCTTTCGACGACGCGGTTATCTCTGACCGAGATCGCCCTGGCCAGCGGCTTTGCCGATCACAGCCATTTTTCGCGCCGCTTTCACGAATTCGTGGGCGTAGCGCCGCGAGATTTTCGCAGGCTTACCGCGCGCTCACCACGCTGAAGGTCCAGCATGGACTCGCATGCGAAGCGCACTTCGTTCAAGACAGGAGACTACCGATGACATTGACAATACTAGGAGTGAGCATTCCCGACAGCAAACTGGCGCGCGAGATCACTGAACTGGTACGCGACACGGAATCGCCGTTGCTCTTCCATCACTCGAGCCGTGTTTACTATTTCGGGGCGCTGGCCGGAAAGCAACGGGAGCTGAAGTTCGACCCGGAGCTCCTATATGCGGGAGCCATGTTCCATGACATGGGGCTTACCCCGGAATACAGCAGCGCCCATGACCGCTTCGAGGTCGATAGCGCGAACACGGCCCGCACTTTCCTGCGCAGCCACGGTATTCCCCAGGAGGATATCGATACAGTCTGGACGGCGATCGCTTTGCACACGACTCCTGGCGTTCCGGTACACATGCACTCCGTCGTCGCTCTCCTCACGGCAGGAGTCGAGATGGATTCGCTCGGCCTGACCTATGCCGAATACAACGATGTCGAAAGAAATGCCGTGGTCTTTGAGCATCCGCGTGGCGATCGCTTCAAGGAAAATATCATCCAGGCCTTCTACGACGGCATCAAGCGCAAGCCGGATACGACTTTCGGCACCGTCAATGCCGACGTTATCGCGGACAAAGATCCGACCTTCAAGCGCGACAACTTCTGCAGCGTCATCCGCGGATCGGCGTGGCCAACATGATGATCCCTTTGCTCTGCCACACGGTTGCGAATTTCGGCCGACCTTGCCTGGCGAGGTCGGCACACTTTCCAGGAGCCCTACCATGAAGCTGATTCCTTCCCCGCCACACCTGACGCACGCGACGGGCACGCCGGTCACCGACAACCTCAACATCCAGACCGCCGGCCCGCGCGGCCCAGCCCTGTTGCAGGACATCTGGCTGATCGAGAAGCTCGCGCACTTTGATCGGGAGGTGATCCCCGAGCGGCGTATGCATGCCAAGGGCTCGGGCGCCCATGGAACCTTCACGGTCACTCATGACATCACCCGTTACACCAAGGCGAAGATTTTCGCCGAGATCGGCAAGCAGACTCCGATGTTGGCCCGTTTCTCGACGGTTGCCGGCGAGCGCGGCGCCGCCGATGCCGAGCGCGACATCCGCGGCTTCGCGTTGAAATTCTACACCGAGGAAGGCAACTGGGACGTGGTGGGCAACAACACGCCGGTGTTCTTTTTCCGCGATCCGCTGCGCTTTCCCGACCTCAATCACGCCATCAAGCGCGATCCGCGCACCGGTATGCGCAGCGCCGACAGCAACTGGGACTTCTGGACGCTGCTGCCCGAGGCGCTGCACCAGGTCACTATCATCATGAGCGATCGCGGCATCCCGCGCAGCTTCCGCCACATGCATGGCTTCGGCAGCCACACCTTCAGCTTCCTCAGCGCGAAGAACGAGCGGATCTGGGTGAAATTCCACTTCCGCACCCAGCAGGGTATCGAGAACCTGACCGACGCCGAGGCGGAAGCCCTGGTCGGCAAGGACCGCGAGACGCATCAGCGCGACCTGTTCGACAGCATCGAGGCATGGCGATTTCCCGCGCTGGACCCTGTTCATTCAGGTGATGACCGACGAGCAGGCGCAAGGCCTTCCCGTTCAATCCGTTCGACCTGACCAAGGTCTGGCCGAAGGCGGATTTCCCGCTGATCGAGGTCGGCTACTTCGAGCTCAACCGCAACCCGGAGAATTTCTTCGCCGAGATCGAGCAGGCCGCGTTCTCGCCCGGCCAACATCGTGCCGGGCATCGGCTTCTCGCCGGACAAGATGCTGCAGGCGCGGCTGTTCTCCTACGGCGACACGCAGCGCTATCGGCTCGGAGTCAACTTCAACCACATCCCGGTCAATGCGCCGCAATGCCCGTTCCACAGCTATCATCGCGACGGGGCGATGCGCACGGACGGCAATCTCGGCCGGACGCCGACCTACTTTCCCAACAGCCGGGGCGAATGGATCGATCAGCCGCAGCTGAACGAGCCGCCGCTGGCGATCGATGGCGCGGCGGCCCATTGGGATCACCGGGTCGACGACGATCACTACCAGCAGCCGGGCGACCTGTTCCGGAAGATGAACGCCGCGCAACGCCAGGCGCTGTTCGATAATACCGCGCGCCAGCTCGGCGGGGCGAGCCAAGCACATCCAGGAGCGCCACATCGCCAACTGCACCAAGGCCGATCCGGCCTACGGCGCAGGCGTTGCCCAGGCGATCCCCCGGCTCGGCCAGAAGGGTCCCGCGGATGGTCGAAAGATAGCCTAGCGAGTCTGGACCGATCGCAGCAGATGCCCGGGTTTCGGTGCGGCTCCCGAGCACTCTGCTGCGGTTGGGCGTCAGCCGCAGCTCTTCGTAGGGACGCAGGGTCGCCTCGCCGCAATGACTCAGAGCACGGCGGAGAGATTTGTGCAGAGTCTTTCGAGCTACGCGTTTGCACCCTGCGGGACGGCGATCTGGCGCTGTATCGAGGCGCCGCCACGGGATTGCCGCCGATCCTGATGGTGGCAGGAAGCCAAGCATGGCGTTGCCGCAGCGTATCCGGGCGTCGCCCCACATGCCTCACGGCGCGACGAGCCACTTCACCCTGCCTTCTCAGCGAGCGAAGCGCTTGTCCTCGCCGTAACACGTCCGCCGCATTTAACGAGACTCCGCTTCTGGATACAGAGGCAGTGTGAGCTGGACGCTCGCACCGTAAGGCCGATTCGGCACAGCCCAGATGCGCCCGCCGTGCAGTTCGATGATGGAGCGGCAGATCGATAGCCCCATGCCCATGCCTCGGGGCTTGGTCGTGAAGAGTGTATTGAACAGCCGATCCGCGCTGGCCGCGGGAACCCAACACCGCAGTCCGTCACAGTGACGCGCACGTATTGTTCGTCGTCTTGCTCCGATCGGATCACGAGCTCGCGCGGTCGATCCATGATGGGCTGCATGGCGTCGATACCGTTCATCACCAGATTGAGGATTACCTGCTGCAGTTGAACCTTATCCGCCAGAACGACAGGGAGCACGCTACCGGGTTCCATCCGTACCGCCACCCGGGAGCTCGAGAGTTCATGATGCACGAAACTCAGTGCCTCGCCCAGAACTTCATCGAGATTGAGTGGCACCATTTTCGTGTCCGTGTTCTTGGAGAGCGCACGGATGCGGCGAATGACCTCAGCCGCGCGAGTACCGTCCCGGAAGATCCTTTGGAGGGCGGCGTGTGCTTCATTCATATTGGGCGGATCGCAATCGAGCCAGCTTATGCACGCCTCGGCGTTGAACATGATGGCGCCCAGCGGCTGATTGACCTCGTGGGCGATCGAGGCGGAGAGCTCGCCCAGGCCGGCCACGCGCATTAAAGCGCCATCGTCGGCGCCGACGCTAACGCTCGAAACATGTCCTCGATCTCATTTAGTGTTTACCATTGAGCCTCCTCTCCGTTGATCTACTTCTATGCCGATGTGCCGTCGCAGCTTCATTGAAGTGAAATGTTCTCTCTTAGCTTCTAATCCGGCACTGTGAATATAAGCCCCCGCGCTGGTTGACGCCGGATTTCCTCCTCACCATCCGTGTGCGGGCGGTGTCGATTCTCACCCGTATAGGCCTTCCGGGCTCGGGCAATTGTTAAGACTTGCTAAGACGAGTCAACGGACCCCGGTATTCTATTGATCTTTATCGCTGGGCCACCTTACGCTGCTGGGAAGAGACGGTGACTGGCGCAGTCGAGCGCGACAGCTCCGCATGGACAACCATGCTGGGCGTTTGATTTGCCGCACAGGCAAGTCTCATGTGATGGGCATAGCGACAGCTAAGTGGCTTTGCTCAAGAATGCGCTGCGCACGAGCGGGGGGCTGGACCTGTGGCGTCTGACGAGGCGCTTCACCGTTCACATGTCTATCACCAGTCTCCTCTGTGCCGAAAAATGCAGTACCGCGAATTTGAAGGAGCTTGTAGTTGAGGGAAGCACACATAGCCAGGAATTAGAAATCACGGGCTTCTCACGCGCAGACATGCGCGCTCTCTATCGGCCCGATCGGGTGGCGTTGGAAGCACAGAACGCACGGGGCATCGTGGAACGCCATGGCTCGCCGGATGAATTCCGCCAAGGGCTCCGATCAAGCACCTGGGATGAGTTGCAGCTTGCGCACTATTGTGGCTATCTGATCTGGAACTACATGGTGACTCCGTTTATTCTTGCAGACCCCGATGTTGAAACTAAGGAACGTCGCCGCAGCGGTGTGCGTGGTGAGCGTTTGCGTCGGCTCGACGTAACGTTTCCCGCGCGCGTCGTCACTCATGCCACGAGACAATCATTCTATTTTGAGCGCGCAGGCCTGTTGAGAAGACTGGACTACCCGGCGCCGCAGGAGGCGGATACACAAATTGCGCAGATGTTTTCGGGACATCAGCGCTTCTCGGGAGTTCTCGTGCCGACCTTGTGTCGGCTGCTCAGTGTTGGAGCGGACGGCATGCCAGTTGCAAATCGGACGCTCCTGGACCTCGAGATCTTCGATGTTTACTACGCCTAAGATCGACTTGACGGTTGACGCCCGACCAGCAGGGGCGCAAGGGGGTCTAAAGGCGGTATTCGGGAACCCCGGTTATTACAGCGCGAGCTCCAGCGGCGGGCAGCTGGTCGCGGCGCCGATGCAAATTGGCGTGAATCTTCGCTACACCTTCGGCGCTCGATGAATGTGTCCGCTGGCGGTTGACGCCCGCGCAGCAGGGGCGCAACCTTAAGTGCGCCTTCTACGTTCCCTACGCAGTAATTACAGCAGATCCCGTGAGGCGACGTTCCCACACGGGCACTTCAGATCAAAAGCGCGGGCGCGCACAATCGCTGATTGCGGACTTACCCCGCTGGCACAACCGCCTCTGGTGCAAAATAAGACGGAACCCTTATCTGCCGGGGCGTCCGCCTTGCAGAGATCAGTCGCGTCGTTTGGTCCTTTTCGCCTCCATGTGACCGAGAGGATCCTCGAGAAGAATGGTACTCCCGCTAACGATTGGCAGCCGTGCTCTCGACATCCTCATCACGCTGCTCGAGTGCGCGCCCGAGGTTGTCAGTAATCGTGAGCTTGTCAGGCGCGCGTGGGGGAATTTGGTCGTCGCTGAAGGAAGTCTACGTGTGCACATTACCACCCTACGCAAACAACTTGATGATGGGGACTCATCAGTCAGCTATGTTTCCAATGTCCATGGCCGGGGCTACTGCTTTGCCGGCGCGGTGACCTGGGCGGCGGCCGAGGCGACTCCGAAACAGGCGTCCAAGAGCGGTCCCGCGTCTCCCTCGCGAGCCCTTGCTATTGGTGGGTCGCGACAATGCGGTTCGAGAACTCGCTTCCCGCCTGAAAAAGCAGCGTTTCGTATCGATCGTCGGCGCGGGCGGGATCGGCAAAACGACCGTCGTCCTGGCATTGGCGCACCAATTGCTTCTGAAATTTCAGGGAGCCGTCCACTTTCTCGACCTCGCAACCATCGAGGACCCGCGACTGCTCGAGAGTACGCTAGCAACGCAGTTGGGCCTGGTCTCGGACCAGCCATCGCCGGACATTCTGACATTTCTGCGCGAGCAGCGACTGCTGCTGGTGTTCGATAGCTGTGAGCACGTCATTGGGGCAATCGCGACATTGACCGAAAATATATTCCGCGACGCCCCTCAGGTTCATATTTTAGCCACGAGCCGTGAGGCGCTCAGGGCCGAAGGCGAGCAAGTGCATCATCTACCGCCGCTCGAATGTCCCCCGCCCGATGTGGAATCGTTGACAGCGACGCGGGCACTTAGCTTTGCTGCGGTGCAATTGTTCGTGAAACAGGTTACCGATAGCGGCCATCCCTACGAACTGACGGACTCCGACACGCCGACTGTTGCGCAAATCTGCCGCCGGCTCGACGGCATCCCTCTCGCCTTGGAACTCGCGGCCTCTCGCGTCGAAGTATATGGAGTGCAAGGCACGGCATCCTTACTCGACAAGCATTTCAGGTTGCTTTGGCACGGACGCCGCACGGCGCTGCCGCGACACCAAACACTCGGCGCCACCCTCGACTGGAGCTATAAGCTGCTCTCCGGCACCGAGCAGCTGGTCTTTCGACGCTTGGCCATCTTCGTCACAGGCTTTTCTCTGGCAGCATTACCGGTGGCCTCCGAAGGGCTGGATGCAGCCGAAGTCACCGAAGCGCTCGCCACCCTTGTTAATAAGTCCCTGGTGACCCTCGACGGCGCGACCGGGATGCGCTACCGGCTGCTCGAAACCACGCGCGCTTACGGATGGCAAAAGCTCATCGAAAGCGGTGAAGATCAGAAAATTGCGCGCCGCGCCTGTGAGCACCTGCTTTACGCCTTTGAAAGGTTCGGATGCGAGATCTGGGCTCGTCCGAGCCCCGAAAGTATCGATTTTTTTCTCTCAAACCTCAGCGACCTTCGTGCTGGGCTCGATTGGTGCTTTTCGGATCAGGCAGACAAGGGTGCTCGAAGCGAAGTTGACTGGCGCATCGGCATGCCTATTCCTGCAGGCAGGGCTTCTGCCGGAATGTGCAGCTTGGACCGAACGTGCTTTGGGCGTTCTGGATACCTCAGGTGAAGGGACGCGGCTCGAATTGGAACTGCTGGCGTGTTTCGCAGCTTCATCGATTCTACCGACCCCTCTGCCGGCCCATCGCACCCCACCTGCCCCTCACGGGTGGTCCATCATGGTTACGCAGGGAAACGTTCCGGCCGTGCACGCCGCCATGGTTCGGGCATTAGACATTGCGGAGCGCCTCAAGACTGCTCCGATGGAGCTATATCTTCTTCAGCTGTATTACACCTGGCAGACTCGAAGCGGCGATCTTCACGGCCTCAGGGAAATCGCGGGTCGCATCGCAACCGTGACCAAGCAGGTCACGGATCCCCTAGCCGACGCCATCGGAAATTACTATCTTGCGTTGAGCTGTTTTGCCACCGGCAACAATCGTGAAGTTCAGAGGCATGCACAGCTCGCTTTGGCCCCTCCCAGCGATTTGTCGAAGCTCAACCTAGCGACTTTTGAGGACTTTAACGGCGCGCGAGCTATCTCCGCGGCCAACTTCTGGGTGCTCGGATACCCCGATCAAGCGTTGATGGCGGCTTTACAAGTCGTCCAGGACGCAGATGAGCTGAACCATCCCTTCACGACTTGCCATGTACTCATGGCCGCTTTGCTGATTGGCCTTGCGACGGGACACTTGCAGCGAGCCGACGAACTGATCCAGCGGCTGTCGAGCCTAATTACCAAACATCAGGGCTTTACCTCTTTCGTTGGCGGGGAGGGTTGCCTGGCGGTGTCTCGGGGCGAACTGTCACGCGGAATTCAATTGCTGCAAACGGCGATTGCGGCCCTGCACCAGGAGGGCTTCGAACACTACCGTGGTTCATTCACCGTATATCTGGTAGAAGGTCTGGCGAGCGCGGGAAGACACGAAGCGGCACACACGGCAATCTGCGAGGCGGTCGTCCGGGCGGATGCGCGCGGTGACGTGCTTGACCTGAGCATCCTGTTGCGCGTGAAGGGTGAAATCCTAAGCTCGATGCGAGGGCCGCATGCAGCTGAGGCTGAGACTTGTCTGCAGCGAGCGCTCCAGCTTGCCAACGAGCATGGATGGCTCGCTCTGGAGCTGCGAAGCGGCGTCGGCCTCGCAAGACTGTGGGCCGGTCGGGGCGAAATCAGTCGCGCACGGGCCCTCCTCGAGCCCATCTTCAGCCGCTTTTTAGAGGGCTTCCAGACTCGCGATCTGCTGGCGGCAGCTAACCTTTTGGAGGAGCTTCGATCTCGCGCCTGAGTCGCTACGCAGATGGGCAGACACTCATGGCTGCTCCTAGCCCTTCAGATCGGGCATCTTCGCGAGAAGCTTATCGAGCGTGACCGGATAGTCGCGCACCCGCACGCCGGTCGCGTTGTAGACCGCATTGGCGACCGCGGCCGCCACGCCGCAAATCCCGAGTTCGCCGACGCCCTTGGCCTTCATCGGCGAGGCCATCGGATCGGTCTCGTCGAGGAAAATCACTTCCTGGTGCGGGATGTCGGCATGCACCGGCACTTCGTAGCCGGCGAGGTCGTGATTGACGAAGAAACCCAGCCGCTTGTCGACCGCGAGTTCTTCCATCAGCGCCGCGCCGACGCCCATGGTCATCGCGCCGATCACCTGGCTGCGCGCCGTCTTCGGATTCAGGATGCGGCCCGGCGGCGCAGACGGCGAGCATGCGCCGCACGCGGATCTCCGCCGTCGCGGCATCGACGCCGACTTCGACGAAATGCGCGCCGAAGGTCGATTGCTGGTACGTCTTGTCGAGGTCGCCGTATTCGATGGCATCCTCCGCGACGAGCCCGCCGTCCGCCGCGGCTTGGCCGAGCGGCACGCTGCGATCGCCCGAGCTGACCTGGCCGTCGGCAAACACTGTATCGGCGGCGTTGAAGCCGAGCTTCTGCGCGACGGCTTCGCGCAGCTTGACGCAGGCCGCGTAGACGCCGGAGGTCGAGTTGTTGGCGCCGAACTGGCCGCCCGAACCGCAGGAGACCGGGAAGGCGGAATCGCCGAGACGCACCACCACCTTGTCGAGCGGCACGCCCATCATCTCCGCCGCGGTCTGAGCGATGATCGTGTAGCTGCCGGTGCCGATGTCGGTCATGTCGGTCTCGACCGTCACGACGCCGCGATCGTCGAGCCGCACGCGCGCGCCCGACTTCATCGACCAGGTTGTTGCGGAACGCCGCCGCCACGCCCATGCCGACCAGCCAGCGCCCGTCGCGTGTCCGGCCGGGCCGCGGATTGCGCTTGCTCCAGCCGAAACGCTCGGCGCCGACGCGCAGGCATTCGACAAATGGCGCTGCGAGAACGGCCGCTCGGGATTCTCGGGATCGACCTGCGTGTCGTTGAGGATGCGAAATTCGACGGGATCGAGCTCGAGCTTCTCCGCCATTTCGTCCATGGCGATCTCCAGCGCCATCAGGCCCGGCGCCTCGCCGGGCGCGCGCATCGCATTGCCTTCGGCAGATCGAGAACCGCGAGCCGCATGGCCGTCATGCGGTTGGCGCCGGCATAGAGCAGCCGCGTCTGGCCGACCGCGCCGTCCGGCCTTGCCGCCGGCAGATTGCCGGACCAGCTTTCGTGGCCGATGGCGGTGATCTTGCCGTCGCGCTCGGCGCCGATGCGGATGCGCTGGATGGTCGCCGGCCGATGCGTCGTGTTGTTGAAGATCAGCGGTCGCGTCAGCGCCACCTTGACCGGCCGTCCGGCCGCGCGGGCGCCGAGCGCCGCGAGCACCGCGTCGGCGCGCAGAAACAGCTTGCCGCCGAAGCCGCCGCCGATGAAGGGCGAGATCAGGCGCACATTTTCCTTCGGGATGCCGAGCGTCTGCGCGAGGTCGCCCCGGCTCCAGGTCGATCATCTGGTTGGAGGTCCAGAGCGTGAGCTTGTCGCCGTCCCAGGCCGCGATCGAAGCGTGCGGCTCCATCATCGCAGTGGCTGTGGTCCGGCGTCGTGTAGGTCTCATCCAGCTGGACCGGCGCCGCGGCGAAGGCGCCGGCAAAATCGCCGACCGCGGTATCGGCCGCGCCGCCGGTGGTGATGCTGATGCCCGTGGGCTCGGTCGCCGTGTCTTTCGCCGCAGCGAGGTCGAACGCGCCTTCGGCCTGTGACGTAGTCGACCCGGACCAGTTGCGCGGCGGCGCGCGCCTGCTCGAAAGTCTCGGCGACCACGAGCGCGATGGCCTGATGGTAGTGCTGCGATCTCCGGCCCGCCGAGCAGCCTGGCGGTGTTGCAGCTTGGCCCTTGCCGAGCTTGCCGGCGTTTTTCGCCGTCACGATGCCGAGACACGCCGGGCGCAGCCTTGGCGGCGCTCAGATCCATGCGAAGCGATGCGGCCCTTGGCGATGGCCGACGCCGATGACGTAGCCATAGGCCGGGTTGGGCGCGACATCGTGCCATTCGTAGGCATAGGGCGCGGTGCCGGTCGTCTTTAGCGGCCCGTCGATCCGGTCGGTCGGCTGGCCGATGACCTTGAGCTGGTCGATCGGATTGGTACTCGCGGGGGTATCAAATTTCATACGCGTCACCCTTCGCTTCCGCCAGCACCGCGGCGAGCGTGCGCTCGACCAGCGGCACCTTGAATGCATTCTCGGCAGTCGTGCTTGCGCACCCATGAGCAGTTGGGCCGTCACCGCCTTGGCGCCGCGGGGCATCTGGCCCTCCGCCGCCTCGACACGCCAGGGCTTGTGCGCGACGCCGCCGACCGCGACGCGCCCGGTGCCGTCGCGCTGGACGATGGCGGCGACCGAAACCAGCGCGAACGCATAAGAGGCGCGGTCGCGCACCTTGTGATAGATCTGCGTGCCGCCGACGGGCTTGGGCAAGGTCACCGCCGTGATCAGTTCGCCCGCGGCCAGCGCCGTCTCGACCTGCGGCGTATCGCCGGGCAGCCGGTGGAAATCCGCGATCGGGATCGTTCGCGTTGCGCCGTCCGGCCGCATGGTCTCCACCGTCGCGTCCAGAGCACGCATGGCAACCGCCATGTCGCTCGGATGGGTCGCGATGCAGGCGTCGCTGCACGCCGATGACCGCATGCCCGCGGCTGAAACCGCCGATCGCCGCGCAGCCGCTGCCGGGCACTGCGCTTGTTGCAAGGCTGGTTGGTGTCGTAGAAATAGGGGCAACGGGTCCGCTGCAGCAGGTTGCCGGCCGGTCGTCGCCTTGTTGCGCAGCTGGCCGGAGGCGCCGGCGAGGAGCGCGCGCGACAGCACGCCATAGTCGCGCCGCACGCGCGGATCCGCGGCGAGATCGGTGTTGCGCACCAACGCGCCGATGCGCAGCCCGCCCTCTGGGGTGGCCTCGATCTTGTCCAGCGCGAGGCCGTTGACGTCGATGAGATGCTCCGGCGTCTCGATCTCGAGCTTCATCAGGTCGAGCAGATTCGTGCCGCCCGCGATGAACTTGGCGCCCGGCGTGCGCGCCGCGGCCGCCGCAGCCTCGGCCGGAGAGTTCGCGCGTTCGTAGGTGAAGGTTCTCATGCGTTCCTCCAGGGCGACTTCGGTGATCGCTTCGACGATGTTGGAATAGGCGCCGCAGCGGCAGATGTTGCCGCTCATGCGCTCGCGCATCTCTTCGGGGGTCGCCTGCGGCTGGGCGGTGAGATCAGCGGTAACGTGGCTCGGGATGCCGGCCTTGATCTCGCCGAGCACCGCCACGGCCGAGCAGATCTGGCCGGGCGTGCAATAGCCGCACTGGTAGCCGTCGTGCTTGACGAAGGCAGCCTGCATCGGATGCAGATTCTCCGGCGTGCCCAGACCCTCGATGGTCGTGATCGCATCGTCGCTCGTGCATGACAGCGAATGTCAGGCACGAAAGTGATCCGGCGGCCGTCGACGATCACCGTACAGGCGCCGCATTGGCCGTGATCGCAGCCCTTCTTGGTGCCGGTGAGATGCAAGTGCTCGCGCAGCGCGTCGAGCAGCGTGGTCCTGGTATCCAGACTGACCTGCCCGATGTTGCCGTTCACCTGCAGCGTTACGTTCGAGACGACAGGCGCTTCAGCCGCGGGAGGCTTGGCAGCGGCCACCGTGGACGGCAGCGCCACCGCCACCGCGGAGGTGGCACCCGCGATGAGAAAATCACGCCGGCTCAGATTGATGTCGATGGAATCGCTCATCTGTTCGATCCTCAAACGTTATGCGGCGAGACGCGCAATCTCGGCCAGGGCTTTCGCCAATCCCGCTTCCTTGCTCTGCGGGCTGATGTTGAGTCCTTCGGCGTAGACGAATTCCACGTCGGCAATCCCTAAGAAGCGCAGGAAGTCGCGTACGTAGCTCGTCTGGGTGTCCAGGGGCGTGCCAACATAGAGGCCGCCGCGCGCCGCGAACACGAAGGCCTTCTTGCCGGTGAGCAGGCCCACCGAACCCTTGTCGGTGTATTTGAAAGTGATGCCGACACGCGCTATGTGATCGAAGTAGGCTTTCAGCTGCGACGGCACACCGAAGTTGTACATCGGTAAGCCCAGCACGATGACGTCCGCCTGCTTGAGCTCGTCGATCAGATTGTCGGAGTACGCCACCACCGCGTGCTGGGTGACGGAGCGCTCCTCCGGCTTGGTAATGAGGGCGCCGAAGCGCTCGCTATCGAGATGCGGCACCGAGTCGTCTGCGGCGACATCGCGCTTGAGAATCTTCGTCCCCGGGTGGGTCTGTTGGAAGGCGGCGACGAACTGGTCAGCCAACTTGCTGGAGTGGCCGTTGCCGGTATGCAGGCTGGCGTTGATCTGCAACAGGGTGGTCACGAGGCGTCTCCTAAGAATGAGGTGGAGCGACTGCTCCCAGTCTATGGTGCAAGGAATAACATCCCCAGTAGCTGAATCAATGGCGTTATCATTTCAATTGAAATCCCACGGACAGCCCCTGCAGCGCGCGCGCGACCGGTTCGGCGATTTCGCGGCGGACGAGTGGTTTGCGGAGCACGTCGCTGACCCCTGCGGCCTGCGCTCGCTCGCTGAGCTGCGGGCCGCTGTAGCCGCTCATGAGGATGATCGGAATTTCGGGGTGCAACTGCCGGATCTCGCGCGCGAACTCGGTCCCTGTCAGGTCAGGCATCGTCTCGTCGGTCAGGACGAGATCGAAGCGCTGCGGTTGCGCGCGAAACGCCTGCAAGGCCGCGAGGCTCGAGTCAAACCCCACCGGCTCATAATTGAGCTCGGCAAGAACCTCTTCCGCGAGCGCGACCAGTGCGCGCTCATCGTCCACGATCATGACGATCTCGCCGTTGCCCCGGGGCAGCTCGGCCGCGGGCTCGGCCAGTGGCTTGGCAATTGGCCGGCGGCCGGCAGCCAGATCGTGAAGGTGGTGCCCGCTCCCAACTGTGTCGCCACGTCGATGACTCCACCGAAGTCGGCAACGATCCCGTGCACTAACGCAAGGCCGAGGCCCGTGCCATCGCCGACCCGTTTAGTGGTGAAGAACGGATCGAACATACGCTCGAGCACGGCTGGCGGGATGCCGGTGCCGGTATCGCCGACAGACAGGCGCACATAGCGGCCTGCAGACAACGTGCCGTGAGAAAGCAGGCGGCGCTCGTCCACCGCTGCTCGCTCGAGTACCACGGTGAGTACGCCGCCCTCCTTCATAGCCTGTACCGCATTTGTGCACAGATTCATGAAGACCTGGTGAAGCTGAGTCGCATCGCCCACCACTGCCGTGTCGAGCGCGTCGAGTCTCCTCTCCAGAGACACCTCAGCGGGCAGTGACGCTGCGAGCAGCTCGAGTGTTTCTTCGACGACTGACTGCGGCCTGATCGGGACGCGCTCAGCCATGCCACTGCGGCTGAATGCCAGAATCCGGTCGACGAGTTCCTTGCCCCGGGTGCCGGCGTGCATGACCTGGTCGAGCTGGTGACGCGCGGCGCTGCCTTCCGGCTGGTTGCTCTGCGCGAGTTCGCCATAACCAATGATCGCGCCGAGGATGTTGTTGAAGTCGTGTGCGATGCCACCCGCCAGGCGCCCCAGCGCCTCCATCTTGGCGGCCTGTTGCAGTTGCCGCTGCATCTCCTCGCGCTCCTGCTCCTGCGCTCGTTGAGCTTCCTCCGCACGCTTACGCCGTGTGTTTTCCTGCTTGAGATCGGTGTAGAGGTAGGCGTTTTCCAGCGAAATCGCGGCCTGGGAGGCGATCAGCCGCAGCACCGCGTTGCGGGCAGGCGTGAACACGCGAGGGGCCAGGTTATTCTCGAGGTAGAGCACACCGATCAGTGCAGTTTGTTTGATCAACGGCAGGCAGAGAGCGGAACGGACGCGATTGCGGCGGATATACTCTCGGTGGAAAACGCGCTCTGCGCCGACGCATCATCCAGAATCACACTCTCGTGTGTTCCGACTACGTAGTGGAGGATGGAGCCGGGCAGATCCGTAGCCGAGACGCTCGCCTGCCGAAATCGGACCGTGATGCTGGCGCCGCTCGTGTTGGCTTCCGCTTCGATCCGGTGCGCGCCACCACCTTGCGGAACAATCAGGAGCCCGCGCTGCGCTCCGGCGTGTTCGAGCGCGGTTCGCATGAGCGTATCGATCAGCTTTTCCGGGACGATCTCGCCCGAGACGGCCTGCGAAACCCTGACGACGGTTGTCAGATCGAGGTATTCGACTGAGGCTCCGATCGTGGTCGTCGGCGGGGGCGCTGCCGGTTCTGCCCGCAGCTGCGCGTAGAACTCATCCAGTTGTCGTACCTTACCGTCCGCTCCCCACCGCAGATAGCAGTACCGCGCGTTGCGTAAGTAGGCTTGCGCAATCGTCTCGAAGTCCCGTGCCGAGTAGAATCGCGCGGCGAGCTCGCTGGCGATGCCTTCGGTGTGGACGAAGCCGTTCTGGCGCGCCAGCCGGATGGAATCTTCATAGAGTCGCTCAGCGTCGAGGTGCCGCCCTTCGAGGCGGGCGATCTCGGCGCCGATCAGTGCCGTGCAAGTTCCGAAGTTCTCCGGGCAATGATGTGCCCATATCTCGAGTTGGCGATGATGCGCAGTCCAGCGACTCCCGGTGCAGCGACTGTTCGCCAGCCGAAATCGTCGTGCAGTACGCTGCACGCGAGAGCGCGGCGTAAAAGCGGAATTCGGCGACCTCGAAGAATGACGGTGAGGTCCATAATAGCTGTTGCGCCTGCAATTCGGCATAGATGGCGGATTCATAATCGCGTGCGTGAAAGCGCGCCTGCAACTTGCGGATCCAGTACCAGCACGAGGGCAGCGCGAGGCGCGGATCCGCCTCGAAGTGTGCCTCGAAGCGCGCCTCGTCGAACTGCGCATCGTTGAAGGAGTTGAACGCCGGCGTCAGGCCCCGCAGTGTACGGATCAGCTGCAGCTGGCTCGTGATGATGTCGGTGACGAGGCCGAACCGGATCTTGCGTGCGAATTCCAGCCCGGCCTCGGCTTCCCGTTGAATGTCTGGCAATGGCTCGCCGGAAGCCAACAGATTGGTGATGAGATTGTTGCAGCTATACGCTGCAAACGTGAGGTCGCCGATCTCGTTGGCCGTGTTGAAGGCACGGCGTATCAGTGGGCGCCCGGTGCGCACGTGCTTCGTCCACGGATTGACGAGGTTGCCGAAGGACATGTAGACACGGGCTTTGAAGCTGTCGAGGCCACGCCGCTCGACCAACTCGAAGCCGAGCTGCCCGAAGCGGAATCCCGTCGGGTAGTCGTTGAAATAGGGGCCCGTGATCATGCCGAGCCAGACGTAAGCGAAACACGACGCGCCACTGTTGCCGTGCTCGAGACTGATGTTGGCCATGCGGCACAAGACCAGGCAGAGCAGATTGTCATCCGTGAACAGGGCCGGCGTGACGACCTGGGCGAGAACGTCCAGGGTCGCACGCCACTCGGGATCGCTGCCGAGCGGCAGGTCGACCAGGGTCTCGATCGGGCGGTCGCCGATCCGCCGCCAGATCTCACCGTATTCGGACCGTACTTCGTCCGTTGTCGGGTGCGGCGACCAGTGCACACCGAGGCGCTGCAAATACTCCAGGCACAGCTCGACGCCGCGATCGCTGCGATCCAAAGTTGTGTAGAGCTCCAGGCGCAGACAGGCTACCGCGGCGCTATCTATGAGTGTCTTGGTGCGCGCTGCCAGTTCGCCGAGCCGCTGTTCCGCGGCCGACAACTGGCTGCTCAGAAATTCGCATTCCGCCCGGTGAAACTCCAGCCCGAACATGAGCGGATAGCGCAGCTCCCAGGCATCCTGCGTCAGCAGCGCCCGGCCGGCCGCGAAGAAGGTCAGTGCCGACACGTAGGCCGTCGAGGTTTTCGCCCGCTCGCCCGCAATCAGGTTGAGCTCGGCGACCCGCTCCCGCTCCTCCCGGGAAGTGATCAACGCGGCGCCGCGGTTGAGTTGGTTCACGATCTCGAAAATCGTATCCCTGAGTTTCTCGGCGGGGGCTTGTCCTGCGAGCAACCTGCCGATCCGCAGATGGATTGCGGGACGCTCATCCGCGGGGATGAGTCCATACGCCGCTTCCTGGACGCGGTCGTGGACGAAAGCGTAGCCGCCGTCCTGGCGGAGAATGAGTTCCGCGCTGACGGCTTCCCAGAGTTCCGCGTGGATCTCTCCTTCTGACAGGCCTTGTACCAAGGTCAGAGTAGCGATCTCGGCGGTGTTGCCGACACAGGCAAGTTGTTTGAGTCGCCCCTGCGTCGTGTCGGGCAACCGCTTCAGTTTGCCGACCATGAGATCGACGACGTTGTCGGTGTAGCCCTTTGCCCGGATGCGCCCAAGGTGCCACTTCCAGGCGGCCGCGTCCGGCTCGAAGGCGAGCAGCCGTTCCTCGGCCAACTCCGTCAGGAATTGGATCGCGAAAAAGGGGTTGCCCAACGTTTTGTCGTAGACGAGCTGGGCGAGCGGCGCGGCTGAGGCGCGCTCACAATGCAGGGTGTCAGCTACGAATTCAGTCACGTCGTCGAGCGAAAGAGGGGCGAGGGCGATGTCGTGGACCAAGGCCCGCGTGGCCCGGATGGCATTGAGCGTTTGCCGGAGGGGGTGAGAAGGACTGACCTCATTGTCGCGAAATGCGCCGATGATGAGGAGGTGACGCACGTCGGGATGCGTCATGAGGTGTTCGAGCAGCTTGAGGGTGGCTGCGTCGAGCCAGTGCACATCGTCGAGAAACAGGGCGAGCGGGTGCTCTTTGCGGGCAAACACACCGAGAAACGAGCGGAACACCATGTGAAAACGGCTCTCGGCCTCGGTGGCCGGGAGGGGCGCAACCGCGGGCTGCGGACCGATGATGAACTCGAGCTCAGGAATGAGGCTCACGATGAGTTGGCCATTCGGGCCCACGGACCTGCGGATCGCCTCGCGGCACTGATCGACCTCTGCCTCGCTTTTACTGAGAATCTGGCGAATGACGGTTCGGAACGCCTGGGCCAGCGTGGCATACGGAATATCCCGTCTGTACTGGTCGAACTTCCCCGAGAGCAGCATCCCGCGCGGTTGCACGATCGCTTTATGCAGCTCATGCACCACGGAGGACTTGCCAATCCCGGAATAGCCGTAGACCAGGGCCAGCACCGGCGCTCCAGTGGCCACCACCCGATCGAATGCTGCGAGCAGAGCCTCGCGCTCGTTATCGCGCCCATACAGCTTCTCGGGCATCAGCAGTCTGTCTGCCGTGTCACGCGTGGCGAGGGCGAACGCTTCGATCCGTCGCATCGTTTCCCACTCACGGAGGCAGCGTCTCAGGTCGGCTTCGACGCCAGCCGCGGTCTGATAGCGCTCTTCGGCGGTCTTGGCGAGGAGCTTCAGGACGATCGCGGAAACCGCGGCGGGCACCTCCTTCGAGCGCTCGCTGGGAGGCACCGGCTCTCTGGCGATATGACAGTGAACCCACTCCATGGGATCGGAGGCGCTGAACGGCAGACTGCCGGTCAACATTTCATACAGCGTGACGCCGAGCGAATACAGGTCGCTGCGGGAGTCGATCGAGCGGTTCATCCGCCCGGTTTGTTCGGGCGCCATGTAGGCGAGAGCACCGGAGAGTGCTTCGGGAGGGTCCGGCGATTGCCGCTCGCGTCGTAGCCGTGAGGCGATGCCGAAGCCCATCAGCCACACCTGGCCGGTCGCAGCGTTCACTAGCGTGTTGGCGGGCTTGATGTCCTTGTGGATGAGGCCGCGCTGGTGAACCTGGCCGAGCGCGGCCGCCAATCCGATGGCGAGACGCAGGAATTGGCGTAATTCCAGCGGCGCTCCAACCAACCGATCCAGGGGTTCGCCACCTGGATCTTCGAGAACGAGCACCGGGCGGCCCGTGGTGCCCGGCAAGCCCGATCGGCACGACCGCCCAAGCCGGGTCCAGCTCGGCACGCAACGAATACTCGTGTTCCAGGCGGCGAAGACTGCGCGGAGCCGTGTGCTCCCGCAACGGCGCGACCAGGAGAGCCGGCTGCACGCGTCCGTCCGCAGTGCTCCGGCATCGGACACGGTAAAGGCCGAATTCCCCGTCGTCCCGGAGCGTTTGGCGCGTCCCGTTCTCCAGCTCCAGCACAGCGGCCTGCCACGTCGAATCCACACCGCCTCCTCGAAACGAGCGTCATCCGCCAGACGGTACCCGATCTGCTCCCGGGGTTATATTCCAAACGCATCCATTTAGGGCGGTAACACAACCCCCGGAAAGATTTCAGCTGAAACGCTGTTGGCCGGTTTCGAAATCTCCCGCCCATCTGCCCCGTTGACGATGAGCACCAGTCTCGACAGGGCTGGTGAAACCTCAGGCAGGAACGGCGCGATGGAAGAAACAACGTACGGTCGGCTCGACGCTCCGATCGGCTCACACATCGTCACACCGCGGCGGGGCTATCTGCACCATGGAATCTACGTCGGCGACGGCAAAGTCGTGCACTACGCGGGACTGTGTTTTGGAATCCACAGGGGACCGGTCGAAGAGGTGACTCTCTCCCGTTTCGCCAGCGGCCGCCTGGTCCGGATTGTGTCCGATGGCGTGCCGAACTTCGATCCCCAGGAGACGGTTCGCCGGGCGCGCTCCCGGTTAGGCGAGGACCGCTACCGCCTGTTCACCAACAATTGCGAGCATTTCTGCGAGTGGTGTCTGCGCGGCACGCCTCGCAGCCGTCAGGTAGAAGCGTTGCTGAGGCAGCCCCTGCGCGCACTACGAGCGATGCTCGGTTTGATCGCGGGTTCTAAACCAAGGTGTCATGGATCGCTACGCAGCGCATGACTATTCTCCAGCCGTCGCTGGGGTGACTTAACAAAGAGGGCGATCCGGTGCACAAAACATTCACGCATGTCCGAGAATATGTCGATGAACATCTCAGCTCCAGGTTGGATGTACGCGCGCTCGCACGGGTCGTCGGGTTGTCGGCGTCTCACTTCAGCCGAGCGTTCCAAAAGGCGGTCGGCGTGCCGCCCCACAGGTATGTCGTTCAATGCCGAGTGATACGAGCCAAGGAGCTACTGGCAACGACGCGCTTGTCGCTCACCGAGATCGCTCTAGACAGCGGCTTCGCCGATCACAGTCATTTTTCGCGCCGCTTCCACGAATTTACAGGCGTGGCGCCGCGCGATTTTCGCAGGCTTGCCGCCGGCACGCCGCGCTGACCTGACGCACGCCCTCGCGCGCGCCGCGCCACTCCACCGACGCAGGAGATTTCCGATGACACTGACAATACGAGGCGTCAGCATTCCTGACAGCAAACTCGCTCGCGAGATTACTGAGCTGGTACGCGACACCGAATCGCCGTTGCTCTTCCATCACTCGAGCCGGGTCTATTATTTCGGTGCGCTGGCTGGCAAGAAACGCGAGTTGAAGTTCGATCCGGAGCTGCTCTATGCGGGAGCGATGTTCCATGACATGGGACTGACCGCGGAATACCGCAGCACCCGGGAGCGCTTCGAAGTCGACGGTGCGAACGTCGCCCGTACTTTCCTGCGCAGCCACGGAATATCTCGAGAAGACATCGACACGGTTTGGACAGCAATCGCGTTACACACGACTCCCGGCATCCCTCGGCACATGCACCCTGTAGTCGCTTTGGTCACGGCGGGCGTCGAGATGGACGTGCTCGGCCTGACCTATGGCGAATACGACGCTGTCGAGAGGGATGCCGTGGTGTTTGAGCACCCGCGGGGGAGTCATTTCAAGGAAGACATCATCCAGGCTTTCTACGACGGCATTGAGCACCGGCCGGATACGACTTTCGGCAACGTCAAGGCCGACGTTCTCGCGGACAAGGATCCGAACTTCAAGCGCGGCAACTTCTGTGGTGTGATCCGCGGATCGGCTTGGCCCGCATGATGCGATCCCGGAAGAAAAGTGGTCCCGTGCGGGATGAAAATCACCTTAAAGCAGCATTTCGACCCCAGGAACCCCACCATGAAACAGAATCCCACCCCGCCACACCTGACTCACGCGACGGGCGCGCCTGTCACCGACAATCTCAACATCCAGACCGCCGGCCCGCGCGGCCCCACCCTGCTGCAGGACATCTGGCTGATCGAAAAGCTCGCGAACTTTGACCGTGAGGTGATCCCCGAGCGGCGCATGCACGCCAAGGGCGCGGGTGCCCATGGAACTTTCACGGTCACTCATGACATCAGCAGGTACACCAAGGCGAAGATTTTTGCCGGGATCGGCAAGCAGACTCCGATGATGGCCCGTTTCTCGACGGTCGCCGGCGAGCGCGGCGCGGCGGATGCCGAGCGTGACATCCGCGGCTTCGCCTTGAAGTTCTACACGGAGGAGGGCAACTGGGACATGGTGGGTAACAACACGCCGGTATTCTTTTTCCGCGACCCGCTGCGTTTTCCCGACCTCAATCACGCCATCAAGCGCGATCCGCGTACCGGCATGCGTAGTGCCGAGAGCAACTGGGACTTCTGGACCCTGTTGCCCGAGGCTCTGCACCAGGTCACCATCGTGATGAGCGAGCGCGGTATCCCGCGCACCTTCCGCCACATGCATGGCTTCGGCAGCCATACCTACAGCTTCCTCAACGCGAAGAACGAGCGCACCTGGGTGAAATTCCACTTCCGCTAGCCAGCAGGGTATCGAAAACCTGACCGACGCACAGGCCGAGGCGCTGGTCGGTAAGGACCGCGAGACGCATCAGCGCGATCTCTTCGAGAGCATCGAAGCCGGGCGTTTCCCGCGGTGGACCCTGTTCATCAAGTGATGACCGATGCGCAGGCGAAGGCCTTCCCCTTCAATCCCTTCGATCTGACCAAAGTCTGGCCCAAGGCGGAGTTTCCCTTGATCGAGGTCGGCTACTTCGAGCTCAATCGCAATCCGGAGAATTTCTTCGCCGAGATCGAGCAGGTCGCCTTCTCCCCGGCCAATATCGTGCCGGGCATCGGTTTCTCGCCGGATAAGATGCTCCAGGGGCGGCTCTTCTCCTACGGTGACGCCCAACGTTATCGCCTCGGAGTCAACTTCAACCACATTCCCGTCAACGCGCCGCAATGCCCGTACCATAGCTATCACCGCGACGGGGCGATGCGCACTGACGGCAATCTTGGCCGGACGCCAACGTACTTTCCCAACAGCCGCGGTGAATGGATCGACCAGCCGCAACTGAACGAGCCGCCGTTGCCGATCGATGGAGCGGCGGCCCACTGGGATCACCGGGTCGACGACGACCACTATCGGCAGCCGGGCGACCTCTTCCGGAAGATGAGCGCCGCTCAACGCCAGGTGCTGTTCGATAATACGGCCCGCCAGCTAGGCGCCGTGAGCCAACCCATCCAGGAGCGTCATATCGCCAATTGCACCAAGGCCGATCCGGCTTACGGGGCGGGTGTTGCCCAGGCGATTGTGCGGCTCGGCCAGAAGGCTGCCGCGGAGGAGCGCAAGAGCGCTTAGCCCCGCGCCGACCCTATGTAACTACAGACTCTTCGCGGGCGTCAGCGAGCTGAGCCATCCGGCGATCGCCTGGATCGAATCATTGTCGAGGGTCGCCGCCACACTGCTCATGATGAAGTCATTGGTCGTGTCATGCGGCAGATTGTTGTGAAAGCTCGTCAGCCGCGCGACGAGATACATCGAGGACTGCCCGCGCAGCGCGGGGTAGGCCGCGTATTGACCAGTGGCTATCGAGGTTCCGCGCGCATCGGCACCGTGGCATCCCTGGCACGGAGGAATCCCGCGCGCAGCATCGCCATTGAGAAACAATGTCTCCCCTTCGCCGGCCTTCGGTGCCGGCGCGCCGGCCACACTCCCGGCCGTCGGCGCCTGCGCCGCAAAGTAGGCGGCCAGATCGCGCATGTCGGCATCGGTCAGGTTCGTCACCTGGGAGCGCATGGCTGACTGCGAATAGTAAGGGTCCTTGGGGCCGGCTGTCTTGAACAAAACCAACCGATGGTAAAGATAATCGGGGCGCTGGCCGGCCAGGCGCGGAAAGGTCGGCGCCACCGGCGCGCCCACACCGTGGCAGGCGTGACACACGGCGGCTTTGCGCTCTCCGGCCGCCACATCGCCGTGGATCGGCTCGATATGGCGCAGGTCTGTATACCGCGGCCCGGCAGGCGAGGGCGAGAACCCGAGCGCGGCGACCATCACGAGCGCGCCTGTCATTGCGGCGACGCCGGCACTACGTGTGCGGCGCAAATGCATCGCCTTTGTCATGACACCCTCATAGCTTGAGGTTGAAGAACACACCGACCACGTTGGTGTTGTATCCTTGCGGACCCTTGTCCATGTATACGACGTCAGTCTGGCTCCATAGACCAGTGTGTTGTTGAATCCCGCATAGTGCCAGTCGCTGATCTGGCCGTGCTCGTAATAGTCATAGAGGCGCAGCGAGGCGCGGCCGCTGAGCGGCACCGTGAGGCTCAACTTGAGGGAGTTGACCACATACGTCATCGGTGGCATCTGGTTGCCGGCCGTGGAGGCGACGGAGGGATACGTCAAGGCGCCCGGCGAGGCGAGGTGTAGCTGGTAATGCCGCGCGATGACATGTAATCCCAACCGAAGTCCAACCGTGTCGACCCGAAGTAGTGTGTGAGCGACGCCCCTCCCGACCAGTTGCGCTCCTCGTCGGCCGCCCACCATCGGTTGGCAAGCGGATACGTCGATCCGCCGAGTGTATCATCGGGCGTATCCGTCGCCAGGGGCGCGCCCGCGTCGTTGACATTCGCCAGGTGAATGCTCGAATGATCGAGACCGACCCAGGCATTCACGCTCGTGAGCGGCTGGAAGTTCCACTCCCACTGCAGCGCGGCCGCAGAGGTGTCGTAGCCCTGACGACCGATCTGTCGTTGGATACTGGTTCCAATCGCCACGCACCGAAGCCGTGACGGTCATATCGGGACGCGGCATGAGCGTTGCCATCAAATCGATCTTGTTCTCGCGGCGATCGGAGATGTCGTATTTGCGCATGGCATTGACCGTCCATGCGGTGACGGTGTCATCCGCGGGTGAGAAGCCGGGCAGGTTCTGAAAGAACGCGAACGCATAGGGATCGGAGTTGTAGACGCTCCCCGACTGCTTCAAATACGTGTAATTGAACCTGAACGTGAGCCAATTGAGGCTCTTGTCGGTCCAGTTGAGTTTGACGCTATTGTCATCGACATAGCTGACTTCCCGATGCGCCGGATCGTAGTGATCGAACGTGTAGGTGAGGCCGGCGGTATCGTGCGGCGTGATTTTCCAGTCCGCTCCGGCATAGGACTCGATGTTGCGCCAGCTATAGGGAATGCTTTCATACTGCACATCCGTCGCATTGGGATAGGTGACGGGATTCCAGAAGCCGGGATCGCCCGGCACGACGCTCGCCTGCGCGCCGTTCTCGGCCACGTAGCCGTAAGACCCGTTCTCCGGGTTGTACTCCACGTACTGATTTCGATAGTCCTCACGATAGTACTTCGCGCCCGCACGAACGCTCACGTCGGTGGTCGGCCGCAGCACCACAGAGCCCTGCGCCAGTGTCGTGACGATGAGCATGTTGGCTGTCTGCTGCGACAGTGCGGCCGTCGTGTTCCATTGACTGCAGGGGAAGAGCTGTGGATTGCCCGGACCCACGTTGAAGGTACCGTCGGTCGCAATGCCGAATACACCCTGGCAGTTGGTCGGGGGAATGAGCTTGTCGTTCTGGCTCATTTCACCGACGCCCCCGGTCAACGAAGCCTCGCCGTTCATCGGCACCAGGCGGGTGGCCGTCACGTGCAGGTTGTGGTAACTGTTGCTCGGGTCCATCGACATCTGGCCCTGAGTGATGGTCGCCGACGTCCCTCCGGGCAAGAGCGCCGGCCCGATGACGAACGGCTGCTGGAAGGTATAGGACAGGTAGTCGTCGCGGTAAATCGAGCCCGAGTAGCCGAAGTCGAAACGCCATTTGGACCCTGCGTAGCGGACGCCCGCGTTGATGTTTATCGTGCTGTCGTCGATGGGCTTGGCCGTTTCCTCAGCGGCGCCGCCAACCGCATCATAACCCAACATGAACGGTCCGCCGTAAGGCCTATCCCCCCGGCGCTCCTCGTCGCTGACATTGAGATAGGCCGTCCAGTGGGGCGTCAGGTAACCGGAGAGCGAGACGCCTTGCTTATTGCGCTCGTAGCCGAGCGAGGTCACGGGAGCGGCGGCCGACACGGCCGCCACCTGCGCCACGGTGCTGCCGCCGGGAACGAGACCGCCGGCCAGCGTCAGGTTGTTCGATCCGACCCCGTTGAAGATCGACTTCGCATCCGTCGTGATGAGATCCGGCATGTCCCGCACGAAGACTTCGGCTTTGTAGGCGCCCGCTTTGCCGTACACGGCTTCGTAGTATTGATCCTCGGCGCTGATCCGGCTCCCGCGCGCCTGGGCGTAGCTGCCGTCGGACGGCCGCTCGGCATTCAGGTTGAAGTCCAGACCCGGACCGTTGGTCGGCCAGCTCGAATACTGCTGGAACAGCGCGGTTTTTTCGCCGCTGGTATGCCAGTAGCCGATATCGAGGGTTCCATAGAACAGCCAGTCGCTGAAGCTGTCCGTATGCGGCTCCTGCGTCGGGTTTTCGTACAGGTTTCCGGTCGGCGAGCGATGCTCCCCCGGCTGGAGCCAACTCGTGCCGTTCGGATCGAACGCGTATGAACGCCTGTCCGCCGGTGGGGTCGGATTTATTGGCGAGCCAGGTGTCCACCCCGACTCCGCTGTCTGCCCAGACGAATGCGGGCGCCGCCAACAGAGCCGCGAACGGGGTGATTGTCAGTTTGCGCATGGTGTGAGTACCCTTCCGCTGTTCCCCCGCGCACTACTCGTGGAACCGCACGCCCGAAGGGGCATTCGATCCGTGGATGTTGGCGTGACAGGTCAGGCATCCCCGGCCCATGACGCGTTCATCCGGATGCGACCCGGTCCCCAGGGCCTGCCGCGTCTGTAAGTCGTTCGGATGCAGGAAATTCGTGTGGCACTGCTGGCAGAGGAACGGAACGGGCGTGACGCAGTAGCGTGCTCTGATTCGAGCCATGTGGCGTGTGGCAGTTGAGGCAGCTCTCGCGTACTGGAGCATGCTCGAACAGGAAGGGGCCGCGCTTTTCCGCGTGACATTGGTAGCACGTCTCGTTGACCGTGTCGGTTTTCAACAGCGGGTTGGTCAGGGTGCCATGCGGATTGTGGCAGTCGTCGCAGCTCATCTTCCCTTCGGGCAGCGGCATGTGCGAGCGCCGATTGAATTGCTGGCGGATATCCCTGTGGCACTGTGCGCAGGTAGTCGGTGATCGACGCCTTCGCCATCAGCCCCGCGACCGAAAATTTGGCCATCGGGTTATGGCAGTCGCTGCAAGACAGACCGTTGCGTTGATGCACCGAGCCGAGCCAGTGATCGCGAGCGCCTCCCGCGTGGCACGTGAGACAAGTCTTTGTCTGCGTCTCTATCGGTGTCCCGGAATCCTTCGTGTAGCCGATAATGAGACCCTTGGTCTGCGGATGGGCGGCGTGTGCGGAGCCGGGACCATGGCAAGCCTCGCAAACCGGAATAGTTGGGTCCGAGCGATTGGCGACGTGCAGACCCAGAGCATGCAGGGTGTGGGTGAAGTGATCGGCCTCGAGCTTGTGGCAGGCAATGCAGGTTTTCTCGCCGACCGCCCGTGCGTCCGGCGCTTGAGGATTCGTAGCTACATGCGCGTTTGCAAATCCAGGCGCCGGTCGCGGCAGATCGCTGCGATCGGCTGACCCGTCAGAGGAAAGATTCGTAGACGGGAGCGAGTTGGCAATTTCCTCGCGGGAGGGCCAGGATTGGGCGACAGCCGACGTACAAACCAGGAGCAGGGCGCCGAGGCTGGCTGTGATCGATAAAGTTAGCCGACCTGGAGTCATGCCTGTTCCTCGAACATCCAACTCGGCTGCCAGCAGGTGGCAGCCGGCATAACGATTCGTTCGATTGCTCTACGGACGCGGAGTGTGCTTACGGCTTCTTGGCGTACGAGGCGCACCACCCCTGCGCAGACACCGCTTTTCCGGCAAAAATGGCGCAAGGACCCGAAGAGGCGCCCGCGGCTCCCTGAAAGAGCGCGCAGCTGGAACAGGATGCCCCGGCCACGTACTGGGGGAATTTCGCCTTGTCGACGCTGGAGGCATTCGCTTTGTATCCGAGCGATACCGCCATCGGATCCGATTCCGACACCATGGGTAGGGAGTCTGACCAGGCAACGGAGGAAACACCGACGGCGGCCACCAGAATGGCACCGTTTCCCAGCAGCGCACGACGTGAAAGACTCATGAGATCCGCCTCCGATTTGTGTTTGGCTGCAGTCTAGTCAGCGCGACGAGCGGGGTATTTCGGAATGTTGCTTTTTGCTTTCTATTCGCACCTTTTCAGGCACGCGAATCCGGCGCTGCGGCTCGCCGTGCCGATAGCGCCGCGATTCGTGACGTCCATAACAAGACAATGCCGATCGAGGCAACGACGAGTGCTCGACCCGGCCGACCAACGACAGAACGAACGACGCCATCAACAAAATCACGCTGGTGCTCATGCGCAATTCGCCTCGAAGTGCTGCTATTGTTGACCGCCGCGGCCATCCTGATCCTGTCGGGGCACGTCGATCTTCCGGGATTGCCACACCGATTTTCCAAAAACGCACCGTTGGCGCGCCGTGTTGTAAGATATTGCGCTGGGACGCCGGAGAAAGATGGGTGCAGGGTCTTTCGAACTACGCGTTTTCACCCTTACGGGACGGCGACCTGGCGCTGTATCGAGGCGCAGGCGCCGGCTTACCGCCGATCCTGCTGGTGGCAGCGAAGAACAGCTCGCGCGCGGCTCTGCGCCGGCTCGAACATGAATACGAGATCGCAACTCAACTCGATGCGGCCGGCGCGGCCACACCCCTGTCCCTCACGCATCACGAAGGGCGCACGGTCCTCATACTCGAGGACCCCGGTGGTGAGCCCCTGGACCGGGTTCTCGAGCGCAACCCCGGGCATCCGCTCGATCTGACCCGTTTCCTGCGTATCGCGATCCCGCTTGCGAACGCAGTCCGCCGGATACATGAGCACGGCCTCATCCATAAGGACGTCAAGCCGGCGAATATCCTGGTGGATGAGGCACGCGGCGGTGTCTGGCTCACGGGCTTCGGCATTGCCTCCCGCCTGCCGCGTGAGCGTCAGGAGCCCGAGCGCCCCGAGGTGATCGCCGGAACGCTCGCCTACATGGCGCCGGAGCAGACCGGTCGGATGAACCGCTCCATCGATGCCCGCAGTGACCTGTATTCTTTGGGCGTCACCTTGTACCAGATGCTCACGGGCCAGCTTCCGTTCACTGCCGCTGACCCCCTGGAGTGGGTTCACTGCCACATTGCACGCCAACCGACATCGCCCGGTGATCGGGCCGGAGTCTGCGAGCCGCTGTCTTCTCTGGTCATGAAGCTGCTCGCCAAGAGTGCCGAAGAGCGCTATCAGACCGCCGCCGGCGTCGAAGCGGATCTGCAGCGGTGCCTGGTCGAATTGGAATCGCGGGGCCACATCGATTCCTTCCCGCTGGGGGAGCGGGATGTGTCAGACCGATTGTTGATCCCGGAGAAGCTCTATGGGCGCGAGCGGGAGATCGAAACGCTACTCGCCTGTTTCGACCACGTTGTGGCCGACGGCACGCCTGAACTCGTGCTCGTGTCTGGATTTTCCGGGATCGGCAAGTCCTCCGTGGTGCACGAGCTGCACAAGGTGCTTGTTCAACCGCGCGGGCTCTATGCGTCCGGCAAATTCGACCAGTACAAACGCGACATTCCCTACGTCACGTTTGCCCAGGCCTTCCAGAGCCTGGTGCGCTCGCTTCTGAGTCAGAGCGAGGCGGAACTGGGCCGGTGGCGGGATTCCCTGAGCGAGGCGCTCGGCTCCGAATGGTCAGCTCATCGTGAACCTCGTTCCCGAGCTCGAGCTCATCATCGGCAAGCAGCCGACGGTTCCAGACTTGCCGCCGCAAGAGGACAAGAACCGCTTCCAGATGGTATTCCGGCGTTTCTTCAGCGTGTTCGCGCGCAAGGAGCACCCGCTCGCGTTGTTCCTCGATGATTTGCAATGGCTGGATGGCGCGACGCTCGACCTGCTCGAGCACCTGGTCACACACCAGGAAGTGCGACACCTGCTGTTGGTCGGGGCCTATCGGGACAACGAGGTCGGTCCGTCACATCCGCTCATTCGCACGCTCGAGGCGATCCGCGAGACCGGTGCGAGGGTGCATGAGATCGTGCTGGCGCCGCTCGGGCTCGGCGATGTCGGCCGGCTCGTCGCCGATGCCCTGCACTGCGCGCCGGAGCGCGCGCGAGCTCTGGCGGAACTCGTACACAACAAAACTGGCGGCAATCCGTTTTTCGCGATCCAGTTTCTCACGGCATTGGCCGACGAGGGACTGCTCGCGTTCGACTCCGTCGCGGCCGTCTGGACATGGGACATCGACCGTATCCACGCCAAGAACTACACCGACAACGTCGTGGACTTCATGGTCCGGAAACTGAGGCGATTGTCGCTGACGACACAGGAAGCCCTCGAGCAACTCGCCTGCCTCGGTAACATGGCCGACGTCGGCATGCTGAGCATGGCGTACCAGCGAACAGAGGAATCCATGCATGCGGCGCTCTCGGAAGCCGTCCACGCGGGTCTCATCGTTCAGCAGGGTGAGATTTACCAATTCCTGCACGACCGGATCCAGCAGGCGGCGTATTCACTGATTCCTGAGGAGCGCCGCGCCGCCGTCCACCTGCGCATCGGCCGGAAGCTGCTGGCGAACATGACGGCGGATGAGCTCACCGAACAGCTGTTCGAGGTCGCGAACCAGTTCAATCGCGGCGCCGCGTTGCTTGTCGATCGGGACGAGAAGAGCCGGATAGCGACGCTCAACCTGCATGCCGGCAGAAAGGCGCAGGCGTCGGCAGCCTACGCATCGGCGCGCGCGTATCTCGCCTCGGGCACGGCGCTAGCTGGACGAGCGAGACTGGAGCAGCCAGTACGAGTTGACATTCAACCTGTGGCTCGAATGCGGGGAGTGCGAGCTTCTGGACGGCAACTTCAAACAATGCCGAGCGGCGGATCGTGGAGTTATTGCAGCGCGCGGCGTCGAAAGTCGACCAGGCGGCCGTCTATGACCTGAAGGTCCGGCTGCATACAGTGCAGGGGGAGTACCCGCAGGCCCTGGACAACGCGCTCGCGTGTCTGCGCCTGTTCGGCATCGACCTGCCGGCGCACCCGAGCTGGGAAGAGGTCGAGGCTGAATTTGCGACGATCTGGCGTAATCTCGGTGGGCGCTCCATCGAGACTCTGATCGAACTGCCGCGCATGACCGATCCGGAACTGCTGGCAGCGATGCAAGTGTTCTCGATCCTCGCCGAAGTCAGCTGGTTCAACCGACTTCCATTTGCATTGCATGCTCGCGTGCCGCATGGTGAATATCAGCATGCAGCACGGGATGAGCGGCGCTGCCGCGCACGCCTATGCTTGCCTCGGGACTCTCCTCGGACCGGTCTTTCACCGTTACCGCGAGGGTTACCGCCTCGGCAGGCTCGCCTGCGACCTGGTCGAGAAGCACGACTTCTGCGCCTACCACACGAAGGTCCACCACGAGATGGGGGCCACCAGTGTCTGGACGCAGCCGCTCACGAGCGCGATCGAGTTCCGTCGAGCGGTAGCTCGCATCGCCACCGAGACAGGCGATCTCACTTACGCTTGCTACAACCTGCACCAGACCATCACAGGTTTGCTCATCCGCAACGATCCACTCGAGGCGGTGTGGCGCGAGTCGGAGATGGCGCTGGACTTCGCTCGGAAAGCCAGGTTCCGCGATGTCGAGGACCTCATCGTGAGCCAGCAACGCTTCATCGCCACCATGCAGGGGCGCTCCTGCGCAATTCGACGAGTCGACGTTCGAGGCGCAGACTGACGGGCGACCGGATGAACACCATGATCTGTTTGTATTGGATCCTGAAACTGAAGGCGCGATTCCTGTCAGGCGATTATACCGAGGCGCTGGCGGCGGCGGTGAAGGTGAAACCTTTGTTTCGCGGGGAAGTCGTCCAGATCTTTTTTCTCGACTACGCTTACTACACCGCTCTGACGGTCGCGGCGCTCTATGAGAATGCTTCTGCCGCTGAGCAGGGCGAGTGGCGCAATCTCCTCGCGGCGCACCGGGAACAGTTGCGCGAGTGGGCCGAAAACTTTCCCCCGACATTCGGCGACAAGTACGCCCTGGTGTCGGGAGAGATCGCGCGCATCGAAGGACGGGACGCCGAGGCCATGCGTCTTTACGAGCAAGCGATAAAATCCGCTCGCGAACACGGCTTCGTGCAGAACGAGGGTCGTGGCCCACGAGGTCGCGGCGAGGTTCTATGCCGCGCGCGGTGTCGAGCGCATCGCGTCCACGTATCTGCGAAACGCCCGGGACTGCTATTTGCGCTGGGGTGCGTTCGGCAAAGTGCGGCAGCTCGTACCAGCGCCATCCCGGGTTGCGTGAGGAGTCCGCCGTGTCTGCGCTGAGCGCGACGGTCAATGCGCCCGTCGAACAGCTCGACGTCGGGACGGTGGTCAAAGCTTCGCAGGCGGTGTCGAGCGAGATCGAGCTGAGCAAGCTCATCGAGACGCTCATGAGAATCTCGCTCGAGCATGCGGGGGCCGAGCGGGGTCTGCTCATTCTTTTCACGGGCGACGAGCCGCGGATCGCAGCGGAGGCGACGACTGGCGGCAGCAACATCGAGGTGACGCAGCGAAATTCGGCGGTGACGCCGACCGAACTGATCGAGTCCGCTGCTCCACACCGCGATGCGGACGCAGGAGAGCGTGATTCTGGACGATGCCGTCGGCACAAATGCCATTTTCCACGGACGCATACATCCGTGAGAAACACGCCCGCTCCGTGCTCTGCCTTCCCTTGGTCAAACAAGGCAAACTCGTCGGCGCACTGTATCTCGAGAACAATCTGGCGCCGCGAGTGTTCACCTCGGCCAAGCTCGCGGTGCTCGAGCTGCTGGCCTCGCAGGCGGCCATTTCGCTGGAGAACGTCCGGCTTTATGACGAGCTGCGCTCGGAAAACAGCGAGCGGCGGCGGGCGGAAGCGGGCCTGCGGCGCAGTGAGGCCTATTTGAGCGAGGCCCAGAGGCTCAGTCATACGGGCAGTTTCGGTTGGAGGCCCTCCAGCGGGGAACTGTACTGGACGGAGGAAACGTTCCGCATCTTTGAGTACGACCCGGCGAGCACCCCGACCCTGGAGCGGCTGCTGCTGCGGATTCACCCGGACGATGTTGCCGCGTTTCGGCCAGGTCGCGGAGCGCGCCTCGGAAGACGGGCAGGATTTTGCGCACGAGTATCGATTGCGGATGCCGGATGAAAGGGTCAAACATATTCACGTCGTGGCCCGTGCCTTCCGGGATGAGGCGGGCGACGTCGAGTTCGTCGGTGCGGTGATGGATGTCACCGCGATCCGGGTGGCGGAACGCGAGCTGCACAAAACCCGGACCGACCTTGCGCACGTGACGCGCGTGACCAGCTTGGGTGAGCTGACCGCCTCGATCGCTCACGAGGTCAATCAGCCGCTGGGCGCCGTCATGTTCAATGCCGAGGCATGTCAGAGCTGGCTCGCTCGCGATCCGCCCAACATGCAGGAGGCGCACGCCGCCCTCGAGAGGATCGTCCGGGACGGCACTCGGGCGGGTGAGGTCATCCGGCGCATCCGTGACACTCGCGAAAAAGACCGACACGAAAATGGCGCCGCTCAATCTCAATGACGTCCTGAGCGAGGCGCTGACCTTTGTGCAGCATGAGCTACTCGAGCTCCGGGGTGGCGCTGCGCCTGGAACACGCGAGTGCGCTCCCCGTCATTCTCGCCGATAAAGTTCAGCTGCAGCAGGTGATCCTCAATCTGGTGATCAACGGCATCGAGGCCATGCAATCGGTCACGGATCGAGCGCGCGAGCTGGTGATCCGATCGGAGCAAGATGACGCAGCGCAAGTGCGGGTCACGGTGACGGACTGCGGTGTTGGCTTCTCCGCCGCCAGCGCGGATCGGCTCTTCAATACTTTCTTCACGACCAAGTCCAGCGGCATGGGCATGGGACTGTCGATCTGCCGTTCCATCATCGAGCTTCACGGCGGGCGCATCTGGGCGGTGCCCAATGTACCTCACGGTGCGAGCATCCAGTTCACCCTGCCTAGCAGAGCCTCATGCTGCCGCCGGCCGGCAGTGAGCCACAGTAGTAGCGCAAAGCCAAAGCCGAGCGTGCTCACTGCGCCGAAGAACAGCATCATCGGTTGGTAACCGGCCGGGTTCTGCGCGCTCGCGGCGCTCCAGTCGTTGAGCCAGCCGGCCGCAAGGTTGGCGCCGGCAATACCGGCGTTCTGTACCACAGACATGAGAGCCGAGCGCTGTACCAAACCGTGCGGGAGAAACGAGTTTGCTGGCGAGCGGCCACATGACGGCGGGGACCAATGAAAAACTCACGCCGATCATCACGGTGGCCGCCCATAGGCTCCAGTGGGTCAGTGCCATAACGGCGATCGACAAGGGCAACAGCAGCGCGCCGAACGCCAGCATCGGCGCGTACTGGCCGGTCCGGTCGCACACCCACCCGAACGCTGGCGTCGTGAATATGGCCAGCCAGGAACACGTAACTGTTCATCGCCCCGGCAGCGGCGAGATCGAGGCCATGTGCGTGCTGGAAATACTCTATCGAGAAAGTGCTGCGAAACGCGAATATCACCGCGTACCAGAGCACGCACAGCGCCAGCAGATACCAGTAGGCGGACCCGAAGCGGAGCAGGTCGCCGTACACGAAGCGCCGGGCCGTATCTGGCCCTCGGACCGGTCTGTTGCCGCGAATCCGGCGGTCGAGCCTCCAGTAGCCCATGGCCGCGGCAAACGATACTGCTGCAAAGAGTGTGGCGATCATGAGCGGTGGTTGCCACCCATGACGGTAGCCAGCGGCAAACCACGTTGGCGACATGTCCGCACAGAACGAGCCCAGGCGGCCGATGCCCATCGACAAGCCCATCGCAAAGGCGACGTTGCCGCCCGCGAAATTCTCCGCGATCGCCACAATCATGGCGTTGTTGAAAGTCTCGTTGCCGATGCCGAAGAGGAGCCGGCCGGCGGCCATCCCGGCGAAGCTCGGACTGAAAGCAGTCAGCGCCGCGCCGGCGAGACACACAGCCGCCGTACACAATGTCACGCGGGCCGCACCGTAACGATCGATGAGAACGCCCCCGACGAGAATGAGCACGACGTTGGGCAGGTTGTAGATGGCATTGAGCATGCCGATCTGGGTGCTGTTGAACCCCCGTTGCCGTTGGAGCAGATCTGCAACCGGTCCGATGGAGTCATAGACGTAGAAATTGCCATACATGACCATGGCCAGGAGGGCGAAGACCCTCCACGCGGTATTGACGGGGACCGCGGATGGCGCAATTTCGGTCACGCGTTTATTCTGCGTTCCGGTTCGCGCGGAAGCAACGGCGGAGCGAGATTCGTGCACCCGCGGGATGACATGAGCACCGCCTGAGCCATAAGGACATCACTACCGGCGAATATCCTGCGCCTCTGAGCGGGTCGCTTTACAATTGGCAAAATAAAGCAAAGCGTTACGCATGCCTTTGCAGCGAGCGGCCGCACTGTGACTGAAAGTCCTACATTGCCAGGCGACCTTGAAGGCGACGGGGAGCCCGTCGTTCTCGTCGTTGACGATGATATAGCCATCCGTGAAGCACTGCTGAGCCTGTTCGGGTCGGTCGGTTTGCGGGTGAAAGTATTCGCCTCGGCCCCCGCGTTGCTCCAGGGCAACTTGCCGGATGCGCCCAGCTGCCTGGTACTCGATATCAGGCTGCCGGGCATGAGTGGCCTGGATTTTCAGATAACCCTCTGCGAGGCGGGTATCCGCATTCCGATCATCTTTATGACCGGTCACGGGGATATCCCGATGACCGTGCAGGCCATGAAGGCCGGCGCCGTCGATTTCCTGACGAAGCCGCTGCGACAGCAGGAGATGATCCAAGCCGTGACGCGGGCGTTGGCTGTGGATCGCAAGAGACGGGCGGACGAGAAGACCGTTGCGGATCTGCGCTCTTTGTACGAGTCGCTGACACCCCGCGAGCGCGAGGTCTTGGTCCATGCGACTGCCGGCATGATGAATAAGTTGATTGCGGAGAAACTAGGGGTCAGCGAGGTCACAGTCAAGGTCCATCGCAGCAACATCATGCGAAAGTTGCGCACCCGCTCGCTGGCCGACCTGGCACGAATCGTCGACGCCCTCGGAGTTCGCTCCGACAGACTCTAGCGACGTCTAAACCTAAGTATAACTTTCTTCGCTACCTTAGTCGGCGCACCATGGCGTAGCGCTACGCCGCGCTAGACGACCCTTAGGATGAGCCGCAGTTGCCTACACCCGCATTGATTTCTGTCATTGACGATGATGAGTCCTTTCGGGTAGCCACCGACAGTCTCCTCAGGGCGCGCGGCTACGTCGTCCATACATTTGCATCGGCGGCGGAGTTTTTAGGGTCACCCCTGTTGGATGTGATCTCGTGCGTGATCACGGACGTGCAAATGCCGGATATCAGCGGTCTGCAGCTGCAAGTCCTGCTGCGCGACCAGGGGCGCACCGTTCCGATCATTTTTATCACGGCCTTTCCCGAAGAGTCCGTGCGCGTGCGGGCGATGCGCGAGGGAGCGGTTTGCTTCCTGAGCAAGGCATCCAAGGCATCCGCCTTGATCAGGTGCGTCGAAGAGGCGCTTGCGGCGCGCGGTGGCACCCCCTAGTAGCCACCAGAAGTGCGGCGCGCCAACCTTTGTACAATCGACTCGCCTGCCTCGTTCGAACTAACCTCGCGGCATGACAGGCGGATCGCACGAGGGAAGGGTGAAGTTCATGTCGGACGCAGCACGCGAGGAGTATGCAACCGCCTCGGGGCCGAGCCTTTCGACAGCGCCTCTGTCGGTCGAGAGTGCCTTACGCTATTTCGATAGCCTGGGCGTCGGACCCGACGTGTCAATTCCCCCCATGATACCGATGACCGCCGATCGACTGTCGCAGGTTCTTCGCACCGCGGGTATCGATGTAGGAAAGCTGAACCGCAGCGCCGAAAACGCCATGCGCCTCGCCATCGTGGCAAGCCTTGTCGAGACCTTGGTGCCTGCCCCTCCCGCGTACACCTGCAGATCTGCGGTTCCGGGGCTTTCGAATCGGCGACTGATGCGTGTGTTGGCGTATATCGATGCCCATATCGGTGAGCCTATAACGCTGGCGAATCTTGCGGCCGCAGCCGGCCTGAGTCGCATGTACTTCGCCAGGCAGTTCCGTGCCGCGACCGGGATCCGGCCACACGAGTATGTTTTGCGCAGGCGGATCGAGCGTGCCCAACAGCTCTTGACAGCAACATCGGACGCGCTCGTCGATATCGCCCTGAGTGTCGGATTCCAGACGCAGGCGCATTTCACGACGGTCTTCAAAAAGATCGTAGGTAACACGCCGCGCCAGTGGCGCCGGGGGCAACCCGATCCCGCCTGGAGCGCAGCCCGGTCCTAGAACCTGAACCGGGAAATCCCCTTCGTCCTGGCAGCGTGATGGAGTTGATGCCTTCAGCAACGTAGCTTCCGAATCAATCTCGCCCAGATCGCTGACCACGCTCACCCCTGCTGCTCTGCGACGCAACGCTGCTCCAGATGACGCTGCAAAATGAGGGGTACATACTCGAGTGAGCGAGTCGGGAGAGGGGCTCTTGAGCGACCTTTCAGGTTACGAATTTTCACCCTTGCGGGACGGTGAGTTGGCGCTGTTTCGGGGCGATGGCGCGGGACTACGGCCGATTCTGCTGGCCGCAGCGGGGAGCAGCTCGCGTGCCTGTCTGACACGGCTCGAACATGAATATGCGCTCCGAGCCGAGCTCGATGCCGAGTGGGCAGCCCACCCGATCGAGCTTGCCCACCACCGAAACCGCTTGGCGTTGGTGCTTGAGGATCCCGGGGGGGCGGTCCTCGATCGACTGCTCGGCCGGCCCTTGGGAATAACAGAGTTTCTGCGCATCGCGATCCCGCTCGCAGGGGCGCTGCGCCAGGCGCACGCGCGCGGACTCATCCATAAGGACATCAAACCGGCGAATATCCTTGTGAATGGGGAGAGCGGCCGCGTCTGGCTCACTGGCTTCGGCATTGCCTCTCGGCTGCCGCGCGAGCGCCCCAACCGTGAGCCGCCCGACGCGATCGCCGGCACGCTCGCCTATATGGCGCCGGAGCAGACCGGACGGATGAACCGCTCGATCGATGCTCGAAGTGATCTCTATTCCCTCGGCATCACCTTCTACGAGATGCTGACGGGCACTCTGCCGTTCAGCGCCACCGATCCGCTGGAGTGGGTCCACTGCCACATCGCACGCCAGCCGATACCCCCTGCTGATCGTATCGCACTCCCTGCGCCCCTATCTGCTCTCACCATGAAGCTCCTCGCCAAGACTGCCGAGGATCGCTACCAGAGCGCCGCTGGTGTCGAGGCCGATCTGCGCCGGTGCCTGAGGGAATGGAAGTCACAGGGCCGCATCGACCCGTTCGCGCTCGGCGCACATGATGTGTCCGATCGTCTGCTGATCCCGGAGCATCTATACGGTCGCGAGCGCGAGGTCGAAACGTTGGTCGCGTGTTTCGACCGCGTTGTGGTCCACGGTACACCGGAGATCGCGCTCGTATGTGGTTATTCCGGCATCGGTAAATCCTCCGTTGTTAACGAGTTGCACGAGGCGCTGGTCTTACGGCGGGGACTGTTCGCGTCCGGAAAATTTGATCAATACAAGCGCGACATTCCGTACGCCACGCTCGCTCAAGCCTTCCAGGGCCTGGTGCGCTCATTGCTGAGTCAGAGCGAGGCGGCACTTGAGCCAGTGGCGGCAATCCTTTGGCGAGGCGTTGGGATCGAACGGTCAACTCGTCGTGGATCTCGTTCCTGAGCTGGAGCACATCCTCGGAAAACAACCCCCAGTCGCGGACCTGCCCGCGCAGGATGCGCGGAACCGATTCCATGCGGTTTTCCGGCGCTTCCTCGGCGTGTTCGCGCGCGAGGAGCATCCGCTCGCGCTGTTTCTTGACGATTTGCAATGGCTGGATAGCGCGACGCTCGACTTCCTGGAGCACCTGGTCACGCACTCTGAAGTGCGGCACCTGCTTCTTGTCGGCGCCTATCGGGACAACGAGGTCGGTCCGACACACCCGCTCATGCGCACGCTCGAGGTGATCCGCGCAGCCGACGCGAGGCTGCACGAGATTGTGCTTATGCCGCTCGAGCACGGTGATGTCGGTCGGCTCATCGCCGATGCCCTGCACTGTGAGCCCGAGCGCGCGAGGCCCTTGGCGTATCTGGTGCAGGAGAAGACCGGCGGCAATCCGTTCTTCGCGATCCAGTTCCTGGCCGCGTTGGCCGATGAAGGATTGCTCTCCTTCGACTCCGTCGCGGCAGTCTGGGCATGGGACATTGATCGTATCCGCGCCAGGAACTACACCGACAATGTTGTGGACCTCATGGTCCGGAAACTGAAGCGACTGTCGCTTACCACACAGGACGCCCTGAAGCACCTTGCCTGCCTGGGCAATATGGCGGAGGTCGGCCAGCTGAGCCCTGGTATACCAGCAGACCGGAGAAGCAATACATGCGGCGCTTTGGGATGCTGTCCGCGCAGGACTCATTGTCCATCACCGTAATAGCCTACAAATTCCTGCACGACCGGATCCAACAGGCGGCCTATTCTCTGGTTCCCGAGGAGCATCGCTCCGCGGTTCATCTCCGTATCGGCCGAAAGCTGCTAGCGAGCATGACGGCCAATGAGCTCACCGAGGATCTGTTCGAGGTGGCTAACCAATTGAATCGGGGCTGCACGTCGTTGATTCGATCGACAGCGAGAAAGCGCAGGTGGCGACAATCAACCTGCGTACCGGACGAAAAGCGAAGGCGTCGGCGGCCTATGCGTCGGCGCGCACGTATTTTGGCCTGGGTCATCGCGCTGTTGGATGAGCGGGACTGGGGGAGTCGTCACGAGTTGATATTCAGTCTGTCTCTCGAATGCGCGGAGTGCGAGCTTCTGTGCGGCAACCACGATAAGGCCGCGCAACTGATTGCGGAGCTCTTGCAGCGCGCGGCTTCACCCGTCGAGTTCGCGGACGCCTCCTGTCTGAAGATAAATTTGCATGTATTGAGGGGCGAACATCCGCAAGCCGTCGACAGCGCGCTCGCGTGCCTGCGTCTGTTCGGCATTGACCTGCCGGCACACCCGACCCTCGAGCAGGTCCAGGGCCGAATACGAGACGGTGTGGCAAACCCTCGGCGGGCGCTCGATCGAAAGTCTGATCGATCTGCCGCTGATGACCGATCCGAAAATGCAGGCAGCCCTGCCAGGTGCTCTCGGTCCTTGCCGGCCCCGCCACGTTTACCGACTTTCAGTTGTTTTGCCTGCTCGCGTGCCGCATGGTGAGCATCAGCATACAGCACGGGATGAGCGGCGCTGCCGCCTACGCCTACGCCTGCCTCGGGTCAGTCCTTGGAGCGAACTTTCACCGTTACCGCGAAGGCTACCGCCTGGCCAAGCTTGCCTGCGACCTGGTCGAGAAGCATGGCTTCACCGCCTACGACACGAAGGTCTACCACGCGATGGGACTAGCCGCCTTCTGGACGGAGCCGATCACGAGCGTGATCGATCTGCGTCGGGCGACCACTCGCACCGCCACCGAGCGTGGCGATCTGACTTTCGCATGCTACGGTATGCACCAATCCATCACCTGTTTGCTTACTGCGCAACGATCCGCTCGACGCAGTGTGGCGCGAGTCGGAGATAGCGGTGGACTTCGCTCGGACAGCGAAGTTCCGCGACGTCGTGGACCTCATCGTGAGCCAGCAACGCTTCATCGCGAGCATGCAGGGTCGCACGCGAATTTCTCCACCTTCAGCGATGCGCAATTCGACGAGGCGGCGTTCGAAGCGCAACTGGCGGCCGAACCGGACGCCGACCCGGATTTGCTTGCACTGGATCCGCAAACTCAAGGCGCGGTTCCTCTCAGGCGACTACGCCGAGGCCCTGCGCGGCAGCCGACGAGGCGAAGGCACTGCTTTGCACCTCCGCCGTGCAGTTCCAGTTGCTCGACTACTTCTACTACGCCGCGCTGACGGTGGCGGCGCTCTACGAGAACGCGTCGGCCGACGAACAGGTCCGGCTGGCGCGACTCCTGACAGCGCACCAGGAACAACTGCGCGAGTGGGCCGACAACTATCCACCGACGTTCGGCGACAAGTACGCTCTGGTGTCGGCCGAGATCGCGCGCATCGAAGGTCGGGACGCTGATGCCATGCGTCTGTACGAGCAGGCCATTCGATCCGCTCGCGAGACACGGCTTCGTTCAGAACGAGGGCGTGGCCCATGAAGTGGCGGCAGGGTTCTACGCCGCGCGGGGCGTCGAGAGTATTGCCCACGCAGATCTGCGAGACGCGCGGCAATGCTATTTGCGCTGGGGCGGGCTCGGCAAAGTGCGGCAACTCGAGCGACTTCATCCATGGCTTGCCGAGGACTCCGCTTCGCCTGTGCTGAGCGCGATGATCGATGCACCCGTCGAGCAGCTGGATGTTGGGACCGTGGTGAAGGCGTCGCAGGCAGTGTCGAGTGAGATCGAGCTGGGGAAGCTCATCGAGACACTGTTGAGAATCGCAGTCGAACACGCGGGGGCCGGACGGGGGCTCCTTATTCTTCTCCGGGGCGAGGAGCTGCGAATCGAGGCGGAAGCGACGACTGGCCGCGGCACTATTGCGGTCACACTACGACAGGCGCCCGTGACGCCAGCTGAGCTTCCCGAATCCGTGCTCCGCACTGTAATCCGCACGCGCGAGAGCGTGTCCCTGAATGACGCCGGATCGTCGACGTTGTTTTCGCACGATAGTTACGTGCAACGGGAGCGCCCCCGGGCCGTTCTATGTTTGCCTCTGATAAAACAGGACAAGCTCGTCGGCTATGTTGCCTCTGATAAAGCAGGACTAAGCTCGTCGGCGCACTGTATGTCGAGAACAAGCTGACCCCGGGCGTGTTCACGTCGAGCAAGCTCGCGGTCCTCAAGCTGTTGGCCTCGCAGGCGGCCATTTCGGTGGAGAACGTCCGACTCTATGACGAGCTGCGCCAGGAAAACAGTGAGCGCCGCCGGGCCGAAGCGGGGCTACGGCGCAGTGAGGCCTACTTGAGCGAAGCGCAGAGACTCAGTCATACGGGCACCTTCAGCTGGAGGCCGTCGAGCCCGGAAGCCTACTGGACGGAGGAAACTTACCGCATTTTTGAATTCGACACGACGGTCACTCCGTCCGCGGAACTGTGGCTTTCCCGGGTCCACCCCGAGGACCTTGCGCTACGTTCGGGAGATGCGCGAGCGCGCAGCGGACGACGAGCGGGATCTCGCTTACGGGTATCGATTGCAGATGGCGGATGGGAGAATCAAATACGTCCACGTCGTAGCCCGTGCAACACGCGATGAGGCAGGCGAGGTTGAGTTCGTCGGTGCGGTGATGGATGTCACCGCGATCCGGATGGCCGAGCGCGAGTTGAACAAAACCCGGGCTGACCTTGCTCACGCGGCGCGCATGACCAGCTTGGGTGAGCTGACTGCCTCGATCGCTCACGAGGTCAATCAGCCGCTCGGTGCCGTCATGTTCAACGCCGAAGCATGCCTGAGCTGGCTCGATGGGAAACCGCCCAACATGAAGGAAGCGCACGCCGCGCTCGAGAGGATTGTCCGGGACGGCACTCGGGCGGGTGAGGTCATTCGGCGGATCCGTGCGCTGGCGAAAAAGACGGACCTGAAAATGGCGCCGCATCAATCTCAATGACATGTCCTGGGCGAGGCCCTGACTCTCGTGCAGCATGAGCTGCTCGGCTCCGAAGTGGCGCTGCGCGTGGAACATGCGAGCGCGCTCCCGATCATTCTCGCCGACAAAGTTCAGCTGCAGCAGGTCGATTACTCAATCTGATCGTCAACGGCATCGAAGCAATGCAACCGATCACGGATCGACCGCGCGAGCTCGTCATCCGATCGGAGGAAGAGGACACAGGGCAAGTGCGAGTCATAGTGACGGACTGCGGTGTTGGATTCTCTGCAGACAGCGCGGACCGGCTGTTCAATACTTTCTTCACGACCAAATCCGGTGGCATGGGTATGGGACTGCTCGATCTGTCGCTCGATCATCGAGTTACACGGGGGCCGAATCTGGGCCGCGCCCCACGAGCCTCACGGTGCGACTGTCCAATTCACCCTGCCTTTGCATCGGGCGGACCTGAGCGTAAATTGATGAATTTCAACTGAAACCCAGGCGGCTCGCCGGGAAATGCGCCGGAAATCGTCTGGTTCCTCTACGAGGCCACGCGCCTGAAAACTGAGGGATAACTCCCCGTTTTTACGGGTTGTGTTTCATCCGTAACGGGGCTGGCAGCCCCGGGCACATACGCTAAGATAAGTGGCGTGTATGCACTCGCCCTCCTATTCTGCAGCTATGTCGCGGCGTTCATCGATCGCGGACTGGTCTCCGTGGCGGCCGCGCCGATCAAACACGATCTGCATTTGAGTGATGCGCAGTTGGGCCTGTTGAACGGGATGGCGTTCGTGGCGCTTTACTGTGTGTGTGGGATCCCGCTCGGATGGCTGGCGGACCGCAGCGACCGGCGCGCCATCATCGCCATCGGACTGCTCTTCTGGTCCGCTATGACCGCGGCTTGTGCGATTGCCGACTCTCTCGGTGGTTTCTTCCTCGCGCGGGCCGGAGTAGGGCTGGGCGAGGCATGCCTCATTCCGGCCGGAATCTCGTTGCTCGGAAGCGTGACACCGCAGCGTCACTTGGGCCGATCGATCGCCGTCTTTCTCATGGGCGCCACGGTGGGAAACTCGATCGCCCTACTGGGCGGCGGTTGGCTTCTCCACCATATCGGAGCGGCGGCGCAAGAGGTTCCGGGGATCGGCCGGGTGGCGCCCTGGCGAGGGCTATTCCTGCTCGCGGCGGTCCCCGGAATTGTGCTGGCCGTTCTAGTCGCCAGAATTCGCGAACCCGTCCGTATCTCGCCCGTCGTCAGTCCGTGGAGCGCCCTGACGACGGCCGCGTCCCTGTTGTACGCGAACCGGAGCGCATACGTTCCGGTCACGATCTCGACGGCTTGCGTCATTGTTCTCTCCCAGACTCAGGCGGCATGGGTGCCGCTTTTCTATGCGCGCGCTTTCCATTTGGAGCCGGGGGAGGCCGCCATGATCGTGGGGCTGATATTTCTGGTCACCGCGCCGGCAGGTCAATGGTTGGGCGGGTTGCTGATCGATCATCTGCGCACTCGGGGCATTGCCGCCGCGCCTCATTTCGTCCAGGCGGCCTGCGCGATGGCCTGCATTCCTGCCGCTGCGATTTTTTGCACTTCGACCCACATCGGCGCGTCCGAAGCGGCGTACACCGTGTTTAACCTGCTGGTCTTCGCCGCGACGCCGTCGGGGCTCACGGCGTGGCAACTGCTCACTCCGCAGCGGTCACAAGGGCTGGTCGTCGCGTTACTGGTCGCGTTCGTGACGTTAGTCGGTGTTGGTGCGGGACCGGTGGTGGTTGGGACGCTGACCGACCGTATTTTCGTTGACGAAGCAGGGCTCGGGGCCTCGCTACTGTCGGTCATCGTCATCGCGGGGGTTGCGGGCTGTCTCGCGGCACTTTACGGTCGGCGGGCTTTCAACCGATCGGTGACCGTGACCCGGCCCGCGGCCGATTTGGTATAGTCAACTGGGGGCACGCAACGTGCGCTGACTTGAGTGGCTGCCACAATGAACACTCGGCGCGGTTTTGGTGACGCGGTAGCGCACAGCCTGGGGCTGCAGGATGTCCCGATTATCCGGACACAGCTGCTGAAGCGTTCGCAAGTCGGGATCACCCGATTGTCAATCGGCGGCGATCAATTGGGGATGACGCCGCAGATTCCGCCCGAGGATACGTTCATCGTGGCCCTGTATCTCACCGAAGTCCCACATCACGAGTTATGGAGCCATGGGCGTCCTGTCATTTCCCAGGGCTATGCGCCGAACTCCTTGCGCATCGTCAATCTCAGCGACGAGTACTCGGCAAACATCACCTGCCCGCACGAGACGTTGGCCTTTTATGTCCCCCGTGTTGCCTTGAACGACTTTGCGGAGGAGTCCGGCTCGCGGCGCGTGTCCCACTTTGTGTGCCAGCCGGGGATCATCGATCCGGTCATGGTGCACCTGGGATCGGTGTTGCTGCCGGCCTTCCAGAGACCGAACGAAGCGAGCGCGCTGTTCATCGAGCACGTGACGATTGCGATGCTCACTCATTTGTGTGGCTCCTACGGGGGCGCCCGGCAGGGGACACCGTTTTCGAAGGGCGGCATGACACGCTTGCAGGTCACCCGCGCCAAGGAGTTTCTCGCCGCACATTGTGCCGACGATTTATCGCTCGTCGATGTGGCGCGGGCTTGTGGCCTGTCGCGCGGACATTTCACCCGGGCCTTTCGAGTCACGACCGGTCTCACGCCACACCAGTGGCTGCAGCGGTATCGCATCGACAAGGCTAAAAACCAACTCCTGAATCCGGCATTGTCCATTGCCGACATCGCCGTTGACTGCGGATTTGCCGACCAGAGTCACCTGACCCGGGTCTTCTCCCGTCTCGTCGGCGACAGTCCGGCGGCCTGGCGGCGCCGGAACTAACCCGCGCAACCTCCCCACGGCGGGTTCCTTTTCGACAAAGCGACTGCCTTATTTTCAAGATCCCCCAGGCGCCTGCTGCGTAGATTCAACCGCGCGTAGCAGACGTACCCCTCCGGCGATGGCAACGGGCGCGTAAGCGATTACGCACTCCCTCCTCATTACTGGAACATTCGCCATGCCCATTACCGCCAAGGCAACACCTGGTTCCAAGCTGCTGTCGCCCAAGGATCACGCGCTGATCCTGATCGACTTCCAGTCGCAGATGGCCTTTGCCACCCATTCCATCGATGCCATCACCCTGCGGAACAACGCCGGCCTGGTGGCGCGGGCGGCGGCGAGCTTCAAGGTACCGACCATCCTCACCACCGTCGCGGAGAAGAGTTTTTCCGGGCCGATGTTCGCCGAGGTCACCGACCCCTTTCCGGGCCAGGAGTTGCTCGACCGCACCAGTATGAACACCTGGGAAGACGCGGCCGTCATCAAGCAAGTCAATACCGTCGGCAAGACTCGCCTCGTGCTCGCAGGCCTGTGGACCTCGGTGTGCATCGTCGGTCCCGCGCTCTCCGCACTGGAGCAGGGCTTCGAGGTGTACGTCGTTGCGGATGCCTGCGGCGATGTGTCAGTCGAGGCACACAACCGGGCGATCGAGAGAATCGTGCAAGCCGGGGGACGCCCGATGACCTCGTTGCAATACCTGTTGGAACTGCAACGCGATTGGGCGCGCAGCGAGACCTACGAAAGCACCACGGGCATCGCCAAGATCTACGGTGGAGCATATGGGCTGGGTGTGATCTACGCCAAGACGATGTTCCACGCACACGAAGGTTGAGCGCTGCGCATGAATGCGGCGGCAATGGCTCCCGAGCTGGTCCTTTTCAACGGAAATCTCCGCACGCTCGATCCGGCTAATCCCGCGGCCAGCGCGGTGGCTGTTTCCGGCGGGAAATTCACCGCCGTCGGCCTCGACCGGGACATACACGCGCTGGCCGGCCCGGAGACGAAAGTCATCGATCTGCAGGGACGCAGTGTGCTTCCGGGTCTCATCGACAATCATCTGCACATCATTCGCGGTGGCCTGAATTTCAACATGGAGCTCCGCTGGGACGGGGTGCGCTCGCTCAGCGATGCGATGAGCATGTTGAAACGCCAGGTCGCCGTAACGCCTCCACCCCAGTGGGTGCGCGTGGTAGGTGGGTTCACAGAGCATCAATTCGCCGAGAAGCGGCTGCCGACTATCGAGGAACTGAACGCCGTCGCACCCGACACGCCGGTATTCCTGTTGCATCTGTACGATCGGGCCTTGCTCAATGGCGCGGCGGTGCGCGCCTGCGGCTACACGAAAGACACGCCCGAGCCGCTGGGCGGCCAGATTATTCGCAACAATGCCGGAGTGCCGACGGGTCTGCTGTTGGCGAAACCCAACGCGTCGATTCTGTACTCGACACTCGCCAGAGGCCCGAAACTGCCCTTCGAATACCAGTTGAATTCGACCCGGCATTTCATGCGGGAGTTGAACCGGTTGGGCGTCACCGGGGCGATCGATGCGGGCGGCGGTTTTCAGAATTTCCCGCAGGACTATGCCGTGATCGAGGAGTTGCACCGGGCGGGACTCCTGACCATTCGCCTGGCATACAACCTCTTTACCCAGAAACCCAAGGGTGAGAGGCAGGACTTTCTCGACTGGACCCGGACCTCCAGGTACAAGCAGGGTGACGACTACTTCCGCCACAACGGTGCCGGCGAGATGCTGGTTTTCTCGGCCGCCGATTTCGAGGACTTCCGGCAGCCACGCCCTGACATGCCCGCGCAAATGGAAGACGAGCTCGAGGGGGTGGTGCGTATCCTCGCCGAGAACCGCTGGCCGTGGCGGCTGCATGCGACTTACGACGAGACCATCAGCCGTGCACTCGATGTATTCGAGCGCGTCAACCGGGAGATACCGCTGCGGGGACTGAATTGGTTCTTCGATCACGCCGAGACCATCTCGCCGCGGTCGATCGACCGAATCGCCGCCCTCGGAGGCGGCATTGCCGTTCAACACCGCATGGCCTACCAGGGCGAATACTTCGTCGAACGGTACGGTCCCGGCGCGGCCGAGGCCACACCACCGCTACGACGCATTCTCGAATCGGGTGTCAGGACATCGGCGGGCACGGATGCAACCCGGGTTGCTTCCTATAATCCGTGGGTCTCGTTGGCGTGGATGGTGACGGGAAAGACCGTGGGTGGCTTGCAACTGTACCCTCGGCGCAATTGCCTGGACCGCGAGACGGCGCTGCGGATGTGGACCGAGAACGTCACCTGGTTTTCGAACGAGGAAGGCCTGAAGGGGCGGATCGAGGCGGGGCAGCTGGCGGATCTGATCGTGCCGGACCGTGACTATTTCTCCTGCCTCGAGCACGAAATCGCGGACATCAGCTCGCTTCTCACCGTCGTGGGCGGTCGTGTTGTCTACTCGCGTGGCGATTTTGCCCGCTTCGACGAGCAGGCGCCCCCGCCGGCAATGCCGGACTGGTCGCCTGTACGAACCTACGGGGGGTACGGAGCGTGGGCAGCCCCGGCTTCAGCGGGAAACCCCAATGCGACGCGGCTCGGGGCAGCCTGCGCCAGCCCCCGAAGCTGCAACATCCACAGCCGGCAGCATGCGACGGCCTGGTCGCGCCAGTTGCCGATTGCGGATCTCGAGGGATTCTGGGGAGCGCTCGGCTGCTCGTGTTGGGCAGTGTGATCATGGGTTTCGACGATTGGGGGCTCCTGCTGGCGCGCGTGCTCCTGTCTCTGCCATTTTTGTATAGCGGCATCGATAAGTGTGTTCGCTGGGAGGCGGCGCAACGTGAAGTCGCCGCAAGCGGGTTGCCATGGCCGACACTATTGCACCTCGTCACTGTCGTGGTACAACTGGGCGGCGGACTGTCCCTGCTTCTAGGTATCGAAGCGAGATTGGGAGCACTGTTGTTGTCACTCTTCCTGGTGCCGGTGACGGTTCTGTACCACCCGTTCTGGAATCGCTCCGGAGCGGACTTCGTTGCTGAAGCCGATCACTTTCTTTCGAATGTCGCGATTATCGGCGGCTTCGTGGCCATCCTGGCGGTCGGGGGCGGCCACCTCAGTGTGATCGATCATTCTCCTGCGCAACTCATCGATGCGATAGCAGCGGTCTTCGGCACAGCGCGATGACCGAACTCGCGCCGTCCACTGCTCCGGTACACGCCGCGGTGACCCTCGTTTCGCCGGCGCATACGCGCTGGTTGCTGTTAGGACTCGGCCTGGCGACCGGGATGGAGTTTTACACATTCGACAGCGTGAACCTCGTGCTGCCCGACATGGCGGGCACGCTGGGTCTGTCCGCGGACGAGGCGAGCTGGCTGCTCACGGTCTACAGCTGCTCGCTGTTCATCGGTGTGCCGGTGTCGATCTGGATGGCCGGGCATGTCGGGTACAAGCGCTTTCTGTTGGCGACCACGGTTTTATTTGCGCTCGCCTCCATGGGCTGCGCGCTGTCCTCGACGCTGGAAAGCCTGCTCACCTGGCGTGCGATCCAGGGACTCGCGGGCGCCGGCCTGCTGAACTGGTGGCGCGCCAGTGTGTACCTGCTGATGCCGAAACCCCAGCGCAGTCCGTCGCTGATGCGCATCTCGACAATGTTATACCTGTCGAGCGCCGCCGGCCTGCTCGCGAGCGGCTTCCTCACGGATCGGTTCAACTGGCGCCTGATTTTCCTGCCCAACCTGTTGTATACCGCCGGCGCCATATGCCTGTTGCTGCGCTACTATCCGACGGTTGCGCCACCGTCGCCGTCCAGGGTCGCGAGAACCGACTGGCTGGGGATCATACTGCTCGCCCTCGCCCTGATCACGATGCAGATCGTCCTCAATCGGGGGCAGATCGATGATTGGTTTGGCTCGCCTCTCATCCGCGATCTCGCCGGCATCAGTGCTGTCTCACTGATCCTGTTCCTGGTGTGGCAATTCAGCCCCCGCAACCCGGTGCCGCTGCTGGACCTCGCCCTGGTACGCGACCGCCGCGTCATGTCGGCTATCCTGATCGGCCTGTTTGCGGGCGTGATTTTGTCGGGTAGCCTGTACGTGCTTCCCGAGTTCCTGCGCAACGTCAGTGAGCACACTTACAGCGCTACGCAGACTGGGCGGATCATCTGCGTGTATGCGCTGACTGCAGCCGCCGCGCGCCCACTGATGGTCCCGCTCATCGCTCACATCGGGCAGCGCAAGACCATCATCGTCGCGCTTTCCATACTCGTCTGCTCCATGCTGGTCTTTCAACACTACCTGACGACCGACACGGCGACCGGCTACTACTTACTCCCGCTGGTGTTATACGGCCTGTGCTTGTCGCCCCTGTTGCCGGCGATCGGTAGCGGCACGGTGGCCCAGATCGCACAGGAAAAGCTGCTGGACGGAGTGTCGCTCTATATGACTTTCCGTCAGTTCGGCGCCTCACTCGGGGTGGCGGTCCTGAACATTCTGCTCGCACACCGGGAGACCTTACATTCGGCGCGTCTGTTCGAGCACCTGCACGGCGGCGACGGCAATGCCCCGATATCGGTCGCCGCCCGAAGTGCGAATGCCATGGCACACGGCTATTCGAGTGTCGACAGCCAACACCTCGCATTGGCGCAGTTAGCGGAAGCGGCCAGGCAGCAGGCGGCGACGTTGAGTTATGCCGACGCGTTCGGCTTCATGGCTGTGGTCGGAGTGATCGCAGTGTGCCTGGTTCCCATTATTCCGCCGACGCCGGTAGTCCGTAAATGAGTGTTCCGAATCCGATTCCCGCCGTCCATAGTGCCGCACCCCCGGCGCGCCGCCGCCGCCGAAGTCAAAGCTGCCCCTGGCGATCGGCGCCGGGGCCCTCCTGGCTTTTATAGTCGTTGCGGCCTTCTTTGTCGTACCCGAGTGGTACTCCGAGAGCACCGACGATGCGTACGTGGAGGCGCACCTGACCACGGTGACGGCGAAAGTCCCGGCTTACGTGCAGGCCCTGCACGTGGATGACAATTCCACCGTTAAAATCGGCGAGCTGCTCGTAGAGTTAGACCCGAGAGACTACACAGTTGCTGTGGCTGTCGAGCGTGCGAACCTGGAGGCCGCGCAAAGCAGGCTGAAGGAGGCTAACACCCGGGTAGTCATCGCTGACGCCGATACGGCGCAAGCGAAAGCCGAGCTCACGGTCGCACGTGCGAATGCGGTACTTGCGGATGCCAACTTGAAGCGGTTGCACTCCGTCGCCGATGCCCGCGCCGTGTCGAACGAAAGGGTCGATACCGCCACGGCTGCTTTCGACTCCACGCGGGCTACCGTCACGGCTGCCGAGACTAAAGTGCGATCCTCGCTCGCCACGGCAGATCTGTCCCGCGCGCAGATAAAAACGGCTGAAGCGTCAGTTGCGCAAGCCTCGGCCGCGCTCGATCAAGCCAACCTCAACCTGTCATACACCAAAATTACCGCCGTGCTCGGCGGCACGGTCGCCAGCAAGACAGTGGAAGAGGGCAACTACGTGCAACCGGGACAAGCGCTGTTTTCCATCGTGCCCGTGGCGCCTTATGTGATCGCGAACTTCAAGGAAACACAGCTGGAGCGGATTCGGCCAGGACAGAGCGCGAGGGTCCATGTGGACGCCTATCCACACCTGGCGTTGAAAGCCCATGTCGATAGCTTGCAGCGGGGCACGGGATCGGTGTTCGCGCTGCTACCGCCGGAGAACGCCACCGGCAACTTCGTGAAAGTGGTGCAACGGATCCCCGTGAAGATCGTGTTCGATGATCCTGGGGAGGCGGCTAAATGGATTTCACCGGGTATGTCGGTCGAGGCGCAGGTCATGGTGTCGAGGTAAGCCGCGGTGCGCGGGCCAAAGCGAATTCTGCGCGCTGCCAGCCTCACGGGGCTGGGTCTGATCCTCGCTGCCTGCGAGGTGGGTCCCAACTATGTGGCCCCGACGAAGCAGGTTCCGGCGAATTTTAACGAAGTGCCGGCGAACAGTCCCCCAAATGGGGGGCAGCCAGTTGACGATGCGTGGTGGAAAATCCTCGGCGACCCGGTTCTGGAGGGCTTGCTCGAGAAGGCTCTTACGGGTTCGCCCAGTATCGCGGAGGCTCAAGCGCGGGTGCGCGAGGCGCGGGCGCTCTCCGGAGTTGCAGGTGCCGATCGATTTCCGACAGTCGATGCCGACGGTCAATATGCGCGCCAACTGGGTAGCGAGCACGTCCCCATCGGCGTGCCGCCCGGCGGGCTCGGGCAAGGCGAGCACAGCAATTTGTGGCAGGCGGGGTTCGATGCTTCCTGGGAGTTGGATGTGTTCGGCAGCCAGCGGCGCGGAGTGGAAGCCGCCAACGCCAACTACCAAGCGGTCAGCGAGGAGCGCGCAGACGTGGTCCTGACATTGCTCGCAGAAGTGGCACGCGACTATGTCGAGTTACGCGGTGCGCAGCGGCGCATCGAGGTGGCACGGAAGAATCTTGCCATCGAGCAGGATTTGCAGAAGCTGACGGAGTCCCTGTTGGCGGCGGGACTGGCGCCCCAACAGGATCTTTTACGAGCGCAGGCGCAGGTGGCGGACATCGAGGCGGCGATACCGCGGTTTGAAACGGACGAGCGGGGAGCGGAATACAGGATCGCTGCTTTGATCGGCCAACCCTCCAGTGAGGTGATCGCCGAGTTGTCGACGCCGCGGCCGATTCCGCGAGCCGTGTCCGAAGTCCCTGTCGGACTCCCCTCGGAGCTGCTCGAGCGCCGCCCCGATGTGCGTGCGGCCGAGCGGCGTATTGCCGCGGCTAACGCCCGTATCGGCATCGCGCAGGCCGACCTGTATCCGCACTTCTCACTGAACGCGTTGACGGGCCTGGAAAGCCTGTACTTCTCGTCGTTTACGTCAGCCTCCAGCGGTTACTACCAGATCGGCCCCGGCATCACGTGGCGCATCTTCGATGCCGGCAGAATCCGTTTCCAGGTCCGGGCGGAATCGGCGCGCACCGATGCCGCCGCAGCCGCCTATCAACGCTCGGTGCTGGAGGCATTTCGCGATGTGGAAACGGCGCTCGTCTCCTATGCGAACACTGAGGTGCGGCGTAATCATCTCGCCGCCGAATCCGCCGCCGACCAGCAGGCAACGGACATCGCAACACTTCTCTACAAGAAGGGCGTCGAGAGTTTTCTGCCTGTGCTCGATGCAGAACGGTCTCTCTACGCTGCGGAAGATGCCCTTGCACTCAGCGAGCGCGACTCCTCACTTGCGCTGATTTCGCTCTACAAGTCGCTCGGGGGCGGATGGGTGACGGTCGGTCCGCAACTGTCGAACAACGATGTCAGGCCACACTGAGAGAAGGGTCCTCGACCATGCTCCTGCAAATCGATTCCGGGAAAAGCACTGTTGGAGTGGGCCGCGAGGTCGGCGACGCGATGTTCGCGGTGCATGTGGCCCATCAACTAACGCCCAAGCGTCTTCGCCAGATCACGGAATTCATCGATAGGCATTTGGATCAGCCGCTCTCGGTCGTGCAGATGGCAGTCCATCGTCGGACTGTCGCCCTCCCATTTTTCGCGCTCGTTTCATCGTTCCCTGAATATGCCACCGCATCGTTACCTGATGGCGCGGCGGCTGAGCAGAGTTCTGACACTCCTGGCCACTTCGAGCATGCCGCTGGCGGAAATCGCGCTCCTGGCCGGGTTCTGCGATCAAAGTCATTTATCGCGCTATTTTCGCAATCACTTCGGTATGACGCCGCGGCGTTTCCGGTGCCGAAATCGAGTCGCTCTCGCGGTGTCATGAAAAGCGATCGTCCTTGGCGGTCCGTCCTCTCCGGAAGCACTCGTGGCGGCCGTGCGCCGCTGTCTCGACGGTCCCCACTCAGCGCAGTAACTTGACCCCTTTCTCAGAAGGCCACCGCCTTTTGTGAATCGACTTCACGTCTCGCGATGCGTCGGCTGGCTATGATGGCGGCGTTCGATCGTGAGCCGCGCACCCCTGATCGTGCCCGATCCGGTCGATGTCGAGTGCGAGCACTCACCCTCACTGCCAATCCCCCGCGGTGACCTTCGTCTCTCTAGGCCCTCTCCCTGCCTGGTGTTTCTACCACCGGTTCGGCCTGGAGATTTTTCACGATGTCCTCTACCTCGAAACGCAACCGATCCAAACGTGCGCCGGCGGCTCGTAAGCTCGCCGTGGACTCACGCCTGTTCGCGGACCTGCAAGGCCAGATTGCCGCGATCGGCAAAGCGCAGGCGGTGATCGAATTCCAGTTGGATGGGACGATCATCAGCGCGAATGAGAACTTCCTCAAGACGGTGGGCTACCGCCTGGAGGAAGTCCGGGGCCAGCACCACAGCATGTTCGTCGAGCCCGCCTACCGCGCCAGCGACGAATACCGCCGCTTCTGGGAACAACTCGGCCGCGGAGAATACGATGCCAACCAATACAAACGCATTGCCAAGGGCGGTAAGGAGGTTTGGATCCAGGCGAGCTACAACCCGATCTTCGACTTCAGTGGCAAACCGTTCAAAGTCGTAAAGTACGCTACCGATATCACCGCACAGGTGCGGGCGGCGGCTGAGAACAAAGGGCAGTTGGAAGCCCTCAATCGCGCGCAGGCGGTCATCGAGTTCACATTGGAGGGCCGGATCCTCCATGCGAACGATAATTTCCTCAACACGCTCGGCTACCGGCTCGATGAGGTGAAAGGCGAGCACCACAGCATCTTTGTCGACCCGGTCTATCGGGCAAGCGACGACTATCGGCGCTTCTGGGAGAAGTTGGCGCGCGGGGAGTACGACGCGAACCGGTATAAACGCATCGGCAAGGGCGGCCGCGAGGTCTGGATCCAGGCGAGTTACAACCCGATCATGGATGCGAACGGCAAAGTGTTCAAGGTCGTGAAATTTGCCACTGACGTCACGAACCAGGTGATCCTTGGCCGGCAAATGGAGGAGTCGGTCGCCGAGACCCGGGTGATCGTCAAGGAAGCTGCCGCCGGAGATTTGACCAAGCGGCTCGAGACGCGCAGTCGCAGCGGTGACGTGCTGCAGCTTGCGGAATCCGTCAACTCATTGCTGGATGGCGTCGCGCACATCGTCGCCGGGGTGAAGCACGCGGCGACCGAGGTGTTCCGCGGAGCGGAGGAGATCTCGCAGGGCAATGCCAACCTTTCGCAACGGACCGAGGAGCAGTCCTCGTCTCTGGAGCAAACGGCTTCGTCCATGGAGGAGATGACATCCACTGTCAGGCAGAATGCCGACAACGCCGGACAGGCGAATCAACTGGCGCTCGCCGCGCGCGACCAGGCGGAGAACAGTGGTACGGTGGTCAGGCGTGCCGTGAAGGCGATGGCCGACATCAACGAGTCGTCGAAGAAGATTGCCGACATCATCGGCGTGATCGACGAGATCGCCTTCCAGACAAACCTCCTTGCCCTGAATGCTGCGGTGGAGGCTGCCCGGGCAGGTGAACAGGGGCGCGGCTTCGCCGTTGTCGCCACGGAGGTGCGCAGCCTCGCTGGGCGTTCGGCCAGCGCGGCGAAGGAGATCAAGGAGCTGATCCACGATTCGGTGCGCAAGGTGCAGGACGGCTCGTCGCTGGTGACGCAGTCCGGACAGACGTTGGAACAGATCGTGGTATCCGTGAAGAAGGTATCAGACATCGTCGCCGAGATCGCCGCGGCATCGAAGGAGCAGTCCTCGGGAATCGAGCAGGTCAACAAGGCCGTGATGCAGATGGATGAGATGACGCAGCAGAATGCGGCCCTGGTCGAACAGGCTACCGCCGCGTCGCAGGCGATGGCCGACCAGGCTCGCGAGCTCACTACGAACATGGAGCGGTATCGAGTCACGGCAGGCGATGCGCCTTCGGCCAGACAGGTGAGCCCGGAGCCCGTGCGGCGGCCCGAGCGCCGTGGATCGAGCCGACCTTTTTCCCGTAAGCCGGCGGCGGTCGGGCGTGCGACCCAGGTTCAGGGTGAGCCCGCACTGCGTGCAGCCGTATCTCGGACGGCTACGGCTGTTCAGAGTGCGGATGCCGATTGGCAGGAGTTCTGATCTATGTCGCGCAATATAGATGCCTGTTGGGCCATTGCGGCTGCCGCTGTACAGATAGGGTTGGCACTCCGCGAAGCGGAGCCGGAGGTGGGGCAGCTCACCGCGTGTATCGAGCGGATGGCGCAGAGACTGCGCGTCCAGCGAGGGAGATCCGCCAGCGCTGACGGGCCTGCGGCTGCCATCGGTGACCTCGATAACGTTGACGCGGAGTTGGCGCAGGGGCTGATGAGCGCGATCGTACATATGCAGTTCTACGATCGCCTGGCGCAGCATTTGGCGCATATCGAGAAGTTTATGGCAGGCGCCGCACGACAACTCACGAGCGGCAGCGATGGGGACGAGCACGCTTGGCAGGAGTTATGCGAGGACCTGCGCGCACGGCTGACATCGCAGACACACCAAGAGTGGCTGGATGCGCTGTGGACTCGGGGCGACAGCGCCGCTAACGATTCGGCTCAACCGAGTGGGGACTACGACGCCCCAGGCGCGGTGGAGTTCTTCTATCAGGCGGGCGAATGCGACTGAGCTGCGTGCGATTCGATCCGCTGCAAGGTAACTCCGCCCGTGGCGCACGGTTGCGGCGGAAGCTGGCCGCCAGGCGGCTGGGCATTTTTTTGATCGTCGCCAGCGTCTCAGGTGCACTGTTGGTCGTGGAGAGTTTCGCTACGCGGAAGGTGCTTTCAGCGAGCTTCTCGACCCTGGAGCATCGGCAGGGCGAGCGCGGCATCGACCAGGCGCTGCGAGCGCTCGAAGCCGATCTGAGCCAGCTTGCGATCAGTACGCACGACTACGCCACCTGGGACGATGCGTTCGAATTCGTCAAAACGCGCGATCCTCGCTTCGTCAAATCTAACATCACAGCGGAAACGCTGGGTAACATGCGGGTCGATTTTGTGTGGATGACCGACGCCAGGGGGAACGAGGTTCTTTCGTTCCAACGACCTCCGGGACACGAGTCGGAGCCACCCGTCGCGGCCGATGCCGCGATCGTCGATGCTGTCCGGGCAAAGCTGCCTGCGTTCATCGGAGCGCCTGAGACCGCGGCGCTCTCTCGCCTGTTTCAGACGAAACAGGGTTTGCTGGCGGTTGCGGCTAGCCGGATCGTACCGACCCGGGGTGTCGGCGCCCCACGTGGCACGCTGGTGTTTGGACGGTTTGTCGAGCAGAGAGTGGTAGAGCGAGCGCAGACGACGAGTCAGCTCCCACTTCATCTGTATCTATCCGCGAGTTCTACGTACTCGCTTCCTGCACAGGCCCAGGCGCTCTGGACGCTCGCGCGAGATGGGCCAGCCAGGCAGCTCGTTCCGACCAGCGACTCGACGCTCAGTGGTTTCGTCTTGTTACGGGATGTCGACGGCGCTCCGGCCGCCATCGTGGCGACTAGCATCCCGCGTACCCTGAGCGTGTTCGGAAAGCAGACGGGCCGGTCCATGGTGGTCATATTCAGCGGCGTCATCACCGTGTTTGCCCTGATCGTCGGTAGCTTGCTGACGTATCTGGAAAAGGTGCGAGCGGCCAGTGCCGCGAGCGAGAGGCGCTACCGCGCCCTGGTTACGCAGGCGAAGGAAACCATCCTCTTGGTCGACACGCAGAGCCGGAGAATTCTCGAAGCGAATCCGGCGGCGACCACGACCCTGGGATTCTCCGCCGACGAGTTGGTGGAAATGGACATCGATGAGCTCTTCTACGCGTGCGACGGTGACGTGCTGAAACCGGTGTGTGGGGAATTGCATGCTGCGGCTAGCACCGACAGCATTGTGCTCGTTCGGTGCAAGGGCAGAGACTTCATCGATGTGGAGATGACCGCGGGTCCTTTGGTAGTAGATGAGCGTGACGTCACCAGCTTTGTGCTTCGAGACGTATCCGCCCGCAAGAGAGCGGAGCGCCAGCTCGTCGACAACCAGGATCGCCTTGCCCACTTGGCTCACCACGATATGCTCACGAGCCTGTTGAACCGGCTGGGCCTGGAGCAGCGACTGCCGGAGGTCATCAGGACGGCGGCCGAGTCGGGTCGGAGTCTTGCATTTCTGTATATCGACCTGGACCACTTCAAGAAGATCAACGATCTGCGCGGCCACGCCTGTGGTGACAAGCTCTTGCGAGTTGCCGCCGAACGGCTGCGTCATTGCGTGTCTTCGGGGGATTTGATCGTCCGAATGGGAGGCGATGAGTTCGTCGTCGTTGCCGCAGGGCTGTGCGATTCGGCCAGCGCGGCCTCCATAGCGGGGCGGGTCCGTGAAGCGCTCGCTGTGCCTTTCGAGGTCGACGACCAGCATTTCAAGCTGACTGCGAGCATTGGCGTCAGTGTTTTTCCGGACGACGGTGGGGATTACGAGATTCTCCTGAAAAACGCAGACATCGCCCTCTACGAGTCGAAGGAGGCGGGGCGGGACACTTTCGCCGTTTTCAACAGCGAGATGACCAGCAGAGTCAGCGAACGCCTCACCATGGAGTTCGAGTTGCGCCAGGCGATTCAGCGCGACGAGTTCTATCTCGACTATCAGCCCCTGGTCGATCCGAAGACACAGCGGATCGCCAGCATCGAAGCGTTGATTCGCTGGGACCATCCTGTCCGGGGCCGCGTTCCGCCCCTGCAGTTCATCCCCATTGCGGAGCGGACCGGCCTGATATGTGAGATCGGAGCCTTTGTCATCCGCGAGGTCTGCAAACAGATCGATGAGTGGCAGCGCGGCGGGTCACTCCCCGTGCCGGTCGCGATCAACGTATCGTCGAAGCAACTCGAGCAGCGCGGCATCGTGGATCTGATCGAGAACGCCCTGAGTAGCTCGAAGATCAGTGCTTCACTGTTGCGGATCGAGATCACAGAAAGCGTGTTCATGGACGCCTCGGATCTTCGGGTTCAGCATTTGAGCGAGTTGAGGCGACTGGGTGTCCAGGTCTCGGTGGACGATTTCGGTACGGGGTATTCGAGCCTGGCTTACCTCAAAAACCTGCCCGTCGACTGTCTCAAGATAGACCGCGCCTTTGTCCGCGACATCGAAACCGGCAGCGCCGATGAGGTCATCGTCAAGGCGATCATCCGTATGGCGCAGAGTCTGGGGCTCTCGACGGTCGCCGAGGGCGTCGAGACCCCGGAGCAGGCACGTCAGTTGAGGGATCTCGGCGCGACGTACATACAGGGGTTTTATTTTAGTCCACCGCTGGGAGCGGAGGCTTGCCGCCGGTTATTGCGACAGCGGGCGGGGGTGGATGGTGCGCAGAGCACGCCTCATTACGCAACCAACACCTTATAGGTGACGGTGGCCTGAGACGCTCGCGCGGCATCTACTCGCAAGCGTAGAGGCTTAAGTGAGAGTCATGGCTAGTCCGGAAGCCGGAAGACCGTGACCGTGGTATTTCCACCGCCGATTTCGGGAGCGACGAGGTTGTATACCCCAACGATGCCCGAGACGATCGCCACGTTTTGTTTACCGCGAGCGCTGTAGGTGACTACACCACCACCGGCGGGACCACCCAGATCACGCTGCAACAGCACTTTGCCGGAGTTGGCATCCAGCGCCAGCAAGTCTCCAGTCAACTCACCGGTGAAAATCAGGCCGCCCTCGGTCGCCGTGACGCCTGCGATCAGTGGCTTCGCCGCGTCGTAGCGCCATTTTTCCTGGCCGGTGGAAGCGTCGAATGCTGTCAGTCGTCCCCGCGCGGCTGACCACGGATCGAACTTCGTTTGGCCGCCGAAGTAGAAGCCGCGGGTGTGTTCCTTCTCCGGATCGGGTGCCGTTGCATCCTTGCTAAACTCGGCACACCAGTCGGTAGCAGGGACAATCAACATGTTTCGCTCGGCGTAGTATGCGGAGCCGTTCCACTCTTCGCCGCCGAGAGTTCCCGGGCAAACTCGCACCGGCGTCCTGGTTATGGGAGCTTCGACGTTCAGCCGGTTAGTGAACGGAACGTTATAAATGATGTCCTTCGACTCTCGGTCCAGGAGCCGCAGCAGTCCGTCCTTGCCGGTGCTGGCGATCACATCGCGTGGCGAGCCATTGATCGTTGTCTTGAACACCGGCGCGACGTGGGAAACGTCGTAGTCGTGCACGTCGTGGGGTATGAATTGGCGGTACCAGGCGAGATGACCCGTCGTGGCATCCAAAGCAATCAGGGAATTCGTATATAGATTGTTGCCGGGGCGGTCGTCATCGTAGAGATCGGGCGCCGCGTTTCCGCCGGGTACGTAGAGCAGATTCCTTTTCTCGTCAAAGGACATCGGCGTCCAGAGATTGCCGCCGCCGTGTTTGCGTGCGGCAGGATTCGGCCCCCAGGTGTCGGCTCCCGGCTCGCCGTCGTCGGGCACGATGTTGAAACGCCATACCTGCTCGCCGTTGTCGACTCGAAACGCACCCACCCAACCGCGCGCAGCCGTCTCAGCGCCCGCAGGCCCGATGTAGACCAGATTGCCGTGAACCAGAGGCGGCATGCTGATGAAATAGCCTTCCTTCGGATCGGCGATCTGCTTAGCCCAAAGCGTATGCCCGTCCTTGGCGTCGAGCGCCAGCAGAAAGCCGTCATTGGTACCGCGAATGATCTTTCCGTCGGCGAGCGCCGCGCCCCGATGTGTATTCAACGGCTCGTGCTCGCGTGGCGTCCACGTGTTTGACCAGATCACGTGGCAATCAGCGCCGTCGACAGCGACGGTGTAGTGGGCGGTCGTCAGATACATCCTGCCCGCGGACACGATCGGTGCCGTTTGCGAGGGCTCTTTGTCGGGGAATGAGTACGAGCAGGCTTTGACGAGCTGCGCTACATTTTTCGGAGTGATCTGCTTCAGACGGGAGTAGCGGGTTCCGGCGAGGTCATGGTCGACGTATACCCAGTCGCCACCGTTTGAGTCTGTGGCGATGCCTTGGGGGACGCAAGAACGTGCGACGTGCCAAAGAGGACCGCCGTCAGCGCATCTGCCAGAGCGCTGTGAAATGCGATGTACCGATCGTGCGAAACGTCATGACTAGCCCCCTCAAAACGGAAACTCACGGTTAAACAAAGACCTTCAATGGCAGCCGTGGAGCATCGCCGATTGCGCGAAATGCTATTCGGTCACCGCCGCGCGTTGCTTGCGCTCGCATGTCGCGAGTTGTGCAAAGGATGCGTGGGCTAGCCGGGTCTTCACTCGACGAGCCACGGATTGGCCGCGAAGCCTTCCGACAGGGAATCGAGTAGCGAGCGGACTGCGGGCACCATCCCACGCCTCGATGGAAACACAGCGTGCACTACGCCGGCTCGAGAGCTCAACGACGGTAATAACCGCACAAGCGCGCCGCCGGATAGGTCATCCGTGACAACGAGCGCGGGCAGGCATGCGACACCAACGCCCTGTATCGCTGCCTGGCGCAGTGTGAACAGGTCGTCGGTGTTGAGACGTGGGGTGTGAGTCAGTGCGGCTGGCTTTGAATCAGTGTCGACGAAATGCCACGTGTGCTCTTTCCCGACGGTGCCCATCGACAGCGTTGGCATTTTCTCGATGTCTGTGAGGGCGCGCGGCTGTCCATGAGCGGCTATTAACGTGGGACTCGCCACCAGGATCATCGGGGACCCACCGAACGACCGCATCGCCAGGTCTGAATCCTCCAGCGGCGGCACCCGCACCCGAATCGCGATGTCGATTCCCTCATCGATGACATCGACTCGGCGATTCGTCGCTTCGAGCGCGATGCTCACCTGCGGGTGCGCGCTGAGATACTTCGCCAGGATGTTTGCAACGCCACCTTGAAGCAGCCCGGTAGGGCAGCTCACCCGAACCACCCCTCGCGGCGCCGACAGCGTTTGGTTGATCGCATCCTTCGCGGCCTCCGCTTCGGCAATCAGGGCCACACAATGGCGATGGAATGTTTTGCCTGCCTCGGTCAGCGACAATTTGCGCGTGGTGCGATTGAGCAGGCGAACACCGAGCTCACTCTCCAGTGCACCCACCCGGCGACTCAGCTTCGAGGTCTGCAGGCCGAGCGCCTCCGCGGCCGCCGTGAAGCTGCCGAAGTCCACGACCCTGGCGAAGAAGAAGAGGTTGTTCAGGTCCTGGAAGGGGTCCATCGGGGCGACCTCGCTATCGTCCGAGTCGATTATTCTATTTTGCACAATAATCATTCCCAGGGCGGGGATTAATGCAGGGACTATTGCACGGATAGTCTGTGTCGGTCGGCAAATGGCCGGTAGGCGAGGGAGACGAAGATGCTGCAACTTCGAACCTGGGACACCCTGGGAGGTGGCGATCGCGATTGGCTCAAGGCCAAACACCACTTCGCGGTCGACAGCCAGGGCAATCCAGCGCACATGCGCCTGGGTAATCTGGTGGTCTGGAATGACGACGAGATCGCTCCACGCAGTGGCTTTCCGATGCACTCACATCGAGACATGGAGATCGTCACGTACGTCCGCGAAGGCGTGCTCCACCACGAAGACAACTCCGGTGGCCGCGGTGAGATCCGCGCAGGAAACGTACAGGCGTTCAGCGCCGGCCGTGGAATCCGCCATTCCGAATACAACGGCGGCGACTCGCCACTGCGGCTGTTTCAAATCTGGCTACTGCCCCGTCGGCGCGGACTCGATCCCCACTGGGCAACAAAGTCCTTTGCCGACGCGCAGCGTGCCGGCCGCCTCGCGCCACTCGCGAGCGGATTTCCTGAAGATGAAGACGCCCTGCAGATCGATGCTGACGCCCGGGTACTCGGCGCGACGCTCGAGGCCGGACAACACGTTGCATATGACCTGCCGTCGACGCGCTACGGCTATCTCGTTCCCGCCCGTGGGCGAGTCCTCGTAAACAACCAACATGTCGGCGAGCGTGACGGCATCGCGATCCTGTGTGAAACTCGAATTGTCATCACGGCCCTGGAAACCGCCGAAATCATCCTGGTCGACGCGGCATAGTCCATCACAACAACTGACTGGAGATAAAAATGGAAAACTCGAATCGTTACCTCCCTCTGCTCGGCCGAGTCATGATCGGCGCTCCGTTCGTTCTGAGCGGCCTGGGGAAGCTCATGGCCCACGACGCCACCGTCGGATATATCGGTAGCGTCGGACTACCGCTCCCGCAAGTGGCGTGGCTCATCGCGTTACTGGTGGAAATAGGCGGCGGCGCACTCCTCATCAGCGGCTTCCGCGCCCGCCCTGTTGCGTTGATCATGGCTGTGTTTGCGCTTGGCAACCGCCGTGTTCTTCCATCGAAATTTCGCGGATCAGAACCAGATGATTCATTTCCTCAAGAACGTCATGCTCGCGGGCGGCCTCCTGCAGATCGTCTACTTCGGCGCCGGCCCCCTGAGTGTTGACGCCTCCCGAAAGGCGGCGTTGGCCTAAAGACTCTCGTCGCCAGCGATGGATCGCGGCGTTGGGTGACCCCGGGTTGAGACAGGTGGCCTTCAAATGCTAGCCGCTTCCCGGGGCGCCTTGCTTGCGCTCCCTTGATGTGAGTTGTGCGGATAATGCGCGGGCGGCCGCCTGTACCGGCGGGGTGAAATCTGGATGGAAATGCAAAGTGCGCTTACACTCGGTCCATGCGTCAGCACCCGGTTGCGTCCGTGATGGATGACTCGCTAGAGACGTGGCTGCAGGCCACCCTCAACGTGGTTCCGGCGCACACCTGGTACGCGGCGCCGAGCGGCGCTCTCACCTTCGTCAACGAGCGAACCGCGGCCTACCTTGGCCTCCCGGCGAGTCATCCCCTTCGGCTGGGGATCGACACTGGCGCCGCCTGGGATTCCCACATCCCGCTGTTGCACCCGGACGATCACGATGAGACCCGCAGAATATGGGCAAACTGCCTGAAGACGGGCTCCGCAGGCCAGATGACTTTCAGGGTCCGCGACGGTCGGGGAAGCTACCGCCGGTTTCTCAGTTGTGCCGAACCTCTGCGCGGGAGCGACGGAAAGTTGCTCTATTGGATCGGGATCAACATCGACATCGAAGCGCGCAAGCAGGCCGAGTTTTACCTGGCCGAGGGACAGCGGCTGGCGCACATGGGGAGCTGGGCATTCGACGCTACGGGTTTCGGGTACTGGAGTCCCGAGCTGTTTGCTATCCACGGCCTCGAGCCTCGCGGCAATGCGCCGACCACACCGGAATACCTGGCGCTCGTGCATCCCGAAGATCGGGGGTTTGTGGCGCAGGAAATCGAAAAAAGCCTGGCGAGCCGGACCCGTTTCGACTTCACGAAGCGAATCGTGCGCCCGGACGGAGCGATTCGTCATGTCCGTTGCGTCGGTACGCCGGAGGCCAGTGGACAAGGGTTCGTCGGCACCGGGATAGACGTGACCGAGCAGGAGGAATTGACGCAGGCACTGCGCCAGAGTGAAGAGAAGTTCCGGCTGCTCGTCGACGGCGTTGCCGCCCAGGTCAGCACCATGACCGTGACTGGGGAGCTCGAGTTCGTCAATCAACAGGTTTTGGACTACTTCGGTAAGCCCCTCGAGGAATTGAGAGGCTGGCGCCACACCGACGCGATTCATCCCGACGACCGGCCTCGCGTGGCGGCGGCGTTGGCGGAATGTCTGCAAACAGGGCAGCCCGTACGAACATGAGAAGCGTCTGCGCCGCTTCGACGGGGTATATCACTGGTTTCGCGCCCATGGACGGCCCGCGCGAGATGCGCAGGGCCGTATCATTCGGTGGTACGTGGTTCTCACTGACATTGAGGAACGAAAAAAAGCGGAAGAAAAGCTCGAGGAACAGCAGAAGGAGTTTCGACAGATACTGGACCTGGCGCCGCAAATGGTGGCCGTGTTCGGACCGAAGGGAGAGCGTCTTTACGCGAACAGCGTAGCGCTCGCTTACATCGGTGCGACGCTCGAGGAATGGCAGCGGCAACGCCATGGATATGAGTTGCACCCTGACGATTTGGAGCGTTTGAAAGTAGCGGCTGAGCGCGCGTTGTCGAACCGCTCTGCGTATGAGCTGGAGGTGCGCATCCGCAAAAGCGATGGAACGTACCGCTGGTTCCTGGCACGTTACAACCCGATGTCCGTCGACCACGGGCACCCGTCGCGTTGGTACGTAGCGTGTACCGATATCGAGGATCGCAAGAGAGCCGAAGAGAGGCTGCAGCAGGAAAACGTCGCCCTGCGGGAGGAAATCGACAAGACCTCGATGTTCGAGGAAATCGTGGGCACCTCACCCGCGCTGACCGCCGTGCTCTCACTCGTATCGAAGGTTGCAGCCAGCGATTCGACAGTTTTGATTACCGGTGAGACGGGCACGGGCAAGGAGCTCGTGGCTCGCGCCATCCACCGGCGGTCTGGCCGTTCCTCGAAGGCATTCGTCGCGGTGAACTGCGCCGCCATTCCGCGCGATCTGATTGCCTCAGAGCTGTTCGGGCACGAGAAGGGCGCCTTTACGGGGGCTTTGCAACGGCGGCTGGGCCGCTTTGAGCTAGCCAATGGCGGGACGATATTTCTCGACGAGGTGGCCGAGCTGTCGCCCGACACACAGGCAGCGTTACTGCGGGTCTTACAGGAACGGGAGCTCGAGCACGTGGGAGGAACGGAGACCATCCAGCGTCGACGTTCGCGTCATCGCTGCCACGAATCGCGATTTGGTCGATGCCGTCGCCAGCGGGACTTTCCGCGAGGACCTCTTTTATCGACTGAACGTCTTTCCGCTCGAGATGCCCTCGCTTGCGGGACCGGAAACAAGACATTCCGGTGTTGGTGGAATACTTCATCCATCGTTACGCCCGCAAGGCGCGTAAGACGTTCCGGCGCGTCAACAAAAAGACTCTCGATCGCCTGCTGTCTTATCCATGGCCTGGAAACGTACGCGAGTTGCAAAATGTGATCGAGCGCTCGGTGATCGTGTGCGACACCGACGAATTCACCGTGGACGAGAGTTGGCTGTCCACGGGACGCAAAGTCGAGGGCGCCGGCGCGCTGTCCGGCAAACTTGTCCGCTTACGAGAAGGCGATCATCGAGGAGGCGCTGCGCGCGAGCGGTGGCCAGGTGTTCGGGCCGACGGGAGCGGCGGCCCGGCTGCGGATGCCTCGATCGACACTCGAGTCCCGAATCCGCGCTCTGCGGATCAATAAGAGCCGCTTTCGACCGCGATCGACGAAGGGTCAGCGATGATCAGTGCTAGCGAGGCGTTCCATGCTCGACGGCGTATCTCTCGATCAACTACGCACGTTCATCGCCGCGGCCGATGAAGGTAGCTTTCTCCGCCGCGTCCCGCAAGTTGCTGCGCGCGCAGTCAGTCGTGAGCGACACTATCAGCAATCTCGAGGAGCAGATTCGCGTCACCCTGTTTGACCGCTCCGGGCGCTATCCCAAGCTCACTCCGGCGGGAGTGGTGCTCCTGGCGGACGCCCGCAGCATCGTCACCGGGGTGGACTTGTTCAAGGCGCGGGCCAAAGGCGTGTCGGCCGGCCTGGAGCCGGAATTGTCGCTGGTGATCGATGTCTTCTATCCTATCGAGACCATTACGCAAGTTGCCAAGGAATTTCGGCAGCAATACCCGGGTGTGGCACTGCGGATCTATGTCGAGGCGCTGGGCGCGGCGATTCTGCCGGTCCTGGACGGTCGTTGCGACATTGCCGTGATCGGCTCGCTTCCGGTCATTCCCGACACGCTGACCAGTGAGCGGTTGCAGGGTGTTGCGTTTGTCATGGTTGCCGCCCGCGATCATCCGCTCGCTTCCTACAAGGGCACGATTCCGAAAGAGATCCTTGGAAAACATACCCAGATCATACTCACCGACCGATCGGAGCTATCCGCCGGCCGCGAATTCGGTGTCATGTCGCCCATGACCTGGCGGCTTGCCGACCTGTTCGCGAAACATCACTTCCTGCTCAACGGCCTGGGTTGGGGCGGCATGCCGTTGCATGCCGTGCGCAAGGACCTGGAAGAGGGGCGGCTCAGCGTGCTGTCCATCGAAGATGTACCCTCCCGATGGTTTGACGCTGTCAATGTCAGTGGCGTGGCAAACCAAGTCCCCGCCCGGACCTGCCGGCCGATGGTTTATCGAGCGCCTGAAGCAGATTCCGCTGGCCGCCGGCAAAGTGCCGCAAACGCCCGTCGCGCGGCCGAAGCGCAGACGCGCGGCGAAAGCTTAACCCCTCTCCACGCCGGCCTCCCATCGCGTAGACCGATGGGTCGCATCGAAAAATAGCCTCTTTCGGCGCAGCACCAGACGAGCGATATTGACGCCATAGCGTGGTAATCCGGAGCGGGGATTTGGGGACTGGCATGATCAGCAGCGTTCTATCAACAACAGCGGCGGTAAGCGTTGCAGGCCGCCGCCCGTCCGATCGTTCTGCGCTCCCGCGGACAATCGCATGGGGCCATTACCCGCCTGGTCAGTCCGGGGACATTGGTGAGCTCATCAAGCCGTTCGTCTTTCTCGACTACTTCGAGACCGACCCGAAGAATGCCCCGAAATTTGGTTTCCATCCCCACTCGGGCATTGCGACTCTCACGCTGATCCTCTCCGGACAGGCGTTCTACAAGGAGAGCAACGAGCGCGAAGGCATCATCGAGACCGGCGGTGTCGAGTGGATGCGCGCGAGTAGCGGTATTTGGCATACCGGCGGAATGTCCGGCAATGAGCGGATCAAGGGGTTTCAGCTGTGGGTCGCGATGCCGCCGGCACTCGAGCTTGCGGAGCCCGCAAGCCAATATCTCAGCGCGTCGGACTTCCACTTCGCGGGTCCCGCTCGGGTCATCGCGGGCGAATATGACGGTGTGAAAAGCAGCGTCGCGTCGCCCTCCGGCATGACATACCTCGACGTACGCCTGAAAGCCGGCGAGCGCTGGACCTATCAGCCGCCCAAAGGCCACGATGTTGCCTGGATCGCCTCTCATGAAGGACTCGTGGCGACGCCACAGCCGGTGTCGAAGGGTGAAGTCGTCGTGTTCGCGGAAGGCGAGCAGCCTATTTCCTTCGAAGCGATCTCGGATGCCGGCTTCGTGCTCGGCTCCGCGGTGAAGCACCCGTACGACCTGGTGACGGGGTACTACTCTGTGCATACCAACGCGGAGGCTTTGCGTCGGGGCGAAAGCAACATCGCCGCGATCGGCCGACGGCTGCACGAGCAGGGTCTGTTGGGCTGAAAATCCAGGGAGGCGTCGCCGCGCTGGTGCAGGTCTGGCGCCGATCCATTGTCCAGCATTTCGCCATTGGCGAAATCTCGCCACGGAAGCGAGGCCGTCTCTGGGCCATTAAAATCAGCAGCTTGCGAGTTGGACCGGGAATTGCATCGCCGGTCCATGGCGAGAATCTATGCTGAAGATACAACGCACGGCAAATGGCTACGTCGTCTTCGCAGTCAGCGGTCGACTCGAGGCCGACAGCGTGCGCGAGTTGTCCGCGTTGCTCGCGTTGGAGCCCTCGGCACGAGCGGTCACCCTGGAACTGAAGGATCTGGTTCTCGTGGATCGTGACGCCGTCGGCTTCCTGCGGACGTGCGCGGAGAAGGGCATCGAGCTTCGCAACTGCCCGCAGTACATCCGAACCTGGATGGCGAGCGATGGAGAGAGGGGACTTGATCAAAAAATGAATGCTCATGCCGACATGTTGATCTCGCAAGACACGTCGACGTACGAAACGTCGACAGAGGAGTTGTCGCTCGTAGCGGTTCTGCTCGTCGAAGCAGCAAGCAAGGCTCGTGACGGCGACCGCGAGGCGACCCGGGCGCACATTGAGCACGCAGTCGCGCTCCTGCGCGGAAAGCCGAGCCTGGGTCGGAGTGGCCTCCGTGTGCTGTCCAATTTGCAGACTCAACTCGTGGCGCGGGAGTTCTCCCGGCATGGCAGGCGCGCAGAGTTTTCGCGCACGTGGAAGCCAACCTGTGCAGAAGGATTCCCATTCGAGAGCTCGCGAGTCTCTTGAACCTCAGCGCGAGCCACTTCTGCCGCGCGTTCAAATGCACGTTTGGCGTTTCGCCACGCGACTATGTGCTACGCCGACGCATCGAGGTAGCCCAGGGACTGATGCTGACGACGTCCGAGCCGCTCAGCTCGATTGCTGTCAGGTGCGGCATGTGCGATCAGCCGCACTTCACGCGCTCTTTCCATCGCATAGTCGGAGAGACGCCCTATATGTGGCGCCGCGCCCGGCAAGGCTCTCCGCAGACTGCATAATCGAGGCGGGCTCGAGCCTGCGCTGTGCACGCCCTGGCTGCAAAGCCCTGGCTCATGCCCTCAGTATCGGGCGAACCCCGCAAGCCGGCTACGGGAACGCAAACTAGCGCCCCTCGGCATTCCCGAGAACATTCTAACGTCGTCTAATTCCTGGCGCCGCGCTAGACTCACCCCCAGGCGCAGCAGAATAACGAAGCGCCATCGTAGTTAGAGAGAAGTTTGAGCGTGTTCGCTAGGCGAGGGGAGATTTGCCATGCGTCGAGTCTCATTGGTTTTCTCGTTTTTCATTCTGTTTTCCGCAGTCGCCGGTCTTTCCATCGCGCAAACACCACGACGCCTGGTGACGGCGGCGATCGATGAATCCGCGCTGGCCACGCTCGGCGGTAATACGCCACCTGCCGCGGCCCGCTCCGCGAACGACCGCGGAGCCGTGACGGATAACATGCCTTTCGAGCACATGTTGCTTCTTTTGAAGCGAGATCCCGACGTAGAGGCGAGTCTCCAGGCAAAGATCGCAGCCCTGCATACCCCGGGTGCTCCCGAATTCCACCGCTGGCTCACCGCCGAGCAACTCGGCGCGCAATTTGGAGCCAACAGCCAGGACCTGGAGTCGATCAAGAGCTGGCTGCACTCACACGGCTTTACAGTCGACCAGGTCTACAAGAGTGGCCTGGTGGTCGACTTCAGCGGTACCGCCGCGCAGATTCGCGAGGCGTTCCACACCGAAGTCCATCATCTCGTGCTTCCCAACGGCGAGAAACACATTGCGAACATGAGCGATCCGCAGATTCCAGCCGCGCTCGCCGCAGCGGTGAACGGGGTATCGCTACATGATTTCTTCGCGCGTCCGCACCTCACCCAACAGCGTCCTGTGAGTTACGACCA
>CAVVXG010000004.1:0-27135 GCA_963752125.1 uncultured Pseudomonadota bacterium | reverse complement strand
GTTGCCCTTATGTAGTCGGAAATCAAGTAGCTTTTGAGCAATTCCGCCGCTGATTGATTACCTTGCTGAACCAGTGAATCGAGACGGCCGATTTGGTCAGGGCGCGCGGCACAGTGGCGCTTGAAGTTCGCTGACTCCTCCTCTTCCTCTACACTCGCGAATTCCGGATCTGTGTCCCAGACTTTCTTCCAGGCGAGCACCTCCTTCTCTTCGGCGGCCATGCCGATATCGTGAAAGAATGCGCTCAAGATTAAGAGCATTAGTTCAGGAATCGAGAGCTCAGCTACCTGCTCGGGAGTAAGCAGCCTCTCCATGAGACTCAGCACCCTGAACAGGTGATCGCCGTCGTGGAGGGTATACTCCCCCATGTGCCTCAGGATGGTTTTCGTCTTCTGAAAAGCATAGAACGTTGCTTCATCGACTAGCGCCATGACATGCGAGCCTGCGGGGTCCTCTCCGCAACGTTTGCCGAGCATCCGGAAAAGCGCGCTCGCCTTGAGGCGGGCCTGTGTTTCCCCTCGCCAGTCGTCATAAACCATCGTGTCCATATCGCTCGTAGCTTTCACTTGTCCGCACCCGTTTTTTATTCCTTCTCGCCGCCCAAGTTGGAGAAGCAGGCTAGCGGCGGCCAGTCATGGAAAACTCAACGTTAGCGGATTCCATGGCATGGTTGTAGGTGCGGCAGCGGCTACAGTGCAGCCGAGGCGCGCAGTAGGCACCCCTGGCGCTTCGGCGTGCGACTGTTCATTTACATATTGATGATAAGCATTGTTTTGAGCGCCGATGCAGCAATAGGACGCGCAGCGCATTTCTGATGGAGGCTTTCAGGAAATGGGGAATTCCCTCATGAGCCTGCCTCTCCTTGCCAGGGCTCTCCCGCCAGACGGGCAATCAGATGCGAATGCACCCTCGCGGCGGCATCCGCGCTGTCCCACTTGAAACCGTGGGACAGCAGGGCTCCCAGATCCGCGTCAAACCGCGGATCATGCAGCTTGAAATGCATGTTCTCTTCGAACTCGGCGCGCGATACACGGTGTCCGCCTTCATCCATGTAGCGGGAAAAAGCGGCGACAATGCGCCCAGGATCGACACTCCCGCGCTCTAGGGCCACGGCCAGGTCAAACAGGTCGCGGCTCTTCTTGCGCTGATAGAGAGCCCGCATTTTCGTGCCCAGCAGTTCGTCCAGGCAATAGGACGTGATACCAGCCTCGCCTTTGAACCATCGGGATTCAGTGGCGAAGGGATAGCTGGTCAGCCCGTAGACCGAGAAATGCTCCCGCGAGTTGATCTCGACTTTCAGGCGGAGGCGCAGCGGCGGCGTATCTTCGGAGTCCATACGATACACGAAGGTGACGCGACCCTCGGTTTGCTTCCATTGTGGTTTCCCCAGCCACGGGTCTAACACATCGCGCAAGGCGCTCATCAGTGCTCCGGCAGGCTCGGCATTGATCTGGACGAGGTCGATGTCCTCGGAATAGCGCGCTGCCGGTTTCAGATGGATCTTGTAGAGCGCCGTCCCGCCCCGGAAAGCCAGCGACTTGGCGAGCAGCGGATGACCGAAGATGGCGACGAGCGCGCGGCAGATGATGAGGTCCTGCTCAACCTGGGAGTCCTGCACCCAAGGAGCTTGCGCTCGCCATTCGGTGATGTAGTCGCGTGGGATCATGACTCCGGCTCCACGTCCGCATTGATGACGAGTTTCCAGCCCTCATCGCGACGGGCGTCCTTCACGGAAGCGCCTGGCAAGAGCGGGACTGTCTGCCGGGCAAACGATGAGACATGGGCCTTCAAAGCCGATGCCTTGTCGGCTGCTCCCACCTGATCGAGCATGTAGCCGAGCCTCTGCGCCCACGGCAGGGGCACAAAGGCTGCGGCACTAGCGAGCCTTTCAGGGGCAATTTGCTCGGCCAGCTCGGAGATGATCGTTACAACCTGGTCCAATCCGCCCGCATGATGCTGATAGCCGATCAGATCGAGCGCGGTCACCTCTGGCGTCGAAACCCAGATCGGGCCGCGCGGCGTGTTGAAAGCCTGGATTGGCACCTCTTTCAGCCGTTTGCGGACAAAGAAGGCAACACGCACCTGTCCGCACGCGAGCGGACGTCGGGATTTCGTCAGCATCACATGAAACTCCTGGGGGCGATGGTGAGCCGCGCCGTGATATTGAGCCGCGGAGAGCAGCCCCGCGTAGTAGGGCTGGTTAGCGCGATCCATAAGCGCCGGAATGAACTGATCGGCGGGAAGGCAGCCGAGAGAGCGGTACTCCGGAGGGATGATGACGTAGAAGCCCCTGGCGGGCGAAGCGAGCTCCCCGGCCCGGATGAGCCGGTGCAGGGCCAGTTTGGCGGCGACGGCGGACACGCCCAGGGCTTTTCGGACCTCGTCGGAGGTAAAGCTATAACGGCCCGACGCGGCCAGGCCACGGATGTAGCCTGAAGCGTGAAGGCGGCTCATTTTCATCTGCGTAACGTCTCATTTTTTGAGACTTTACGCAAACAGAACTGAAACGACGTCAGCGACCGGGCAGCTTAGCTACCTGGCCTACGGCAAGCCCCTGAATGCTTATGCCCGACGGACCGCGCGCCGCGTCGTCAAAACGCATGCTTCACGTCCACGCCGACCCGTGCGTGGCTGATTAGTCGCGACGCGAATCAACGATGGAATGGTGCAGGCGAAGCCCGTCGTGTTGATGCCAAGTTGGGCACGCTTGTCAGTGGCGTTGTCGACAAATAGGAAGCCCGACAGCTTGGCGCCGATCACCCCGAAGCGCGCAATGGTGCTGTAAACCGTCAGGTCGTGGCTCTGCTCGTATGACAGCGTAACCTTCGGATTGACGCCGCTGTTGGAGGTATCGGAGATGCCTTGCTCCGCCGGGCACTAGAGGTGTTCATTCCCCGAACGCGTCTCTCCATGTTCGCTCGAATCGCTTCGCGAATGTTGCGTCATCCGTGTCAGGCGTCAAGTTCTTAAACCTTAATGCCTGCGACAGTGTACCGGTTTTGTTCTTCTTCCCGATTCTTCGAAGAATCTGAACCGCATCGTCGAAGTCAGCATCGCGTCGCCACGCACCACTGAGTTTCATCCCTAACAGTTCGTGCCAGGTTGCGCTATAAAGAACCAAGTTCGTGTGCCGAAAGATTACGTTGATGCTTCGTGTTTGCAAGCCAAAGAACGATACTCCGTCATTTAGCCAAGGGCTTTTCCCGGTTGGAAGACCTTGCTCTTTGGCGACCTGACCTGCCAACTCGATCAGCAGCTCCCGATCTTGAGGCGGCATGACCACATCGATGTCCCGAGTCGCCGCTCGATTTCCGAACTGCATCACGCTAATAACGCCGCCGGCAGCAACGAGCTGGACGGTTCTATTTCGCTCTTTGAGTAAATCGCCAAGTCGACGCAGTGCTTGTTCTATAGCGACCCGCGACAGGGTTGCGACGCCGGATTCCATAGTTTCCTTCGTTCACTCAACCAGCCTCTACACGAAATACATGAAGTTCTGCGTGACCAGAAGATTACGCCTTGCAAAAATGCCGTTGAATGACTCTCCGTCAAGTAGTCGAGCGCTCTGTAGAGGCGTCGGCCGATTAGCACCAGGCATGAGGGCGCACCAGTCCGGCACTGTTTGATTATCTCTGTGCGGTGGGCTATTCAGCACCTCAACGAGTCTCTCAATAATACAGGCCTTGAGTGCCAACAGAGTGCGGTCGACGTCATCTGGAGCGGGAACATGTGAGCACCGGTATCCCCGCCTGTACCAAGACTGCACGGCGTCCGAATATTCAATTTCACGGCCACTCAACACAAGGTGGGCTAGCTCATCCAGCGCTTGTGAAAGTACCTCAGGGACCGTACTCGCGTAGCGACTCGCCATGACCATAATTTTAGACCTTGGAACGTATCGCTGAATTGTAATCGGGTGCCAAAGTGTTGAGGTGCGCACTCCGTTTCATTCGCTCGCCTTTGCGGACTAGGGAAGATACGAACGAGTCGGCCTTCACCGTGAAATCCCTTGCCAGGCCACCTGGGCCCAACAGCAATTGCCAATCGCCCCTCGCTCCGGCAAGACCAGTGCGAGGTCGGCATCGCTATCTGCTCGACAGTCGCCGCGAGCACGGGAACCATACAGAAGCGCCCACTCAACTCGGAGGTCGCTGGCCAGCCGAGCGAGAAAGGCCCGGAAAGCCTTCTCAGTTCCCGCGTCTATACCGTTCATGGCACGTTTCCGATCGCCCTAGCATGCTCGCACAATAATACCACTGCACCATGATCATAAAAGCCATTTCTTATCAATGAGTTGGGCATCACCTTATTGGTGAATTATGGCAATCAACGATGCAAGCCGATAGAACCTCGAGCCTGGGGGAAGATGCAGCGACGTGGCTTCGTGCACAAGCGAACGGCGCTCGGCCGCTTCTTTGTCGGGCATCGAAGTCAATTCGGCCGTCTCGGCACTTGCCGTCACCTCGCCGGCCCACTTGACATGGGCACTATGGGTCGATTCTTGTCAGCGGCGCCGCGTCGTCAAAACGCATACTTCACATCCACGCCGACCGTGCGCGGCTGATTGGTCGCGACACGAATCAACGATGGAATGGTATACGCGAAACCCGTGGTGTTGATACCAAGTTGGGCGCGCTTGTCGGTCGCGTTGTCGACAAATAGGAAGCCCGACAGCTTGGCGCCGATCACCCCGAAACGCAGGCCGACCAGGTTGTAGGCAGGCAGGGTGCCATAGTTGAAATCAATGTCAGTGGCCCGGCCGACCAGGGAATTATTGGCGCGGGCGGTGAACTTCCAGTCATCGTTGATCGGCCTGGTGTAGGTGATCGAGGTCGTTTCCGTAAATTTTGGCACGTTGAGCAGGCCAAGCCCCGGCGTGAAAGCCGTATCCGCCTGCTCCAACTCGGCATTCACCGACGTCAGCGTGGCGTGCGTGTAGGTGCCGCTGAGCTGGAAAAGCCACTCGGGGGTCAGACTGGGCCGTGATTTCCAACTCCGGTCCATACGATGCGGCGACACCCGCGTTGCGGGTGAGCGGGTAGCCGCATGGCTGATTGACAGTCTGTTGGACCTGGGACCACCTGATGTAATAAACGTCGGCGTTGAGGGCCACTCGATTGTTTAGCAGCTTGGCCTTCTCGCCCACCTCATAGTTCCAGATGCTGTCAGGACCATATGTTTCGGTCGTAAGCGAGCACGGCGGATTGGGGATCTGCTGATTGATCCCGCCCGGACGGAACCCGCGCGCAATGGTGCTGTAAACCGTCAGGTCGTGGTTCTGCTCGTATGACAGCGTAACCTTCGGATTGACGCCGCTGTTGGAGGTATCGAAGGTGCTCAGATACGGTGTCGCATTGGTCGAGAAAGCCAGGAAACCTTCGGTTTCCTCGTCCGCCCGGCTGTCGAACCTGTACCAGCGCGCGCCGGCAGTCACCTTCCAGTTGTCCGCGAATGCGTAGGTGCCTTCGCCGAACACGGCGTATTCTTTGATGCGATACGGGTTGTGAGCCTGGTAGAGAATGCCGTTCGGATTGACGGCAATCTGTCCGGGAATGGTGGAAATCAAGGGTACCGAGGCGTTGTATTCGGCAAAGATGGACTTGAAGTCGCTGAAGAACGCGCCCGCGATCCATTGCAGCGGGCCGCTGCCGGAGGAAGCCAGGCGCAGCTCCTCGCTGTACTGCCGCGTCGTGTCGGCCTCCGTGAACGGGGTCGCATAGAACTGGTTGACGGCCGCCCCGTACAAGGGGACGAGGCTGTAGAGCGCTTCCGCCGTATCCTGAGTCTGACTCTCGGTGCGCGAGTAGTAAGCGCTTGCGGAAGTCAGCTGGGCAAAACTCAAGTCATAGGTGACCGTCACGCCATAGAGTCTGAAAATGTCCGAGATCGGCTCGTTGTCGTTGTTCGGTTGGTAACGATTGTCGGGAATGCCCGGCGGCAGGTCATATTCGTCGTAGTCCCCCATGCTGATCTTCTGATAGATCGCGGTCGCCTCGATGCTCAGGCCGCTGATGGGCTGCGCCAGCAGCTCGAGGCGCCCGCCCTGCAGTCGCTCCCAGTTGATTCGGGGAGTGCTGCTCGAGGGGGTGACGGCGAGCACATTACCCCGAACGCACCCGGGCCATCCGCCCTGGCAGGCGGTGGGGTTGACGGGCGTGGGGAAATCCGGCTCGACGAAGCGCGTAATCCAACCGTCGCGGTATTTGTCGGTCGCCACCAGACGCATGGCGAAGCCGTCGGTCAAAGGCACGTTCAACATCAGGTTGCCGCCCCGATTCAAGCCACCGCCGCTGGTCCCCGATCCGAAAGCGTTGACCGATCCCTCGAAGCGGTTCAACACCGGCGAGCTGGTCACGAGCTTTACCGTGCCACCCATCGAGCCCGATCCGTACAGCGTGCCTTGCGGGCCGCGCAGCACCTCGACTCGATTCAGGTCATAAAGGTCGGGGTCGATGACAACCTTGCCCACCAGGGCCGCCGCGGGTGCCGTGAGCGGATAGTCATTCAAATAAAACCCGACGGTGGGCGATGCCCCACCCGAGGAAGACAAACCGCGCATCTCCAGCTCGGTCTGTCCCGGGCCGGCTGTGCGCATGGAGATTCCCGGTATCGACTGCACCACCCCGTTGATGCCCGAGATGCCCTGCTCCTGCAGCTGCTCCCCCGACAACGCCGACATGCTGATGGCCGTGTCCTGGATGGTCGAGGAGCGTTTCTCGGCGGTGATCACGATCTCTGCAAGCCCGCCGACCGAGCTATCGGCTGGTGTTACCGAGTCGGCACCGTGCGCCTCGGCAGCGAGGAGCACAGTCAGGACGACTATCGCCAGTGAGATCGGACGGATGGAATGCATCGCGTTGGCTCCCAAAATGACTCGACAAAGATTCTTAGCGCGCCTGCGGCAACAACCCTCTATCCACCAACACGGGCGGATGCCGGTAATGCGTCGCCTGCTCCCAGGCATACGCAAGCCCAAGCACATCGCCGTCGCGGAAAGGCCGTCCGGAAAACTCCAGCCCGAACGGCAGACCGCCGGGATAGAAACCGCCCGCCACGACCACGGCGGGTACACCCAGCATGTTGACCCAACTGGTGGCGGAATGAGGCCCTTCGCTGAGCTTGCCGTCCTGGGCCATGGTTTCATCGACCGGAGGCATCTGAATGGCCGGATAGACGTAACCATCCAGGTGCAAGCGGTCCAGGGTCTCCAGATACAGGGCGAGTGTGCGCTGGCGCGGCCCAAGGTAGTTGCGCTCGGCGTCAGGATCGCTCTCGATGGCTCGCTGAGTAATCTTGACATCGCCCAGCTCGGAGTTCGCAGGTTCGGTACCCACAATGGGCGCGCCCAGCGGCGCCCCCATCACCCTCTCGTAATCGGTCGATGAGTGATACTGATCCGGCCCGAAGTTCTTCAAAAATAGATCCGTGCCCTCGCGCACGTATGCGTAGGTGCTAACACGCGCCGCACTGTGGGCAAAGCTTTCGGGCAACACCGTGTCGTCCATGACCACCGTGGCACCCAGCGCGCGCAGTTTCTCAACCGCCTCCAGAAAGGCCGCGCGTGTGCGTGGATCAAGCGCAATCGCGGCGTCGGCCGCCTGTTTGGCAGCGGTGAGATCCGAGACAGCGGCGGGCGTGCCATGGAAAGGGATGCCGATTCCCTGCAGCACAAAGGCCGGAACACCAAGGCGCTTGCCCTTCAGCGCATCGGCCTTGAGATATTGCACGTAGGGGCCACGCTGCGCTTTGGCGGCGGACCCTTGGGTCACCGGATCAAGCGGATCCTCACCCGCCATGACGCCGAGGGCGATAGCCGCATCGGTAACAGTGCGAGCGATGGGACCGGTGTTATCGAGCAACCAATCCAGAGGCGCGATGCCGGCGATGCTCACCAGCCCGCGGGTAGGAAACACCCCGATCAGAGCGCTCGTAGCTGCGGGCATGCGGATCGAGTTGCCGGTGTCGGTGCCATTGCCGAGCAGCGCCAAATTCGCGGTCACGGCGGTCACCGTTCCACCGGAGGACCCCCCTGGAGAGAATCGCACATCATAGGCGTTGCCCGTGCGGCCGAAAGAGCTGCTGCGATTGGTGTCGGCGTTGGCGAAATCCGGCATGTTGGTATGCCCGAGAATGATGGCGCCCGCGGCCCGCAGGCGCGCCACGATCGTGGCATCGCGCGGCGCCAGCAGCTCATGGCCCGGCACGGTGTAGCCCTCCCACCCGTCGGTCGTGACCTTGCCCTGGATACTCGTATTGGCCTTGATCACGATCGGTACGCCCCACAGCGGTCCGTGTGAGGCCGCATTCGCCGCCTCGGCGTCCTCGCGCGCCGCCGCCGCGCGAGCGTCGGCCGCGAATATCTGCTCGATCGGCCGATAGATTCCGTTGTAGCGGGTGATGCGGTCCAGATACCAGTCCACCACCTGTGCGACGGTGTACTTGTGCTGCTGGTAATAGTGTTGTAACTGCGGAACCGTGACCTCCATGAGATCCTTGTCCATTTCCGCCGCCGGGCGAGCCGCGGGTTTGGCTTCAGCCACGAGCATCAAACCCATCGCGCACACACCGACAGCCAGCTCGCAGCAACGACTCTTGAGCATGAAGATCCCCCCTTATGGTATCCCAACATTAGCACAAGCTTGGGAACAGGCCGCTTCCGCCCCCGTTCCCGAGCGGGTCAGGCCGGCCGCGACTCAGCCCGCGATTGGAGCCGGGTGGATGAGGTCAACGGGGCGCAGTATTCTGCGACTCCCCCCGCGGCAGAAGGAATTTGACCATGGCCGATACAGTCATCCCAGCGTCCCATCTCGACTTGTTCAAGAAAAAGGCTTTCGCGAACCTCGCGACATTGATGCCGAACGGCCAACCACAGGTGACCCCCGTGTGGATCGACTACGACAGCGGCCACATCGTCATCAACACCGCGCAAGGCCGTCAAAAAGACAAGAATCTGCAGCGCGACGCCCGAGTCGCCCTGTCGATCATGGATCCGGACAATCCATATCGCTATCTGGAAGTGCGCGGCCGCGTGGTGGAGCGAACGCTCGACGGCGCTGACCAGCACATCGATGCCATGGCCAAGAAGTACCTGGGAAAAGACCAGTACCCGTTCCGGCAGCCTGGAGAAGTCCGGGTCATCTATAAAGTGGAGCCGGAACATACGACGTCGATGGCGTAAGAGCCGAGTTGGAACCGAGGTGATCGCAGGTGGCGGCCTCCAGGCCGCCACCGATGCGCGCTACCGCAGCTGCACATGCGATGACAGCCTTCGGCTGCGTAGATCCGACCTGAGTTTGCTGCAAAGCGACTTCTACGAGTGTGGCGGAACTACTGTGACGCCGGTCACCCTATTGGCCGACGCAAGCGCATCGGAACGGAAGAGATGAGACGCTCGCCCATCTAGACCGTTCCGGCGCGGTTCTAAAGTTATGTTGTGAACATACGCCTCAAAGTCACTGCCTCGATCGCGGCCCTGTGCGCCGTGCTCGGGGCAGCCGAGCTGCTGGTGGAGCACAACGTGCTCATGCCAAGTTTCGCCGAGCTCGAGCACGCATCCGCGCGCACGGCCATGAGGCGCATCAACTATGCATTCGAGCTGCGGATGGACCGTCTGGCGGCAGCGGCGCAGGATTGGGGCAATTGGTCGGACACGTACCGTTTCCTGCAGGATCGCGGCCCCGCCTATGCGGCAGAAGGCGCAACCGATGTTGCGCTGAGGCAGCTCAACGTGGATGCCTTCGCGGTCGCCGATCTCCAAGGCAATCTGCTCCTGGTGAAGGAGCTGCCAGTGAGTGAGGCCCGGCCCGCGCATCTGAGCATGTTGGCCGGAAAGTCACTGCCCGCCGATTTTCCCTGGCGTGGGCCTTTGAGCTTCGGCCAGTCGCCGCAGGGCTTTGTACGTAGCGACCGCGGAGTCTTCATGTTGGCCGCGGCGCCCGTGTTGGACGGCAACGGCGGTGGTCCGGCACGCGGCACGGTGTTGATGGGACGGCTTCTGACCGCACAGGAAGTGCAGGCAATCGGCGCGCAAGCGCAAGCCCAATTGGCGATTCTGCAGCCGCGCGTACAGGACAGTCCCGAGCAGCTGCTCGAGAGCGAAACCACCACACAGATCTACCGCTCCGTCAACGACGTTTACGGAAAACCGATCATGACGGTACGCGTGGACGTACCACGCGACATCACTCAACGCGGTCGGTCCGCGGTGACCTACGCCTCCGCGTACCTCATCGGCGGATTGCTCCTTTTGCTCATAACATTGGTTGTCGTCTTGAACCGCGTGGTTCTGCGGCCGCTGGTTCTTGTAACACGCCATGCAATCGCCATAGGAAAGGACACCGATCTGACACTGCGGTTGAATCTTCCCAGCCGCGACGAGATGGGCACGCTGGCTGTCGAGCTCGATCGCATGGTGACACGCCTGACCGAATCCCGTCGCCAACTGGTCGATCAGTCATTCGCGGCCGGCCACGCTGAGATGGCCAAGGGTGTGCTGCACAATCTCGGCAACGCCCTGACGCCCATCGGAGTCAGGTTGGCGCGTTTGGGCACTCGATTGTGCGCAGCTCCGGTTGCGGAAACGGAGCAGGCCGCGGCGGAGCTCGCTGACCCGGCAACGGACCCGCAGCGCCATGGCGAGCTTCGCTCATTCATCCGGCTGGCCTCGAAAGAGCTGAGCGCGATCGTCCGTGCCACAGCCGCCGATGTAGAGACCATGACCCGCCAGACAACAGCGGTGCAGTCGATACTGGCCGAACAACGCCGCGCCACACACAACGAGCACGTAATCGAGGCAGTGCGGCTGCCGGACCTGGTCGCACAAGCATTGGAAATCGTACCGGACCGCTCGCGGGGACGACTGTCGATCCTGACGGACGAATCGTTGCACGGCGTGGGCGTGGTGCACGTTGCTCGTACGGTGCTGCGCCTGGTCCTGCAGAACATCATCATCAACGCCGCGGAGGCAGTGCACGCGGCCTCGAAAAAGAAAGGACTCTTGCGGCTGCAGGCCGAGATCGCAAGCGAGGGCGAGAAAAACCAGTTGCACCTGCACTGCGCGGATGATGGCGTCGGCATCCACCAGGACAATCTCGGCTTGGTGTTTGAAAATGGCTTTTCTACAAAGTCTCGCGAGACCAACAGCGGTATCGGACTGCACTGGTGTGCCAACGCCATCGGCGCTCTGGGTGGGCGAATGTGGGCCACCAGCGATGGCCCTGGTCGTGGGGCATCATTTCATCTGACGTTACCACTTCCCGCGCGACCGGCGTCCGTGCTTGCAGGAGCGACATGAGGTTACCGATGGCAAAGCTAGCTAGCGACCCGACCCGCGTGTTGGTCGTCGACGACGACGCCGAAGTACGCAATGCTTATCGGCAAATCCTCCTCGAGAGCGACTCGAGTGAGGATGTCGCGGCATTGCGTGACCTGCGCAGTCGGCTCTTCAACAGAACAGAACACGGTTCCTCACACGGGAAATCGGTTTCGCGCACGACCACTTTCGATCCGGTTTTTTGTGACGGCGCCATCGCCGCGGTGGCCGCTGTCCAGACAGCTCTGGCACAAGAGCGCCCGTTCGGGGTCGCATTTCTGGATATGCGCATGCCTTCCGGGCGCGATGGTATCTGGGCCGCCATCCGGATCCGCGAGCTCGATCCCGCCATCGAGATCGTGATCTGTACGGCGTATTCCGACGTCGATCCGGGTGAGATTGGCGGGATCGTGCCGCCCGAAGACAAGCTGTCTTACCTGCAAAAGCCGTTTCATCCCCATGAAGTGCGGCAAATGGCCATCTCCTTGGGCAGCAAATGGCGCGCCGAGCGCCGCATCGTGCGGCTGGCGTATTTCGACACCCTGACCGGATTGCCCAATCGCGAACATTCCCGCAGCCGCCTGTTGACCGCCATCGATGCTGCCAAACACGACAACGGGCACCTGGCGGTGCTCTATCTGGATCTGGATAACTTCAAGAGAGTGAACGATACCCTGGGTCATGCGACCGGCGACCAGCTGTTGCGTGAGGTGGCAGAACGATTGCGCCAATCGCTGCGGCATGATCCTACGTCAGCTCCCAGCAACGGTACGATGCCGCGCCCGGGAGAGGCCGCGCGGCTCGGGGGCGATGAGTTCCTGGTTCTGCTTCCCAACCTGCGCTCGCCCAAGGATGCCGGCCTGGTGGCTGACCGGCTCATCCAGGAGCTGCGCGAGCCGCTGCGCCTGGCTCACAACGAGATCGTCGTCACGCCCAGCATTGGAGTTGCGGTCTATCCGCAAGACGGCGTTGATGCGGACTCCCTGCTGCGCAACTCCGATCTCGCCATGTACTTTGCAAAGCGGACCAGCCCCGGCTCGTTTGCCTACTATGACGCAGCGATGAACGCTGCAGCGCTGCAGCGCTTCACCATCGAGGAGCACTTGCGCGGCGCGCTCGGGCGCAACGAGTTCTCCTTGAACTACCAACCGCAGTTCGATCTGAGCAGCGGCAGTGTGTCGGGTATGGAAGCCCTGCTGCGTTGGAACAGCGCTGAGCTGGGTAAGGTTCCGCCCGCGGAGTTCATTGCAATCGCCGAGGAGACAGGGTTGATCCTGCCCATCGGTGAGTGGGTCCTGCGCAGCGCCTGCCGGCAGGCGAAGGTCTGGCAGGATGCGGGCCTCTGCGTCGGCAGGATGGCAGTGAATGTGTCCGGCAGGCAGTTTGCCTGGCCGCAATATCCGGCCCAGGTGGCATCCATTTTAAGCGAAACCGGCCTCGATCCATCCGGGCTGGAGTTGGAAATTACCGAGTCGGTTGTCATGGCCGACGAAAGCTGGGCCGAAAAGGCGCTGACCGAACTGAAGCAGCTCGGGGTTTCCCTCGCGATCGATGACTTTGGGACCGGCTATTCCAGCTTTGGCCGCCTGCGACACTTCGCGGTGGACCGCCTCAAGATCGACCGCTCGTTTGTCACCGGCATCGGTGACAGAGGTAACGATCGAGCCATTGCCGCAGCGATCATTGCACTGTCTCGTTCGCTGCAAATCAACGTCACCGCCGAGGGTGTCGAGAACATCCTGCAACTGAGGTTTCTGCAGGAGCATGCGTGTCAGGATGCGCAGGGCTTTTTGCTGAGCAAGCCGTTGCCCGTGGAGGAAGCCGGCGCGCTGTTGCGTCGGGTGTGCGAATTCACGGATGGCTCGCGAACCGAGAAATTGAAGGCTATCATGGAGTAGCAACGCCGCCGACACTAAGGATAGCCGGCAGCTGAAGATCACACCAAACGCTTTTGCAAGGCGTATAAAACAGCCTTGGTCCGGTCGCTGACGCCGAGTTTGGAGAGAATGTTCGACACGTGATTTCTCACGGTGCCGTCGCCCAATCGCAGCGCATCCGCGATCTCATGATTGCTGATGCCACTGGTCATCAACTTCAAGACATCCATTTCCCGCTCTGTCAGCTTCTCAGGATCCGGCAGGGCCTCTTGCTGCCAGGTCGCTGCGCGCTTGGCGGCCAGCAGCGCTTGCGCAAGTGGGGCATACAGATAGGCACCGCCGGCCGCGACCGTCTTGATGGCTTCGATCAGGACCTCCGGGGTCACTCCTTTCAGCAAATATCCCCGGGCGCCCGCCCGCAGACCGGCAACCAGAGCCGCATCGTCCTCGAATGTAGTGAGCAGCAATGTCGGCGGCAGAGCACCCTTGGCCGACAATTCCGCGGCAACCTGCACGCCGCTGAGTCCGGGCATGCGGACATCCAACAGAAGAACGTCCGGCTTGCTCTCGAGGACGGCCCGCACGGCAGTTGCGCCGTCCTCGGCTTCCGCAACGACGGACAGGCCCTCGAAAAGGCTGAGCAGCGCCCGGATCCCGCTGCGGATCAGCGCCTGATCGTCGGCGAGGCAGATGCGAATCAGGAGTGGGCTCCCAGCGCGGGGATCGCTCCGCGAACGGCAAATCCCTCGCCGGGAGAGCTTGCGATCGACAGCTCCCCTCCCAGCATCTTGAAGCGCTCGCGCATGCCTGTGAGTCCGCCTCCTTCGACAAACTTGCCGCCCTGGCCATCGTCTCGCGCATTGATTGAGACCGACCCGTCGGCCGTTTGCTCGAGCTCGACGAGCAACTCTTTCGCCCGCGCATGGCGTAGAGCGTTGGTGATCACTTCCTGCACGCAGCGAATGACGGCGTCCGCTCGAGCTGCATCCAAAGCCGCTAGCTCGTCCGGCAAAACCAGGCGCACATTCAGTCCTAGCGCGCCATCTGTTAGAGCGCTCAGAGCCGCGCGCAAGTCAACAGGCTCAACGCGAACACGATTCACAACTCCACGCACTTGCCTCAGCAGAGCGCTTGCGACATCTCGGGCGCACTGGACGTGCTCGGCCGCCTGCCCACGCACCAAACGGCTGGCGACCTCCAAGTGAATCGCAAGGGTGGTCAGGTTATGGCCCAGGATGTCATGCAGGTCGCGCGAGATCCGCAGCCTCTCGCTCATGCGCGCGCTCTCCGCCATGAGCGCCTGCGTGGCGCGCAGCTCGCCGTTCAATCGAATCAGCTCGTCACGGGCCTGAGCCTCACTGCGCGCCAGGTGTGCCGCGGTGATGGCGAATACCTGAAAGCCGCAGGCGATGAATAGAATCAGCAGCGAGAGATTGTCCGATTGACCTGTTGGGCCCACACACTTGATCGAAGCGAGCGCCACGGCCTGTGCCAGTGCCACTAGCAGTGCGACGCGCAGCGAGAACAACCAGCCGGTCTGCCAAGCCACCACCACGAGCAGACAGGTCACGATGAAACTGGGATACAGCCAGATGAGATACACCGCCATCGCCATTTGCACCACGAGGAGCGTGGACAGAACGGTGCGACTGCGCTCCGCCTCCTTCAGAGAGGTCAGCCCGTACGCCGCCACAAAAACGAGATAGCCGGCGAACCATTTGAGCGCCCAGTGCGTATGCAGTGCCCGGAATGGGTTCACTTCCATCAGGGCCGCGTAGACAGCGGTCAAACCAATGGCCGCGAGCATCAGAAGGCACGCGTACCGCGGATAGAGATCTCGCCGCATGAGCTGATCCGTCACGACCTGCTCCAAAGACTTTGATAGCGCTGCAGGCTAGCAGAAGCGTTCCTAGTCGTCGCATGACGCTTGTCATGGGGTCGCTGCATGACGGGCGCCACTGTCGCGCCCGCGTGCGCGGTCGGCAGAATCCGCACCCACATCAACCAGGGAGCTTTACCATGCGAATTCCGCCCCGCTTGCGCACCATCGGTCTGTCTTTGCTTGCCACCGGCTATGTCGTGCTCCTGTGTACGGCGGGCTCAACTGCCCAGGCTGAGATGGCCGGCCACGGCGACATGCCCGCTGACCCCGCCACTCCCCCTTCAGTGGGCGAAACGCTTCTGGAGAAGGTCCAAAACCTGGTCGGCACCTGGGACGCCCAAACTCACGATGGCGTCCTGACCGATGTCTTCAAACCCTTTGGTCTGGGTAGCGCTGTCCTCGGCGAGGAATGGATCAACGGCAAGCAGATCACCAGCACCATTTTCTACGTCGTTAACGGTGAGTTACGGGCCGATCACTATTGTGACTACAAGAACCAACCGCGCTACACCGCGGTCCCCTCACCGGACCCCGCCATACTCGACTTCGAATTCCGCGACGCGACCAATCTCGATACCCATCCCGCACACTTTCACGCGACTCAGTGGCGCCTGGTGGACGCCACCCATCTGACACAGGCCTGGACCATCCTGGGAGGGACGAAGCCCGTTTCGGTGATCCACATGGATTTCACCAAGCGGCCTGATGGGGCGCCGGCGCCGCAGTCGATCTACCCACCGAAACAGTAGAGTCAACCGCGGTTGGGGACCTGCTGTGGTGGGCGCAGCAGCTCCCGGCGTGTTGACATGCACGTTGATCCGCCAGGTGTCACCGCGGCGGCGCCACCACAAAAGCGGGACGCCTACCCGACAGGCCAAAGCTCACTGCGGCTTGCTGTACGCTTCGAGCAACGCCCTTTCAACAATCACTTCCGCATCTTTGGGGAGCATCTCCGGGTACGTTTGGAGGTAGTCGCGAACGATGAGCACCGCTTTGTCGCACGACGGGGGGTCGTTGACAAAGTCGGAGCTCATTAACGGAATGAGCATCGGCAAAGCTCGGGTCATGCCGTCGAGGATACGCGGGTCAATATGTTTCTTTTTCTTCCCGCCTTGCACAGCGCCCGAAAGCTGAACCGCTCTCTGCGCCAGATAGCTTTCGAGATCAACTACCCCACAGATGTAGGAGGCGACGCTCGCCGCCTCCTCCGCTTCCTTATTCGACAACCCCTCCTGCGCGCCTCGACGCTCATGCTGCTTGATCCCGCTTCGCAGCCACGCACCGTCGCGCGACGACGGTAACGCCGGCGGACCCGCGATCGCGCTACCGCATGCAATAAATGCCCAGACAACCAGAAAATATCGCATTGCTTAGTACCTTAGCGAAGTACGCGGAGATTGTAGATCCAATCTCACCGGCCGGGCAGCAGTCGATCTCTTCTGGCTCGATGTCCGTGACACCCGTACGCCGAGCTTCCACGCGTAAAGCACACGGCACCGATGACGCCGAAACCTCACGTGAGGAAACATATGTTGATTTCCGGCGCGCGCGACACACGCATGTTGACTGCCGGTACCGAAATCGCCAAGATCCACCTGCAGTCCCAAGATCTGCATCGCGGTGTAGCGGGGTGCGCAATTTGCCGCAAGCCTGCCAACAGCAGACACCAGCCCACGGCCCAGAAGGCAAACCATTTCGCGATGAGTTGGGCATGCAGTGGAATGCCGGCTGTGAGCGACTCGACCGCAATCGAGGTCACTGGTAGAAAAAACATGAAGGTGGTAACGGTGAAATAATGCACCTTCGGTCTGCGCCCCCTCGGTCGCTTCTAAATGCTTTAACGGACTACGCACACACCAGGCAATCCCGGCAGCACTGCGTGCACGTCAACGGCTGCGAACGCCGGACGCAATTCAGATCGGAAGCGCAAATCGATGAGTTGCGCTTCATATAGTGAAGCGTATATAGTCATTTACGCCTCATAACGGGGTCCAGGCGCATTTACGCCTCATACGATAGCGCGATATGCCAGACGACCCCTGGATTTGGAACTCCCCCACTTGGCCCAAACTCAGCTACCGGGCGGAACAGCTTGCTCAGCCACTAAAACGCGCCCGCAATGAGAGCAGTCGCTTATTGGGTAAGGCTGAGGCGATTGGTGCAATGGATTTGGCGTCTCTCGAGGGGGAGATCTGGTCGAGCGAAGCGGTCGCGACCGCGGCAATTGAAGGCGAAGCACTCAACCTGGCAAGTGTTCGCTCCTCCGTGGCTCGCCGCCTAGGTATCGCAGCCGACTTCATGGCAGCAGTTCCTCGTGACGTCGAGGGCCTGCTCGATGTGATGGAGAGCGCGGCGGCCGACTGGCAGGGGGATCTTACCAGAGAACGATTGTGTCGCTGGCAAGCCGCCCTTTTCCCCGCAGGCGGGACGGCGTTACGTCAGGTCGAGGTTGGCCGATACCGCAGTCACGCAGACCCGATGCAAATCGTGAGTGGCCCGCTCGGCAGGGAGACGGTTCACTATGTGGCACCGCCCTCAGCGGCGGTACCAGCCGAGATGCATGCCTTTCTCGAGTGGTTCAACCGAAGTCGAAACAGTCCTGAGGATGGCCTCGTACGTACTGGAATCGCACACGTGTGGTTTGAATCCATCCACCCATTCGAGGACGGCAACGGCCGTATCGGGCGAGCTGTGCTGGATCTCGCACTTGCCCAAGACATGCGCAGGGCCACACGACTTCATGGTGTCTCAACACAGCTGCGCCGGCATCAGGCGCAATACTACGACGCGCTCAACAAAACACAGCGCGGCACGGGTGATATCACTGAATGGTTGGAATGGTTCTTGAGCGTTTTTGCCGAGGCGTGTCGAGCGACCTCTACGCTGGTGGATGAATCACTGGTTCGCGCCCGATTTTGGAGCGACCACAAAGACGTAACGCTCAATGAACGGCAGCGCAAGGTGATCAACAAAATGCTCGAGATCGGTCCGGGTCGCTTCGAGGGCGGTCTCACCTTACGTAAGTACGTGAACATGACCGGAACCTCTCGTGCGACGGCGTTCCGCGACATTGAGAATCTCGTCGAGCACGGAATCCTCGAAACGGGAGGGACGGGGCGCGCGACCCGCTACAATCTGACGCTTCCTGGTTGGGGCTGGGTGGGTCCTGCCTGACATCCATTCTCTGTCCGCTCCAGCAATTGGGCTCCGCGTCTCAGGTCGCGCTCGCCGCCAACTTCTCTACCGCCGAAGCGCCGCAGCCGAACAGGCGAATTGCTTCTACGCGCGCCGTGCGTACGGTCATTGCATAACCTGAAACCTTTGGATAGTTGAGGCGCCTAAATGGCGGGTCGGGTGGCGTGGGGTTATCCTGCCAAGGACGCCGCCACGGGTGAAGTGACCCTCTCCGCAGCCCATGCGAGATGCATCGACGGGGCAACGTCCACCGAACAGATTACCTACATGCAGCAGCTGCTTCCCTTCATTCTCAACCTTACCGTCATTGCGTGGCTTCGCACGGCTGTCGTGGCGCGCCGGCGATCCGGCCACATTCATCGCTGGTGTGTTGAGTTTTGTTTCGGGGTGCTGATCGCAGTTGGTTCTGATTTCCGGCGACTCGGATTTTGTCCCTGCCGCAAAGCTCGCCCGACGAGAAGGAGTCGATTTCGTGCTTGATCCGATGTGGTCTACCATCAAACCCGATCTTCACGAACATATCGACGGCTTGAGAAGCGTGTCTCCAAAAACAGGTACGTGAAAACCCTAGAACCAATAATCCCCCACACACCGCCCGTCACGCGGCAGGTCCTCGAACGTGTTGAATCCGTCGAAGTGATCGATGGGAATTTGCGCTACCGCCTCGGGCTCGGCGAGGCGCAGGTTGACGGCGATGCGGCGGCGGCCGTCCTTGTTGTCCCGCTGTGCGCGCCAGAAGGCAACGCAGCCGCACAGGGGACAGAAGTGAAACTCAATCGCGGTGCCCCGGGCATAGATTTGGGTCTTGCCTGAGACCTTGATGCCCTCTCCTTCGTAGTCGTAGGCCCAAAGCACGCCGTAGCGACGGCAGACTGTGCAGTTGCAGGCGGTGGCTCCATCGGGTTGACCTGCAAACTGCCATTGCACCGCTGCGCAATGGCACGATCCTTTAATCACTGCAGTGGCGCTCATGAGAACTGGCCTCGACACTGGGCAACGTTCCCCAAGTGTAGAATAGATCGCAGCAGGATGGAGAGCACGACTGATGGACGACACAACGTTTGACGTTGCCCGCGCCCGGCTAGAGACGCCAGGGTGTACGCACGTCACCCACTTCAATAACGCCGGCAGTGCGCTACCGCCGGCGTGCGTCGTGGACGCGATCCGGACGCATCTCGACTTGGAGGCCCGTATCGGTGGCTACGAGGCCCACGACGCCGCGTATGCACGCCTGGACGACACCTACCAGGCAGTGGCGGAGTTGCTCGGTTGTGACCGTGACGAAATAGCCCTGGTCGAGAACGCGACTCGCGCCTGGGACATGGCGTTCTATGCGATCCGATTCGCCCCTGGCGACCGGATCCTGACCGGACGCGCGGAGTACGCAAGCAACGTCATCGCCTTTCTGCAGCGGGCGAAAGAGACTGGCGCCCGTATCGAGATCGTCCCAGACGACGAGCACGGTCAAGTCGACGTAAACACTTTGCGCGCGATGCTCGACGAGCGGGTCAAGCTCATCGCCATCACCCATGTGCCGACCAACGGCGGCCTCGTCAACCCTGCCGCTGAAATAGGTCGCATCGCCCAAGAGAGCGGCTGTCCGTTCCTGTTGGATGCCTGTCAAAGTGTCGGCCAGATGCCGATTGATGTGCGCCGGATCGGCTGTGACATGCTCTCGGCGACCGGGCGAAAATTCCTCAGAGGTCCGCGCGGCACAGGGTTCCTCTATGTACGACGCGCCTGGATCGAGAGGCTGGAACCGCCGCTGCTCGATCTGCATGCCGCACGGTGGATAGCGCCGGACCGCTACGAAATTCGCTCCGATGCCCGTCGGTTCGAGAATTGGGAGAGCTACGTGGCGGGCCGAATCGGCCTGGGCGTGGCGGCGCGTTACGCGCTCGGCTGGGGCCTGCAGGCGATCCAGCAGCGAATTCAGGCTCTGGCGGATGACCTACGCCGCCGCCTCGAGCAAACACCGGGCATCCGAGTTTGCGACAAGGGCGCCACGCGTTGCGGAATCGTCAGCTTCATTGTCGATGGCGAAGAGCCCGCTGCGATCAAGCAGCGTCTGCGACTCCGCGGCATCAACGTGTCCAATTCCGATGCCTCATACACTATGTTTGACATGACCGAGCGCGGGCTGGCCTCGGTTGTCAGGGCCTCGGTGCACTACTACAACACGCTCGAGGAGATCGAGCGGCTCATCGAAGCTCTCAGGCAGCGCGGCTGAGCCGCTATGCAGCGTCGGCCGGGAAATCCCGGCCGACGCCCGGGCGAGACGGAGGCACAGGGAGAGGAATACCTCCGCCCGCCCGGGAACGTCCCACCGCTCTACTCCTCGAAGAATTTCCGGGTCACGTGCTCGGCCTCGCCATTACAGAGAGTTAAGGAAATTGAACACTTCTTGCTTCTGAGCTTCCGAGAGCTCATTGAACTCGTTTCTTACATGCTCAGCCTCGCCGCGATGGCGATCGATCGCATCCTGGAGCGTCAACGACTTCAGGTCATGCATGTAACGCGGACGCATGCGCAGTCCCCATAGGGGTGCCGTTCTAAACTTGAACGCTGTGTCCTGAGCCGTTGCCGTCTGCACGATGCCGCCAGCGGTCCCGATGTCGTGCAGCAGGTAGTCGCCGAACGGGTGAATGATCTTGTCCAGGAGGGCGGGGGGAATAGTGAACTTGCCACCGTTGATCACGACGTCTTTGGTGCCGGTGCGCGCCGTAATCAGCGTCTCAACGTGACATATCTCGCAACCTGTCTCTTTGAACAGGGCCTCCCCGGTGCCATTGGGGTCGAGGGTTGTATCACGCGGCGGCACCAGCGTGCCACGAATAAATGCCGCAAAGTGATCGATGTCCAACATGTTGATGGCGTCCGGATGGTCCTCCGGATCGGCGGTTACTTTGCCAACGGCGTTTAAGGGAACCGTGTCATGAGGTCGCAGTGGGCTGGTGACCCCCATCTCGTTCAAATACGCGTCAGCGATGAATGACAGCAGGCTGCCGTGCTGATCCTTCCAGCCGAAGCGACCGATCTTCGTGACCGGAGTGCCATCCGCATTTGTGGCTTCGAATATCGGCACTTCGATCGCTTCGCCGTGAATCCTTCCGTGGGATTGCAGCGGCTGCATAGCTGCAATTTTCTGCAGGGTCGCGTCGGGGACTGCTTCCACGAAGCCGTCACCAAGGGTGATCAGCGCGGCTCGTAGCTCGCGGAGGTTTTCCGTGGTGGGAACCTTTTCCTGCGCCTGCGGATTGATAGCGCGGTCGTTAAGAATGGAACGGCCCGTGATCGTGGGCGGGACGGAAGCCCCGTTAATACTAAAGGGAACCCCGTCATTAATAGTCACCGTAGGATTGGTGAAGGTGGTGGTGGTGACGCCGTTCGTCGTCGTAGTCGTAAAGTGTCCGACACGCAGCTCGGTGAACTGGCTCGCGCCGCCGCTAACGGGATTTTGATGGCACTCTGCGCATGCCCGCCCGTTGTAGATCGGTCCGAGGCCGGTGCTCACATCGTGAATCGTCTCATAGACCGACTGGTCGAGCTGGAAGGTATCGCCCCTTTGCTCGGGGATGCCGTTGCTCGTGCTCTGTGAACCTTGATTCGTCGCAAGGCTCGGTGTGCTGAAGCCAGCAGGCGCGGGGGTTAAGGGTGGTGAGCTTTGTGCCTGGGCCATCAGCGGCACGCCCATCGCGAAAAGAAGGGTAGACAGTCTGCGACTCATTGGGGGGACTCCCTGGAAGTGTGAACCGCTCGGAAATACTACGTCGCGTTCCGGCAGCCGCCAGCGCGACCGATACACGAGCTAGATCTCTCTCAGAAGGTTCTTTATTCCCGGGATCCCATGAATGTTTATTGACATGCGGGAACGTCTGAGACTTTAGTAGTAGTAACAGAGTCATCCCGCCGCGGCGGCGCAGCAACATTTTGTAACTACCACGCACGCCGCCTCTCGCGAGGCACCTGCCCATCGAACACCACCTTGAGTGAGGGGCTACCGTAGAGGCTCGCGGGCGTCACTGTTGTGCGCTCCCACGGTATGGAACCAAAGTACCAAAGCGTCCACAATCGCAAATCGGTTTCAGGATTGCGCTCGAGCAGCTTGCGCAAGGTGGTCACCTCGCCCACGGCCTTGCCCGTCGATTCCTGCATCACCTCATGCACAAATCGCGAGCAGAATTGACGCCGCGAGCGGAGGCTGAAGCCGGTGTCATACCACTTCCCGAGACGACGTCTTGCCGCATACCGCAGTCGCCTAACGTCCTCGTCAGATAGCGGCTGCTGCAAACGCAACACCGCAACACGTCCCTGCGCCGAACGACGCACGAAATTTGCGAACCTTGTGCGACGTGAAAGCGGAACCTTACTTTCCGCCACTACCGCGCCAATCCCATCGAACCCTACAACAACGCCGACGTGATTCGTCCACGTACGAGTCACGTCGGCCAACTGGCGAAATGGCGCCCCCGGAATGCGCGTGAAGACGATATCGCCCTCGCGCAGCAGGTCTTCGAGCTCACAGACTTTCATCGCCCCGCCCCCATGTTTAAGTACAAAGCCACGGGCCGCAGCGTCGCAGACAGCAGGCTGTCGAGCTATGAAAATGGAAGGGGTAGCGCAGAAAGGGCCGCCAGGTATCGGCAGGCGATACCCGGCGAGCCCATTGACATCACAACATGAGGCGCTGCAGAGAGCTTTAGAATCTCAGCTTGAAGCCCGCGTACAAGAAGACTCCGATGACGTCGTAGGTGTCCGCCGCAGTCTCCGTGCCCGTTACTGTGGAGGCCATACCCTCCGGCAAGAACGGTGGCTGTTTGTTGAAGATGTTGTTGGCGCCAACATACACTTCCGTATGTGGCTTGTACGGGAGTGTGTAGCGCACCTGTACATCGTGGTAAACGTACGCGGGCACGTGGTTGTACAACGTCGAGATCACGGTGTTGCCCGGGGCGGGGTTGGTGTCGTTGATGCCGCTCATGTACGTGGATCTCCACGTCGCTTCGAGGCCGCCAATGTGGTAGACGAGGCTTGCCGTTCCACGGTCCTCGAATCCGGAGCCCAACCGACCGCCGCCATTGAGCTCGCCCACGTTGTCCAGCAGTGGCGCCAAGGGAATCTGCTCTTCGAGCTTCATCAGGTGAGTCTCGGTCACCGCCACGGCTAGCCCGCCGATACTGCCGAAGTCAAACCCATAGCGCACCACCGTGTCGATGCCACGCGTGTGGATCGAAGCAAGATTGAGGAAGGACGAGTTGATGGTCTCCAGCTTGCCGGTATTGGGGTTGCGAAGCACCGAATCGCAGAACGTTCCGGCTGCCAGGCATTGGTTGATCTCGGTCTGAGGATCCACGGTGTTGATGGCACCGGTGATTTTCACATCGTAGTAGTCAATCGTAGCGCTGAAGGCCGGCAACGCCCGCGGTGTCAGCACGAAACCCAACGTCGTAGTCTTGGCCTTTTCCTGCTGCAGGTTGGGGTTCGAGATGATGAAGCCGTTGATGGTCTGATAGTCGAGGAAGCCGTACTTGAATCCACCGTGGGCGACTGCCGAGGCGATCGCGGGATTCTTGAGGCAGGCGGCCGGAAACTGAGCGACCGTGGCCTGAGTGATTCCATCGCACGGGTCGACCAGTCCGGCGGGGAAAGTTTCCGCCGATCCGCCGAAGAGCTCACCGATATTCGGGGCGCGAATGGCGACCGAATAGACACCGCGGAAGCGAACATCCTGGACGGGTGCCCAGTCAAGACCCGCCTTCCAAGTGTTCACCCCTCCGATAGTACTGTACTTCGCGTACCGTAGCGCCGCGTTCAGATCCAAGGCCTTCGCGCCAGGAACATCCTTGAGGACAGGAACCTGCAGCTCCGTGAAAGCTTCCTTGGTCGTGATGCTGCCTGCGCTGTTGGGGATCTGATTACCGCCATTCAAACCGGCATTCGTCAGCGGATCCCAGACCTCCTCACTCGTGTCTTTGCGCTGCTCGACACCGAGCGCCAATTGCGGTGCGCCGGCGGGCAACGTGCCTACGGATCCCGAGGCGGACCCCGAGATGATCTGTTCCTGAACCTTCACATCGCGAGTCACGTTCGCCCGGATAAAGTTAGCCGCCGCGGGCGTGATGCTGTTGTACCCGAAGGGATTGAGAGGCACGCAACCCAGAGACTGCCACACCGGATCACGGCAGACGATCTGCCCGGTCGGGCTGACGACCGAATCGAGCGCGGCGCGCACGGCAGCGATGTTGACCTGGCCGGTGGTGAGCTGCGAGTCCGTGGTACGACCGTAGCTATAAGAGGCATCATACGTCCAATCGCTCAGTGCCGCTATCGGCATGGGTATCTCGCCCTTCATACCCAACAGGAGCCGGCCGGTCTGCCGGTTGGCCTCGTTGGAGCGAACCGCAACGTCCAGCAGTCGCTTGCGGAAGTCGATGTAATTGATGCAATCGTAGCCCGGGTTGGTTGCCACCGAGCCCGCGCAATGGTTGCCCGTGCTGTTGTATTGATTGATGGTCGCCAGCTGCGGCGCCAGCTGCGGCAACGTCTGCAGGTAGGCATTGGTGATAGGCAGGGCGATCGAATCGCCATTGGCGTCATTGACGGTGCCGTAAACCGCTCCCGGGACACCGGTCGCTGCCAGCGCGAAAGGCTCGATGTCCGATGTGGTGTGGGAGAAGGCGTACGTGAGCTCAGAGTAGAGCTGATGGTGCTCGGCCACATCGAAGTTCATCGTCGAGGCGATCAGGGTTCGGTCCGTCGGCACCGAGATGCGGCGAAAGGCGTTGCGGTTGAACCCATCGGTCGTATCGAATCCATCCTTCAATGTGTTGTTGGGGTTGAAGGTAAAGACATTGTCGACCGTGCCCTGCGTGCTGGTGTATTCAAACCGGCCCTGCGGCGCGTAGCTCGAGTACGTGGGTTTCACCACCACGCCGTCGAGCACCTCCTGGTCGACGGCCGAGCGCGCCCGGTCTCTTGAATACAACCCGTCGTCCTTGTCCCAGGAGATATCAAACATGAAGTGGCCGCGGCCCTCATCGAAGGTCGAGCCGGCCAGCAGTCCGCCGCCGTAGCGCGCCGAGTCCTCATCGCCCGTCTCGCCCGCCTGGCCGCGCAGCTCCAGTCCCTGGAAGTTGGTCTTGTAAATGACGTTGACGACGCCGGCGACCGCGTCCGAGCCGTAAATGGCCGAAGCGCCACCGGTGGTGACCTCGATATGGTCGATGAAATCGGTCGGGATGGTGTTGAAATCGACGATCGAGCTGCCGGCAATGCCCGGCACATAGCGCTTGCCGTTCACCAGCACCAAGGTGCGCTTGTCGTCCAGGTTGCGCAGGTTGATGGAGTTGACGCCCGAGTTGTTGGTCAGAAAGTTGCTGTTCGTGTTACTGAACGTGGAGGTACCGACCGAGGGCAGGTCGCGCAGATACTCGGAAATGTTCAACGAGCCGGAGGCCTCGATGGCCTGATTAGTGACAACCGTCACCGGGGTCATCGTCTCCAGCTCGTGAGTCGCGATGCGACTTCCAGTCACCACCACGGTCTGCACCGATGCTTCCGGCGCGTCGGCGTTGTCGGCGGCCAAAGCCGGCTGCAGTGCTGCAGAGACCGCAAGACACGTCAAGGAATTGATGGCAAACGCCACCCTGCCATTATTCACCAGCATTTGGAACACTCCCAACGGCAACGCCGTTTCCCTGAAACTCGTTTTAACCCCGAGTCTTTAAACCCGGAGCGAGTTCTTTTTTAAGCCTGAGTTTTCTTGGAGATCGCTTCTCCGCAATCACCCCTCCCTAGTGTTGCGCCGGACTCTAACCGCGTGGCGGTGGCGCTTTATATGCTGGACGATCGTAGCAGCAAGATCGGATGTTTGAAATGTTAATTGTTACAAGGGAACACGACATGTTGCCGTGGTATGTACGAGACATCGGCATTATCCCCGACAGCGGATGGGGCGCGGCGCGCGGCGGCGCGAGGAACGCCAAATCTCCTAGTTGTACCTAGAGGGGTTCGCATTGACGCCGATGACGATGGACCCTACCCGCGGGTAGAAAGAACTACTCTACGGGAGCCACTGCGGGGCTCCCGTGAGCCGCACCGCCCAGCCACCTAAAACTGGAATGGCCCGTGACTCGAGACACGCCGCTGCGGCTCGCGCTGTACCGCCCCGCCTGAAACGCCTGGGCGGTTTCCTTGCGGTGACATTCCTGGCAGAGTTGCCGCGTATAAACAGGCTGCAACACCGGAGAGTTAAAGTACGCCCTATGCTCAAACGTCGATCCATCCCCCTGTCTTTGCTGCTGCTCACCCCGTTTCTGGCTTCCGGGGCGGGCAGCCAGGGCTCCCCGGATGCCAACGCCAGCCACGGGAGTTTGACGGCGCAAGAGGCGACCGGCGCTGCCGCCGATGCACAGATGCGCGTGAATGACGCGATCCCGATCGCCGGCAAGATGAAGGCCGACCCGCACGCGAGTGAGCTGCTGACAAAGGCCAAAGGCGTTGTGATCGTGAAACCGCTCCTGGACGCCATGCCGCCGCCCCAGGCGCCGCAGCCATAGGCGACCAGGGTACGCGCGGGTGTCGAGCAGCTCTCCCCAGTTACAGGCTGATTGCGCCAGGTGTTGCGGACTTTGCTGTGTCGCGCCGGCCTTCGATGCGAATCAGGGTTTCGGCTTCGACAAACCGGCGTACACGCCGTGCGCGAACCTGCGCAACGACTTTCGTTGCGCCATTCACGACCAACTGCGGCAGCGCGGTTTTCCGGCCTGCGGCACATTCGACTGCTACGGCGCCGGCCAGCGGGTCACGCAACAGTTGTTTGGCGGGAAAAACTGGCGCGCGCAACCGCAGCTGGCGGCTCAGAATATTTG
>CAVVXG010000003.1:0-53387 GCA_963752125.1 uncultured Pseudomonadota bacterium | reverse complement strand
GGTGTCCTTGCTGGTGCGAGCACGTGCCGCTTGGCGTAAAGCCCGCTCGCGGCGACCGTGTGCTCCTGGTAAGCACTCGCGAGCCGCTCCCCGAAGCTGACATAGCCATCCTGCTCAGCCTTCACGGTCTGGTACTGCGCTGCTTCCTGAACAGCTTGCTGGCTGGTACTGGAGGCCAGCGAGAACTCGCTCGACGCCCACCAGGCCAACAATGCGCTCACAATCCGAAATGCGGCAGTTCTCTTTCACCGGCAGGGGGGCGTTGGAACAAGTGGTGATACGGGTCGTCGCCCTGCCGACTCGAGGCTGTCACGAAGGTGATTCTCGAAGCGCTGTGGGCCAAGTCATCCGCCATGCGGCGCCGCGGCGGATTCCCTGTGTTTGAGGTTTCTGGCTGTCGGTGCGGAGTCAGTATGGCGTTGGCAGATCGCCCGCACGTTGTGCAAGCAGCCGGCGCGTCTGTCCCACCATATATAAGGGGAGGGAGAGCAGCTCGTAGCGCAGAGGCCCCTCGTTGGGGAGCATGACCGAGTCGTTCAACACACTCGGCAGGTCACTGTTGAATCGCACGGCGAAGGAGCGGTGCTTTTCCCGCAGGAAGCGATGCAGGGATCTAAGCGTTCCCGTCTTGCCGGCCTTGATCTCGATCGGAATGACCTCCTGGCCCCGAGCAATGGTGTAATCGACTTCCGCGGAGGAGTTCTTCGCCTCCCGGACCCAGTAATAAAGTTCCGGCGGGTCGTACCAGGCCTCGCTGTACAGCAGGTGCTGTCCGACGAATTGCTCCGCGACCGCACCGTCGTTGATCAGTGCGAGATTTTCGCGTTTGAGGTCGAGTAGGTTGAGGCGTAGCGCCGCGCACATGAGGCCGACGTCCATGTACAAAGTCTTGAAGTGGCGGTCGTTAGCCTCGGCGTGCAGCGGCACGCCGTTGGCCGAAGTATGTTGCACCTTGTAGGCCACGCGAGCCATGCAGAGCTGCTGCAGAGCCGCTGCCAGCTCCGCGGCTCGATGGTGCTCGCTGATCTGTGCGTACTTGAACTTGCGGCCCACCATGAGCGGTAATTTGTCGAACACCAACTGCACGCGCTCTTTGAGGGGGCCGTGGCTGTACTTGCCGAAATCGTCGCGATAGGTGGCCACGATGCTTTGATGGATCCGGCGCAGCGCCTCGAAGTCACGATTTGCGGCGAAGCCGGCGACCGCCTCGGGCAGGCCTCCCGCCACCCAATACAGGCGCAGTAAATCGAGGTACTTTTCATGGACCGGACGCGCAAGAGCGGCGCCAGTCCGCAACTCCGCCGGCGAGACCTCGCGCAGCCAGGTGGCCAGCGCCGGCTCCTGCAGGGCGTCGAGAAAATCCTCGAATTGCAGCGGCCCCAGGTACATGTATTCCACGCGCCCTACCGGCATGGGAAATTTGGCGGCGGCGAGCGTGAACTCGAGCAGTGAGCCCGCGCAGATGACATGTAACGCAGGCATTTCTTCGTAAAAGTAGCGCAGCGTCCCCAGGGCCTCCGGCGCGGCCTGGATCTCATCGAGGAACAACAATGTTTCACCGGCCCTGATGGATCGGCCGGTGAGCAGCTGCAGGTTAGTGAGGATGCGCGGCGGCTCGTTGACCCCAAACGCTTCGCGCAACTCGGGGTTGCGCTCGAAATTGATTTCGACGAGCTGCATCTTCGCTCGTTCGGCCAGTTGCCGGACGGCGGTGGACTTGCCGACCTGCCGTGCCCCTCGAATGATCAGAGGTTTGCGTCCGTGCTGCATGGACCAAGATTGCAAGTGGCTGATTTCTAACCGATTAAGGTACATTTGGGACACTCCACAAACGCACTGCCCGGAAGACGATCAATCCTGTGCAGATATTTTACAGGGTAATTTAATCATTAGAACTGATATTTTACTAGGTAATTCTGGCGAGACAGGGAGCCTTCTCGGTTTCCAAAACGACCATTCCCGGCTCATTCATCCCCTTCAACCAGGGCTTGCCTGGATCGATGCAGGCGGTGTCGATGTTGGCCTCCGTAGGCGCCCCCTGCGCCGTGGCCTCAAGACGCGCCGCGCGGCGAAACGATCAAAACAATACGTTCGACCCGCAAGAGTGACGCTAAACCGCGCTCCTCCGGTGCACAATGCGGCCGTCTCATTCTCCGGGGCCTGTGTATGAAGCTTGTGGAAGACGCGGCAGCGCCGCGCCCGGGTCTTGAAGGAACCGATGTCGCGTCATCGCACGCGACCCGACGGGGGTTCGTGTCAATGGTTGCGTCGCTGCCGGTTGCACTTGGCGCAGCAGCTAACACGGCGCAAGCGCACGAGACGGGGAGCCCTCCGGGCAAGGTTTCATCGCTGGTGCAATTGCGCGCGGTCGAGCTCGCCAACGCGATACGAGCCAAGAGCGTCTCGTGCGTGGAGGTGATGACGGCGTTTCTGGATCACATCGAGCGAATCAATCCGCACGTCAATGCCATCGTATCGCTGCAGGACCGCGCTGGTCTGCTGAGCCAGGCGGCCGAACGCGATGCGCAGCTCGCCCGCGGGCAGTACCTGGGTTGGCTGCATGGTTTTCCGCACGCCGTGAAGGACCTCGCCGCGACCAAAGGCATTCGCACGACGCGAGGCTCGCCCTTGCTGGATGGTATCCCGAGTGAGGATGCCATTCTCGTGGAGAGGCTGAAGGCGCGTGGCGCCATCATCATCGGCAAAACCAATACGCCGGAATTCGGGCTAGGGTCGCAAACCTATAACACCGTCTTCGGCGCCACCCTCAACGCCTACGATCAGTCGAAGACGGCCGGGGGCAGCAGCGGGGGAGCCGCGGTGAGCCTCGCGCTGCGGATGGTTCCGGTGGCCGACGGCAGCGATATGATGGGCTCGCTGCGCAATCCGGGCGCTTTCAACAACGTGTTCGGGTTTCGCCCCTCATTCGGACGGGTCCCGTCAAAGGCAGAAGAGCTGTTTCTTGACCAGCTCGGTACCTTGGGAGCGATGGGGCGTGGGGTTGCCGACATCGCCATGCTGATGAGCGTGATTGCCGGGCCGGACCCCCGCGACCCCAACTCGCTCGATCAGAATTCACAACTGTTTCAACAGGTGCTGCAGACGGACCTGAAGGGCAAGCGCCTGGGATGGTTGGGGGATCTGGGCGGCCATCTGCCCTTCGAGCCCGGCATTCTCGAGCTGTGTACCCAAACCTTCCCGGCCTTCGAGTCGCTGGGATGCAAGGTGGACGCGACCTCGATCGATTTCCCGCCTGAGCGCATTTGGGACACATGGCTAACACTGCGTCACTGGCTCGTGGCGGGTCAGTTGGCGTCGCTCCACGCCGATCCGGCCAAGCGCGCACACATGAAGCCCGAGGCACAGTGGGAAGTTGCCGGCGGACTGAAGCTGAGCGCGCCGGATGCCTACCACGCATCGCAGGGACGCACGAGCTGGTATCAAGCCGCGGCGCGCCTGTTCGAGAAGTTCGATTATCTGTTGATCCCTAGCGCGCAGGTGTTTCCCTTCGACGCCTCGGAGCATTGGCCGAAGAGCATCCATGGCGTCAGCATGGACACCTATCACCGCTGGATGGAAGTGGTCGTCCCGGCGAGCCTGCTCGGGCATCCGGTCCTGAATGTGCCGGTCGGTTTTGGCAGCCAGGGGCTTCCCATGGGGATGCAGATCATCGGGCGCCATCACGCCGACCTCGCTGTTTTGCAGTTGGGCTTCGCCTACGAGCAGGCCACGGGCTGGGTGAATCGTCACTTACCGCCGCTGCTAGGAGCCTGTCGGACTTAGGTTCGCCTACTGCGGGTCGCCCTCGCTACGGCGCCCCTAAGCCCGACAGGCTCCTAGCTTCCTGATGGTGTTTAGCGTGTCAGAAAGGTAGCGATCTGCTCGAGCGGCTTGCGAGTCAAATCCGGTACGACCGCATCGCTCGCCGGATACCCGGCCACGATGATCATGAACGGCCGCTCCGTCGCCTTCGGACGACCGAGAATCTCGTTCAAAAACCCCATCGGGCTTGGAGTGTGTGTCAGGGACACCAGCCCCGAGGCGTGCAGGGCCGCGAGCAGCAGACCTGTTGCGATTCCGACCGACTCGTCGGTGTAGTAGTGTTTGACCTTACGGCCTTCGGCGTTGAATCGATAGCGTTGCACGAACACGGCTATCAACCAAGGCGCCACCTCGAGAAACGGCTTTTCAGCATCCGTGCCAAGCGGCGCAAGTGCCTCCAGCCACTCGGGCGGCGCGCGATGCTCGTAAAACTCGCGCTCCTCGACCTCTGCTCCCTCACGGATCTGCCTCTTGATGGCTGCATCGGACACAGCGACAAAATGCCACGGTTGCTGGTGCGCGCCACTCGGGGCAGTACCCGCCGCACGGATGCAGTTCTCGATAATCTCGCGTGGAACCGCCTTGTCGGCAAAGTGGCGTACCGTCCGCCGCCGGTTCAGAAATTGGTAGAACTCCGCGGCCCGATTCGTCATGGTCGCAGGCGGCAATTCCTGATAAGAAGCCAAAGGTGTGAACACGGGGGCTTGCATCTAACGCTCCTTGCGGGACCCACATCAGTGTACGCTAATGTTCCCGCCCGGCACACTCGGTGCGGCTCGCTGGCACCCTTGCGCGACGGGTGCCGTCTGTTGCCGGATTACCGCGAATGACTAGCGCGGACCGGGCTGGGCCAGTGTGAAGCAGCGTCGAGGTGATCCTGACATGAGCATCTCCTATAGCCGTCCGGGAAGGCCTCCAGACTTCGCTGTGAGATATCGCTTCTTCACCGCCGAAGAAGGGGGACGGGCGAGCCTTCCTCGCCAGCACCTACGTTGCGACTTCCTGTACGACGGCGATGATCCGCAACGCGACGGGATTTACATGATCCATCCGGAATTCTTGGATGATGACGGTAAGCCACTTCCAGATGGGCCGGTTCCCTACGAAGGGGTGGCGCACATGTTTATTCTCAACGACGACATGCGTGAACACATCCATCGGCGCCGAATCGCTCTTGATGTCAGAGGCTATTTCGTTGAGGGAGCAAAGCGAGTCGCCGAATGTGAGGTAACAGAACTTCTCGGTCTCTTGGCGACACCACGCCGATCCTGAGCGCCTCGAGACGGCTTTCAGTGACGCTTACTGAGAGCCGCTAATCAATCGTGTGACAATGTCCCAAATAAACCCCTGGGTGTTTGTGTCGTAGCTGAGATCTTCCGAACCCGCTCGGCCCAGAATTCCACGCGCATTGGCGACGACGCCATCCAGCCGAACTCTCGCCCATGATTTGGGTTTGATGAGATACAGCGACTCCGCTTCCCTGGCGTTAGTATGCACATCATTTCATCGTCGGGCTGCCCGCCGGGGTTTCATTACTCGCATTTGCGTATCTTTACGGAGTCAATCATTCAGCTTGGTTAGCCAGAAGTTGCGCTTCCGCTGATGGCCTGGGCTGCACCGTCGCGGCGATGATTATAGGCGGCCTTGTGGTCGCGATCACGATTGCGTATGTATTGTTGGGTGCGTGCATGAGCGATGCGAGCCGTTCAAAGGCAAACTCCTTTTACATGGGTGCCCTCATAAATGTGCTCGTTCCTCTGTCGACTTTCCAAACTCCGAGACTGTTCAAAGGATCAAACCTGACGGAGTCGAACTATGCAACCCGAGGGTAGAGTTTGACAAACGCAAGTGCACAATGTTAGGTATTGTCAAATCCGGCTAAAGCGTCGTTCGTAAATTGATTGTCGGAACAAGGAGAGAACGTACATGAGGACGACGATGGATTGGGTATCGAGAGTGGTGTTTCTGGCGATTGGTGCGCTGTGCTTTCAACTTGCATCGGCAGCACCCCCCGATCTGAGCGGCCCGGGTGAACGAGTGATAACGAAAGACGGTATCTTGAAGCTCAAGGGCGAATTGAGCCCTGACGACACAGTGATTAGTGTCATACCACAGACATCCGCCGATTCGGGAACACTTACGGTAGGTTTCACATTCTCAGCTTGCGGGGATCAAGTAAACTCGACGGCGGGTTTTGCTAGCGGTGCTTACGGCTCATATAGCCCAACAGGGTTGACGGGCGGACACTCGGTAGCGGACCTATGGGACATCGGGGGGCCGTGCATAGAGGAATCATCTTTCTCGGCGTCGGGTTTCTCGGCGGATCCCGGCAGCTCATGGTTGTCATCCGTTACCTGTAACGGAGTCACCAATACCGGAGCGACCGGTACGTTCTCTTATTTCAATGGCGTTGCGACTTGGACATGGAAGGGGCTATCCCATTTATTTGGATTTCGTTCGCTTGTTCGCTCCAACGTAAGTTGCTCTGTTGTTCACAGTTAGGATACACAAGGCGCGTGCTGGCCATGACGAGGCTCATCGCGGCGCTCACTGGACACCCTTGTTCGCGGCCTTCGCCGCCAACGTTCCTTTAGACTTGTTTCCTCCTGAGTGAGCGGGAGGCTGAACCCATTGTCAGGCTGCGCGTTGCGATTGATTAGATGGGAAGCCCTGGAATCTGATTTCCAAAAATGGCACAGTGATTCGGGGAGCCTCTGAGGATGTCCGTTCCGGTCATTCTGGGCCAGGAGGCCTGGTGTTGTGGAATCACAAAGGCATTTTGAAGTGAAGAGCGACCAGATGGCCGCCATCATCTTTGACTGCGACGGCACGCTGGTCGATAGTGAATCGATGCAGGCAAAGGCCCTGCAGAAAGGCCTCGCCCAATCAGGTGTCGATATCGATCTCGAGGAGATCAAGCGCCGCACCACGGGCGTAGACAACCCTACCGTTCTGAAAAACATCGAGGCCGAGCGCGGACTGCGCCTGCCTGCCGATCTCGAAGCACAAATCGAAGAATTGGCGCTCGGGCTGGTGTCCGAGGGTATTCAGGCTATCGACGGCGCTGTGGAGGTTGTACAAGCACTGGCAAGAGCCAACTTGCCGCTGGCGGTCGCCTCCAATTCGAGCCGCGAGCTGGTTGTCGCGATGCTGGCAGCTGTGGATTTGATAGCGCCGTTCCATGGGCGCATTGCCACCCGCGACCTGGTCGAGGCTCCGAAGCCGGCCCCCGATGTGTATCTCATGGCGGCGCGGCTGTTGGCTGTTTCACCCGAGCGCTGCCTCGCGGTTGAAGATTCGCCCACAGGAGTGATATCGGCTCGTCGAGCCGGCATGTCGGTCGCGGGTTTCTTCTCGAGCTCCGGCGCGTATCAGAGCAAGGAGCTTCTGGAGGCCGGCGCGACGTTCGTCATTGATGATTTGCGGGCAGTACTTGCGCGCGCCTTGGGTCTAGCACCCCTCTGGGTCTAGCCCCCGACCGGGCTCGCAGCCGTAGTCGGTAGCGGAGGAAGTGCAGCTGAATCCACTCGCACAGGCTCGCGAAACTCCCCGTGGAGCAAAGGGCGAGCGTAATGCCTGAAACCAGCAGCAAGTCGGGCTGACCGAGCAGCTCCTGAAAATGTTGGAGTTGCGCCGCTTGTAAGAACTGCCGCGCGGCCGATTGAGACCGCCAGTAAGAGAAAGTTGCCTGCCGCGCCGGATCTAAGGGGATACCATAAATGCCAGGCTCGCCCGCGATAGGCGCTTCGCTGACCCGGATACCCTCGCGCGTCAGCCGCGCCCGCAGCCAATCTGAATAGCTGCTCCGACCGAGCGCCGTCACGACGGAAACTTGAACTTGCGACGTTCCCAGTATCCGCCTCAGGCAGACCGCTACGTTAGCCACATCGCCGCCGAAGGCCACGCGAATCTGACCATCGTTCGTCGGCTGCAGCTCCAGCAGAGGCTCACCCAAAGCCGCGATGTGTCGCACGTCGGTCCAGCGACAGGCGGTAGTCCTAGGTGTTGACGTCATCCACGAAGTATACTCCAGCAAAATCCGTACGCACTGTGCTGGAAGTGACGGTTGGCGGGCAGTTGGTGCCGCCGCCCGAGTATTAAGGAGACCAGATGAAGCTCGGTTATATCATCCTCTATGTCCCTGATGTCGAAGCGACGGTTACATTTTACGAAAAGGCCTTTGGGCTGAAGCGTCGCTTTGTCGATCCTGGTAACTACGGTGAGTTGGATACCGGCGCGACCGCACTCGGCTTTGTGTCAGAGGCGCTGAGCGAAAGTAACGGCGTACGTTTCCGTCGCAGCCGCCCCGGCGATGCAGAGTCCGCAGCGGCTGAGGTGGCATTCGTAGTCGACGACCCGCGGTCAGCGTTCGATCAAGCTGTCCGCGCCGGTGCTGCTCCCCTGAAGGAGGCCAGCGAAAAGCCCTGGGGCCAGACAGTTGCGTATGTCCGCGACCTCAACGGCTTTATTGTCGAGCTTTGTACGGCTGTTGCTACGAGCTGATTGGCCGCCTCCTGTGCCGGCATTTCGCGATCGCTGATCAACGATCGGCCGTACTCGCCCGTCGCTTGCGTCCGATCGGCGCTGAACTGTGCGCGCCGATCGCGCCGCTCCGTTCGGTGCTCAGTTTTGCTCGCCGCGAAACCGACCAAGCGCGTACGGCGCCGGGTCGAGAGCGGGAGAGTTGTTTGAAAGCACATCCGCGAGCAACTGCCCCGACCCGACCGATAGGGTCCACCCCAGGTGCCCATGACCCGTGTTTAGAAAGAGATTGCTGAAGGGCGTGCGGCCGATAATGGGGACTCCATCGGTGGACATCGGCCGCAGCCCACACCATGCCTTAACTCGCGCCGGATCAAACTCCATCCGCGGCAGCACTTTGCGCACCAACCGCAGCAGGTTCGCGATCCGCACTGGGCTCATAGTGCGATCATAACCCGCGAATTCCGCCGTGCCGGCAACGCGGATGACGCCATCGAGCGGCACCACCGCCGCATGCAACTCGTCATCCACCACTGGGATCCGCAGTGGCTGCGGCTTCTGCTCGCCAGTGATGGTAATGGAGTATCCCTTGGCGGGCTGAACCGGAAGATGAATCCCGATCCGGCGCAACAGGAGGGTGCTGTAGCTGCCACAGGCAACGACGTAGCGATCCGCAACCAACGGTCCGCGGTCGCTTGCGGCGGCGACGATTCGATGTGAGCGCGCTTCGAGGCCGGAAACTTCGGTACCGAAGCGGAAATCGACTCCTTGACGCCGCAGATACTCGGCAAGGCCCACACAAAATCGATGCGCATCGCCCGCCTCGTCGCCGCCGTAGTGCAGGGCGCCCACCAGCTCCTGCTCGATCGGTGCCAGCGCCGGCTCGAGCGCGGTCGTCTGCGCGGCCGACAGACGCCGAAAGGCGATATCCTCTTTTGCGAGAGCCTGGGCCCCCGCCGTCGCGCGTTCCAAAGAGGCCGATTCGCGGAAGATCCGCAAGGTGCCGAGCGCCGCTTGCCCGTAGCTCAGTTGCGCTGCTTCCCGCAGCGCCTGCAGGGTCTTAAGTGAATGCTGCGCCAAACGCAGATTCTTGAGGGAGTTGTCTTGGAAGCGCGCCACGCGCGAATTCGCCAAAAACCGCAGTCCCCACCCGACCAGGCCCGGTAGCGCCCGAAATCGCAACTGAAGCGCTGCGTCCGAACGAAGCAACGAAGAGAGCAGCACACGCACACAGCCCGGCCCGTTCCAAGGCTCGGGCATGCTCGGTGTCACGAGACCCCCGTTGGCGAAACTGGTCTCCAGGCCCGCTCCGTTTTGCCGGTCAACCAGCGTGACCTCATGTCCGCCGCGATTGAGGAAGAAGGCTGTGGTGAGACCCATGAGCCCGCCACCCACTACGAGATACTTCATCGGCGCGACTTGCGGCCGCAGCAGCTCTTGTTCGCCAACCTCGTCCCCTGGAATGCGAAAAGTATCCGCAAAGCATACCGCGCGCCGCCAAAAGCCTTACAAACGCATCGCGCAGCCGCTTCGCGGATATCGCAGCCTCAGCGGTCCGCACGAAGGTGCAGGATGCATAGAGCCTCGAACCGGCATAGCATGGCCCGCGAACCCAACTGGCACGTGAGTCCCGCAATATCCGCTCATAACCAACGAGGTCTGCGCCGTCATGACGACACTTTCTATCAACGACAAGGTTGTTGATGTTGACGCGTCACCCGACACGCCGCTCCTGTGGGTGCTGCGTGACCACCTCGGCATGACGGGGACCAAATTCGGTTGCGGTTTGGGGCTGTGCGGCGCTTGTACGGTGCACGTCGACGGCGAGCCGGCGCGTTCCTGCATCATTCCGGTGGCGACCCTGAGCGGCAAGAAGATCACGACAATCGAGGGCATCTCGGGCAACAAAGTCGGTGCCGCTGTGCAGGCCGCATGGGACAAGATCGACGTCCCGCAGTGCGGCTACTGTCAGTCGGGCCAGGTGTTGGCTGCCACGGCGTTGGTGGCCAGAAATCCAAAACCAACCGATACTGACATCGACAGCGCGATGAGCGGCAACATTTGCCGCTGTGGCACCTATGCGCGCATCCGGGCCGCTATCCATGCCGCCGCCGATAGCCTAAAGGAATGACCCCATGAGCTCGAACATCAAATCCGAGTCGCGCCGGCAGTTCCTCAAGGCCTCCGCCGCCGCCGGCGGCGGCTTGATGGTGGGTCTTTATCTGCCGGCCAGTAATTTCGCCGCCGATCTCAAGCCGGTTGCGGCCAACGCCTGGGTGCGGATTGCGCCCGACAACAAGATCACCCTGATCTGCCATCGCAACGAAATGGGCCAGGACGTGCACACCTCGCTCGCGCTGCTCGTCGCCGAGGAGTTGGGTGTCGATGTCAATAAGGTGTCGATCGAGCAGGCGCCGGTCGCGCCCGTCTATATCAACGCGCATGCTGGGTGCTCAGATTACCGGTGGTAGTACGAGTGTCCGCGATGCGTGGACTCAAACTGCGCGAAGCCGGAGCAACCGCTCGCGTACTCCTGATCACCGCGGCGTCGAACCGTTGGAAAGTTCCGGCGGCCGAGTGCACCGTGAAGGACGGCTTCGTCAGCCATCAGAGCGGTAAGCGCGCAAGCTACGGCGAGCTGGCTGACGCGGCGGCCAAGTTAGCCGCCGCCGAAGTCGGTCACACTCAAGCAGCCCGCCGACTTCACTCAGATAGGCAAGCAACAGCATCGCCTGGACACGCCCGCCAAAGCGCGCGGACAGGCCATGTTTGGTCTCGACGTCGTGCAGCCGGGCATGGTCCATGCCTCGCTCGAACAATGCCCCGTAATCGGGGGCAAGGTCGAATCCGTCGATGACAGCAAAGCCAGAGCGATCAATGGCGTGTTGGCGGTAGTCAACATCGGCGAGGGAGTCGCTGTCGTTGCCGACCGTTACTGGACGGCCAAGAAGGCACGCGAAGCCCTGAAAATCACCTGGGGTTATGGTCCAGCCGCCAGCCTTACGACCGAGAAGATTTATGCGACCCTCAAGCAAGGGGCGAGCAACGATGGCGCTATTGTCAAACAGGCGGGCGATGCCGCCGGGGCGCTGAAGACGGCGACGAAAACTCTTCGGGCCGAATACGAGCTGCAGCTGCTCGCGCACGCTACCTTGGAGCCCATGAACTGCCTGGCGCTGGTCAGTGCCAAAGGGTGCGACATCTGGGCCAGTACCCAATTCCCGCAGGGCGCGCAGGGTGCGGCCGCCTCACGTAGCGGTGTTGAAGCCGCGAACGTGCGTATTTGGTCGCAGTTCGTCGGTGGTGGGTTCGGGCGGCGCCTGGATGTTGATTTCATCGGCCAGGCCGCGGCGATCGCGAAGGCCGTGCCCGGAAAGCCGGTCAAGCTGATATGGACGCGCGAGGACGACACGCGTAACGATTTCTACCGTCCCGCCAGCTATCACACATTGGCCGGCGGACTCGACGCCAGCGGCAATCTGGTGGCCTTCGACTACAAGATGGTGTCGTCGTCGATCACCAACCGCTTGTTCCCTGGTGTCGTGAAGGACGGTCTCGATGGCTTCATGACCGAAGGGTCCGTCAATCTGACCTACGACATCCCGAACGCGATGCAGCGCGTCGTCATCCAGGAATACGGCCTGCGTTCCGGCTATTGGCGCTCTGTCAGCCACGCGCTCAATGCCTTCGCCATCGAGGGCTTTATCGACGAGCTCGCGCATGCGGCGGGCAAGGACCCGATCGCATTCCGGCTGGCACTGCTCGACAAACAACCGCGCCAGAAAGCGGTGCTCGAGCGTGTCGCGAAGGAATCCGGCTGGGGGAATCCACTGCCCGCCGGCAGTGCTCGCGGACTTGCGATGATGGAGAGCTACGGGACCTACCAGGCGTTGGTTGCCGAGGTGCGCAAGGCGCCCAACGGGCTGAAGCTTGAAACCCTCACCTACGTCGTCGACCCGGGCATCGCTGTTCACCCCGACCAGCTCGTCGCGCAGATCCACTCCGGTGCCGTATCGGGCCTGCTCAACACACTGCAGAGCAAGATCACTCTCAAAGACGGCCGGGTCGAGCAAAGTAACTTCCACAACTTCCCGCTGCTGCGCATGTACCAGATGCCGCAGATCAAAGTCGTGCTCCTGCAAGGCGGCGATCAGCCCGGCGGCATGGGCGAGGTCGGTGTGCCCCTGGTGGCGCCGGCGGTCGCGAACGCCGTGTTCGCGCTGACCGGCCAGCGAGTGCGCTCGTTGCCGCTGTCAGATTCAAACGTTGAATTCGTGTAGCCCGCCGAAGGTCCTGACAGAGTCGCGGCAGTGGGTACTGGATCACCTGGCGCCCGGCCTCGTCCCACTGCGGACCGTCACGCCTTGCCGAAGGCGGTCGCTCACGATGGTGTTTCGACTATGAACATCCGCGCTTGCTGGGCTTCCCGACGCTCGGCCTTGATCGGCGCATACCTCTCGGAATTGTAGAAGGCTAGCGCTTCGGCGAGAGTCGGAAACTCAAACACGCCAGCCAGCGGCAGCGGCGCCTCATCCCCCTCCAGGGTCTGCACAACGGGACCGAAATGTAGAATCTTTCCGCCCGCCTCTTTTAGCACCGCCAGAAAGCGTGGAGCGAGCGCGGCTTGTTTGGTGGAGTCGATGACGCGTAGATTGACGTGTACGTATGCTGGCATTGTGCCTCCATTAATAGCGTATATATATTATGCGCTCGCTTTGTCACGGTCTCGCGCTCTCCCGACGTTTCAAGAGCGTCGCCGAGGAACGCTGTCAGGGCAGCCAGGGGAATGTGGCCGCCTGAGATGCGGGAACGACTTTCTGAAGTTGGTAGCCGCCCGGATGCGCCCCAAAGTTTATCGGCAGAGCGCACCATGTGACATTGAAAGGGTCGCGCGCTATCCTCATAGCGGCTCGGACAAAGAGAGGCGCTTTCATGGATGTTCGTCGATTTCGCACGGCCGCACTGCTCACTGGGACGCTGATTCTGCTGGCGGCAGTGCAGCCACTGGCGGCGGTGGAGCAAACCTCTTCCGGATCGAACGAGCTTCTGGCTCAGGAAGGCGCCGCGGAGAGTGAGGAATCCGCAGACCGAAGCGTTCGTGATTTTCGCTTAAAAGTTCTCGATCTTCTCAGCCAGCAGAAATTCCTGGATCTGAATACGCTGGCTGACCAACTGCGCACCCAGCGGCTTCGTTTTCGCGGAGGCGCGTGGCAGCTGCATCAATTTTACGCACTTGTCAGCTCGCCTGGATCGTCCACTGCAACGGATGCGGCCTGGCAGGCCCATATCGCAACTCTCGAACAGTGGATACAAAGTGATCCCGCCTCTCCCACGCCGCGAGTGGCACTGGCTCAGACCTATTTGGGTTTCGCGTGGAAGGCCCGCGGCCACGGATTTGCCAATACGGTCACGCCCGAGGGATGGAAACTGTTTGGAGAGCGTGTGCAGTCGGCTCGCACGGTTCTCGAACAGGCTAAGGCACTGACCGTCACCTGCCCTCAGTGGTTTCTGGAGATGCAAGCGGTCGCCCTGGCGCAGAGTTGGGACCACGCCCGTTTCGATGCCTTGGCGGAACAGGCTCTGGCTACCGAGCCGGGGTACTACTATGTGGCTGTCACGGAGGCCACTTATCTCTTGCCGAAATGGTATGGGAAGCCAGGAGACACGGAGGAGTATGCTGGCCGTGTCGCGGACAGGATCGGGGGAGAGGAAGGAGATGCCGTATATCTTTTGATCGCCTCAGCGGTGAACTGCTGCCGCAGGACTCAGGCTCCGAACCTCTCGTGGCCACGTGTTCAGAGCGGCTTTGCAGCTATCGGGAAGCTCTATGGCAGCACGAACCACAGACGCAATGTCATGGCTTACCTGGCTCTGGGCGCCGGCGATGAAGCGAGCGCACAAAAGCTGTTTGAACGGATAGGCAATGATTGGAACAAGAGCGTCTGGAAGACGAAGGCTAACTACGATGCCAGTCGTTCCGGACAATCGCTTGCCAACACCGACAACGCAGCGCACTAGTCCGGCGATTGTGTGTTGTCTTGCGAGCCGTGCGCCGGCCGCGTCAAAACAACCGCACCCGCCGACTCGTGTATCTGCACCCCCAGCGCTTCCCGCAGCGAATACAGGAACCCACTAACATCGCCTGTGTGGAAGACGCCGCTCACTCGCACGGATTCGAGCTCCGATGTGCTTACCGTAATGTGCGTCGTCGAGTAACGGTTGAACTCCTCCACCGCATCCCGAAGCGGCGTATCACTGAATTCAAGCCGGCGTGCGCGCCACGCGTCGATGCGTTTCAGATCCGCGGTCTGCGCGCGCAACTCGTGTCCCAGGCGCCGAAACTCCAGCGCCGCGTCTTTGGCAACGGTGACCGGAGCGAGTGCGCCGCTGCCTGAGTCGTTTCGATTTTCTGCCTTGTTACCCGTGTCCGTCAGCTCAGAGACTCTCACCGCACCTTCGAGCACGCTCACCGTCACCTTGCCATTGCGCAGATCGACGTTGAACTCCGTGCCGACCGCCCGAGTGAGGGTTTCGCCCGCCGTGACCTCGAAAGCTCGGGCGGCATCGTGCTTCACGGTGAAGATCGCCTCTCCACGCACCAGTTCGACGCGACGCGCGTCGCGGGAGTAGCGCACCGCGACGGCCGTGTTGGTGTTCAGCGTAATTCCGGATCCGTCCGCGAGCAGGACGTCGCGCTGCTCCCCGATCTTCGTCTCGTAGTACTGCGCTCCCAAATAGAAGTACGCCGCGGCGCTTATGGCCGCAATCGTCAACACGACGGTGGCTGCCGCGGACCAGAAAAATCTCCTGGTCATCACCGACCTTCGAGCTTTCGCGTGCCAGCCGGCGGCCCCGTGGTGCGCGGCCGACCCGGGAGTGTCCGCCTGTTGCAGCCATTCTTGAATCTTCGGATGGTCTCCCACTTCCGCGAGCAAAGCCCACGCACGCTGTCGGTCGCCTGTCCCCTGATCCTGGATGCTCATGACACTGCCTTCAGCCGACGTCCGATATGCGTCAGCCCTTCCTTGATGTAACGTTCTATCGTTCGCACACTGACATTCATCCGGGCGGCGATCTCCCGATGGGGCATATTTCGAAATCGGTACAACAACAACGCCGCGCGCACCTGAATATCCAACTCTTCCAGAGCCCCGATGATGACCGCGGCCACCTGCTCGCCTTCAAGGGCCAGGTCCGGCCAATTGGTCCAATCCGCCGTGTTGAGAGCCGCCGTGTCGGCGGCGTCTGCTTGCGCATGCACGCCCCTTGATGTTCTGCTGCGAAACAGATCGCGCGCCAGGTTCGTGGCCGTCTGAAAAAGATAGGCGCGCGCGTTGGCTCGAATATGCTCGAAACTGGGCTGCCGCAGCAGCCGCAGATAAGTCTCCTGCAGGATCTCGCTGGCATCCTCGCGCGAAGGCAGCAGGCCATTCAAGTACCGATACAGGGACTGGCGATGCCGCTCGAACAGTTCGCGCGCGAACTCGCTTTCCGCCGCAGACAGCGGCGCCCGCACATTCAAACTCGCCGCTCCTTCAGCGGACGGCGGCTCCGGCACCAATTGACCACGAGGGTTTCCCTCGAGGTCCGCCGTGGCGGAGCTGAGTTCTGGAATCAACCCGATATCGAGTGGCCAGTCGCCCATGGAATAGTCCTTATACAGCATGAAACGAACGGCGCGTTACGACCCGACAACTTTCGGGAGATATTTTAAAAATCTGCAATTCATGCCGCTGTTGTCGGGTAGCGCCCCTTCACTCGTTACACCCCCCGTGAGAACAAATTGCGCTGTAAGCCGCAATACCGAGAATTGAAAGGGGGCCAGATGACTGATGGGGCAGAGCCTTGCGTAAGTGCGCGTGTAAACCTGCATCTGAACACCCGGTACCATGCCGCGCGAGGGGCCATGCATCGCGTTGCCGTTGCTGTTGCTATGCTGGGCGTGGCCGGGCTCGCGCCATTGTCCGCCGCTGAGGTGACGACAGACCCGTTGCATGTGCAAACGACATTCAACATCCCGGCCCAGCCCCTGAGCGTCTCATTGAAGCAGCTCGCCAAGCAGGCCGGTATCGAGATTCTCTTCGAGGAGCGCATCGTCAGTGGCAGACAAGCTACAGCGGTCGAGGCGCGCGAAACCCCCTTGCAAGCCATCGGCGCGCTATTGAAGGGGACGGGTCTGGAATTCACCGCTAAAGACCGGACGGTCGTGGTCAGAAAGAAATCACTCAGTGCCACCTATTATGATCGCGACGGCTCCGCCGACAGCGCTTCCGAGCCGGCCTCCGAGCGAAGTTCCGAGCGAAATCCTGATGAACAAGTCCAGATCGAGGAAGTCATTGTCACCGCCCAACATCGTACCGAGAGAGTATACGACGTACCGATGGGCATTACCGCGCTGTCCGGCGAGACCCTGGGAAAACTGCAGGCGCGCAGCTTCGAAGACTACGTGGCCATGGTGCCGGGGCTCGCCCTGCAGCACCCGGCGTTGCCCGGAGCAAACACTCTGACTCTACGTGGGCTGAACGCGGGAGGTGTTGGATCCACGGTGTCCGTCTACGTTGATGACTCGCCATTCGGTTCGAGCTCGAGTCTGGCAAACGGGGGCTCATATGCTGCGAATTTCGATCCCTGGGACATGCAGCGGATCGAGGTTCTGCGCGGTCCGCAAGGCACCTTGTACGGCGCGAGCAGTGAAGGCGGGCTGGTCAAATTCGTGACCAATGCCCCCGACCCCGCCGCATTTGCAGGCCTTGCCGAAGTGGGTGGTGAAAATGTCGCCCATGGCGGCAACGACTGGTCGGCTAAAGGCATGGTCAATGTACCGTTAGGCACCAAGGCCGCTTTCCGACTCAGCGCCTACAGCGAATCCCTTCCGGGATATGTCAGCGATCCTCGGCTCCACAAGAACGACTTGAATTCGGGACAGAAGAACGGCGCGCGAGCCTCCCTGCTGTTGCTCCCGACGAGCGATCTGTCGATTCGACTGACGGCGTTCAAGCAGGAGCTGCGGCTGGGTGGCACGTCCTATGTCGATGTCGACAACGATACGCGTCAACCAGTCTACGGCGCTTTCACGCAGGAGCGAGGCATCGCCGAGCCCCAGCGGTTTACTTATGAGAACTACGCAGCCACAGTGAACTGGAATCTCGGCTGGGCGAATGCGCTGTCGGTTACGAGTTACGGCAGAAGCAATAACCATTCGTTTCTCGATCTCACTTTTTCCGCCTACGGCGCCGGTCAAAGCGAGACTCAGTACTTTTCCCAGCTACTGGGAGCCCCCGTTGGCTTGGGTTTGACCGATCAGTCGAACGTAACAAAGCTCACACAGGAGTTTCGGCTGCAGTCGAGCTCCTCCGAGCGGCTGGAGTGGGAGGTGGGTGCCTATTACACCCGGGAGAGCGCGGAGCTTTATCAACCCAATGACCTCTACACGGTGCCCGATGGCGCAATGATCGGCGGAGCGCCGGGCTACTACTATCTGCTTACTCTAAATTCGCTCTACAAGGAGGGAGCCGGTTTCGCGACCCTGACGTATCACATCAACCCCAGGGTCGATGTCGAGGTCGGTGGCCGGTACGCTCGCAATAATCAAACCTATTCGTTCTTCGAGCAATCGGGCTTTTACGGCATTCCACCCAGCACCCTCCTTGGCACAGCAGCCGCGAATAAATTGCTCTACTCGTTCGCGCCGCGTTGGCACGTGACCGATGACTTGCTGCTGTACGCTCGAGTTGCATCCGGATATCAGTCGGGCGGGCCGAACCCGTTGCCATCCACCGCTCCTCCTGAGGTTCCCAGAGAGTTCTTCCCCGACTCCACGGTCAACTATGAGGTTGGCATGCGCAGCCGGCTGCTCAACCGGCGTTTGTCCATTGACCTCGCCGCCTTTCGCATCGACTGGTCGAAGGTCCAGATCAATGGAAATCTGATCACGCCTCAGGGCAACTATGGATACATCGGAAATGGAGGCTCCGCAACCAGCCAGGGACTGGAATGGACCGTGGGCCTTGCGCCGATCGAGAATCTCACACTGACTTTGACGGGCGCGTATATCGACGCGAAGTTGACCACCGACGCTCCCGCTGTGGGTGGAGTGTCCGGAGATCATCTGCCCAACTCACCGCAGTGGAGCTTTTCCCTGGACACCGACTACACCTGGCATGCATTCGGTCGCTATCGCGCCTTCGTCGGCGGGACTTGGAGCTACGTCGGCGTGGAATTCGGCAATTTCTCCTCCGCCGATGACGTGACTATCCCACCGGACCGGATGCCGGGTTACACCATGGGCAATCTGCGCATGGGGCTCGACAATAGTAAGTGGCGCTTCTGCGCCTACGTGAAGAACGTCACGAATAACCATGCCATCGTGCTCTTTGCGAATTCCGGTTACGTTGGATTTCCCGCACAGGCTATCTATAACCAGCCGCGCACTGTTGGTGTCACGGCAAGTGTCAAATTCTGATGCGAGCGTGCAAACTAAGGAGGCCGTCACATGTTTGAAGGCCTCATCCGCGGCGCGCGCCTAGGGCCCTCCGGCGGCCGGTTAGGGACGCGCATTGTTCTGGCGGTACTGGCCTTGCTGTGCGGACCGATCCTGGTTGCGGCGGCAGCGAGCCCGGTGGACATCACGCCAACGGTGACCGCGTCCGCCTCTTCATCGCCCTCGCTGACGCAGGCCGATGTGAGCGCATGGCTTGATGGCCGCATGCCCTACGCTCTGGACCAGGCGCATATTCCCGGCGCAGTCGTGGTGGTGGTGAAGGACGGCCGGGTCCTGTTTCAGAAGGGCTATGGCTATGCGGACCTGGGCAAGAGAATACCGGTTGACCCGGAGCTGACGCTGTTCCGCCCTGGCTCCATTTCCAAGCTGTTTACCTGGACCGCCGTGATGCAGCTGGTCGAGCAGGGCAAGCTCGAGTTGGATCGCGACGTGAATGACTACCTGGACTTCAAAATTCCAGCAAGGCAGGGCAGGCCGGTCACGCTGCGCAACCTGATGACGCACACACCGGGGTTCGAAGAGACCGCCAAGAACATGGTCACCAGGGGCGCCAGGACCCCGCCCTCGCTGGCGGATTTTTATCATGGTTGGATTCCACAGCGCATTTTTGCGCCGGGTGACATCCCCGCGTACTCCAATTACGGCGCCGGTCTTGCCGGCTACATCGTGCAACGCATTTCCGGTGAGCGGTTTGAAGCCTACGTGGAGCGCCATATTTTCGCCCCCCTGGGCATGAATCACTCGACGTTTGAGCAGCCCCTACCCGCTGGGCTGCAGCCGCACATGTCCTTGGGCTACAAGACGCCCAGTGAGCTAGCTGACTTCGATTGTCTCACTCCGGCTCCTGCCGGTGGCGAGTCGGCGACCGGCGCCGATATGGCGCGCTTCATGATCGCCCACCTGCATAACGGGCGCTACGGCGAGGCGCAGATCCTGCGTCCGGAAACCGCCCGCCTGATGCACGACACCATTTATCGATTGTACGAAGCCACCCCACCGGTCAACGCCATGGCGCTGGGGTTCTATCAGGAGAACCGCAGTGGGCAGAGGATTATCGGCCACGCGGGAGATCTGGGCGCCTTCCACAGCGATCTGCACTTGTTTTTGGACCGCGATGTCGGCTTTTTCATCTCGATGAACAGTGTGGGCGAGGCGGCGGGCGGCAATTCCGAGACCATTCGCGATGCGCTTCTGAAGGATTTTACCGATCGCTACTTCCCGGAAGCGGTGCTTGCCACAGCGCCGGTCACAAAAACAGCCGTCGAACATGGCCGACGGGTAGCGGGAAACTACGAGCTCTCGCGGCGCTCGCAATCCAATGTTTTGGCCGTACTGCGCTTGGCTCAGACGCTGACAGTCGAACTCCAGCCGGACGGAACATTGCGGGTACCCGACGCCAAAGATGCGCTGGGCCGTATCAAAGTCTGGCGGGAGACAGCTCCCTTTGTGTGGAGTGAGGTTGGCGGCGACTCCCGGCTGGTCGTCAAGCTCGGGAATGACACAGTGACCTCCTTGACCTTAGGCACCCCCTACATGGTCTGGCAGCCGATTGCCTCCTGGCGTTCGGCTTGGATGTTGCCCGCCATCCTGGCTGCCTACGGCGCATTGCTGCTGACCGTGCTGCAGTGGCCGTTGGGGGCGCTGGTGCGCCGTCACTATCACGCGCCGTTCGCGCTCGCTGCAGGAGAGGCGAGTTCGTATCGCTGGATACGCCGCGCCGCGGTGTTTGAGCTGGCGGTCGCCGGCCTTTGGGTCATTTGGGCCACATTCTTTATCGACGGCGCGCCGGTGAAAGATACGCTGAGTATGCTCACCGCCAAACTGCTGGGCTTCGGCGTGTTTCCTGCCGCTTTGATCGCGCTGTGGGATGCGTGGGGGGTCTGGACGGGCCGCCGCCACTGGTGGAGCAGGATCTGGTCGCTCACGCTGTGCGCTGCCTTTCTGGTGATCGCTTGCTTCACCGTAACCTTTCACCTCGTCGGCTGGGCGACGGATTACTAAAGAGACGCGCCCATGTCCGCCATCTTTACACCAACACCCGCACCACCGGCGCCACGTCCGGCTGGCCGCTGGGCACGCGCACTGAAACGGACCCTGCAGGCCCTGGCAGCTTTTGTGGCGCTGCTGTTGCTCGCCGGAGCGTCCTATGAATTCATTTCGGCACGCGTCGATGCGCACCGCTTTGCGCAGCAAGGAAGATCCGTGGTGCTCGGCCCAGAGTTTTCGAATGTCAGCCTCAACCTGGATTGCACCGGTCCCGGCGTCTCCGCTGATGCCGCCAAGCCAACCGCATCGGGCCGGGCTGTGCCCACCGTAATTCTCGACAGCGGCCTGGGCGTACCCGCACTCGGCTGGAAATTCGTGCAGGACGAGGTGGCCCGGTTCGCCCATGTCTGTTCGTACGATAGGGCGGGCTACGGTTGGAGCAGCGAGGGCCCGCTACCACGGACGAGCTTGGAAATCGCGAAGGAGTTGCATGCGCTACTGGCGGCTGCGGGCGAGAAGGGCCCATTTGTGATGGTTGGGCATTCCTTCGGTGGCTTTAACGTCAGGGTATATACCGGTCAGTACCCGCACGACGTGGTGGGCATGGTGTTGGTAGACGCCTCGCACGAGGATCAGGATAAGCGAACGCCACCGGCCATGCGGTCCTTGCTCAAACCGCCGGCGGACATCGAGCTCAGATTTGCCAATGTGCTGCACTACCTGGGTGTCACCCGAGCCCTGGAGGGTGAGCCGGACGCCGGTAAGCTGCCGAGGGAATTCATACAGCAACTGTCAGCCGTGCAGCGATCCGCGAAATTCAACACGGCAGTCGTAAAGGAATTGCAGTCGTTCGCGGCAAGCGCGGAGCAAGTGCGCGCGGCGGGCAATTTGGGCGACCGGCCGTTGATCGTGCTCACCGCCGGCAAGGCAGACTCTGCCATAGGTATGTCCCCTGGGATCACGCAGAAGGATCTTGACGACATGCACAGGATTTGGACTGACGAATTGCAGGTGAGCGAAATGCATCTATCCACCCGCGGGAAACGAGTCATCGTTGCCGACAGTGGGCACCTGATCCCCTTCGAGCGTCCCGACAGCATCACGACAGCGATTCGCGAGGTTTGTGAGGCAGTTCGGGGCAGAGATTTAAACGCGGCGGATTTGCCGTCCGTCGATCACAAACAAGAATGAGAGGTTGGGCATGTTGAGATATTTCCTAGGGTCTATCCGACGCCAGAGTAAAGCCAGCGGCGGATCCTGCCACGGCTCGCGGTTTCCCATTGCGACCGCACTGGCTGCTCTGGCTTGCTTTTTGGGCTGCTTACCGGTTCATTCCGCCGCCGCGGCTACTGCGCCGGCCGCTGTGGCCGGCACCTGGGCGGGGGTGCTGGGAGGTAAGACTGGGCTGCATATTCTCTTGACGATTACTCAATTAAACTCCGGCGAGTACAGCGCGCAGATCAACAGTGTGGATCAAGGGTCTGTCATGCAGGCGGACTCCCTAACCGTACAAGATCATACGGTCGGATTTGAGATCAAATCCCTGGGTGGCGTTTACCAGGGAAAGTTGAACGACAGCGGCACTGAGATCGACGGGACCTGGAAGCAGGCGAGCGCCGCTGCTCAACCTCTCGCATTCAAACGCAGCAAAGCCGGCAAGGTGGCAGCCGCAGCTCCTGCCGCCACGCTGCCAGGTCCCACGGAAAAGCCCTTTACGATTCCACTCGACGCGCTCGTTCCCGTGGCGCCAACGGCCTTCAAAGCCGATGGCAAGATCCATCTGGTGTACGAGTTTCATGTGACCAATATGAGTTCCTGGAACTGCGTGCTCGCAGGCTTGGAGGTCGAATCGGGTGATACTTCATCGCGCGTGCTCGCGAGCTTCAGCCAAGCAAACCTCGAAGGAATGATCCAACCGTTGGGAATGAAAGTCCCGGTGAAATCGCAGATCGCACCTGGGAAGTCCGTCGTTGTCTATATGTGGATCACGCTCGAGGGGATCGATCGGCTTGAAGGTGTACCCGCCACACTGCGGCATCGCTTGAGCGTGAAACTCGGCGACTACCCGCAGACTCTGACGTTAGATATTCACCCTGTTTCCGTGGCCACCAACCCCATCGTCATTGGCCCGCCCTTGAGCGGTGATCGTTGGGTCGCGGCCAACGGACCCTCAAACACTTCCGGTCATCGCCGCGCGCTCATCCCAACGGAGGGACGAGCGACGATTGCGCAGCGATTCGCCATCGATTGGGTGCGCGTCGATGATAGCGGCGAGACCCATCATGGTGATCCGCTTGATAACAATAACTACTATGCCTTTGGCGCCGAGGCACTCGCCGTGGCGGACGGAGTCGTCACTGAAGTCCTGGATGGCGTACCGTTGAATGTTCCTGGGATTGATTCGCGCGCCGTTCCTATTACGCTGGAAAACGTGGGCGGTAATCATGTCGTCCTGGATATCGGCAATGGGCACTACGCCTTCTACGCGCATCTGCAGCCGGGCTCGTTACGAGTCAAGCTCGGCGACAAAGTGCGGCGCGGCCAGGTTGTCGGACTGGTCGGAAACACGGGGAATTCCACCGAGCCTCATCTGCATTTTCATATCTCCGATGCTACTTCCCCTCTGGGCGCCGAAGGCCTGCCCTACGCCCTGACTTCATTCGAATTGCAAGGACATGCGGGCGAAACCAAGCTAGTCATCGACGCGAAACCCCGGACGCAAATCCTGGCTCTGCCGTCCGAAGGCGAGATGGTTAAATTTGTGGCAACACCTTAGAGCTGCCTCTACCGTCGAGGTCGCCGGACCGCCCTGAGCCGGCGACCTTGACGTAGCGCTCGAACGCCTTGCCGGAGATCGCTTGCGAAATAGCCAAACTCATTCGGAGCGTACTCCGATCTGGTAAGCATCGGCATTTGGCCGTGCCGCGCTCTACCGTCTGGGCCGCCGCACCGCCCTGACCACCCCGCTGCCACCGCCACCACAGAAGAACTGATCCTTGCCATCAGCCTCGAGCCCCGAGACCCCCTTTCCAGGCGGCATATCGAGCTGCTCCAACACCTGTCCCGTTTGCGGATCGACGTGCCGCAATTCGCACTCGTCCCCCTCCCAGGTGGCGTGCCAGAGCTCTCCCTCGGTCCAGGTAACCCCAGTCACAAAGCGGTTCGACTCGATCGTGCGCAGAATCGCGCCGGTGTCAGGATCGATCTGATGGATCTTGCGGTCCCGGTAGGCCCCGACCCAGAGCGTCCCTTCCGCCCACGCGAGCCCGGAGTCGCCGCCGTTGGAAGGAGCTGGGATCGTCGCCACGACCCGGCCCGTCTTGGGATCGATCTTCTGGATGCGATTCTCGGCGATCTGAAACAGATGTTGGCCGTCAAACGCTGTTCCGGCATGTGCGACCACATCGATTGAGCCCACCGTTTCTCCGCTCACCGGGTCCAGCGCGACCAGTTTGTCGCCGGCGGCGAGCCACACGTGCCGGCCGTCGTAGGTGACTCCACCCACACGGTCGATACCGGGAAAGGGCCCATATTCCCGGATAATCTCAGCATTTGACCGTTTCATGAGCGCCTCTGTGTCCCCATCGTTTACGTGTGAGTCCATCTTAGTCAGTCGGTAATGGCGCTGGGAGTAACAATGTCGTCGTGAATCCCGGCATAGGCGGAGTCATCCAACGACGAGCTCGCGCGCGGCCCACCGACTGCACCTTACCCGCCGCGGCAAGCGATTCGAGTGCCCTTTGCACCGTACGTTGACTGGCCCCAAGAGCAACCGCCAGGGCGGAGGTTGACCATGACTCGCCATCAGCAAGTAAGGCAAACACCGCCGCATGCTTCTCTTCGACCGGCCGCGCGCAGCAGAACTGCTCGGTCAGGTGTTCGCAAGGTACTCAGGCGCACTTGAGCGTGTGTCACTTCCGAGTCTTCGTGCTGCTCGACTTGCCGGCTTTCGAGAGCACTTCCTCATACTTTCGCAGCAAGTCCTCAATGGCCTCCCGGAAGTAGGCTGCCTGCGGAACGCGCGTCATCTGGGACAGCTCCCTGAGTTGTTCCGCCAATTCAGGCGGAAGATAGGTCCCGACTTGCACCAGATTACCGCGCTTGGATGCCATAGGCTCTCACATGCTAGTATGTGCTAGCGTCTACTCCTGCCCAGGAGTAGTGTACAGCGAAACCGCAGGGAATTTGCTTCGCCGCCGACCAGGGATCGCGCGCCCTCGCCGGCGGCTAACCACCACGAGCCCAGGGAGGCCCGCAATGGCTAGGCCAGATTCTAGGCGCCGCAAGGCGATCTTTTCCGCACCGCCGAATCGGCGTCGGAGTGCAATGTCACCAGCACCGCGGGCGAGATATGGAATGTCGTCTCGTCCGCGACGGATGAGCCGTCCGTCAACGCCCGGACAGTACTCGCACAACACGAAGCTAGCCACCCAACTTCGAGCGATAGCGCAACTCCTCAGGGCCGTCTATTCGGCCTGTGTGACCGCCGAACTTGCGTTGCAAGGGCAGAACGCCGACCAGGACCACGACATTGCGCGCACATTGCGCATGCATGTTTCCGAACCGGTCAGTCGCCAAGTAGAAAGACTAGAGTCGCTACTCGTCAATCCGAGTGGCTCCCCCATTGGGGATCCGCATGATTGCCGAGAAATCACGCGTTAGGGGCAGAAGTCCGTGCAAATCGAAGCCATCGAGGTTCTGAAAAACTTCAAACTTGGGAGAGTTTGCTCGACCCGTTCGCGGAATCGGGCAGCACGTTAGTCGCTGCTGCGCCTTCCGGCCGCCGCTTGAGGCGGCCCTTAAAGCGCCTTAAAGCGCCAGCACTACAGCAGTCGATCGAGATCGCGGTCGGCCGCAACGACATTGAGAATCAACACATCGTCGTCCTCAACACGGTACAGGATGACGTACCGGCCGACCGGGAAACTCCGTAGGCCCGGCCGCAGGCCGTCGCGGAGACGGCCGATATGAGGATGGCGTGCAAGCAGCCAAAAGCGCTCGGTGATTGAATCCACTAAGCGGTCGGCAATTTCGATGCTGCCGCTTTCCTTCGCGGTGTAGAGCCAGATGTGATCAAGGTCCGCATCAGCCTGCGGAGCGCCTTGATGCGCCATTAGCCGGGCGGCGTTTTCTCCGCCGCGAGGCGGGCGCGTCCACGCCGTTTCACATCCTGTGCGAGCTGGCGCATGCTCTGCTCGGTGATAACCCGGCCTTCGCCACGCGCCAGGGAAGCCTCGGCCGCATCAATGCCGGCCAGGAGCTGTGCACGTGAACGCTCCCGGCTCTCCCACAGGGCCATCGCCTCGCGGATCGCGTCTTCTTCACGGGCGAGCCTTCCGCTTGCGATGGCATCGCGGACAAAGCCCTGCTGGTCAGCGGTCAGGTGTACATCCATAGCCCTAAAAATACCGCCGCCCAGTCCGCCGTTCAAGCGGAAAACCGCCGCCCCTTGACGTATTTGGCTGTCCTTACGGGCATTACTCCGCATTTCCCGCACATTTCCTGCCAAAGACCGCGTCCCGGCCCCGTTTAGTCCCGGGTTTCTGCCCGCACGCGCCCCGGCACAAAACCGAACAGGGCCCCTGCCTCATTACGGCTGGAAGGCCCAAGGGCTTTTGATACCGACGCTTTTCCGCGCGGGCAGACGAACCGCTACCCGAGGCCGCGATGACGCGGCTTCCACAAGCGGAAGGAAAAGCAACATGACTACAAGCAACAGGACCTGATGCACCTGGCCGACTTCGAGGGCCGGGATTTCGACAATTTAAAAAGCTCGCGGGGATGCTGGCTTCAAGGATAAGAAAAATTAAGAAAATCATTGCCTTCCTTATTTAAGGCTTTCCCCGGGCACTTCATGGCCAAGCTCACGAAGTTGCTCGTCGCCCCACAGTTGATCGAGGTCGACGACTCGCTGACCTTGTGTGAGGCCCTCTTAGTCAGTCGGCAACGGCGCAGGGAGTAACAATGTCGTCGTGAATCCCGGCATAGGAGGAGTCATCCAACGGCGCGCTCGCGCGCGGCCCACCGACTGAACCTTACCCGCCGCGGCAAGCGATTCGAGTGCCCTTTGCACCGTACGCTGACTGGCCCCGAGCGCAACCGCCAGGGCGGAGGTTGACCATGACTCACCATCAGCAAGCAACGCAAACACGGCCGCATACTTTTCTTCGACAGGCCGTGCCAACACGACAACCTTACGTGCATGGTGAGGCACCAGTGCAAACCCGCGCTGCGTCGCGCTCACGTCGCCGAACGGTTGAAGCAGAGTGCGCAGCCGCCCGAGCTCGACTCGCAATCGCGCGCGATGCGATTCATCAGCGTGCTTCGCGCGGAAGGCCTGCGCGATAAGGATGTCCCGCGGCACGTCCTCGGGCCATGCTTCGCCCAGTGCACGGGCGAGCGTGAACAATACCGGGCGCCGCGCGAGGGAGATCACTGTGGAGCCCTCACGCACATCATAGCGGCAGGCATCCACCACAAAGGCCTTGGATTCGAATAACGCCTCAACCTCTTCTAGCAACAGAAGTCGCTCCTCGCCCCGCGCCATCAGACGAGCGGCAGGCGCATTGAGGATGGCGGAAGCGTTTTCGACCTCCGCCATCAGCGCTGGGATGCCTGCCTGACGCGCCGCCTGTTCTGCGCGGGTTAGCGCTTCTCGTGCTGTCTTCGTGCGCAGCCGCCGCATTGCGATTCCGGCAATGACCAGCTGGTGAGCCGCTTGCAGCGGAGGCGGCAGGAGGGCCGGCTCGAGCTTGGCGAGCGTACGCTCGGCCTGGTCCAGGCGCCCAATGAGCAGGAGGCGACGAATCTCCAGATACCTCGCATGCGCGGCATTGGCTCGATCGCCATGCTCCTCGAGCGTCGTCCGGGCGGTCTCGAGGGCCCTCGCAGGCCAGCCCAAGTCACGCGAAGCGAGCGCGATTTCAGCTTCCGCGACGACACATCTTGCGCGGGCTACCGCTTCTTTCGAGCCAAAGGCCTTTGCAGCACGCCGTAGCAGAGACTTCGCTCGAACCAGATCGCCGAGCTGGGCCATCGCGATGCCTCGAAGAGCAAGCGCCGGTGCGTCATCGCGCAGGGCAACCCGCTTTAGGGCCCCCAGAGGATCCCCGACCGCGAGCGCGCGCGCCGCGGCGTTGATCAGTGAATCCATCTGAATCGCGTCACACTTGTCACTCCCACTGTTTCTCCCCCCGGCCCTAATTTAGCGCACCACCAACAACCACCGGGAGAGCGAGATATGACCAGGCACATGATTGGAACACGCAAGGAGTGGCTCGCAGCGCGGCTCGACCTGCTGAAGTCAGAGAAAGAGCTTACGCGGCGCAGCGATGAGTTGGCGCAGCGGCGCCAGGATTTGCCATGGGTCCCGATCGACAAGGAGTATCGCTTCGACACCGACGAGGGAGCCTACACCTTAGGTGACCTCTTCCGCGGACGCTCGCAGCTGCTCGTCTATCACTTCATGTTTGGGCCCGACTTCAAGGCCGGCTGCCCGTCGTGCTCATCCATCGCAGACGGTTTCAACGGAATCGCCGTTCACCTGGCCAACCATGACGTCGCGTTGACAGCGGTGTCGCGAACTCCGCTGGCGACACTTCAAACATACAAGCGGCGGATGGGCTGGACGTTCCCCTGGGCGTCCTCGTTAGGCAGCGATTTCAACCCGGATTTCAACGTCTGGTTCACTCCTGAGCAACAAAGCAAAGGGTTGATCGAGTACAACTACGAGCGCAACGGCCACGTAATGGACGCTACCACGCAGGTCCCGGAGCCCGTCGCACAATTCGCAGCGGCCTGCGGCACCGACGCGCCCACATTTATGCGTGAAAGGCCGGGAATGAGCGCGTTCGTACTCGAGGACGGTGTCATCTACCACACCTACTCCACCTATGCGCGCGGCCTGGACGGTCTCTGGGGCATGTACCCGTGGCTCGATCGCGCTCCGCGGGGGCGTAACGAAACGAGCCCCTGGTGGCGCCGCCACGACGAGTACGGCAGGCAGTAATTCGAACGGGCGATGGTCTGGGAGCGCCAGCATGAGCAGCATTGATCGACTCAGCGGAGTCTCCAGGGACGCAAACGAGCCCGCTGGCTCTAACCACTGCGTGCACCGAGCCCCCTCCCAGCGCGCGTTTCTGTGTGTTGCGGCGCTGCTGTTTGCCAGCAGCGCCGCGGCAACCGTGATCTGGTGCGCCTCCATGTCAGCGATGGACGGGATGCCGATGCCTGGCGGCTGGACGATGTCGATGACCTGGATGCGCATGTCCGGACAGAGTTGGTTGGACGTTGCGGCCTCATTCCTTGCCATGTGGATTTTGATGATGGTGGCCATGATGCTGCCCTCCTTGGTGCCCACGTTGTTGCGCTATCGCGAGACCGTCGGATCCGCAGACGAGAGTCGCCTCGGTTGGTTGACTGTGCTGGCTGGCCTCGGGTACTTCTCGTTCTGGACGCTGTTTGGGCCGGCTGCCTTCTTGGTGGGTGTTGCGTTGGGCGAGATTGAGATGCGGCAACCGCTCCTGTCACGCGCAGTACCGGTTGTTGTCGGCGTAGTGGTTCTGACAGCCGGCATACTCCAGCTGTCTTCGTGGAAGGCGCAGCAACTTGCGTGCTGCCGAAAGAAGCCCTTATGCACCCGGACACTTCGCCCGAACGCTGCCACCGCTTGGCGCCATGGCCTGCACCTTGGCCTGCGGTGCTTGCGCTGCTGTGGCAATCTGATGGTGATCCCGTTAGTGGTCGGTGTTATGGATCTTCGAGCGATGGTCGTAGTTGCGGTCGCCATAACCGCCGAACGCCTCGCCCCGGCAGGTGAACGCGTTGCCTGCGCTATCGGAGTCGGGGTCGTCGGCGCAGGGCTGTGCCTGATCGTGCGGGCAATGGACCTCGCGTAACACCATCCAGGACCCTATCGGACGGGCTCCTCCCCCGACGTCGGGGATTTTCTTGTGCCGCATGCCGCGGCTTGCGCGGACAGCGCACCGGAGGCATCACTCCGCGGCATGACCACCGCAACCAATACCCCCTTTACCCGGTGAGCCCGTGGAATCCAGCCCAGCGCTTTCTGATACACGGCCTCTTTACCGAGCATCTGCACGCCCGCCTGGAACAATTGCGGCTCGGTGCTGTCCGACAGCCAGGCTAATGTCTACGTATTGATAAAGTCTCTATAGATTACTTAAGATTTACCCCGTGCGGGGCGCGAGCCCGGGCCAGTTCGCTGGCGCCGGGCTGGTCCGCGTGCAACTGGATTTCTTGCAAGCGCGTGCAGCGCGGAGTCAGGCATTGATGAACAGCTTTCTCAGGCTCATTTTTTCGAAGCCCGTATTGGCAATCCTGCTCACCCTCAATCTGGCCGGTTGCTACACCTACGACCCCTACACGGGCGACAAAAAGATCAGCGACACCACCAAGGGCGCCGGAATCGGCGCGGCGGCCGGCGCGGTCGTCGGCTTGCTGACCGGCGGCGATGCCGCGGCCCATCGCAAGAATGCGTTGATCGCGGCCGGAGTCGGTGCGCTGGCCGGCGGAGCGATCGGCAACTACATGGACCGCCAGGAAGCCAACCTCCGGCATGAGCTCTCCGGCACCGGGGTGAGTGTGACTCGCATGGGCGACAACATTACTCTCAACATGCCCGGCAACGTCACCTTCAAATCCGACAGCGCCGAGGTAGACCCGTCGTTCTACAAGGTGTTGAACTCGGTCGACCTGGTACTGAAGAAGTACGACAAGACGGTGGTCGAAGTCGCCGGACACACCGACAGCACCGGCTCCGCGGAATACAACCAGAAGCTCTCCGAGCGGCGCGCCAACTCGGTCGCGCAATATCTGGAGAGTCAGGGCCTCGCCGGCAATCGCGTCGTGACCATCGGCGCCGGAGAGACGAGGCCGGTCGCCGACAACTCAACACCGCAAGGGCGGCAGGCGAACCGTCGCGTTGAGTTGACCTTGACGCCGCTGACCGCTGCGTCGTAACCGCCTTACGCTTGGGCTTCGCGCGTCACGATACTTAACTCGTGACGCGCGGGCACCCTTCCTGAACTGACGCTGAATTTGCGCATGTCTTAATCGTGCGTCGTGAAAATTGTCACGCACCTGTGTTTGGCAGTTGCGCCGCCGCCGCTTCCCGCTAAGATTTCACTTGTGACAGATTGTTACGGGGTTTGAGGAGAAGTGGAATGAACAAGTCGCTGATCATCGGGCTTGCGGTAGGTGCGACAGCGGTAACGGCCGCAGGCGCGTTCGCAGGTTATCGGATGGTCGCACAGCCGCGCGCCGCCGAAGTGGTTAGTGTCAAGGCACTGACCAAAACGATCCGCAGCCCGCGGCAGGATTGCCATGACGAGCAAGTGACCCACACCAAGCAGCCGAAGGATGAGCATCGGTTGGCAGGGACAGGAATTGGAGCGGTCGTCGGCGGTTTGCTCGGCAACCGGATCGGCGGTGGCAACGGCAAAGTTCTTGCGACTGTCGCTGGCGCCGCTGCTGGCGGCTATGCCGGCAACAAGATCCAGGAAAAGATGCAGCACGGCGACACGTACACGACGTCCGAACATCGCTGCGCGACCGCTTACGACTCCCGCAAGGAGCCAGCAGGCTATGACGTGGTGTATACCCTCGACGGACAGCAACATCACGTGCATATGGACCACGACCCGGGCCACGAGATCCCCGTAAAGGATGGGCACATCGTGATCGATGCCGAAGCGCAGCCTACAGAGAGCTAACAGGTTGGTCTGTGATCGGTGGCGCGGCCGAGCGCTCGGCAGCCTCACCGACCACCCACGCGCTAGTCCGGCACCGCGGCCGCTTGCGCGTCGGTACAACTGCATTACTCGACAAACACGGAGCCTATTGCTCTGGCCAAAGCTCCGACGAGGCTCATAATGCAGGATCACTCGCTTTGGGGGCAGAGGCAATGACCACCGGACATCAGCTTGCACACCAGCCCAATCAGGCGCAGAATATATGTCCACATTTTATGGACATTTTCTGGGCGCACGTGAAGGAACATAGGAGAGTTTCAGCAACTGAGTTCAAAGAGCATTGCCTGGCTTTGCTCGAAGAGGTTCGGCAAACACGTCAGTCGTTACTGGTGACTCGTCATGGTAAGCCTGTGGCGGAAATCTCACCCTATGTCGCCCCAGATAGCGATTCGGCCAACCCGTTGAAAGGCAGTGTTTTGTACCAGGGTGATCTCGTAGCCCCGGTTGACGAGAAGTGGGATAGCGCGCCGTGATCGTTCTGGATACGCACGCGTGGATTTGGTACGCGACAGAGGATGCGCAGCTCTCGAAGCTAGCCAAGGGTAAAATCAGTCGTGCCGATGCGCTTGGCGTTCACCCGGTCTCGTGCTGGGAGGTGACGATGCTGTCCAATGTTGGCCGACTGAAGCTAAACGTCGAGGTCAGTCAATGGATAGATCATGCTTTGGAGCGACCGAAGATTGCGCTGCTGCCCTTTACGCCGACTGCTGCCATCCGGGCGGCCGGCTTGGGTGGCTCATTCCCCGGAGATCCTGCCGATCGTTTCATCGTCGGCACGGCTCTGGAAATGGACGCTCCTGTCGTAACCAAAGATCAGCGAATCGCCAGTTGGGGGCACGTCCAGACTATCTGGTGATTGTGCGAAGGTATTCGCGCGACGCATACGGCAACGTCCGACTCCATCGCTTCGAGCCGGCCTTATCGTCGTATGCGCGCATCTGTTGCAGCCTTACCCGGCGCGATCGCAGTACGCCTCAACCCGATACCCTTCCGGATCAATGACAAACGCGGCGTAATAGTTATCACCATAGTCCGCACGCAAGCCCGGTTTGCCGTTGTCACGACCGCCCGCGCCCAGAGCGGCTCGATGAAATTCCGCGACTGAGTCGCGGGTTGGGGCGGTGAAGCAGAAGTGCAACCCGGAATTTGGCTCGGAGGGCACGGGCTTGGCGGCAGCGTTGATCCAAAATTGGACACTCTCCTTCCCGTACCCCAGCGAGCCTTCACCGCGGCTCAGGCAGGTATACTCAAGCGGCGCCAGCGCGGCGTCATAAAAGGCCTTGGCCTTCGCGATGTCGCGAACGCCGATGGACACATGATTGAGCATTTGAGACGGCATGATTTCTCCTTGGATTCGACCGGGCGTAGAGTGGTGCGGCGGCAGCCGTTATCCCCATCTTGTCGCGCTGGCCGGTACCCGACTTGGAGAAAATTGCGGTCCGTCACCGCACCCGAGTGAGCGCAAATCTACCCGACGACTTTGCGGCGGCCGTTTCAGCCGCGATACGCGCCATCTGGTCAAGCTGTCTGGCGTCCGGTCCTCGCCTAGTTTGAGTTGGCGCTGACCTTCGCGAGTCGCACCAAGTGAGCCTCGCGAGGGTTCCCGGCCGTCGCACGCCGCCCGCACTGCACCGCCTGGGGCCTTGTCGCTTTTCTCCCCGCGTTTGCGATGTTCTCATCGGGAGGGCGGTGTTCCGCCTCGAGACCCATGACGGGTTACGGGAGAAAGTTGTGTTGCTAGTGGATGCGCAAGCTCTCTTGAGGATCGCGCTGGCGCTGGGTGTTGCAGGTGGACTCTCGGGAGCGAACGACGATCGCTACGAGGACGCTGCCTCGCTGAAACACGCATGCACTGACCTATCGTCGAATCGTGAGCTCGAGGACGTGCTGTCGGACGTGCGCGGCACTTCGAACGGCGGATTCGATCCACTATGCGACCCGAGCCCTTGAGACGCTGGCAACGGTTGAGGTTCAGCCGAGCCCAATCTTGAAGCAACGACACTGACGCGTAAAGCGACAGCCAGTGAGCGGCGGAACTGTTAGCGAATGACGCCGCGCTCCGCACCTTCTCGCGCGGCCCCGGTTGCCGCAAGTTGCGAAGGGAACCCGGGTTTTTCAGATTAAAGTCAACTCCCCGTTTTCGTGCGCGTTGGTTTCGGCGCATACTCTCTTGGGCACAGCGGACGTGCGACCGTGGCAGTGCTCGACAAAAGGGGGAGCTCCAATGCGCTCTTGCAAAGCCTTTCTCGGGATCGCGTATGCCCTGTCTTTCGCGGCGAGCTGTACAGCTGCCCAAGGCGCTGACGAGTCCGCGTTACAAGTCGGGCCCTACAACAAGCACCACGACAGACACTACGGACACGACCGTCTCTATCCCGACAGGGGCGCGATATTCCGCGACGTTCCACACGGCTCATCGTTGGTTAATTACGCCGGACTGACGTACCGGTTTTACAACGGCATCTGGCTCGAGCAGAGAGGTCCGGCGTTCATTGTTGTGATGCCGCCAATTGGTCTTGTGGTGCCCGCGCTACCTGAATTTGTGACCAGTTTTAAGAGCGGCGACGAAACTTACTACTACGCGAACGACGTGTACTACCTCGCGCGCCCCGATCTCGGCGGTTACGAAGTCGTGAATGATCCCATCGATATGGAGCCCACGCCCAACCAGGCCGGCGCTACGCATGGCGTTTCGATGCCGGCGAGCGGTTCTACGCTCGCAGTAACGGCCGTGCCGGCAGTGGCCGTTGCACCTGCTCTCGCGGTGGGATCGAACGGAGGCGCGGCGACGGTCGCAGGAACAGCCTCAGCCTTAGGGAGGACAGCGGTAGTCGGAGCTTCGACTGTTGCCGGAGCGGCACCGACGATGATGACCGCGTTGGACACCAAAGCGACGGCGAGCGCGGTCGCTGTGCCGGCTGTTGGGAGGGTGGCAACCACCAGTGGTACCGGCGCCGCTACCGGTGTCGCCGGCGCGGGTTCGATCCAGATGATCAGGGGCACATCGGTCGCAAACAGCACGTTCGGCGCGACGTCCGCGCAAGGTTCCCCATCACTCGAGAGTCCCGCTGCCAGTGCAAACGTCGCGGCCCCTGTTATAAGGACCGCATCGGTGGCCGACGGAACGTCGAGCGTAACAGGCATACCGGCCGCGGTACCCGGTGTAATGATAGGACCACCGTTGCCGTTAGGCCGAACGGCAACAACCGACACAGCCGTGCCCGCCGGCAGCGCAACCGGTGGAAGCACGACCGGTACTACGCTCGGCCTGAGCGCGTCTGGTGGCACGGTACTCGCCACCAACGCATCGGGCGGCACGTCCCCAACATCGTTCGCGCCCTCAGCTGGAACGGCAACGCCACCGGTAGCCCAATCTCCCGCAGCCCTGGCAGCTCCTGCATTGGCAGGAGCCTCGTTGGCCGCGCCGCGCCCAACCGCAGTGTCCCTGACCGCCGCCCCCGCAACGGCCGCTGCAACAGTGCCGTCTTCAAGCGCGGCGGCATCTTCTGGCGCTGCCGGCGGGGCCCACATAACGCCCTATCCGCGAAACGGCCAGAGCCTCGATCAACAGGCCCGTGACCAGTACGACTGTTACCACTACGGCGTCACACAGAGCGGCTATGACCCGATCACAAAAGTGGGAGCCGCCGCCGGGCGACCAGAGCAAGCCGAGTTCGAGCGCGCGCGTAGCGCCTGCTTTGAGGCGCGGGGGTATGCATTTCGGTAAGAAGGCCGGCCTCCCGCTGTTCGTACCCGACACTCCCTCTTTTGAAGCCCGCAAACGCCGCGCCCGATACAATGGCGCCATGACCCTCTTTGACTCCTTAGGCTTTCGATGGGACCGAGACTCCGTTCCTCGGGAGCTTCCCCGTGCCTCCTTGGAGCGCGTAGCCTTCCGCTTTTCCCGGATGCTCCCGGAGTACGTCTGGGACGCGGGCGTCCTGGAGGGCAACCCATTCACATTCCCCGAGGTGAAAACGCTTCTCGAAGGGGTGACTGTGGGAGGCCGGAAACTATCGGACCAAGAGCAGATTCTGAATCTCGCGGAGAGCTCGAGATACCTTTTGGAGCTCGTGAAGCGGCGGCAATTCAGACTCGACAAGGACACCTTTTGCGCGCTCAATGCCCGCGTTGCACGCCACGAAGCGCTCGAGTGGGGGCATTTTCGCGGCGAGGGAGCCGAAACCGCATACACGCCCGATGTCTTATTGGGCGAACGCGGCCGATTTACCCCGCCGCCTACCGATCGAGGCGCTGTGCGACTCAACGAAGTCTTCGCCAAGGGGGGGCGCGCACTACAGGAGGAGGTCTCGAATCCCTTCGAGAAGGCGGTGGCATTCTTTCTGTTTGGCTCTCTGCGGCAGTTCTTTTTCGACGGGAATAAGCGCAGCTCGCGCTTTATGATGAACGGTGTGTTGATGACTGAAGGGATCGACGCAATCAGCATCCCTGCAATCCGCGCCAAGCACTTCAACACTCGCATGGTCGATTTTTACACCACCCGGGAGGCCACCGAGATGATGGCCTTCGTGTTGGACTGCCATCCGGAAATCGCGCAGATTCGTCAGCTCAATCCGGGGCTCTGTGTCATCAAAGATCTTCCTGCTATTCAAGTCTTCCGCGTGCCAGATCCGCCGAGCGACTAACCTGGTCATGCCGCTGTGCGCTCCTCCTGCCAACCGGCGATAGCCACCCGGCCGTGCTGTAGAATGCACCACAATGGCACCCCTCAAGACCCTGCCGCTCGCGTTCGGTGTGCTTCTAGTCGGTGCCTGCTCAACTGAGGCACAGCGGAGATCACTCGCATCTGCTCGTTACCGCAATCGGAGCAGGATGCGCAGATCAAAAAGGCTCGGGACGAGTCGAAGGTCGTCGTTCGCTGCCCTGTGAGGGCATCGGCGGCTCCCTAACCCATTGTTCTGGATGGAGCTTTACCGAAGGGAGCAAGCCGGCGTGAAAAATGCCGGTGGCCAGGTTGCCATTACCCCGGGTAAATCGCTCTTACGCACTGACGATGGCCCACGCCCGAGCCCGATTTGACGAGTGATACGAAACACGCCTTTTTGACCAGCCTGGAGCGGACGCACGGCAGGCAGCTGCGCCGTTACCTGGCTGCCCGGCTGCGCAACGCCGCCGCCGATGTGTCCGATCTGAGCCAGGAGGTCTACCTGCGCCTCCTTCGCATCGAGCACGTGGACACGATCCGGAATCCGCAGGCGTACCTCTTCACCGTCGCCAGTCACGTACTGCACCAGCATGGCTTGCGGCGGGCGGAGACGCCCGAGTCCGCCGAGGTGATGGACGTGCTCTCGGACCTGCAGAGCCTTTCCAATACAGACCCCGCCATGCAGATCGAGCTCGAGCAGCGTTTTGAAGCGCTCGGGAATGAGCTGCTGCAACACTCGCCCAAGGCGTATGCAACGCTTCTGCTACATCGCTGCGACGGAGTGCCGCTTCACGAGATCGCCACACGGTTCGGCATTTCGTACGCCATGGTGAAGCGCTATCTGTCGAAAGCACTGATCTTCTGCCAGCAACGCCTCGAGGCGGCGGAGCAGGGAGGCTCATGACACGCTCAACACCCAAGCTCAGCCCTCAGATCCTCGAAGCGGCTACGGACTGGTTCATCGAGTTCAGCGAAGGCACCGTGGACGCGGCGGCGCGGGAGCGATTCGACGCATGGTTACGCCGATCTCCGGAGCACATACAGGCCTATCTGAAGGTCGCGGCACTCTGGGAGGACGCCTCCTTGCTGGCGAAGGGCCGTACCGGTGGCGCCCATGAGCTGATCGCGCGCGTGCTGGCGCACGATAACGTAGTGCCTCTGGTGCCGCGCGCGGCTCCCGATGCGCCCATGGCGCCGCCTGTGGAAGGCAACTCCAACACCAGGCCGCCGAAGGATGCGTTCTCGACCGCCACCGCATCTTCCCGGAAAGCATCCCGTTGGCCGGCGATCGCGATCGCGGCGTCGACGCTCGTTGCTGTTGTCACGGGCGGCTGGTTCTACAGCCAGCGCGGCACTTACTCGACAGGCACCGGGGAGCAGCGCTCGGTTCGTCTCGAAGACGGCTCGATCATGGAGCTCAACTCGCGCTCGCGTGTGCGCGTGCGCTACGCCGAACATGAGCGGAGCGTCGAGATGTTGGAAGGGCAGGCCTTCTTCCAGGTTGCCAAGGACGCCGCGCGTCCTTTTATTGTCCACAGCGACTCCACGAGCGTTCGAGCTGTGGGTACTCAATTTGACGTCTATCGTCGCGAAAGCGGAACGACCGTCACTGTCATCGAAGGCCGTGTCGCCGTCTTTTCGTCCGCACCTGGGAAAGGTCCCGGCTCGACGCGGAGCACTGACGCTCGTGTCACAACCAGCGACACCGCGCCAAGTGAGGACGTTCACCACTCACCGGCTCGCCGGCCGCCTGCATCTGAAAGTGCCGATGCGAAGCAAGCAGGCACGGGTGCGGTACCGTCGGTGCAACAGCAGTCAGCCGACTCTGTGTCCTCGCAACCCGCGGTGGACACATCAACTCTGACTTCGGGCGCAGAACGAGGGGGAGTCTTCCTCGTTGCCGGCGAACAACTGACGGTCGCCCCTGAGCACGCGCCGGCGCAACCCCATAGCGCCGACTCCGCAGCCGCGACCGCGTGGACCCAGCATAAGATCATCCTGCAGCGTACCCCCTTGAGCGAGGTCGCTGTGGAGTTCAACCGCTACAACACCCGCCAGCTCGTCATCACGGACCCAAGTCTTGCCAACACGCAGATCACGGGCGTGTTCTCCTCCACTGACCCTGACTCTCTGCTGCGCTTCCTGCGCTCGCTGTCCGGTGTCGATGTGCAGGAGGGCCCTGCTGAAATCCGCATCGCGCGCCGGTGAGGTCAGTTAGTCCATACCTGCACTTACCCGGCTCGCCGCAGGGGGAGGCAACCCGCCCTAAAATTATCTTACGCCCTGGGTTGCCATTGCCGCTCTCAAAACGCTCTTAGGCCATGAACACCAACTCCGAGTCCGTAGCGTCCTCGCAACACGGATTCCTGCAACTAGGGGGAGTCTTCATGCGCCTCAGCGTCGCAATCGCTGTTTCCAGCCTCGTTTTGAGCAGTTTGTCCGTTGCCCAGCACGCTGCTGCGGCAATGAAAATGCCCACCAACATCCCTGCCCAGGAGCTCGAGTCCGCTCTGCAGGCCCTAGCGAGCGATCGCGACTTCCAGGTCGTCTATCTGTCGGAGAGCGTAGACCACCTCCGGACGCGGGGCGCCACGGGTCAACTCACCACGGGGGAGGCGCTCACCCAACTGCTGACCGGTACGGGGCTAGCGTATCGCTACCTCGACGATCGGACCATCACGGTCTACCCCAAGCATCCCACCACGCTTGCAACCCCGGCTGATCAGAAAGCAACCTTCACGGGCAGCCAGCAGGAAGGTCAGGGCGCCGTGGGCTCAGCGGGAATTGCCGACCCGGCGGGGACTCAGGGTGAGGGTAAGAAGGCACTCTGGGATCGCTTCCGTCTCGCGCAGGCTGAGACCGGCGCCGCAGCCACCGACAGTGCTGCGGGCGCGGAGCCGGCGCAAGCAGTCGACCTCGAAGAAGTGATTGTCACCGCCGCACGGCGCGAGGAATCGGTCCTGAAAGTACCGATCAGCATCACAGCCTTCTCCGCGAAGGACCTGGAGTCCAACCACATCACCGATGTCGAGTCGTACTTCGCGAAGTCCCCGAACGTATACATCACCGGCTCGCCGGATCGCGCCGGCCTGGTATCCAACTCGGGCCTGTCGCTGGCCATTCGCGGCATCAGCGATATCGGCGGTACCGCGAACTCCTTCGGCGTCTATCTCGACGACCTCAACATCAACAATGCGACGGTGAACCCGTATCTGGTGGATACCGACCGCATTGAAGTTCTCAAAGGACCGCAGAGCACCTTCTTCGGCCGCAACGCCGAAGCCGGCGTCATCAGTATCGCCACGCGCAAGCCTGTCGACCGGTTCGAGTCCGAGGCCACGCTCGACTATTCGAGCTTCGATACCATCGATTTCAAGGGCATGATCAACGCGCCGATCATCCCCGGGAAGTTGCTGGTGCGCTTCGCTGGCGAAGTGCAGAACAGCGACGGCGCGCTGAAGAACGTGAATCCGGTCGGCGGCGACAACGGCTACAACAGCGAATTCGGGCGCCTATCGGTCCGGGCCCTGCCCACTGACCAACTCACGATCGACGTCTCCGCCTCCTATGCCCGCGAGCACGAGAACGACTACGGGCTCGTGAACACCGGTGTGGTGAGCTCCTTCGTGCAGGGGCTGTGCGGACCTCCGGTCGTATGCCCCTCCGATGCCCCGTGGTTCCCGCAGAATCGGACCGATTACAACCACGACAATCCCCTGGTGGTGAAGACCGACTATTGGATCCTGAACTCCCGCGTCAACTATCGGACGGATGATTTCTCGGTCACCAACATCCTGGGCTACACGAGCCTGCGGTTCCACCGTGCCGGCGAGCTGGATTTCTCCAGCTTCGATTTCCTGCGGGAAGGCTACGACGACCGGACGCAGACCTCGCTCAGCGAGGAGGTGCGCGTGCAATCGGAAGGCACGGGCCCCCTGAGCTGGATCGCCGGCAGCGTATTCGCGCACGACAACGACTACAAGCATGAGGACATCGCCTTCGGCGCGCAGAACGGCTATGGCGTGCCGCCGGGATTCATTATCGAGAACAGCAATCCCACCTCGCACATCAAGACCTATGCGTTGTTTGCCGAGGCGAGCTACAAGATTCTCCCGCCACTGACGCTTACAGTCGGCGGACGCTACTCGCACAACGACCTGCGCGAGCACTACTACGACTACGATGACTTCGGCGATCCCATCGTGAACAACGGCGGCGAGCGAAGTTACCACGATTTCTCGCCGCGCTTCACTGCCTCGTATGCGTGGAACGACGATCTGACTTCGTACGCGACAGCCTCCAAGGGCTGGAAGGCCGGTGGCTTTCAGCTGAATACCGGCTCCGTCCTGCCGGTGGACTACGGCGCCGAGAAGCTCTGGAACTATGAGCTGGGCACCAAGGCCAAGCTGTTCGACAACCGCCTGCAGATGAGCGTGGCCGCCTTCTTCATCAAATGGAGCGACGTACAGGTGCAGACCTCCGTGTACGTCAACGAAGGCGGCACGGTGCACTCCTACTCGGGCATTTCCAACAATGCCAACGCCTCCAGCCGCGGCCTCGAGTTCCAGTTGCAGGCCAAGCCCCTTCAGGCTCTCGATGTGGGCTTCAACCTCGGCTACACCGATGCGCACTTCGACTCGTTCCCCGGCGCTGTGACCGACTACGGTACCGTGGACTTAAGCGGCCAACCCTTGCCCAAGGCGCCGCGTTGGACGTTCAGCTCGGATGCGCAGTATGACTTCGCGCTCGGCGCGGGTTGGGAGGCGTTCGTCCGTGGCGAATGGAACTATGCAACATCGAGCTACACGAACGTCAACGGAGTGACCGCCGCCAACCTCGAAGGCCTGGCCTTCCCGTTCAAGCTCCCCGCACGCAATGTCACCAACTTTCGCGTCGGTGTGGACAGCGGCCGCTACCGGATCGTCGGCTACGTCAACAACGCCTTCGTGAAGCGCGGCGACTACGATGCCGTGTTCGATTTCGGCTTCGTCGACGGAGCGGGCGTGCTGCCGCTCGAGCGGGTGTTTGGACTGCAGGTCACTGCGCGGTTCTGATGGCATGAAGACACAAATGCGCGAACCACCAGTGCGCGGCGGGCGGGTCGGTCTCGCGGCGCTGCTGGCTGCCCTGGCTTGCTGCGGTGCTACAACAGGGGCTGCACAACAAGTGCAGCCCCGTGTTGCCGTGCTGGGCAAGACCGTGAACTACCGTCAGGCCGCCGATGGCAGCCTGACGCGGCTCAACTATCATTTTTTTGCCGAAATCTTCCTACCCCCGGAACTACACGGTGCCAGCGGGCGGCTGACCGATCCTCACGGACGGACGCAGGACTTCCAGGCGATGGAGGGGCTGCTGGGCATCAACGGCAGCACCGACTTTACCTCGCTTGCCGCCCTCGACAAACAGATCCCGGACGGCACCTACCGGATCCACTTCGAAGCGCCGCAGGCCCGGACGGTGGACGGAAAGATTGTCGTGCGCGCCACGCCAAAGGCGCTGGCCGACCCCGTGCACCTCACGCTCATGCAGGAGGGTAAGGCGGTCGCTGCCGATGCTGTGGACCCGGCGAAGGACCTCGCAATCGTCTGGAGCCCCTTTCGCAAGGGCCACGCGGATCCCAACGGGATTCTCGATGACCTGATCTTCGTCCATGTCGGCGACTGCAACGGCCACGCCATTGCACGCTCGCCCGCGCCGTTTGCCGCGGATCCCGTGCTGACGTATCGCACCGAGTCCTACAGCATCCCGGCGAACACTCTGCACGCCGGCATGACCTACCAGGTGTCCGTGGAGCATGCGCCGCTGGTGACCAGTAAGCTTGGGGACGTGCCGGCGCTTGCGACCTATCCCTCCACGACATTCCTGGATTTTCACTCCGGTGGCGCCGGCTCTGACCAACAGTGCCCCGCCGTACCGTATCGCATGGACAATGGCCAGAGCGACCGCAAACCGGCGCCGGCCGCCGCCGCGGCCACGGGCGCCCAGGTGCGCTTCTTCGTCATCGTCAAATCATCCAACTACTCACAAAGCGTTGACGGCGTCCTGAAGCTCCTCAACTATCATTTCTTCTCCGAAATATTTCCCGCGGCAGGCGTTGCGGTGAACGGCGATCTCGCCACGCCCGGCGCCACCGGCGCCAAACCCTACGGGCCACATGACGCCACGATGTATGTCGAGGGCGGGCACTTCAAGACCCTCGCGGAGTTGGATGCCGCTTACCCGAACGGCCCCTATCAGGTCTCGCTGCACGGCGGCTCCGGGGTGAATGTGACGGGAGCGGCCCTGCAACTCTCCGGACCGGGCGGCACGACCGACCTGCCCGCGCCGATTCACATCTGCGTCGAACAGGGCGGACAGCGCATCGCACCCGATCGAATTGTCGCGACCGAGCCTGTGACCTTGCGCTGGACCGCCTTCTCCAACGGCCGCTCCGACCCGCACCACATTGTCGATGACATGATTTTCGTGGTGCTGCAGGACTGCCACGGCCAGCGCATCTACCATACCGGCTTGCCGTTCGACGGTCCGTACATGCACCACGATGTGCGTGAAGCGCAAATTCCCGCCGGCCTGCTGCATCCCGGACAACCATACTCCATGTTCGTGGAAATGCCTCACGTAGCCGATAGCATCCGGGCGGGCGACATCCCGGGATTTGCATCGTTCGCTACGGCGACCTATTTAGACCTGAAGACTGCGGGTGAAGCTTCAGCCGCCTGTCCTGCTAACATGCCCGCCATGGATACCGGGCAAACCGATCGAGCTCCCGCTGCACCTCAGTCCTCATCCGGCCCGATCACCGATCAAGTCACCTTCCTGTACTACGAGGACCTGGCGCCGCCGCGCCAGTTCTACCAGCAGGTGTTGGGCCTGACCCCCTACTACGACAAAGAATGGGTGAGCCTCTACCATACCGCGCCGGGCGCAAGCATCGGCCTGGTCAAAATGGAGCACACCAACTCCTCGCCGCCGCAGAGGCGCGCTGCCGTCATGGTGAGCATTGTGACGAACGACGTCGCCGCGTGGTACGGCAAGCTGCAACACAATCCGCAAGCGCGGATCGTCAAGCCCCTCTACGACCACCCGGCCGTCCCCATCCGTGCGTTTGAAATGGAAGATCCAGCGGGATATCCCGTCGAGATCTTCCAATGGCTCACACCTCCATAAGCTATAGGTGCCGCATCTGGAGGGCCTTCAGGGGGTCGCTACCAAAAAGCATGGCAGCCAGGGGCTGTGCAAGCTCGGACGGTGGTAGCTTCGCTTGGCGTCGCGATACAGGCGCGGTGCCCGCATCGCGACCGCCGAGCAATGCCGCCCCGCCTTACTCGCGCTCCTGGTTCTTCTTCAACAGCATATCGATCCCGGAGTCAGGGTAGCTCAACAGCTTGCCCAGCCGTCTGGCGATGTCCTCACGCGCCTTGCCGCTATACTTGCCCGCCTTCACCAGCGCCTCCTTGTCGCGCTTCAACGCCTGATACTCCTCGAGCGTGCCGCCTTTGTAGATCAGTAACACCTCCTTCCCCTTGGCCACATCCTTGGGGAAGAGATCGGTGACGATCAGCAGCGGCTCGCGGTACAGCAACACCTGGCTCTCCTGTGCAATCCGCGTCGCCTCCGGCAGGATCTCATTCAGCTCCTGGGTGGGCAGAACATCGCTGAAGGCCAGCTTCTTGGTCCCAACTCCCACCAGCTCCACGAAGGCGGTAATTTCCCCCAGATGCAGTGAGCGCTTGTCGATCTGCAGCGCACCTTTCGGGGCGTCTGCGGCCGCGACGCTTGCGGGCGCCAGCGACGCGGCCGAGAGTGTCGCCGCCAGCACCGCGGCAAGGAAGCTCCGTTGAATCATCGCTTGGTTCTCCTCAATCGTTGTTATGAATCTCAAGTTAGAACGTGGCACCGATCTTGAGGTAGTAGAACCCGCCGTTGATGCCGTAGGGCGAGAAGATCGGGTACTGAATCACACTGTTGCTGTCACCGTAGTAAAAGCTGCTCTCGTGGGCCAGGATCGTCGAGTTCAGATGGGGCGGAAACTTGTTGAACAGATTGATCGCGCCGATGCCGAGCCGGATGTGATCCGAGAGTTGATAGGACAGGTCGAGATTGGTGATCGCGGTGACCGGCATGCTGTTGCGGTAATACTCCAGGCCGCCCGGGCAGATGAACAGGCCACCGCCGGGAGCGCATGCGGGAAAAGGACCGCCCGCGCCGTTGTCGCCATCGTCGGACTCGTAGTCGGAGGTCGGTCCGTAGATCTTCTCGACGAGGTTGGCTGAGAAGCTTACCCATGGTGAGCAAGCGACCCGAGATTCACTACGTATTTCGGCGTCGCGGTCGTCAGGTCCGAGTACGCGGCCGGATCGTAAAGCTCATCGATCGGCGGGTTGCCGCCCGCCAGCGACGCGGGAGTCGTCGCATATTTGGTGACGACCGTATTGTTGTAGGTGGCGCCTACCGACCAGGTCGATTTTGCCGAAGGAGTATTCGGTCGGGAAGCTGAACACCAGGTCGGCGCCGCGGGTGCGGGTATCGATGCCGTTGGCGAATATATTGATGCCCGTAGTGCCGTTCGCGACGACGCTGGGGTCAATCGGGTTGCCGCTCGCGATGATCGCATCGTTCACAATGGGCGAGTAAATGGTTCCGCCGGCGGACCCGATGATCTGGCCGCTGCCGACGATGCGGTTGGTGACGGTGATCTGATAGACATCGAGGGTTGCATTGATGCGCGGGGTCGGACGCCAGACCATGCCGAGGCTCAGGTTCACCGAGTGCTCCGACTGCAGGCCGTCGCCGAGGCCCAGAAGCCGGCCGCCCGGAGAGTTAGGCGCCAGCTGCACGAAGGCCGTCGTGGTGTTGACGACCGTGGAGGTGTAGTACTCCTCCGCCAGTGTTGGCGCGCGGAATCCGTTGCTGATCGTGCCGCGTAAGGCGAACTCCGGTGTGAAATCGTAGCGGCCGGTCAGCTTGCCCACCGTGGCGTGACCGAAGTCGCTGTAGTGCTCATAGCGCACCGCCGCATCGAGCCGCAGCCGCTCGATCGGTTTGGCCGCAAGGTCGATATACACCCCCTCGTTATTGCGACCGTGAGAGCCGGCGTCGCTCGGTGTGAAGCCGGGATACCCGGCAGCGCCGCCCGCCAGGTATGAAATGGGCGCCCCCGCATCGATCGCGTAGGTCTCGTGGCGATACTCGGCGCCGAAAGCGAAGTTGAGCGGGCCCGCCCAGCCCAGATCGATGTCGCGGTTGAAATCCGCGGTCGTCGTCCACTGGGTCGCGCGCAGGCGGCCGTCGTAGATATCGGTCGGGGAGGGCACGTTGAACTGGCTGGAATACCCGGTGTTGTAAGTATGGAGGGTGGAGAGGGACGCCCGGTCGGAGCCGTAACCGGTGGCGAGGTCCCAGTTCCAGGCGCCGGCGACTCCTTTGATGCCGAGGTTGGTTTGGAAATCATCCTCGGCGCTCGCCTCCAGCGGACTGAAGCCGAACGGATAGGGATAGACCGTCAGGCCGCTGACGGGATCGATGTAGTTGGCTTTGGCCGGCAGGCGGTAGTTCTGGATAGGCCTGGGCGGTCTTGTGCCCATAGGAGCCGGAGAAGTACACCTGGGTGCCATTCGCGAAGTTCGACTCCGGAGTTGACCAGCAGCAGCTGCGTTTCAGCGTCTGGCCGTCTCCCAGGCCCCAGATTGAGGTTCGGATAGCCGGGCGCGTTCACCATGTTCGAATTGGGTAGGTCGTCGAGGTTGGCCGGGTTGACCAGACGCGTTCATCCTGGCCGCCCACATTGCTGTGGCCGTGCCTGCGCACCTCGCCCGTCACGTTGAAGTAGGCGCCGCTGGCCGGCTCGAACCCGGCGTTGAGGCTGACATCGTAGGTCTTGCCCTGCGAAGTGCCGTACTCGCCCGCTGTCCCGTTGACGGAACCGCCGTGCGCGCTCTTTTTCGGATGATGTTGATGACGCCCGCGATGGCATCCGTGCCGTATTGGGCCGCCGCACCGTCGGTCAATACTTCGATGTGGTCGATCGCATCAAGAGGGATGAAGTTCAAGTCGACACCGGCCCCGCCCTGGTAGGGCGAGCCGCTGTCGATCGCGAGATTGGCGGTCGTATGGCGGCGCTTGCCGTTCGATCAACACGAGCACGTGGTTGGGGCTCAAACCGCGTAGCTTGGCAAGCAGCGTTTGCTCCGCCATGTCGTACCCGAACGCCTGCATGGTGAGAGAAGGGACGATCTGCGCGAGCGCCGACATCAAATCGGCGCTGCCCGAGGCCGCCTTCAGGGCCTCGGCGCTCAGAGAGCTGCACCGGCGCCGGGCTGTCCATGACCGCCATGCCGCTGGTGCGTGTACCCGTGACAATGACTTCCTCGACGGACTCGCTCTTGCGGTCATCCGCGCCACTGGCTACAGACTCAGCTCCCGCAGGAATTGTTTGAGTTGCCTGAGCCAGGTGAAACCGGTCCCAGAAGGACCCCTGGGCCTTCGGGGGCGGACTGGTTTGATTCGCGCTCGTGGTCCGCTCGTCCCGATGCAGGGGCGCGGCAACCATGATCGCGCCGCTCGCATCCGTACTCAGGATGAGTGGCGTGCCTTCGAGGAGACGCGCGGCGGCGTCGGTAGTGGACAGCTCGCCCTTGACGCCTCGCGTCCGCAAGCCTCGCGCCTGCTCAGGACGGTAGACGATGTCGACTCGGGTCTGCCGCGCCAGCAGATCGAGCGCCGCCCCAAGGTCCCCCGAAGGGATGTCGATAGGGTGCTTGGCGCTGTCAGCCATGGCGTAGGCCGAGAGTGAGAGCGCACAAGCCGCCGCAATCACCGCAGATCGAATCATCACAGTCTTGAGCATCGTCCCTCCCCGGCTTACGTGTCTAGTTATCTCGTCGTCTGCTAAGCAGTGAGACGATTGCCGTGGAGAAAACCCGAGGTCGAGAGCGCGGCAGCGAGGAGGCCGCGGCGGCGAGCTGCGCGCCCGAAAACAGAACTACAGCGTTTGACGTGGGCCTGCTTCAGCGACTGCTGAGAAGAAACCGGTTGTCCTGCTTTTCAACTCGTACCGGGTAGCCGCGCTCGAGAAGCCTCAGGAAGGCATCGACGTTGTCGGCACGGAAGCTGCCGGCCACGTGGAAAGCGGCCGCGCGGGGGTCCTCGATCACGATCTTCCGGATGTTATATCGATTGAACTCGGTGGCGGCATCCGCAAGTGTCATGTCGTGTAGAACCAACACGCCTTCGCGCCAGCTTAGGCTTTCCTCGGCTTCGGTAAGGGGGCGGCTCTCCAGGAGGACACCGGAGTCGCTGGCCCGGGCCACGGTGCCTGCCGAGAGCACCTCTGGCGCGGGCTCTGTGGGCCTGCGCCCCTGTTGAATCCGCATCGTCGGCGCGCCCTCGAGACGGACTCTGCCCTCGGTGACCGTCACATCGACATCGTCGCCGTTGCGACGCACCGAGAAGCTGGTGCCCACAGCGATGATGCGCTTGTCGCCCGCGCGGACCACAAAAGGCCGCTTGGGGTCGCGGGCCACCTCGAAGTAAGCCTCGCCCTGTTCCAGCTCGACCCGCCGCTCCTGCTCGGTCACGGCGACTCGAATCTGGCTGTTGGTATTGAGCGTGACTTTCGAGCCATCGGCCAGGGGAACGGAGGCGATACCGCCAATCGGCGTGCGGTAGGCCGTACCTTGCGACCACAGGCTCCAGGTAACCCCCAGCACAGTCGCCAGCACGACTCCTGCAGCCAGCGCCACGCTGACCCACCGACGCGCTCCGTACCGACGCGGCGTCGCTTCAGATTCGACCGTGTCCCTCGAGGCTGGATCCTGGCCTGGATGTTGGTTAAAGAAGGGCGAGAACAGCCACGCGCCGGGCGGAGGCGGATCATGACTCCGCGAACCTGTCCCCAGGGCGCGCAGACGCTGGGAGCGCTCCCAGACATGCTCGAGCCTCAGGTAGGCCACCCGGTTCAGGGGCGACTCCTCCAACCACTGATCCAAGCGCGCCTGATCGTCTTCGGTCCACTGACCTGCGTCGCGCCGGGCGAGCCAGTCACCGGCCACCTGGTCGATGCCCCTAAGGCTTTCCGTGCTCACATTCTTCCTCGCTGCTCCTCGATAGCTGTCCCATGTTGCTGTGCGGGAGCTCTCCGGCCAGCATGTACTGCGCCAGAAGGCGGCCACCCTTTGACACTTGCTGCTCGATCGCCTTCACACTCACTCCCAACCGCTGCGCCACCTCCTTTTGCGATAGCCCCTCGACGCGCCGTAGCCAAATCACGGTGCGACACCGAGGCGGCAGCCGGTCCAGCGCTTGTGCCAGTCGCTTGAGCTCCTGCCGTGCGCTCACCCGCTGTTCCGTGGTGATCTCATCTACTGAGACGTCCAATGCCTCCAAATCCCCAACCGCCTCGATGGAGACGATGCGCTCACGGCGCACACGATCGGTGATCAGGTGATGGGCCGTCGTAAAGAGAAATGAGCGCGCGGAGGTGGGCCGCATGCCGCGCGCGGCCTGGTAGACGCGAGCGTACGTTTCCTGGCGCAGGTCATCGATTTCGTGCTTTCTCGGCCACACCCGCATGAGGTAACGCAAGAGCGCCGCCTCGTGAGCGAGGATCTCGCGTTTGAACCATGCGTCCAGGCTTTCCGCCATGGCTCCTACACTACCCCTGTCCCCGACGCTTTACACCTCAACAATTTCGCTTGGCTTGACTAGGGATTTCCAGGCTCCATTCGTCGCCGCGGCGACTATTGTTTACTCTCGCGATGCTTCATTCGCTGCACCCCAGGGAAACTCCTCGCGTATCGCGCGAACCACATCGTCGGCGATCTCAGGCCGCTCCAGAATGGGAAACTCCGCCCGCAGTTTTCCGCTGATGGCGCCGCGCGATTCGCGCACCGACCGGATGATGCGATCGAGCACAGGGTCGGGCCCTTCGACGATTGTCTTTAATCGCGACCGCGCAGCGCCGTGCCTTTGCAGGTATTGGGCTTCAGAGCGCATCTCCTGTTCGATCGTGAGATCCAGCGCATCGGCGAGAAACGTGACATGGCGCGTGAGGTCCGGATAGCGCCACGCGTGGAGCGCATCTTGGTAACCCTCGAATTGCAAGTTGTATGTGACGCCATCCTGCCCCTGTTGTTCAGGGCCGAACGACCAGAGGCCGCGGTACTGTTGCATTCCCGCAACACTGGCGGCGCGGGCGACCTGTGGAAGCGCCGTGCCTCCAAACGGTTCCACAATAATCGCGTCGGGCCGGGACTCAACCGGGCTTTGGATTGCCTTTAAGAGCTGAGTGCTCTGATTCACCGCGTCGTTATCGGCGAATACTATCTCCACGTCGCAATCCAGTTTCTGCGCAGTCGTCTCCGCGGTCTGGGCTTGTGCCAATTGAAAATCGTTCTCGCGGGTGTGAAGAGATACCAGGAATCGGAGCTTTTTCATCATTCCGAATTTTACCTGTGCCCGGTCTTCCAATAAATATTTTCAACGATTCCGGGCGAGTGGCGCGCTACTCGGAAATTATTGCAGTTTTCACGTCGGGGAAAATCATGAAAAGAAGACGTGTAGAATCTCTGCGCTCGATCACGCAACTGCTTGGCGCGACTGCCTCTCGTTTTGCTGGCAGAAGCAATAACAGAACGACTCCGATCACAAGGAATAGGATCACATCCGTGAAGTCCCGGTGGACGCCGTGAATCCACGCTTCCACGGTTTGAATCGCCATCACCGTGCCATGCGAAATGTTCCACCAGGCTGCCAGGGCAATCATCGAGCGATGCTCAGACGGCCTCCTCGCGGCTATGAGTAGAAAGACCCCGGCCGGAATAAAAAAACTCAGAAACATCGGCTCTGTCTCGTTGTGCCGCTCCAAAAGCCAACTGGAGTGCCGCAGATCCATATAAAGAAAGTAAATCAGGGACAGATTAACTAGCCCCACGATCACCAGCACGATCTGTGTCAGGCGTTTTCTTTTCACATTGACCTCATCTGAGCCTATTTCGTTGGGCGGTGCCCATCTTTGCATTGCAGCATTCCCCCGGAGGGGTGTCCCCAGCCTTGTGCTTTTTGCAAGGGTGGGCGGCGATGCTTACACTCAAACCACATGCTAAACCGGGGCCATTCCTACACCACAATCATCCCCGGCAAAGATCATGGACGAACCCTGCTCTCGCACCTGGCACGCCTTTATCCACATTCCACCCCACAAGCCTGGCAACAAAACCTGAACAACGGCGAAGTCACCCTCAACGGCATCACCGCGACGGGAAGGGAATCGCTCATCGCAGGCCAAACCCTAGTCTGGAACCGTCCACCCTGGATCGAACCCGACACTCCCCAGCACTTCGAAGTACTGTTTGATGATCCGCATCTGTTGGCCGTCAACAAACCCGGCGGACTACCAACCCTCCCTGGCGCCGGCTTCATGGAAAACACTCTCCTGCGCCTGGTGCAAAAGCAAACCCCCAACGCCAACCCTGTCCACCGGCTTAGGCCGAGCCACTACCGGCATCGTCCTCTTCGCCAAAACAGCGCAGGCCGCCGCTAAACTAGGCGCAGACTGGAACACACCCAGAATTCAAAAAATCTATTGGGCGCTGGCTCAAAACATTGCCCAGCAAGACGCCTACGAAATCCTCACACCCATCGGCCTTGTACCGCACCCGCGCATCGGCTCGGTGTGGGCCGCCAGCCCGAGTGGCAAGCCGGCAAAGTCATTGGCGAAGGTGATCTCACGTCGCAGCCGGCTCAAGCACCACAACATTTGAGGTAAGCCTAAATTCCGGCCGCCCTCATCAAATCAGAATCCATCTGGCATCCATCGGCCATCCCCTGGTAGGCGATCCTCTGTACGGCTTATCCGGCCAGCCTCTAGAAAATCTCCCCGGCCTCCCCGGCGACGGAGGATATTTCCTGCACGCCCGCTTTCTAAAATTCCACCACCCCATCACCGGAGAACCAATCAATCTTGAGGCAGCTTTGCCGGCGGGATTCTCATTGCATCGGTAGGTTCACGGCGGGGATCAAGGGTAATGAGATATTCTTAGATGGGAGCCGCAAGGAAGCGTGACGACGGAAGGCAAGACAAATCTCGACGGCAAAATCAAAGCGATGGTCGACGCGTCGAGCCCTCATCGCTTTATTGCACGACGACTGTTTTTGTACGACCTCGCAGAGGTTTTCAAACAAAATGAGGATCGGGGATTCCAAATCCTCAACGATATTTGCGAAAAGTTCAAGCTCCCCTTTTCTGCAATCAGGGTTGTTGGATCGGCTCAGACCGGTTACAGCTACTACTCGAAACGTGATTTTACACCTGGACAATCTGATCTTGATGTCGCAATTATCAGTTCCTCCCTATTCAAAGATTACAGCCAGCAGATTTATTGGCTGACTAATCGATATGCGGACGAAACTAAGTTTCGGCGCGTTGGCGGCATTAGCGTCGTCCAAGACTTTCGTAATTATCTATCCTCCGGTTGGTTTCGTCCTGATTTAATGCCAGAGGGTGCTCTAAAGACGGACTGGATTAGCTTCTTTAATAAGCTCAGCAACAAGCATGCAGATTTGTTCAGTAATATCAACGCAGGTGTGTTCCTTTCGGAAGGCTTCTTTGAAATGAAGAGAACTCTGCGATCGTTCAGAAGTACAAGGCGCAGCTATGATTCGTTACAACGTTCGTTCTCGATACCTAGTCGATGTGGTCAATGATGTTAAAGACCGAAAATTAATTCTGGCGCCGTATTTCCAACGAAAACTCGTCTGGCGACTTGGACACAAAGTTGATTTCATCAAAACAATTTTGCTTGGGTATCCGTTCCCTGAAATCTTTATTACTCGCGGAAACATTCAACGTCACCACCATGCAGACTACTTCCGCGCTAGTCGATGGCCAACAGCGAGTGACGACGATAAAGGAATACATTGAAGATAAATTCGCTGTGGACGACAGGAAGTATTCAGATTTCTCGCCGACAGAGAAGGAAGCATTTCTGAAATATGAGATTGCGATCATTGAGCTGGATCTGGGCAGGACGATGCTCAAATCATCGAAATCTTCAAGAGATTGAATAGGACTTTCTATGCTTTGTCGGCGATTGAGAAGCTGTCTACGGAATATGGCTCTTCGGAGTTCATGCTTACAGCGAAGCTACTCGCAGGCGAGCTTAAACGTGATCCAGAGGCCGACGAGATTATCGACCCAGAGCGACACGAATATGATCCGAACATCACGGACGCCTTCATGAAGTGGGCAGGTAAGCAACATCTAACGGCCTACGTCAGATTGGCTCTGGAATCGCCAATATTCACTAGTACGAAATATCGCGACAGGTTCACGCTAATGTTCACTCTGAATGTGATGGCGACGAATTTAGACGGGTATTACAACCGGAACGAAAGCGAACGCAGACAGCTTGAGACGCGAGCTGACTCGTTCCAGGACCGACAACCGATCGTAGACAAGATTGAAGCAGCTTCCGCCTATTTCAATCGCTTCCGCTTTCGAGTGGATTCCTTTTGGTACAAGAAATCAAACGCCTTCACTCTTCTTATTACCTTGTGCGAATCTCACGAATACCTAGCGAGACTAAACCACTCGGCGCTGAAAAGCGCTCTCAATCACTTCGGTGACAATCCGCCTGCGGACTATGCTCTCGCGGCAAAAGAAGCTGTGAACAATAAGAGAGAGCGTACACTCCGCTCTAAGTACGTGCGGGAGATTGTGAGAGAGGCAGGAGGGATAACCCCAACGCCGTAAACGCGGGTGGCCAACCCTTTGACCCGGTACGGCGGGCTGGCCCACTCTTTCAAATTTAATCGTATACGGCATAAAAACTGAGGCTGCCCCACCCTTCGCGGTTTTCGAAGGGTGGGCATAGATACTGCTGGCATCGATGAGATTTTACTATCAAGAATATGACCAGATACCCCGCCGCTAGATTTCTTCCACGGCGAAAAATCAAAGCTATCGCTGTCTGCACCATCTCATCCCACCCTTCGAAAACCGCGAAGGGTGGGGCAGCCTCTGTTTTGATGACGTTTAAAGAAGGGTTGGGCCAGCCCGCCCCCACCCCCCGGGACGTGAATTCTCGTTCCGTTGACATGCCGCACGGGTGCTCCTTACACTTGATTCATGGAAGTACGTCTTACCCCCGAGCAGCATAAA
>CAVVXG010000002.1:0-12702 GCA_963752125.1 uncultured Pseudomonadota bacterium | reverse complement strand
GAACACTTTCGATCTGCTCGATCTCGAGCGCGTCGAGGTGCTTGCCGGGCCCCAGGGAGCCCAGTACGGTCGCAACACCGCCGGTGGTGTAATCAATCTCATCAGCAAAGCCCCGGCAGGCGAGCTGCGCTTCGACCAGGACGTTGATTTCGGTAATCGCAACAGCTACCGCATCCTAAGCTCGCTCGATATACCGCGCTGGCATGCGCTGTCGGCCAAAGTCACTGTGTTGGCAAGCGGCATCGACGGATATGTCAGGAATCTGGAGGCCGACGAGCAGGACTTCGGCGTCGCCAGGGAACGTGCGGCGCGGCTGCAATTGCGGTGGGACGGACTCTCGGGGGTGCGCGCGGACTATTTTCTCGAGCGCAGCGGGCTTGACTCCACACCCGAATACGACAGCAACCCAGCCGAGAACGGCCAGCAACTCTTCGGCAACATCCCGTACTTCGCCGATCCGCGCGGGCCCATGCACTCGACGTATCGGGCACTGGCTCTGCCGTTGAGCACCTCTAACCACACAGCGCAGGGACTCACTCTCAGCTGGCACCCGTGGCAAGCGCTGGCGATCGAGTCGCGTACCGGCTACAGGACGCTCGATGCGAACGAGCAACAGAACTATGCCGAGTTCTTCGGATTCCCGGCGGCCACAGTCGATCTCTACAACCAACATCAGCTCTCGCAAGATCTGCGCTGCAGCGGCGAATTGTTCGATCGACAGCTCGGCTACGTGCTCGGTGCCGCGTACTTCAGGGAAAAAGGACGGCACGACGACGATTTCAGGCTGCTGGCCTCGCAGCCTTTTTTATCCACCCTGACAGCGAAGCTCGCAACGATTTCCGCCTCGACCCGCTCGGAGGCGGCTTATGCGCGGCTCTTCTGGCGTCCCGGCTTTCTCGGTCGTCGCGTAGAGATTGTTGCGGCAGGGCGTTACACGCGGGACAGCAAGGATGCGACGCGCGTGATAGGGGGCGCGGATGAGAGCGACGCCGAGGCGCTCAATCATCAAAGTTATAAGCGTGCCACCCCGGAATTCAGCCTCATCTACCACTGGAGCGAGGCCATCAGCACCTATGCCAAGGTAGCGACCGCCTACGTGGCCGGAGGAGCTCTGGAGACCGCTCCTGCGGGTGACTTCAGCAGCACCGGGTTCCGCCCGGAGAGCTCGACGACGTACGAGGTCGGTTTGCAGTCGGCTTTCCTGCACGACCGGTTACATGCCGGCGCCGCACTGTTCGACAGCCGGCGAAGGGATGTGCAGTACGCGATACCGGCCGGACTTCTGGTCGACCAGGTGTTGGATTTTCAGAGGGTGACGGTAAAAGGAGCGTCGCTGGATGTGACCGCCGCGCCGCTGCGTGATCTGACGGTGAGTGCGAGCGCCGTCTATCTGCGGCCGAGCATCGATCGGGTCGCCGCCGCTGCCGGTACGATCCTCGATCCAGCCGCCCCGAACGTTTCGCCGCGCTCGCCTTATTTCGTCGGCGAGAATGTCAACAACCTCTTTGCGCTCCCTTACACGCCGAAGTACAGCGGTTCGCTCGCGGGCGATTACACCGTCGCGCACCTGGATCGCAGCGAGGTCCTGCTGCATCTGGACTACGTTTATCGTGCGAGGATGTTCACCGAGGCCGCCGCCGGTCCCGCGATTCCTGGCAACCAGTTTGCCACCCAACCGGGGTATGGCCTGCTTACAGGCCGTGTGACGTATTCAGGCGAGACCGACTGGTCCCATCGCCTGAAAGTGAGTGTCTGGGGGCAAAACCTCCTCAACCGCAGGTATTACCAGCCCGCTGTTGGGGTTGGCCCGGGTTTGACGTCGTACACCACCTCGGGCAGCGTAGTCACACCGAGCGGTTATCAATCACGCGCCGGCGCATGGGCCGAGCCCCGGACCTACGGCGTCAGCGTTCATTACGAGTACTAGGACGCGATCACCCGCGCAAGCAGCGCGTCCAGTCCCGGGTCGTCGGGGAGTTGGATGCCGAGAGTGTCCTCGAGGGCCTGACGTAGCTGACCGGCGCCGGTGAAAGTGACTTGCTCAGTATCGCCGCGCAGGTGATGAATGGAAAGTTTGTTGTTGAGCAGGCCATAACGGCGATCGGCAGTGGCCCGTGCCGCCATCAGCCGGCTCGCGAAGGGCGACTGCGGATGATTGGCGAGAAACCAGTGCGGGACCTCGTAGTCCGCCTGTGCTTGTGGCTGCAGGTCGAAGCTGTAGAGTGGCTTCCAGACGTCGCGTATCAGCGCCTGCAGCGCGAAGACTCCGCCGCGGTCTATCAGCCGGAAGGTCTCGTGCGGAGTGCGTTGCTCGAGGTCGGTGGCCAACCGAAGAGGGCCTGTCAGTGTGAGTCCGCCGAATCCGACATCGGCAATGTGCGGTCCACCCTCGAGGCCGTCAATTTTGAGCAGCATGTGGGTGCGGGCGCCCGCGTCCTCTTCCGGCCGATTCCACAGCACGCGCGCGAGCAGGCCCGTGACTCGGAAGCCCAGGGTTTGAAGAACCCCACTGAGCAGCAGATTCTGCTCGAAACACCGACCACCACGCCGCTGCTGAACCATTTTGCGCTCCAGCGCCTCGATATCGAGGCCGCAGGGGCGCTTCAGCAGGGGGTCCAGATGCTCGAACGGAATCGTCTGGGGATGGTGGAAGTGAATGGCCGCCAGAGTTTCCAGAGTGGGCGCAAGCGATCCGCTATAGCCAACGCGCGCGGGGCCAATGCGCGCGAGGCCAATACGCGCGACATAGGCGTCGATATTGATGGCGTTGGGCATGCTCAGGAGGCGTCAGCCAGGCGCGCATGCAAGTCATATTCATCAGCGGACACGATCTCGACGTCAGCCCACTCGCCCGGCTTCAGGCTCTTCGCGCGCTTGATGCGAACGACGCCGTCAATCTCCGGGGCGTCGGCTTCGCTGCGTGCGATCGCGAGTCCCCCTTCGACTGCATCCACCAGGACGCGCATGCGCCGGCCCACTTTTGCCGACAGACGTTGCGCGCTGATCCGGGCGGCGCGCTCCATGAAACGGACCCGCCGCTCCTCCTGAACCTCCGGATCCACGTGATCGGGGAGCGCGTTGGCGGTGGCTCCCTCGACGGGCGAATATTTGAAACACCCGACGCGATCGAGCTGGGCCTCATCCATCCAATCGAGCAGCTCCTGGAATTCCGCCTCGGTCTCGCCGGGGAAGCCGACGATGAAAGTGCTCCGGATCACCAGATCGGGACATTCGGCGCGCCAGGCACGAATGCGGGCGAGGGTGTTTACGGCGTGCGCCGGTCGGCGCATGCGCTTCAACACGGAGGGGCTGCCATGTTGGAAAGGGATGTCCAGATACGGGAGCACCCGTCGCTCGGCCATCAACGGGATGACCTCATCGACGTGCGGGTACGGGTAAACGTAGTGCAGGCGCACCCACGCGCCGAGTGAGCCGAGGCCGCGAGCGAGATCAATGAAGCGTGTTTCGTAGGCGTTTTCGCGCCAAGTGCCCTTCGCGTAGCGGATGTCGGCTCCGTACGCGCTGGTGTCTTGGGAAATGACGAGCAACTCCTTTACGCCCGCCCTCACGAGCCGTTCGCCCTCGCGCAATACATCGTCGATGCGGCGGCTCACGAGCTTGCCCCGCATGTCGGGAATGATGCAGAAGCTGCACTTGTTGTTGCAGCCTTCCGCGATCTTCAGATAAGCGTAATGGCGAGGCGTCAGGCGCACACCTTGCGGCGGCACGAGATCGAAGAAGGGATCGTGTTGGGGCGGGAGGTGCTCGTGCACCGCGTTGAGTACGTCCTCGTACGCGTGCGGGCCGGTCACTTTCAATACACGCGGATGGCGTTCGAGAATCCGTTCCGGCTTCGCTCCGAGGCAGCCGGTCACGATCACACGCCCGTTCTGCTCGATCGCCTCGCCGATGGCATCGAGTGACTCGTCCACGGCGGCGTCGATGAAACCGCAGGTGTTGACCACAACCACGTCCGCCGCGTCGTATGTCGGGGAGACTTCGTAGCCTTCCGCCCGCAGGTGCGTGAGGATTCGTTCGGAGTCGACCAGGGCTTTGGGACAGCCCAGGCTGACGAAGCCGATCTTCGCGGGGCGCTTCTGGGCGGCGGCTGGCTGCCCGCCTGGGCTTCTGCCCTTCGCGGACTTTGCGCGGGCGGCTTTTGCGGGGGTGCTTTTGGTGGCGGAGCGGGTCATAAAGAACCCAGCATTCTACCACCGACCGCCGAATCAAGCCCGGTCTCTAAGGCTGGACGGTGTCGCCGGCATCGGTCGTGGTGGCGTGCATCTGCGACGCCTGTGCTGCGTCTTTCGCCGAATCCTGGAACCGTTGCAGAGTGTAAAAAACGATCAGCACAATGACCGGCATCAGGATCCAGGGCCAGATGGCCTGACGGCGCTCGTTGGTATCGTGTGAGGTGGACATCGGCTAAAGACTACCCCCGCCTCGCGTCCGCCGGCAATAGCGTTGAGCGCTGAGATATCCGATTCGCTGCAGAGCTCACAAAAGCTCCTCGATCCGCGCACGGGCCTTGCCAGCCGCAACCGTCAGGTAGCCAATGGTCACAGGTAAGCTGAAGCGCCTGGGCCCGGCCGCACCGGGATTTACAAACAATACGCCGTCGCGCTCCGTGATTTGCGGCTTGTGGGAATGCCCGGCGATGACGACCTGAAATCCCGCCACAACGGGGTCCACGTCCAGCTCCTTTACATCGTGTAACACATATATTCCTACACGCTCGAACTTCAGAGTAAGCGAGAGTGGGAACTTCATCGCCCAAGGGGCCTTGTCGTTGTTTCCCCGCACGGCGTCCACAGGCGCGATGTCGCGGAGCGCCTCGATCACTTCGGGCGTTCCGATATCGCCCGCGTGGATGATGTGCTCCACGCCCGCCAATGCTTGCAGCGCCTGCGGGCGCAGCAAGCCGTGTGTGTCGGAAATGAGCCCGATCCTCATCGCCGGCCCGGCCCTGCCTGTCCCGGTCGGGCCAGAGCCTGCCATACGCTCGCTTGCGTCGCTTTCGGGCGCATTCTGGTCCTTGCCGTTACTTGGCCTGGGCCTTGCAAGCATGCCATGTACGCGGCTTGATTGGCTTGCCAGGTCTTAAGATCATGCCAGAGTCGACAATGGAGGCGCTTCGAGCCGTGAATACTCCAACACATGATGTAACCAATCAATCGAGCGATCTGGTCGACTACAACCTGTTCACCAGTAATCCAGCCTTGGTGGAGGCGCTAGCCCGCGAAGGATCCGCTTCCGATCATGACCGCATGGCGGCGCTCGGAGAGCGGCTCGGTACGGCTGAGATGTTTGCGCTTGGCGATGCGGCCAATCGTAACCGGCCGGTCCTGAAGTTGTTCGACCGATTCGGCGCCCGGCGCGACGAAGTCGAGTTTCACCCTGCATGGCACGAGCTCATGCGCCGGCTCGTCGGCGAAGGACTGCATACGGGTCCGTGGTCGGAGCCCGCTTCCGCGGCGCATGTGGCGCGCGCTGCCGGTTACATGCTGTGGGCTGAAGTCGAGAACGGTACCCAATGCCCGGCGACCATGACCTACGGTGCCGTGCCGACACTGGCGCGGCAGCCGGAGGATTTCGGTGAGTGGCTGCCGTTGCTGCTGTCACGAGAATACGACCTCCGCTTCATCCCCGCAGAGGACAAGAAAGGCGCCTTGATGGGAATGGGTATGACCGAGAAGCAGGGTGGCTCGGACGTCCGGTCCAACATCACGCGTGCCGTGCCAGGCGGCGCGCGCGGTCCAGGCCGCGAGTATCGGCTTACGGGACACAAGTGGTTCTTCTCGGCACCCATGTGTGACGCGTTTCTGGTTCTGGCCCAGGCGCCGGATGGGCTGTCGTGCTTTTTCGTGCCGCGCTTTCTGCCGGACCGTACGCTCAACACCCTGCTGTTACAGCGCCTGAAGGACAAGCTTGGCAACCATTCCAACGCCTCCAGCGAGGTGGTTTTCGAGGATACCTGGGGTCTGTTGGTTGGCGAGGAGGGGCGCGGTATCCAGACCATCCTGGAGATGGGCGTCTACACCCGTTTCGACAATGCAATCGCCACCGTGGGCCTGATGCGTCAATGCATCGCCCAGGCGATCCACCACGCGCGCCAGCGCAAAGTGTTCGGAAAATTCCTGATCGACCAGCCGTTGATGCGCAACGTGCTTGGCGATCTTGCCCTCGAGTGCGAGTCGCATATCGCGCTTGTCATGCGTCTTGCGCGCGCATTTGACGCGCAAGACGAAACGCAGACCGTATTGCGTCGAATACTTACACCGGTTGCGAAGTATTGGGTCTGCAAACGCGCCCCGACCGTGATTGCCGAGACCATGGAGGTGCTCGGAGGTAACGGCTATGTCGAGGAAGGTCCCATCGCGCGGCGCTTCCGCGAGGCGCCGCTAAACTCCATCTGGGAAGGCTCCGGCAACATAATGTGCCTGGATGTTTTACGAGCCTTGGCGCGCGAGCCACGTACGCGTGAGGTACTGCACGAGTTGCTTGGCGGAGCCAAGGGCCGGGACGCGCGTTATGATCGTTTTAGCGACGAGCTGTTGGTGGAGTTGGGCGACCCTGTCGACGGCGAGCTACGCGCGCGCCATTTGACGCAGAAGATTGCGCTCGCCGTACAGGCGGCCGTCCTTCTCGGGTCTGGACCTGACACTTCGGCACAGGCATTTCTCGCATCCCGCCTGTCTCAAGGCGCTCCGGCCTCATTCGGTACGCTGCCCCGAGGTGTCGATTTGACCGCAATCATCCAACGCGTATTCATTTAGGTATTAACGCGTATTTACTTGGAACTGCCGTGGACTCAGGGTCAATAACTCCACCGTGTTTTGCATTTTTAAAATCCTTGAGCGCGGCTTTGGTCCCGCTTTATATCGGCCGATAGTCCACTCCGACGGGCGCGACATCGGTGTCTCCTGATATTCTGTTAACTCAGAATCCCATGATTCTATTCGTTTTTTTGAGTTTGAATCGACAAAATCGATATAAACGATTGACTCACTGCCTGCCGCTGACATGACTGGGGGGTTGCAAGCAGTGTGATCTTGCGACGGCGAAGACAGGACAAGGAGTCGGGCGCCTCCAGGCGCCGGACGGGGACGCACGGAAAAACAGGAATATGAAGAAATCAAAGCAAAAGACCCACCTGACTCCCAACGAGGTCGCGGAGTTGCTGATGGTGAATCCGGTGACAGTGCGACAATGGGCCGCGCGGGGCTTGCTGCGGTCGTTAACAACGCCGGGCGGCCACCGTCGCTTTCTGTTGAGCGATGTCGAGGAGTTTGCCCGCAGTCGCGGGACTGCTCCGGGGTCGCGACGCTCGGGCCGGCCTGACCGCGTGCTGATCGTGGATGACGATCTGCACTTAAGCCGGCTCATGCAAGAGCTCATCCACCAGCGGGATGCCAACGTGGTAACTGAGATAGCCCACGACGGCTTCGAGGCGGGCGTCAAAGTCGAATCCTTCCGGCCGCATGCGATGGTGCTGGACTTGATGATGCCGGGCATGGACGGCTTCGAGGTCTGCCGGCGGCTGCGCGCCCGCCCAACTCTCAACCACATCCGCATCGTGGCCGTCACGGGGTTCGCGAGCAAGGAAAACGTGGATCGCATTCTGGCGGCCGGCGCCGACGCCTGCCTCGAGAAGCCCATCGATTCCGAGCGGTTGCTGGTGGAGCTGGGTCTGGTGATGACCAGCCAGGACGGTGCTTAGGAGCCTGTCTGACAGGCTCCCGGCAGTCCCGGCGCGCGCGGGCTTGCCTGGGGTGCTACGCTTCGCGGCACTTGAGATCCCTTGCGAAGATGAGCGCAGCACCCACAATGCCTTTCGATCGCGACTACTATCGACGTTTCTATTACAACCCGCGAACGGCGGTGACCACTCGGCGCGAGATGCAGGCCCGGGCGCACCTCATCGCTGCCTTTACAGCGCATACCGGCCTGCCGGTCCGACGAATTCTCGACGCCGGCTGCGGCACGGGGATGTTGCGGGCGCCTTTGCTGCGGCGCCTCCCGCGCGCTCAGTACACCGGCCTTGAAACCAGTGAGTATCTTTGCGAGCGCTACGGATGGGAGCACACGGTGATCGAGAGCTATCGGTCCTCGACGCCCTTCGATCTCGTTATCTGTTATGACGTGCTGCAGTACCTCGACTCGGCCGAGGCGACTCGCGCGATCGCCAACTTCGCGCGCTTGTGCCGCGGCATCCTTTACTTCAGCGCCCTTACCAAGCTCGACTGGCAGTACAACTGCGATACCGCGCGTACCGATTCCAACGTGCATCTGCGCACGGGTCAGTGGTACCGCAGCCGGTTGCGGCAGAACTTCTCCGAGGCGGGCGCCGGCTTCTGGTTGCGCAAAGGCGCGCCCCTGACGCTCTGGGAGCTCGAGTCGGCTTGATTCAGGTCGAATCCGCCAGCGGCGGGGGCTTGCGGCGCGCGGCTCGGCCGTGGAACAACGGGTACAGCGGCAGGCCCAACAGAATCAACGCCAGCGTGGCCACGGATTCAACCGGGTTGGTCACGAAGGCGTTGACCACGATCCAACACATGACCAGCACGAAGACGAGCGGCACGAACGGATAACCCGGCACCCGATACGGACGTGGCGCAGCCGGCATCTTACGGCGCAAGACGAGCACGGCGGCCACCACCGGAGCCCAGAAGATCGCATACGACAGCACCGCCATGTTGGTCAGCTGGTCGAACGTGCCGGTGGCGGCCAACAGCGCCGCCCAGATGCTGACCAGTACAATGGAGGTAAGAGGCACGCGTGAATGGGGACTGAGCCGCCCGAACGCTTTGAAAAACAAGCCATCGCGCGCCGCCGCGTAGGGCACACGCGCACGCGCCAGGATCGTCCCGTTCAAGGCGCCCATCGAGGAGACGAGGAAGATCAATGCCGCGATCGGCGCGGCTTTGGCGCCGAGGAAGGTCTGTACCGCACGAGCGGCCACGGAGGGTGCGTCCGGATAGGCTGTGGAATTCGCTGTGGCCACCTGCCAGAACGGCAAGGCGTAGAGGTAAGCCACATTGATCAACATGTAGATCGCCAGTACGAGCAGTGTCCCGCCGATGATGGCGCGCGGCAGATTGCGATCGGGTTGTTGGACTTCACTGGCGGCCATCGGCAGAAACTGCCAGCCGCTGTAGGCCCAAAGAGCGGCGAACAGGGCGGCTCCGAAACCGCTGAGTCCGCCGGCCTGAGCGCCGGCGGCGGGTACGAAGTTCGACCAGTCGTGGGCACTGCCAAAGAAGAAGACGCCGAACGCGACACCGAGAATGGCAAGGACCTTCGCGGCGGTCAGCAGTGTTTGCACCCGCCCACCGAGCATGACACCCGCGCAGTTGACCAAGCCGAACAGCGCGATGACCCCGAGGGCAATCAGCTGCCGCGGGCCCAGTTGCAGGGTGTAGCTCGCACCGAGGAGATGGATTGTGTGCTCGAGCCACACGCCTCCCAAGGGGTGGATGTCGGACAGAAATACCGCGACTGCCGCGCCGTAGGCTGAAATGCTGGCGCCGCCGACCAGGAAGCTGTTGAACACGTAAAGGAATCCCGGCAGCTCGCCGAAGGCGGCCCGCAGATAGACATACTCACCGCCGGCATCGGGTAGCAGCGCTCCAAGCTCCGCGAAACTCAAGGCCCCGAACATCGCGATCAGGCCGGCGACGACCCACGCCGCGAGTACAAGCGCGGGCGTCCCCACCGCCTGCGCCATGACCGCCGACTTCAGGAAAATACCGGTGCCGATGGTAATGCCGACGACCAATGACGTCGCATGCGTCAGAGTCAGATCGCGGCGCGGTTGAGTGGCGAATGAGTCCATGCCTTTCAAGCGTACAATATTCGACAGTTAGGGCCGACAGTTAAGGAGGTTGTCGCACACATGGGCTCCGAGCCGCATCGGATAGTGACCTTTCGCGGCGGGGTGAGCTGCCGTCGCGACTCCAAGGGGCCGCTGGGTTTGACGCTCATCGGCTGGACGTCGGATCACCCGGACGAGAAGGTGTCACTGGCTTTCGGCGGGCGGGCGCCGCAAACCCTGCCCGAGGTTCTCGAGGATCCCAAGGTCGACCGCATCGCCAATGGGCGGTATCGGATCGTGTGTGCGCCACGGGACTGGCTCATTGACGCCAAGGCCATTCACCTACACAGGGAGGTCTCGGGGGCGTTTTATCGCGCCATCCCTCCGCGGGAGGCACCGTGGCCTAAACGGGTGTTTTGGCGCGTCGTACTTGCTCTGGCGGCAAGCACATGGGGCAAACGCCTATTGTTGTCGCTCCGCCGTAAAGGGGCCTGACTGACCCCTAGAACGACTCGAGCTCGGTGATCTGCTGGTCGGGGATCGGGAGCCTGTGGGCGCCGATGAGTGATGCGTACGCGGCCATTTGCAATTGAAATGACTTCTGCCAGGTAAAGCTCCGTAATACGCGGTTGCGGGCGAGCGTTCCAATGGCTTCCAGGTCGCGCTCGTACAGGGCGGCGACCGCTTCAGCCATGCTTGCGGCGTTATGGGGCTCAGCGAGTAGCCCCACCTGCTCATCGACGAATTCCGGAACGGCGCTCGCCCGAGTCGCAATGACCGGCCTGCCGCAGGCCATGGCTTCCAGAAGGACCAGGCCAAAGGTTTCCTTCGTTCCCGCGTGCACCAGTGCGTCCGCGGAGGCGATCCATTCCGCGAGCTCGAGGCTATCGCGTCGATACGGGAGCATCGTCACGTTCGGCGTCGGATGCGCCTCGCGGTCTCCGCCAATCATCACCAAGTGATACGGGGCCCCAAGCTGGGCAAACGCCTGCAGCAGCACGGGGAGATTCTTTTCGCCGGCGAACCGGCCTGCGTACACCAGCACGCGAGACTTCGCCGGCAGTCCAAGTCTCTTCCGCAAGCCGTGGCTGCGTCGCTTGGGGTGAAAGATCTCGGCATCCACGCCCAGCGGCTGGTACAGCGCGTGCGGTACCCCGAAGCTGTTGAGCAGCGCACACATCAGGCGGCTGGGTGCGAAGACAACGTCGAACCGCTCATACAGCCAGCGCAAGTAGCGACAGAGCGTGCGCTCCGTGAGGCCGCCGCCAAAGCGACGGCCGAGAATCTGCGGTAGATTGGAATGATAGAACGCGGCGATGGGAATGCCGCGCCGTTGCGCGACCCGCCATGCTGCCCAGGCTGGTTGAAACGCGTCGCCGGCCTCGATCAGGCTAGGCTCGAGCGCGCTCAGCAACCGGATCCAGCGTCGGGGGTTCACCGGGAGCCGGTAATTAAAGGTGCCAGGGACCGGGAAGCCGGACAGGGTGCTGATACCGCCGCGCTCGAAATGATTCTCCTCGCCCGGAACCACAATGGTGTGGTGCCACGAGGTATTGTCCCGGAGCCAGGCGTGCTTGGCGGTGAGATATCGTTTTACACCGCCACTGGTAGGTGAGTAGAAGAGGGTCGTATCGACGAGATGCATAGGCTCCACAGCGTAGTGCACCGGGGCGCGCAGCCCTTCGGATGCGCAGTCCTAGAGTCTGCCAGCAAGCTCTGGACCCGATTGCACCCCTATGGTCACACAGTGTCAAGGCGCCCCGCGCAAGCCCCGAGCGCCCGAACAAAGGTATCCAGCATGATTGATCACAGCGGTGTTGTGGTGAGCGACTTCGAGAAGAGCAAGGCCTTCTATAGCGCGGCTCTGCGGCCCATCGGCTATGAGATGTTGATGGAGTTTCCGGCCGCGGTGACCGGGCACGCCGATGTGGCCGGTTTCGGCGAGCAGCACAAGCCCGACTTCTGGATTGCCCGTGGTACCGCGAACAAACCTCCGATTCATATCGCCTTTCGCGTCGCAAGCCGCGCTCTGGTCGACGCGTTCTATGCCGCTGCGCTGGCAGCTGGAGGCAGCTCGAACGGAGCGCCGGGTGTGCGCCCTCACTATCACGAGAATTATTACGGAGCCTTCGTGCTAGACCCTGACGGTCACAATATCGAGGCTGTCTGTCACGAGCCGGCATAGGAGCGGGCTCACTTTAGCTTTCCGTGACGCAAAGTAAGCTCGATCTCGTCCGATAGCCGAACCAACCTTCCAACGGACCGCTTTAGACTGCGTAAACGACGCTTACTGCGTAATTCCCGGAGAGTATCGATGCCCGACAATGGTTCAAACTCCGACGGCTCGAAGCCCAACGGCGGCGGCTCGCCATCGCTGCTCGGCCGCCTGCTAGGACGCACCACCCAGATCGATAGCAAGGAAATGCCCGCTGTCGTTGCTGCGTTTCTGCTGATCTTCTGTGTGATGTGCGGGTACTTCGCGGTTCGTTCGGTGCGCGAGACCGCGGGAACGATCCTCGGCAAGGAGCGCGTCGCGAACTTGTTCCTCGTAACCTGGGTTGCCTCGCTCGCGATCGTTCCGGCCTACGGCTGGGTGGTCGCTCGTTTTCGTCGCTCGGTCTTTCTGCCGATCGTCTATGGAGGGGTGGCCGCCTGCCTCGCCCTCGTTGGTTTCATGTTGAGCACGGATCCGCAGAACGTGTTCGTGATGCAATTCTTCTACGTCATGATCAGTGTGCTGAATCTGTTCATGCTCTCGGTTTTCTGGGCTTTCATGCTCGAGATGTTCGCGAAGGAGCAGACCAAGAGACTGTTTGGCGTGATTGCCGCGGGCGGCTCCGCCGGCGCGCTTGTCGGGCCCTGGCTCACCACCCTGACCGTGACTCACA
>CAVVXG010000001.1:0-80725 GCA_963752125.1 uncultured Pseudomonadota bacterium | reverse complement strand
TCAGGGTGGGCCCGAGCCAGAAGCCGTCGGCCGCGCCATCCGCTTTCACTCCGCGTCCGTCGACGACGACGACCGCGCCATCGGCCGTCGCGACGTCGATGTATGACGCGACCTTGTCGCGGTGCTCTTTCGTGATGAGTGGGCCCATGTCGCAGCCGCGGGTTCCGTCGCCGATGCGAAGGCCGGACATCCGCTCGGTGATCTTCGCGATCAGTTCGTCGGCAACCGGCTCGACGGCGATGACCACAGAGATGGCCATGCAGCGTTCGCCCGCCGAACCGAAGCCGGCGTTGACGGCCGAGTCCGCGACGAGATCGAGGTCGGCATCCGGAAGTACCAGCATGTGGTTCTTGGCGCCACCGAGTGCCTGCACTCGCTTGCCGTTCTTCGAGGCTGTTTCGTAGATGTACTTCGCGATTGGGGTCGATCCAACGAAGGAGATGGATGCGACATCCGGATGCTCGAGCAGGGCATCCACCGACTCTTTGTCACCGTGCACGACGTTGAACACGCCGTCGGGAAGGCCCGCCTCCTTCAGCGCTTTGGCCATCCAGATCGAGGCCGACGGATCTTTCTCGCTCGGCTTCAAAACAACCGTGTTCCCGGTCGCGAGCGCGATCGGGAAAAACCACAGCGGCATGAACTCGGCGGCGATGACGGTATAGCCACCGGCGATCAGATACACACCATCGCCCAGCCGCTCGGACTTGAGCGGCGGACTCTGCGGGTTGTTGGTGCTCGCGGTGGAAATGCGCACCTCGGGATTGATCTTCACCTCGCCCAGCGTCAGATCCAGGATCGGGTAGCCACCCTGTTTCTGCACGATGTGCCTGGGGAACAAGACTCCAGCGTCGGCACGATAGTCACTGTAGTCCACCTCAAACGCCGTATCACCCAAGACAGGAGTATCAATCGACGTCTCGACCCGCACGACGCGATTGTGTGCATCGATGAAACCGTTCACCTTGGCGCCGTTGTCCCCGATGAAGCTGACGACGCGATAGGAGGCGCCACCGCTGGTTTTGGTGGCAACTGTCGCATTTCTTGTGGCCGCGGCGCGCAAAAACCCGTGCGGCAACAGCCAAATCTCCAGTTGTTGATTCCAAGGCGTCTCAGCTCCGATCGCAAACGCCTGGCTCTGTGATTGCTCGCCGGCGAGCGGCTGACCGCCGCCTCCCTGGGGCGGATTCTCGCCTTGCACCCGGACCCGATCCACTTGCGAGGCGAGGTGCAGGAAGTCGATCGACCGGACATAGCTCTTGTCCACAAACGTCGGCCACGGAGCCCCCGGCCGCGGAGCCTGGCCGAATGCGAAATCAAAGCCCGAGCCCGTGTACTGCACGCTCTTCAAGCTCTCGACGCCGAGCTCCCTGGAGGCGGCGTTGATCACACTCTGCGCATCGTCCGCCAGCACTGCCGTGCAGGTCAACAGGCCTGTCAGCCACGCGCCAATGAGATACTTTTTCGACATGGACATTCTCCTCCCCTCCCCGATTGCAGCCAGCGTTCCCTTCAGCCGAACGAACGGCATGGTCTCGCGGCCGCCGGTTGTTTGATGAGTTAGTAACCAGGCGAGCTCAGTCGGTCTTGCTTGAATCAGTGGCAACCCGGTCCCTTCACGAGCTCACGGTCCAAAGCTTGCACCAAGCGCCCGGGGATACCGACCTGCCCGGCATCAGCTTGCAGCCATGCACGGGGCCACTGCCGGCTTGAAAGTACATACACGTAGCGCAGCGCTGTGTCGCCTCGTATTCGGGGTACTCATGAACATCGACCGTCTTTGCGTCGGAGTGATAGTCCAGCGAGCGCGCCAACGAATCCGACTCAGTGAGAGGCGCCAACTCCTGCGCCTTGCCCAAGCGCCCGAACGCGAGCGGCGCAACTGAGGCAACCCACAATGCGGCCCTCAGTAGTGTGCGCCGCGGCACGGCCGGGCGCCCGGTCACTGCCGACTGATGATCGTGCGTGGCACGTGTTGCCTTCCAGCTCCTTTCAATGCGCGCAGCCTAGCTGATGCAATCAGCCGCAGCCAATGTCGATTGGTAATACTCGACTCAGTGTTGGATATATATCCGCACAGCCCGGCTGGCCATGCCCACCGGGTGCAACACTCGATTTTTGGCCGCACCGGAACCGGCCCGCTCACTGAATGTTGTTAATTCAACAAAACGCCGCTTAAAACTCAACAATGGACGAGCTGCACGCGCACTGTGGCTCTTCGGATCGAGCCCATCGCCAACCACCGACTAACCCGCACGGATGCTGCGACGCACGACAATACGCACAACTCGCGCGCGAGGACTTCGTTTCCCTAAGTGGAGGTCGGATCGACGCCGCTCGCGAGCGTCATTTTCGGGTGCGGGCGCATAGTCTTGGCGACTCACGCGTACAGCGTCCGACGCGCGGCCGCTAGGGATGCAAGGCGGCCGACCAGGCGCAACATCTAAGTGGCGGGATTCCGCCCGAACAGCCGCAGTGCATTGTCGCGTCAATATCTCTCGAGATCGTGACCCACGACGACGCGCCCGCCGAAGCCGCCCTGGCGCACGCCCGCCAGCAATTGTGAGTCTGTAGCTCCCATTCGAACGATGTGATCGAGGATCAACAGCTTCGGATGAGTGCGCGCCGCGATCTCGCCCAGTTCCACATCGGACGTATGCGATCCGTGCATATATTCCGGCCAGAGCTCGCCTCCCGGACGTGTCTCCGGCATGAGCTTCCGCGCAGAGTAAACCTCGTGAATCAACACATCGCACCCCGTTGCCTCCTGAATCAACGCCTCGTTCGGAGCCGTGTCTCCCGAAATGACGATATTTCGATCCGGGGTTTGGATGTGATAACCGAACGCCGTCTGCCAGGCTCCGTGATGCACCTCGAACGCCGTGACGCGAACACCGTCATGCTCGTATGCGACGCCTGCGGTGATCTCATGCGTCTCGACCCGCAGGTTCTCGAGCGAGAGTCGTTCGAGCCCGGTTGTGCGGACATGGATGTCTTCGGAATAGGCGGACAGGAGGTGATTCGTCATGTTCTGGAGACCGGGCGGCCCGTATACCTGCAACGGTTGGTGACGCCTCATTTCCCAAGTCGTGAAAATGAGGTCGGGGTACCCCAACGTGTGATCTGTGTGCAGATGGGTAATGAATACCGCTTCGGCACCGTCAATGGGCAACTTCGCGGCCGCGAGACGCCGCATCACTCCCGCGCCAGCATCGAACAGAAACAAGCGCGAGCCAACGACAACCGCGGTAGCGGGACCCGATGCGGCGGGGTCCGGACGCGGCGTACCGGTACCAAGCAGCACAATTTGCGTCCGAGGTTGCGCCGCTGAGATGCTTTGCACCGGGCCGCCAGTGACACATGAGGTAAGCACGACAGCGGCCAATCCAACCCAATATCTGATGAGCATCAAGCTCCCTCCCCCAAGACGGTGCCGGAATCGTGATGGGAACGCTGTATCTGTGCAACGCCCCCGGACTCGCCATTTGGCCAGAACGAGTCGGTATAATCTGGAGCTGGACGGCGTATTGACATTGCTTTACAGGGAGAAAGCCTTGCCAAAACCATCATTCGCGGCTGCGTGGGCCGCGTCGCAGAGGATTTATAGCCCGATCAATCCGGGCGACAAGGTGTCGGAAGTCATCGGTGGTGCCGTAGCGGCTAACATCAAAAGCACGACGCAACCATGGGAAAACACCTGCGCTGTTCGCATGAGCTATATCCTCAATCAGACAGGAACTCTTATTCCCGCGCGCCGGGAAGACTGTCACCGGCAAGGATCACCGCAACTACTTTTACCGCGTTGACGATGTCATCGCGTTTCTTCGCACGCAATGGGGTCCGCCCGAAGTTGTGAAATACCCACCGTCAGGAGGCGGCACTCTCGCCGGACAAAAAGGGGTGATTCTCTTCGTCGTCGAAGGCTGGTCGGACGCGCGCGGGCATGCAACGCTGTTCAACGGCAACAAATGCTACGACCACTGCTATTTCAATGAGCCGGACGCGAAGTACCGCACCACCAAAGCCAACTTCTGGAAACTTCAATGAGAAACCGCTGGTTGCTTGCGATGCTGTGCCTTTGTTCGGCGGCAGCTCATGCCGGGAAGGACGCCGTTGTGGCCCCAACCCGCGACAACGCCATCAACTTCAAAGACCGTGCGCTGGCGTACTGCATTGCCCGAGCCTACAAGGACAGCCCGGCTGGGCAGGACGCTACAAAAACCGGCGGCGCCTTTCTGGACTGGACGTACTACGATCTCGCCGCGAATCCGGCATTGGACGCGTTGATCGCACAGTACCTCGGGCGCGACTACAGCACTCCGGTCGAAGGCTACGCCGATGCCAAATTCTCGCTGCTGAAGTGCATTGATATGTACCACAGCAAAGAGCTTGACCAGCTGGTGCGTAAATATGTTCCACACCCCAACTGGATTGGCGATAAGCCCAGAAAATGAAGAATAGGCCTGAGTATGCGACCCACGGGAAGGTGATTGCACAACGAGCCTGTTCCCATTAAAGTCGCACTCGCATCTGCCGCTGACAAGGAGAGTCAGTAACACCTAGATGTGCCGCAGTGTTGAATGGAATCTTCAAAACAGCAGGTGTGCGATGACCAGATCTTTGAGTTCGAAAATGGCAGACGTGGCCATCGCCGTCGGACTATGTGCCGCGCTCGGCGTCGTCACCGGGACTGCGCAAGCCGCTACGACGCCTACCGTCTCCGAGTTTCTGAATGCGGCGAATTGTGAATACCTAGTCAACGCCATTCCGGCGGGAATGCATGCGTTCACGCAGAACGGCACGGCGGTAACCTTTACCGACAATGCCGATGGCGTCGTCGCCTCGGTCTTCGTGACGAGTGAGAATCAAGTCATCATCTCTTATCAGGGTACGGGCGGTGGGCTGAATTTCGTGCTCGATCCGATCGCTGCGGCATCGCAGGTCATCACCGATATCGGCATCTTCCTGGACGACACCCGCAATGGGAACGTGCCTGGCGCCTACAAGGTTGCGTTGGATTTTGCGAAGTCCGTCGTTGCCTCGGCTGCAGCTCAGGGCTATACGGCAAACAACGTCTTCGTGACCGGACACTCCCTCGGCGGAATCGAAGCGCAATACGCGGCGCAACAGACGGGGCTCGGCGGCATGTCCTTCGAAGCAACAGGACTCGCCACCAAGGCAGCGGCCGGCGTCACTGGAACCAACTTCGTGAATCTGGTGACCGATGGCGACCCGGTGGGCAACTTCTCCTCTGACATCAAAGGCGAGCAGCCATTCGCCCCGGTTTTCGTTTCACACGGTGGCGTGGCGCCCCACTACGGTCCGATCGTCACCCTGGGAAGTGCCGCCGACGAGACTAGCCTGTCGAACACGGTCGCGAACCTGGACAACCCCCTGGATGACCCGAGCATCCTGCTGAATCTCTTCGACATGGTGTTGGAGTTTCACCTGATTGGCGTACAGGCGCATGATACAGGTGTAACCCTGAATCCGAGCTCGGCGCTGGTTGACGGCATGGGGAACCTGAACAGGCCGGTGTTTTCCGTGGCTGCGTTGGACATTCCCGGGCTCATTCAACAGGCCACCACGGCCGGCAGACTGATCGCGCCCTAGCGAGTCCGGTTGCATTGATCTGCGCGGTACCCACCGCGCCCTGGCGACTCACGGCCCCAACAACTCTGCAGCGCCTCTGTCGACCCTAGTTGGGTCCACTGGCCGTCGAAGAACTTGAAGAGGCCTTTCCTGATGACTGAGGCCCAGAGTGCACTCCAGACATTCGGAAAACCTGACAGGACCGTGAGAAACCCGAAGCCTGGGGATTTCTCTGGTGTGAAAGGACTTCTCGTCTTTGGCATCCAGTGGAGCGATGCTACAGGTCACGCCACGTTATGGAATGGCAGTGCCTGCTCGGATCATTGCTACTTCCCAATTGCCGCGGAGGCATCGATATGGCTGCTAAAGTAACGCCAGCAATATGCTGTGCCCTAGCATTGGTTTCTACCGCCTGTTACGGTGACGCACCAACAAGAAAACACTACACACCCATTCAATATTTAAAGAATTACGCCCTAAGTTCCTGCATCGCTGATGGATATCAATCCAAAGAGGTTGTCGACGACGCTATAGCTGCCGCGAATGGATATAAGGAGCTAGGAAGTCTTGACATTGACGCCTACAACGAAGTGGCCGCTTTGAGTCGAGTATATCTGTCCAAGAATTACATGAGTCAAAGCGGCGAGAAATTGATCATTATGAAGTGCATTGACTTTTTTCACAGCAAGGAGCTAGACCGCGTCGCACGTAAATACACAACGCACAAATAGGCAACACCGCCGGCGACATTGGCAACGAACCCAGAAAAAGGGAGTAGGCCTGAGGCTGTGCGCCAACTGCGCAACTGGGGGCAGCCGAGGATCTACTTTGAAATCGTCACGACCCAACCTGCGTTTGATTACAACTTCCCACAGGCTCGCCGCGCCGCAAGTAAGACCCGACTCTCGGCATCTCCCCGCCCGGCGGAGCGTCACGGCCGCAGCTCACCGTGGGCGTCACACCTTGACAGGCACCGGCTTTATACCTAGTGTTGCTAGGTATGGATGCAGAAATGCTCAAAGGCCATTTGGACGCAGTGGTGCTCGCGGCACTCGAGGCCGGTCCGGCGCACGGCTACGCCATCATCGAGACCATCAGGACGCGTAGCGGCGCAATCTTCGATTTGCCGGAAGGGACGGTCTATCCCGCCCTACACCGTCTGGAGCAGGCGGGCCTGCTTTCGAGTGTTTGGACGACGCCACCGAGCGGCAGACGGCGGCGCGTCTATACGTTGACCGAGGCCGGCGCGGCGGCGCTTCGAGAGCGACGACAGAACTGGAGCCGCTTTTCACAGGCGGTGGACGCCTTTCTCAGAGGACCGCGCGCATGGACGGGCTGATTGATTCCTATGTCACTTCGCTCGAGCGAGAGCTCAACTTTGATCCCGCTCTTGCCCGGCGCCTTGCCAGCGAAGTGGAGGATCACCTGCGTGAAGCCGCTGAAGCAGATCCAAGCTGGCCCTCGTGCGACGCAGAGCGTCGTGCACTGGAGCGCTTTGGCCCGGCTCGGAACATTGCCTCTCAATTTGCTGCCGACGCGGTCGACCGGCAGGCCAAGCGTACGTGGGTCACCCTTCTCATCACTGTTCTGGCGACCCTGATGGCCATGCGCCTTCGGATCATCTGGTTCGACGGCAGCACCGCGCCGGCGCTCGCTCCACTGGTCGATCGCTATGCATTCCTGGCCACGGTTGGTGTCGCCGGAATCGGTTGGATCGCCTGTCGGCGGTCGCTACTGCCGCTCACTCTCTGTCTCATCGGGCTCGCCGCTTCGATCACCGCAGGGTTCGTCCGTGCCGAAGTCTTTACTGGAGCGGTGCCTCTCCTAGTGCTGCTACCCGGGCTCTGCGAGGTAGCGCTCATGGCACTGCTTTCTTTCCATGTTGTTCGACTTGGGCGGCAGCTCGCGCGCACAACTGCTCTGCGGAGGCTCAATCAATGAACGGATGGCGGTTGAGTGGCATCCTCTCGTTGCTGCTCGTCGGAATGTCGCTTTACTTCGCAGCCCGTCACGGCTGGGACGTCGACGGCCTGCGGCAGGTGATCCGCGCGACGGCGCGCACCTCACTGCTCCTGTTCTTTCTCTCTTTTACGGCTGGCGCCCTCATCCGATTGGCGCCTTTCGAGCTCACACGCTGGCAGCGGCGCAACCGCCGCTACCTCGGTGTCTCCTTCGCGATCTCCCACTTCATTCATCTGGCTGCACTCATTGCCCTCGCCACCGTTGACCAGGATCTCTTCTGGAAGCTCACCAACATCGCGAACATCATCCTCGCGGGCACGGCGTATCTCTTCATTGCGGCCATGACAGCCACCTCCTTCGACCGCACCGCCGCCTGGCTCGGACCACACAAGTGGCGGATGCTCCATCTGGTCGGGAGTTGGTACATCTGGCTGAGCTTCGCCGTCGCGGTCGGCAAGCGGATCCCACTCGGCCCCGTTTATTGGGTCATGTTCGCGCTCGTCGTCCTCGCCGCCGCGCTGCGCATCATCGCGATGCAAGGCCGCAGCCTACGACCTGCCCAGGCCGCCGCCTGACGAACGCGGCGCATACTGATAATCAATTGTGACCATGTGCCCGCTGCCTACGGATGCGACTCGGCTGACGTGGCGGTTGCGGGTCCGATGCCCACGATCTCGATGACTGCGTCCTCATCCTTTGCCCCGTCGTAATGGATCCCTTTTCCGAAATGCGTGACGAAACTGCCGGCGTGCAAGGGCCGCATGCTGTCCGGATCGTACTGAGAGCCGGTCCCCACCCACCAGGTGCCCGAAAGGACCGTGATATATCGATCATTGGGATGGTAGTGCGGCCGACTCGTATGATGGGCTTTCCATCTGACCAGCTCCACGTAGAGACCTGGTTTGTCCGGATCACCGACCAGGACTGCCGTATCCGACCCGCCCGGACGTGACACCCAGGGAATCTTCTCTGGCACGGTGATCGCAATGGCTTTGGGGTCAAGCTCTGCGCAGTACGCCGCACAGCCCCATAGCGTCAGACATCCCATCAAGAGCAAGCGTCGTATTGGCAGCATAACGTCGATACCTCACTTAAGGACCTTGTCACGTAACAATTCAATAACAGCAAAGGAAAGCAACATGGTTGCAAACACCTACTGCGCGATACACGATCAGGCGCCGGTCATTGGGCAAGTGACAGGAACGTCCATTTGACAACTCTCAGGCCCTGCCAATTCGACTAGACTGGACATCGATCCGGCAACTGTCGGTGCACAGGAGGTGCGGTTCGTATGGCTCGATGGGGATACTGTACTCTCGCACTCGTCGTCGCGACTATGCTCGGATCGAGCGCAGTTGTTGGGCAGACGCAGCGCTTCCCCGGGACAAGCTGGGAGCAAATCCCGCTGGAACAATCCGGGTGGTCGAAACAGGAACTTGCGCGGGCTTGGAACTCTGCGCGGGGGATCGGCTCGACGGCCGTGCTGGTCGTACAGCACGGTGCCATCGTGGCGTCCTGGGGCGAGACCGAGACCAATCTTTTGATCAACTCAGCACGCAAGAGCTTACTCAGCGCGCTGATCGGGATCGCGGTGCAGGCGAACCAGGTGCATCTGGACGATACGCTGGCGCAGCTCGGTATCGATGATAACCCGCCCTCCCTCAGCGCTGCGGAAAGGCAAGCCACGGTGCGCGAGCTGTTGGAAGCGCGGTCCGGCGTCTATCACCCGGCGAACTACGAAACGAAGGAAATGAAGTCCGAGCGCCCGCGCCGCGGCAGTCATCCGCCGGGAAGCTTCTGGTTCTACAACAACTGGGACTTCAACGCGCTGGGGACGATCTATGAGCATGCGAGCGGAAGTTCCGTGTTCGCCGCATTCGCCCAACAGATCGCCGCACCGATTGGCATGCAGGATTTCGACCCAGGCAAATGTCGGTATGACCGCGGGCCGAATTCGCTATATCCCGCCTACCTATTTTATGCGTCGGCGCGTGACCTGGCCCGATTCGGGCTGTTGTATTTGCGGCAGGGACTCTGGGGGGAGCGGCAGGTCGTTCCCGCGGCCTGGGTGCGAGAGAGCACGCAGCCGTACTCCACTGCGAGTAGACACACCGGCTATGGGTATCTGTGGTGGACGATGGCGCCGAGCGGGCCGTCGCGTGTGGCGGCACCGCCTGGGACCTATTGGGCCGAGGGCAACGGCGGTCAGGTCGTGTTCGTTGTGCCGGCTTATGACGTGGTGGTGGTGGTGGTCGCGCGCGAAGGCGGCAGACGCAAGGTCAGCATCACCAAGGCTCTACGGCTGATCGAGGAAGTATTGGCGGCCCGGCCTCGTTCATAGGCAGCTGTTCAGACCGCTCGCACCGGCGCAGGATAGCCCGCAACGACCGCGTCAGTCGTCAGTAACGTAATTCCCTCCACCAACGCCTGGGCAACGAGAACGCGGTCGAAAGGATCCTTGTGTATGGGTGGCAAGGTATCAATCGCCACTACATGCTCGCTGCTGATGGGCAATTCGCTATACCCGTTGTCTAGCAGCCCTCTGCGTAATAACCGTGGGTCTACTTTAAAGTCATCACGACCCAACCCACGTTTGATCACAACTTCCCAAAGACTCGCCGTACTGAAGACAAGCTCGTTCTCCTTATCTTCTATGAATTGACGAGCCGCCTGGGAAAGGCGCTCGGGTCGGCCTGCTGCCCAAAGCAACAGATGCGTATCGAGCAACAGTTTCACAAGTCGCCGTTGAAAAGTTTCTCGACCTCGCCGCTGCCCATTTGATCGAAATCATCAGGGACGGAGATCTCGCCGGTCAGAAAACCAACTCGCTTTACCTGCCCTGCCTCTGGTGCTCCCAACGCAACAACCTTCACCAATGGCTTGCCGGCCTTGGCGATCACGAACGGTTCGCCGTTCGCGGCTTGATCTACCAGTCGTGACAAGTGGGTTTTGGCCTCGTGGATATTGACCTTTTGCATTGAGGATATCCGATTGACTTAGTTCACCTAGTCTAGTCTAGACTAGTCAAGTCAAGTCAAGTCAAGTCGACGAGTCAACCACATCGCAAGATACTGGCGCTTTTCGCTCGATACCCCTAATCGATCAATACCCGTGGCGACATCCCCGCCGTAGACTGCTGTCGCCTCGATCGGATATTGATTCACCGGTGAAACAAAAGCCGAGCTAGTGGCTTGGTTGGCCGTTAGCAAAGCCCAGAGCGGCACACGGGCGCTACAAAGCGCATGAGCGAAAATTGCTCACAACGCGTTTAGATTCAATCGGTTAAGATCAGGGAAGAGAGTAGGGAATGCTCAGCTTGTAGGGGCTAGCCCCTGAGAAGGCCACGCTGGTGGGCGTTAGCCCACCCCACGCGGAGACAACCGATTACGATGGACGGTGCCGCTACTATGCAAGGTCTTGATTTATTGGCGGAGAGAGTTGGAAACCGATCTCGGCGCGTAAATTATTGAATTGAAAAGACTTCCTTAATCCTCCCCCGCACCCGATATCCGATATCCGATATCCGATATCCGATATCCGGATATATCGTGCGCTCCGTGGCTCTCGGCAGCCTTCACCAGACGCAAAGGCCCCAACTGCCTTCGCCGTCAGCCGGCTAGCTTGACGTGCCGGACAGCGTAGACCAGCCGAAGGGCTTGTGAATCTGGCGGACCTTCTCTCTCTGCTGCGGCTTCGCACCGAGCGGGCGGGCTGCCAGCACGCCAGCTAAAGCTGCGCAGATCACTGCGTACCTGAGACGCCTGGCCGTTGAACGTGCCCGCAGAGGTGCGAATGCTGCGGCTTGGCCCAGGCGGGAACAGAAAGTAACGTTCCACGCCGACCACGCCATTCCTGCAATCGTCGGTGGCGAGACGACCCTCGATAATCTGACATTGGCTTGCGCCGTCGTGCTCCCTCCTCCAAAGAATCTCTCCAACGAGCGCCCGCCCCGGGCGGCAGTGACGTCGACAGGCGCGTGCCCGTTGAGCATCCATTCCATATCCCACCCCGCCCCCACTACGAAACGCCTCGCCTTGTCTCATTTCGTAGTATATTTCGTAGCATGATGTTCGAAGAAATCCTAGCGCGGCCAGAGAGCAAGACTCTCGAATTCAAGCGAAACTTGTCTTCACCCAGACCCGCTCTGTGTACTTTGGTAGCGTTCGCCAATTCGGCCGGCGGACGGCTCGTCATCGGCGTAGAGGACGGCAACAAAAACGTTGTTGGGATTGAGCACCCTCTCGATCTGGAGAGGCACATCGCAAACTTGATAGCCGATTCGATCCAACCTTCCCTGCTTCCAGAAATCGAAATCGTCCCCTGGCGCCGCCTGCACGTACTGGTAGTACAAGTTCACCCGAGTGCCCTGCGGCCTCACCATCTGAAAGCAGAAGGTGTGGAGCGCGGGACCTATGTACGGCTCGGTTCGACCAATCGTCGAGCCGACGCGGCCCTGATCGCAGAACTGCGCCGCCGGGTTGATCTCGAGAGCTACGACGAGCAGCCGTTGCCTACGATCGACTCCGAAGTGATCGACTTCGCAGCCGCTTCGGAGTGCTTCTCGGAACACAGAACCTTGCGCCGACAGGATCTGCGCACACTCGGGCTGGTCGTTGATACCCAAGGCCGCACTGTACCGACCATCGGTGGAATGATCCTGTTCGGCAAGGATCGCCTGACGCGCGCCCCGGACGCCTGGATTCAGGTTGGTTATTTTGCCTCGAGAGACAAGACTCGTCTCGTGGACCACGCCGAGCTGCGGGAATATCCGATCCTGGCGATCGACGCAGCCATCCGCTTCGTTGAACGAAACACGCGAATGGGTGCTGAGTTCGGACGGCTCAAACGCCGTGACCTTCCGAGTGTTCCTCCGGCGGCTCTGCGAGAAGCGCTGGTGAACGCGGTGGCGCACGCCGATTACTCCCAGCGAGGGGCGCCAATCAGAGTAGCGGTATTCGAGGACCGGATCGAGGTTGAGAATCCGGGGATTCTGTTGCCTGGACTGACGGTCGAGGAGCTCCCAGAAGGTGTTTCCCGGCTACGTAATCGCGTAATCGCACGGACATTCAAAGAACTGCGGCTCATCGAGCAGTGGGGCAGCGGTATCCAGAAAATGATAGCGGCGTGCTCGAGCGCCGGCCTGCCCGCGCCGGAGTTTGTCGAAATTGGATTACGGTTCCGTGTGATCATCCGAACGGAACGAGTCCGACCGCCCGCCGTCGACGAGCTGGAGCGACGCCTCCTGGCTTTCGTGCACGCAGAAGGTCGGTCCACTGCCGAAATCGCTGCGCATATCGGCTTGACCCTCAGGGCGACGCAACTTCGTCTCGCCAAACTCAGCGAACGTGGCTTAGTCGTCGCTGTCGGATCCGGGCCTAAAGATCCGCGGCGAAAATGGATGGCAGCAGTATCCAACCAAGTGACCTAGAAGTTAGCCTGGAGTTTCAATCCACGCGCCCGCACGGGGCGCGACAGGAGGGGCGTAGCTTCGAGCAGGGTAATCGCCAGGTTTCAATCCACGCCCGCATGGGGGCGCGACCCCCTACGTGCACGATGGGAGTGTCCCGAACATTGTTTCAATCCACGCGCCCACACGGGGCGCGACCGAACCAACTGCTGTGATTGATCTCCTTCGGGGTGTTTCAATCCACGCGCCCGCACGGGGCGCGACAACGCGGAAATCGAGGAAGTGTTGGCGGCCCGGCCTCGCTCATAGGCAGCTTTTCAGACCGCTCGCACCGGCGCAGGATAGCCCGCAACGACCGCGTCAGTCGTCAGTAACGTAATTCCCTCCACCAACGCCTGGGCAACGAGAACGCGGTCGAAAGGATCCTTGTGTATGGGTGGCAAGGTATCAATCGCCACTACATGCTCGCTGCTGATGGGCAATTCGCTATACCCGTTGTCTAGCAGCCCTCTGCGTAATAACCGTGGGTCTACTTTAAAGTCATCACGACCCAACCCACGTTTGATCACAACTTCCCAAAGACTCGCCGTACTGAAGACAAGCTCGTTCTCCTTATCTTCTATGAATTGACGAGCCGCCTGGGAAAGGCGCTCGGGTCGGCCTGCTGCCCAAAGCAACAGATGCGTATCGAGCAACAGCTTCACAAGTCACCGTTGAAAAGTTTCTCAACCTCACCGCTGCCCATCTGATCGAAATCATCAGGGACGGAGATTTGGCCAGCCAAAAAACCAATCCGCTTTGCCTGCCCAGCCTCCGGCGCTCCCAACGCAACAACCTTCACCAATGGCTTGCCAGCCTTGGCGATCACGAACGGTTCGCCGTTCGCGACCTGGTCTACCAGGCGCGACAGATGGGTTTTGGCCTCGTGGATATTGATTGTTTTCATTGAGAACACTCAATAGACTTAGTTCAGTTAGCTTAGTCTACTCCGGTTAACGACTCAATGATCGTCTCGGGGTACCGGCGCTTTCGTCCCGATACCCCTAATCGATCGATACCCTAGCGACACCCCTGCCATGGATCGCTGTCGCCTCGATCGGACACTGACGCACTGGTGAAACAAACCCTAAGCTAGTGGCTCGGTTGGACGTTAGCAAAGCCCAGAGCGGCACACAGGCGCTACAAAGCCCATGAGCGAAAATTGCTCACAACGCGTTTAGATTCAATCGTTTAAGATCAGGGCAGAAAGTAGGGATTGCTCAGCTTGCATGGGGCTAGCCCCTCCTCCGGGGCCGCCCTGGCGGGCGTTAGCCCACCCCACGCGGAGACAGCCGATTACGATGGACGGTGCCGCTACGATGCAAAGTCTTGATTTGTTGGCGGAGAGGGTGGAAACCGATCTCGGCGCCTAACTCTCCGAGTTTAAAGGCATTTCCAGAACGTCTCTGGTATTCGATACCCCTATCGATACCCCTGAGCCACCTGGCTCTGAGTGGCTCTTGGCAGCCGTCACCGACACGCCGCAGCCAATCTGCATCCCGCGCCGTTTGCCTTGACTGATTTGAGAGGATGGACCAGCGTGGTGTCTGAGATAGTGCTCAGGCTGAACATATGGCTTCCGTCGTTCGAATTGAAATCGAGGTGCCCCACGAACTGGCACTGTTTCGGCTGCCGGACGGTGTCCAGGAACGGCTGACTTCGCTGCTCAGTAAGCAGGACGAGGGACAGCCTCTGACTGCCCCTGAGACTCGGGAGGCCGAGGGCCTCGCGGATTTAGCCGACCTCCTTGCTCTACTGCGCCTGCGCGCCGAGCGGATCAGCGGTAGCCCCAGATGACGCGGACACATGTCCCGGATTGCGTGCGGCGCCGGGTCGTCGAACGCGCGCGCCAGAGGTGCGAATACAGGGCTCAGCTTGCCAGGCGCCGGTCGTGCTAGGCTCCCTCACATACCATGACCTCCACGATCAACAATCAGGTACTGCAGACACTCCGCGCACTTGAGCCTGAGCTACGTGCTGTCGGCGTGCGCCATGTTTCCGTATTCGGTTCAGTAGCTCGTGGCGATGATAGCGCGAGTTCAGATGTGGATCTGGCCGTGGACCTGACGCCCGGCTCTGCTCCCAACGGCTTTCAGTTCGTGGTTTACGTCGAGCGGTTGAAAAACAAACTAGCGGCCGCCCTACGGCGGGACGTGGACATCGTGATACTCCCCGCGCGACGCAGGGAATTACAAGAAGCGCTGAGCCGCGACGCCATCCCCGCGTTCTGAGCGTGACCAGCTCAAAACCCACAACCCGCTACCAAGACATCCGACACAACGTCGCGAAGATCAAGGATTACCTCGCGCGCGGTGGCGGCCTTGACAACGTTCTCTCTGAGCAAAGCATGGCGTATGACGCCATCCGGATGTGCTTTCTCGAGATTTCCGAAGCGGCCGTGAAACTCGGTGCGCTAGCCGAATTGCATGAGCCGGAGATTCCCTGGGGGGCAATTCGCGGATTCGGCAATCACTTGCGTCATGGCTACGACGAAATGGATTTGAATGCGATTGAGCGCGCTGTGGCTGATCTGGATCGGCTCGACGCTGCATGCGAAAGAGCTGTTAGTCGCCTCGAGCAAAAAATCGGTTGAACATATGAGCCGGCCCCTCTCGGCTCAAATAACGGCGCCGCATAACTCACGTTCGGCCGCGCTCCCGTATTTCCCGGGAAAGCTACGGATGCCGCCATCTCTAACCAACTCGCATTTAGTGATAGCACCAGCCTGGGGACCCGGCGGGGTGTCCCTGAGAATGACCAGGCGGGCATTACCTCCACTGGCCCGATACAGAGGGCAACATCGAAATCTATTAGCACTCCTAACTTTATCGGATGACGCAACCGATCGAATCCTCCAAGATCGCAGTCCATCACGAGCACCTCTGTCAGCGCCGGTATCCAGGGACCTGAAGCCGCTCTTGAAATCCTAAGCCTGACCCCCACACGCTATAAGTCGGCTGCGCGCGCCGGCACCGGACGACACGGCTGACGAATAATAAGAAGTCGGGAGGGGGATGGATACTGCAAACGATAGCTGGGAAGAAAGCGATATCCTCGAATTCAAGGATCGCTTCGACCCCAAGAACACCGGCGATTGGTGCGAGTTGATCAAGGACATCGCCGCAATGGCGAACTCCGGCGGAGGGCGGATTATCGTGGGAGCCAACGACGATGGCACGCCTTCCAGCTACGACACGTCCGCCTTTCTTAGCATCGACATCGCGGACTTTATGAACAAGGTCCACAAATACACCGAAATGCAATTTTCCGGATTTCGCGTATTCGAGATCTTGAGGGGAGAGAACCGCTTCGCCGTTTTGGATGTTGAGGGCACCCGGTTCCCCATCGTGTTCTCCGCCCCCGGCACGTATGAGATTGTGGCGGGAAAACAGAAAACCGCATTCAGTAAAGGAACGGTGTATTTCCGGCACGGCCCCAAGAGCGAAGCAGGAACATCCAGCGACCTTCGGGCCGCGCTGGAACGTGAGCTAGAACGGGTAAAAAGCTTTTGGCTGGACGGCATCGCAAAGGTCGTTAAAGCGCCGGAGGGCTCCCAAGTCCAGATAGTTCATCAAGCCGTGTCGTTAATACCGGCGGCTGATGATACACAGAAGATCCGGCTGACGACCGGCGGGGAAGGCCCAGAGTTTCGGGTAGTGGACCATGACCAACTCTATCCCTATCGAGCGAAAGAACTTGTTGAGCGACTGAAAGGGATAATTCAAACTAAGACCGTCAGCTCGTACGATATCCAAGTCGTCCGTAAAGTGCATGGAGTCGATGACAACCCAAACTTTTCCCATAAGGGCAAATTCGCTACTCGCCAGTACAGCGAGGCTTTCGTGGACTGGGTCGCTGATGAACACAAGAAGGATCCCTCCTTCTTTCAAAAGGCGCGAAGCGCGAGCAAAACATCGACAAACAGATAGCCTCTAAACGCACAGAATCGGATGTGCAAGGCTCGAATGTCAAACCCGAGAGACGCTTTGTGAAAAGATTGGTAGCCTCGACACCTCATCGCTCGACAGATTCCAGCGAGTTGATACGATGAGGCTGATCAAGGACATCAACCTGACCCCGCAGTCATGATCGGCTCAATAGAAATCAAGACAAGGCCGCTGAAGTTGGCGTTTCTCGTCGACCCCAATAACAGGGCACAGGTTCGCGACGCGATCCGTTTGGCTTCGACGCTTTGGGGAGGCACGTACTTTCCGATTATTCCGCTCCACAAGCGTATGCCTGCGACTGGCGTGACAAGCCCATCAAAGCGCCGCCTGCGCAAAAGGTGATCCTCGGCTATATCGACGCGTTCGATCCCGACGTTCTCGTCCAGTTCTCGACCGTACTTCCCGAGTACATTGACGAAACAGGGTTGCGCGTCATCAAGCCGGACGAGGTGTGGGAAACGTTCGACAAAGGCCGGTCGCTCTCTCCGGAATTCGGCTTGGGCATTTTCGAGATACTGCGCGAAGTCTTCGATGAGAATTTCAAATTCAAGGCGAAATATCCAATCGGCGTGATACTTCCGCGCGTTCCGCCGCGGCTCTCGCTGTTTTGGGCGAGTTTGTTTGGCGAATTACCCAAGCGACACCGCGAGATCGTCGAGCGTGACTACGCCGAAGCGCTCGAAATCCAGAGTGTCGACGTAAAAAACGACAACCTAACCGAACTTCTCGCCCCGAAGACCCGTTTTCCGAGAAGGTTGGTTCAACACCGAATTGCGACACACAACAGGTCGTTCCGTCTCCATACCGGCTTTGTCTTTTTTCTCGACGCGACCAAAATCGAAGACATCGTTGATTTCTGGAATCTACGCGCGTTGGGAAAACCGGTAATTCCCGTCCCGAAGCAGTTGACGAATAATCCGCAGTTGAACGAATACGTCATCGGCTTCGTGAAGGAACACCGCAGGCATTGGCCGCACAATCCGAAAGTATGCGATCGGGCCTCATTCATCCGCGCTCGTAACTGCTCGATGGAAGACATGCAGGCGTACGCCATGTCGCTGAAGATCGAGAGAGATCCGGGCGACCCGTCACCGGACGGATTCTTGTCGCTCCAGCACTGGTACCCGAGAGTGTGGGATGAGTGGGCGAGAGACAAGGACGGCGCGGCGCCGGACGATTTATACGCGGAAGAGCGCGAGTCGGTCGATATCGGGGAGACGAACGAGTTGCAATTCCGCATCCCGTCCGTCCTGCCCTCGTTCGCACAGCCGCACGGTTATCACGGCGAGCCCCGGTGCGCAAACGAGATTAGCTGCGTATTCCGCGCGCGCGTGACCACTGATTCCGGGCGAACGTGACCGACGATTCCGGTCGAATGTGACCGTTCATTCCGCGTGAAGGTGACCGATTTCCGGCCGTGTCCGGAATCGTCGGTCACGATCCGGAACGACCGGTCAGCTTCGTCCGGAATGAACCGCGGAGGATCGGCGCTGGACCTCAATTCGCTGGCTAAGCTCTTCGATTTGTTTCGGAGTGCCGATGCCCGCCAAGCGGAGTGCCATGCGCAAGATCAAAGAAATTCTGCGCCTCAAGTTTGAGGCGAAACTCAGTCACGAGCGGATCGCCACCGCGACCGGTGCCTCCAAGGGAGCGGTCAGCAACTACGTTCAACGCGCGGCCCAGCAGGGTCTGAGCTGGCCGCTACCGGCCGATCTGGATGAGGCGGCCCTCGAGGGGCTGCTGTTCCGACAAGCCGCGCCACGCGAAGAGTACGCGCAGCCGGACTTCCCCTACGTACATCAGGAACTCAAACGCAAATCGGTGACCTTGCAGCTGTTGTGGGAGGAATACCACGCCACGCACGGTGAGCGTGCCTATCGGTACAGCCAGTTCTGCTTCCACTATCAACGCTTCCGCGACAGCCTGGGGCGCTCGATGCGCCAAATTCATCGAGCTGGAGAGAAACTATTCATCGACTACAGCGGTGACACCGTTGCCGTAATTGACGCGACTACCGGCGAGATCCGTCAGGCGCAGGTGTTCGTCGCCGTGATGGGGGCTTCCAAATACACCTACGCGGAAGCGACCTGGACGCAGACCTTGCCGGACTGGATCGCTTCCAACATACGCGCCCTGGAGCACCTTCAAGGAAGTCCTGAATTGTTGGTGCCAGACAACCTGAAGAGCGCGATCAAATATGCCTGTCGTTACGAGCCGGAATCAACCTCGACTTACGGGGATATGGCACGTCATTACAGCACGGCAATTTTACCTGCGAGGCCTCGATCGCCAAAGGATAAAGCTGCCGTAGAGATGAGTGTGTTGGTATGTCAGAGATGGATTTTGGCACGGCTACGCAACCGCCAGTTCTTCTCGCTCAGAGAACTCAACATCGCCATCGCCGATCTACTCATCAACCTGAATCAGCGTACGTTCAAAAAACTGCCCGGCAGCCGGGCCAGCGCGTTCGAAGCCATTGACCGGCCAGCGATGAAGCCCCTGCCGCCGACACGGTACGAATATGCCGAGTGGATCAAAGCAAAGCCAGGGGTGGACTACCACATCGAAGCAGACTACCACTACTACAGTGCGCCACACGCGCTCGTGGGCCAGAGGCTCCTCGTGCGCATGACCGCGACGAGCATTGAATGCTTCTTCAAGGGTCGACGTGTTGCGGCCCACGTGCGTTCCTATCTGCCCAGAAAACACACCACGCTGTCTGAGCACATGCCCGAGTCGCATCGCAAGCACCTCGAGTGGACGCCGGGACGCCTGCTGAACTGGGGACAGAAGATCGGCACCGGCACGCGCGCGGTCGTGCAGTGGCAGCTCGAGAACCGGCCCCATCCGGAGCAGGGTTACCGTGCTTGCTTAGGTCTTTTGAATCTCGTCAAGCTGTATGGCGAAGATCGTTTGGAAGCGGCTTGCCGGCGGGCGCTGTCGATCGGCTCTCCGACGCGCAAACGGATCATCGCGATCCTCAAAGCCAACCTCGATCAACATCCAGACCTTTTTCCCGGGGCCGATACGGCCGCTCCCACCGCCTCACTCGCGCACAGCAATGTGCGGGGAGCCGAGTACTTTCGTTCCGCAAACCCGACGGCGAGTCCGTCTACTACCGATGGAGATGATGAATCATGCTCATCCAACCCACTCTCGATGCATTGAATCGCCTGAAGCTACATGGCATGGCGATCGGCTTGAGCGAACAGATGACCAACAGTAGCACGCAGCAAATGAGCTTCGAGGAGCGCGTTGCGCTCCTACTGGAGAGAGAAGTCTTGCACCGAGAGAATCGTCGAATGGGTCGACTGTTGAAACGCGCGCAACTCAAAGACCGCAGCGCTGTGATGGAGGGAATAGATCATCGTTCGCGCAGCGGGTTGGATCGGCCTCAGCTGGCCAGCCTCACAACCTGCGACTGGATCCGCTCCAACCAGAGCCTTCTGATCCAAGGGGCGACCGGCAGCGGGAAGACCTATCTCGCTTGCGCCTTGGCGCACCAGGCTTGTCGAGCCGGCTTGAGTGCCTGGTATGTTCGCGCACCGCGACTGTTCGAGGAGCTCAATCTGTGTCACGCCGATGGCTCCTTCCGCAAACGTCTCGCCGCCATCGCAAAAATAGACCTGCTCGTGATCGATGACTTTGCGATCAGTCCTATCGGACCGCGTGAGCGCAACGACCTGTTGGAATTACTCGATGACCGCGCCGGCAACAGTGCAACGATCCTGGCAAGTCAACTTCCCGTTGACCATTGGCACGAGTATTTGAATGATCCCACTTTGGCGGACGCCATCATGGACCGTTTAGTTCACGCATCACATCGGATCGAACTGCACGCCAAGGAGTCCATCCGCAAGCGCTATGCCGCGAAAGGCATGAAGCCTGGCACACAAGACTGAAGACACTGGTCATGCCACACATCAACGCTAATCCCGAAATCCGCTGTCGTCGATCGCCCAGAGCTTCTGCCGCTGTCGCGGCAGACTGCCCTGCGGGGTACCCCGTGATACGGGTCAATCGAAGAGCCCGGAAAAGGCAGAAACGTTGACGCAACGTGACCGATCGGAGTAAGAAACCCACCCAGCGCTGATCCGCCGGAATGAGCGGTCACGTTCGACCGGAACAGCCGGTCACAATCGCCGGAATACGCAATTAGCTTCCGCTTCTATGGGAAACGGGAGTATTTGGCGGAAGTCTTTCCGAAGGCCACAGGCAAGAACTTTTTGCGCGCGATCTCAGAACTCGGCTCCGTAGGCGAATGGCGCGTCGGCCGAAACGGTCTGGTCAAGTTGGTGAAGTACGAATTCACAAGTACACGCAGTGTTCCCACCGCCGAAGAGGTGCTCTTCGCGTGGCTCTCTGATCTCGGATGGACTCCCAGGCTCTCGCCTCCGGGGATGCTGGCGAAACAACTGTATCGCAAGACCGGCGGCTACCCCGGCATGCTGGCCGACGAGAACATGCTCGGACTCCTAGAGCACATGAACGGCGGAACCGTACGGCGAGACGGAAGTCCCACCGACAAGAACGTCGTCAACCAGGAGCGGGACCTCGAGGTCGGCGAGGTCAAGAGTCGGTTGCGCCGCGACATGCTCGAAGGGCGACTACACGATTCGCTCGTCTCAATGGGCGCGTTCAAGATGGGGTTGCGAGTCCGCTGCACCGAGTGTCAGCGGCAATCGTGGTTCCCACTCGAAAGCGTCCGCGAGACGTTCACGTGTCCGAAATGCCTGACGACGTTCCCCGCAATCGGCAATCTCGGCGACACCAAGTGGTGCTACAAAACCGCCGGGCCGTTCAGCGCTCCACGATACGCGGAAGGCGCGTACGCTGTGCTCCTCTCGCTGCAACTCTTCGGCGATCACAAGCTGAGGATGAGCGTCACTCCCGTCATGAGTTTCGCGGCGGAAGCACCGGGCAAAAAGGAGTTGGAAGCCGACTTCGCCCTGTTTTGGCAGCAAACGACCTTCGGCGAAGAGACAAACGGGCTACTCTTCGGCGAGTGCAAGTCGTACGGGCCGTTCAAGAAGAAAGACTACGACCGTATGCGCTACCTCGCGCGGATGTTTCCCGGAGCCGTGCTCGTATTCAGTACGCTACGAAAAACGCTCTCACGTACGGAAATCGCAGCTATCAGCAAGATCGCGAAGGCAGGCCGGAAGTATTGGAAACCGGAGCGGCCCGTCAATGCCGTCCTCATCTTGACCGGAACGGAGCTCTTCGCCGACGTCGCGCCCCCATATTGTTGGGACGACGCGACCAAGAAGCGCTTCGAGCACGGACACGGGCTGCTCGACCTCTGCGACGCCACGCAGCAACTCTATCTCAACTTGCCGTCCTGGCGCGCGGAGTGGCATGAGCAATTCGAGAGGCGCCGTGTGCGTGTGATGGCCAAAGCACAAGCACAACCGCCTGCCGAGCGGTAACGATGTCGCGCAAAACTGACGACCCCTCGGATGCTGCCCTGGCACAGGGTCACCTTTTCTCTGTTTGCGTTGTTGCTTCGATCGCTTCGGCCGGCGGCGGGACAAACTGTTTCTCGGGCCAGCCCCGATCCGCAAAATCCATATAACGACCTGAATAGCGAATTGCGGTGAATATGATCAGATGAAGCATCATTGCCACTGTGTAGCAGTCATGCCAAAGTCGCTCATTGCCGAACACTTTGGGGTCAATCCTAGCATGTGTAGCTGCGTTTCGGAGGCTCTGCCAAGCATCTATCATCTTGTTGGAAATGATACCGCGTTTTCGCAAGTCCTTAAGTTTGTCGGTGGCCCGAAGACGCGCCATGTTATCGAGCGCGTTATTCAACTTAGAGCGAAAATCATCTTCCACTCGTTTCAGGCGACCTAAAACTTTCTTGGCGCGATTGATCTCGTCGAGGAGTGATTTTGGTCGTGCGCCGAGATGCGGAAACTCAAGATGCAGGATGCCTTCCACGACCACCGTTATTAACAAAGCCATTACGACGAGTTCAGGGGTCTGCGTTGTAATGAGGGGTCGCAAGAGCGAGGACAAAGGACTGTAGTGCTCTGCGTCCTTCATAGGATTGTCAACAACATGACGAAGATAGGCCGAAAATAGCTTCCAGAAATCTGGCGCCCAGAGTGGATGCTGGCCGATCGGGCTAAAGAAGTTATGTTCTCCATGAGGCTTACGGGGAGCGACGATCAATTCGTAAATATCGTCGCGATTCTTCTCGCAGAGAGACCAGGCCACAGGCCGAAAGAGCGCGTACCGAAGCGCTTCGAGAACCCGACGCTCCACCCCCGAGTGCACCGCCCCATCATTGAACGTCACGGTGATCAAAATCGGATTTTCGTCGAGGTTTGAACGCCTCACCCTTATTGAAAACCCGAGCTGTTCGAATCCTGCAGCCGCCAGCTCGAATCCGTCGTCCTCTGTTTCATCACCGACAATTGTGGTGGTGCGTACGTATTGGTTGTATCTAAACCCGGGGTCATCGAAGAAAAAGAACGTGACGGCCGGCGGGCTGGAAGTTGAAATCGGACGCCGATGCTTAAGCTCGCCGAATGAACCCGTGATAAAGAAGGGAGCCCAGCCTTGCTTGCTGATCAGGAAAGGATCCGTGAACCACTCAACCCCATCGTAGTCAGTCGCCGTCAGTTTGAAGTATTCGCTTTCCGGCACCAGAGTCCCGTTAACGTGATTAGTGATTTCTCGAATTCGCGTCCGCGGGTCGATCTCAGCCTCAGAATCCACATGCATCTGCAGTTGAAAGACGTCCTTTGAGAGAACCCTGATAGACCCCCTTCCTCGAAAGGTCTCAGGATTCTCGCTGGCGCATTGCGTTAGCGTAATTGACCTGCAGTGCACCTCAAGGGCACTTGCCGCGAGACTGTTTAGAATTTTCCGAATATCGGGATGAATGACCGGAACGGAGCTTGGAAAGTGGTGCTCGCTGTTATTGGTCATCGAGAGGGCCTCCCGCTTGGAGTGATCACGATCTCGAGTAGCGCACGCACAAAGCAATTGCCAGCCGCACAGTGTTCGTCACGTCAAAACCTCGTTCCAGTCGAACTGATAGCCGGCGGCCTTTAGCTCCTGGCCAAGGAGCGTTTGCCAATCACCCCGGTCAAGCGAGATATAAACGACGCCATCAAAGTCAGAGGGTTTCTCGACCTCGCCTTTAACCAGGGCGGCAACACGCTCCGGCTGCAGCGAACCAATGAAGAACCCCAACTCAAACACTACGTTTTGCCGCGCGCGCGGCTTCAACTCTGCGGCGTCCACGGACTTTCCAAGATCATCGGGCGTCATAAGCACGACGGCGAATCCGACCGCCGCGGATTCCTCACGAAACTTGGTGATGATCGTACGACCCTTGTTCGGTCGCTCGTGCAGGATGATCGGCTGAAGGTCCAATCTCTCTATGAAGCGAGCGACAGTCTGTTTCGTGCCGTCATCGCGACCGTGCACGATGAATACCTTTTTGTTAGGTGACCCTCTCGCTTTGCCGTCTTGGGGTTGCACGATACGCCAATCCTTGAATCGCTCCGGTGGTGCGTAGATCTTACCCGCGTTAGAGAGAGCAGCGATGGCCTCCATAATAAGCCGGTGCGCCTCCGCAGTGTCGATCGTCCCTCCGCTATCGTTGAGGAGAATCGTTTCGGCTTCTCGCGGGACATTGCCGCTGTGTGCTCGCCCGTCATATTCGATCGAGTTCTCTATTGCAGCATAGACCGAGTGGGCGGCCGAGTCCGCGAGCTCTGCGGCCCGCGCGGCGGCAACGTGCGACTCATTCGCAACCTTTTCCGCATAGGCGGCTGCGCCCCATAACGCCTTTCCGCGCTGGACGTAGAATCGTTCCAACAGATCGTCTATGCCTCGATATCGAAGATATTCATCCTCCATAGTGTCATCGTCAGGCAAGATGAGTTGACTGTAGGCATCGGGATTGCCAGGCGCGCCGTTCGCTTGGGTGTAAAAGCGTAGACCGAGTTCACCGACGGCAAACAGCGCCTCGCCTACCTCTTGTTCGCTCATGCCGGTGTCCGCGGCAATCTCAGCCGCCGATATGTTTTTCAAGCGCGGATCGCGCAGCATCCGTTCGCGTATGGCACTGATCGACTTGTCGATCAGTGCAAGCTGTGGATGGTGTGAGTTCACATGCCAGAGCCCAACCGGCGTGAGGCGCCGATGGGCGTAGATTCTGGGATCTATGTCCTCTGGGGAGAAGTTGGCCGGCAGTCGCTCTTGCAATGCCAAGCGTGCCTCTCGTGGCGAGAATGGTTTGGGCGTGCGGGCAACTTGCGCCAACCACAATTTTTGATCCGCTGACAGAAAGTGCTCTTTGAAAGTGTAGTAGGCATCCATAGCGCATTTACCATCACAGTTTCGGACTAGCGAGTACGCGGAGGCCGCGATCCGTTGATCACTAGTGGCGCCACACTCCAGGTCATCGGAGCGACGAGACACCCCCGGAGAGTCCGGAACCGAATCGCTCGCACAGGCACGTCACTCAAGTTTCCCTAGGGCCCTGCTTTCGTACCAACGCCCGTAACTCGCGCTCGATGCTGCCGGGGTCGCCGTTCCAGGTGACGTAACGCTTTTCCCGCAGGAACGGTAATGTTGCCAAGGCGGCGTGCGCATCTCCCACTATCAATGGAAGTACAAGGTTTCGGTCAGCCTCGACTTCCAGCGACAGAGCGGAGCGAAGCTCCTTTTGCGCCCACCTCTTTTCTAAGAGTTGCGCACTCAGCACGACGATCACATATCGAGCACGAGACAACCCCCGCTGAATCTTTGCAACGATACTCTCACCCCAGGCAATTTCTGCGTCATCGATCCAACAGGTGATGCCGCGCTGAGTAAGGTGCTCATACAGTGGACGCGCGACGCTTGCCTTATCCTCGCTGGCATGGCAAACAAAGACCTCCCACTCTTCGGGATCAGCAATCCGAAGTCGAATCGCGACGAAACGAATGTACGGCCCGCTGGATTCTGCGATCACCTCGGCGAGCTGCTTGGCAGACTGCCGCTTATCTGCTTGCGTCAGGCGAACGTCCTCATAGTCCAGCAGCGGGAGCTCGGCCTGAAGCACGTAGAAGTCATCGTTAAAGTGATTCGTCGCCGGGAACAGCGCGAACGGAGCGGAATCAAGCAGTGATACCGCATCGGTTTGCCCTCGCGCGAGGAGCACACGTCGCGCATTGAACAGGGCGCGCTTGGCCTCGTTGGATTCCAACGTCGGGCCGACAATATCGAAGTCCTCAGCGCCACTCCCGTGATAAAGAACGATCCTTCCCATCGCTGGCATATCCTCTTCTACTTCGTTGTGTAGCAAGCTGTCCTTCAGAAATGCCCCGAGAGAGTTAGGCGAGTACTTACCTTCCTGAAGGGTCTGCATAACGTCTGGAAATTCGCGCAACACTTTTGCCCAACGCGCTGGGTCACGCAGCGATCTCTCAAGCGACTGTATATTTTCCCGTTGGAGTCCTTCGCGGAGGAAATCAGTTACGCTCTGCGCCCTCACGCGCCACTGGCCCCTGATCGGCATTCCGCTGAGGCTGCCTTCTTCAAGCAGACTCATGACATCCGCTGGCGCGATCCGGAGCACGTCGGCTACTTCCTCGGGAGTCAACAGTATCTGGTTTTGACTCATACTTTCCGTTCGTCCCTGCGCCATCGAGGCCGCGGCGCGTCGCAATGGGACAGCGGGAAGTTCTTAAACTTCACGTGCCTGCCTGCGGCATGCGGGGTGCGGGGTGCGGCATCTTAGCGGCGCTATACTACGTTCGACGTCCCGTCGTCTTGGTGTGAGAAGTCCAGATACGCGCTCTCGAACAGGTTTCCCAACCCAGCCATGACCTCATAGAGGTTGCCGAGTTCGATACCCTGATCGCCGAACGCGAAAGGCAGACCTGCGACATTCGTAGGGAATCTGAATCCGTCCGACTTCTGGTCTGCGTCGTATATTTCCATGACGAGCGTTTTCGCTGCAACGAGACCAACAGTTTCCTCTCTCCCGCGCGCCTTGACGATTTCCATGAATCTATCCCACAGAACGCGAAGGTCATGTGTATTGTTGTGTCGATGTGTCTTGGTGCCAAATTCGTCTATGAGACGCTTCAGAAAAAGCTCGATGGACTGCCGATAACAAAAGAGTGCGGCATAAATGACATTCGGGCGATCGGAGGCGTCCGCCGCCGCGTGCTCGATGAGAAGATCCGCAGCGCGTTTGTAGCCCATCGGCAGGCGATAGAACCGCTCCCTCGGATCTTGAACGACGTGAGCATCAGAGGCCCAGGAAGCACCGACGAACAAGCGATCACCGTGGCGCGGCCAGCGCTCGTCAGGTTCCTCAGCTTCGGAAATATCGCTGTTCAAAATGAAAGGCTCGCTTAGCGAGAGGCCCCTCGGCTGACTTGTGTCTGCTCACGGTGCTCGGTGATAAACATCGCCCGCTCGAACAATTCGTCGTACGTGATAATCTCGATATTACGAGAATCACGTCGAAATAACTCCAGCGTCCGCTGCTTCGTCTCCCTCTCTCGATCGTTGACGCAGTTCTTGAGCTCATCCCAATGCCCGATGATGAGGACTACTTTCGGATCGTAGGGCCGCTGGGTGATCCGCATGCCACTCTTATCAAAAAGGCCCCCTCGCTCGAAGCGCAGCAGCCCGCTTGCCTTGTGTTCAAGAATCTGAGAAACGCTGTCGAGGAGTTCGGAAGAAAGCCGCCAGGTGCGCGCTCGATTCCTCGAAGAAGCAAACAGAGGGGTCTGCGGACGCTTGATTTCCACAAACGTAGTGAAGCGCCGGTCGCCGAGAAGATAATCGGCGATGGCCACGTCCGAGCCATCGGCGCTCGCGTCTGACGCGTGGAATTGCTCTTGCAGGATGGCCTGGAAGCGGTAGTCCAGGCCGTAGCCGAAGATCCATTCGTTGCGGGCGAAGAAATGCTGCCACGCTGATTCCGGCTGATCGGTCCGCAGCCCGTGTTGCTGCTGGTACGCGATCAAGACGACCGGCTCCGAGAGTAACTCCTGAAACAACGCGAGCTGCTTCTTGCGGTAGCCGAGGTTTACGATGTCCTGGGAGCCGATCAGGTCTGTTTTGAGCAACTCGGCGATGACCTCTGATCCGCCTTTCCTCACGAGGAACGTCCGTAACGTTCGCTTCGTATCCTCATCCAGCGCCTGCGTGCCCTCGACCGCGAGCGCAAGTCGGCGCTGTGTAATGCCTGGTATATCGAGTTCCGCAATGAATTGCAGGAATGCCAGCAGCTTCTCGAAAGAGAACGGACGCAACGTGACGTGTTGGTGCCCAAAGCCGGTCTCGTCATCCGGAGCGGGTTGCCAGCCTTTGCGTTTGTAGTGCTTGAATTTCTTAATCTCAATCTTCCGAATGTCGTTGTGCTCACGCACGAAGGTGATCGTCACCTTAATCCGGTTGCGCGCGTTCGGCTCGAGATCAATGTCGATGGCCTGCGGCTGTCCGCTGGCTTCATCGATCACAACATTGAGGAACTTGCCAGCACCATTGGCCCACTCGTGGGTGTAGAGATGATCTGGTCGCGAATTCCCCACGATCTGCGCTTCAGCAGGTCCTGAACTATTTTGCGGAGTCATCGTTTTGCGCCTTAGAGATCGTTTTGGTTCATTCTTCTGACGCGCCCAGTACCCGACTATATTAACAGCGCGTAACCAACTACTACTTTCATGCATGCATCGGCAAGCATGGCTCGGCACGGGCGACCTGGAGAATCCAATCGGCGATCGACCGCACGATCCCCCTTTGCGGAGGAATTGGCCGTCAAGACCGCGCCAAGACAGTGCTTATGTAAAAGCATCAGGCGCTTCCGTCTCGCACCAGGACACCCCGGTTCACAGTTCAGCGACGGACCGGGATATTGTCTTATCGGATTCCGATATCCCTGATTCGCTCGATACCCCTACCGATACCCCTGGGCTAAACTGCTGTCCATGGAACTCCCTGGCTATAGGCAGGCCTAAGCAGCGTTCCACGGACGCAAAAATTGGAGACGGAGTCAAAGCTAAGTGCCGGAACTTACTGGACTAATCTGGCACTTGATGGACACCCGGCAGAGGCCGGGCCAAGCTTCGGACTCCGAATATAAGTCCTTGATTTATAAGGACTTTTAGGTCTTGGCGGAGAGGGTGGGATTCGAACCCACGTGCCGGAATTACCCGACCATCCGATTTCGAGTCGGCGCCGTTATGACCACTTCGGTACCTCTCCGGAGGACGGTGGCGACCCCGTTTAGCGGGGGCTGGTATTCTAGCGGCGCTTTTTGATTCTGGAAGCTTTTTCGACTGAGGGAGGTTCGCAAACGATGCCTAGAGGCCACCGAGGGGCCCCATCCAATGCTGTGACTTCGGCAGCACGGCTCCTGGCGCTCACCGCCGCAGCCGCCCTGCTTGCGAGCTGCAAGCCGGCGCCGCCGATGCTGGAGCAGATCCGCACTCGTCATGAGCTTCGGGTGGTCACCCTCAATTTGCCCACCTGCTACTACCTTGGCTCGCAGGGGACCGAAGGCCTCGAATTCGAGTTGGCGAAATCGTTTGCCGCGAAGCTCGGCGTCACTCTTTCTATCTACCCGGTGGCAAACGAGCGCGCCTTGCAGGCAGCGCTTGCTTCCGGTCGCGCGGATATTGCCGCGGCTCAATTGACGGCCACCCCTGAATGGCGCGAGGCCGGTAAGGCGGCAGAGCCGTACGCGCGGATTCCGCAGCTGGTGGTTTATCAGCGGAACAACCCAAAACCCCGCAGCACACTGCAGCTCGAGCGAGCCAAACTCGCCGTCCGGGCCGGCAGCCCGCAGGAGCGGATCCTCGAGCAGCTGCAACGCACGGTTGCGCCCAGCCTGAAGTGGGTCGAAACGGCGCCGACCAATGCCGACCCGATTGAGGATGTCGACTCCGGGAATGCGGACTACGCCATTACCGACGCGCGCGAGTTTTCCTTCTCACACCACCTGTACCCGAACGTGTTGGTAGGGTTTGAGCTGCCGGCCGACCGGCCGGTGCAATGGATCGTGCGTCGCGGCGCGGACGACCTGCTGGACGCGGTGAACGTGTTCTTCCAGCAAGAGCGCCAGGCGGGGCGGATGGTGAAGCTCCTCCAACAGTCGACCGGAGAGGTGCGCTCGTTCGCCTACGAGGAATCCCGCGAATTCCAGATTCACCTGGCGGATCGGCTACCGCGATTCCGACCCTGGTTCGAGCAGGCGTCAGAGGAGTCAGGTATCGATTGGCGGCTGCTGGCCGCTATCGGCTACCAGGAATCGAAGTGGGATGCGACCGCGATTTCCAACAACGGCGCGCTGGGCGTAATGATGCTGACGTCGGACACGGCCGACGCAATGGGCATCAAAGATCGCGCCGATGCGCAGCAAAGCATCTTTGCCGGAGCGCACTACCTCGCCGAAGTGCGAGAAAAGGTTCCCGACAGAATTCCGGAACCGGATCGCACATGGATCACTGTCGCGGCCTACAACGTAGGATTCGGCCACGTCGAAGATGCACGTGTGCTTGCGCAGATGGATGGCAAGAACCCCGACTCGTGGGCCGACATCCGCGATGAGCTTCCTCGCCTGGCGGAGCAGCGGTGGTTCATGAAGGTGAAGCGCGGCTATGCGCGCGGCTGGGAGCCAGTCCAATTCGTCGATCGCGTGCAGCGCTATTTGACGCTGCTCGAATGGCAGCCCGGCGAAGGCGTCGTGAGCCAAGGCACGCGCGTGCAGACGGGATTCTCGGGCAGCTAGGCCAGCTCGACCTCAAAGCGCGACTCGATCCGATGAGTTAGCCGGCCCTCTCCGGCTGCATTGCGTTCGTCTAGTCGCGTCGTTCGCCGAAGAATTGCTTCAGACGCTGGCTGCACTCCTCCATCAACACGCCGCCAAACACATCGACGCGGTGGTCGAGCCCCTGGAGCGCGAACACGTCCACGATACTTCCAGCCGCGCCGGCTCGGGGGTCCCACGCGCCGAAGACCAACCTTTGCACGCGCGCGTGCACGATTGCCGCGGCGCACATGGTGCACGGCTCTAACGTCACGTAAAGCGTGGTGTCGGCAAGGCGATAGCTGCTCAGCGCCTTGCCCCCGGCCCGCAGCGCTTCAATCTCAGCATGAGCTGTTGGATCGTGCATAGCTATTGGACGATTGGCGCCGGTCGCAATGACCTCGCCATCACGAACCAGAACCGCGCCCACCGGCACCTCGCCGTGCGCCTTCGCGGCCTCGGCCTGCTCCAACGCCAAGCGCATGAAGTCGATATCAGTACGCGCTGGCACAGGCGCTACTTCGCCTTCGTCGCTGCAGCCGCCCCAGCCGAGCCGGCGCCCGTCTTCGCCGCCAACGGCGGCAAAAACAACTCCGGATCAACAAACGTCGCGTTGAGCGCAACGCCAAAGTGCAGGTGTGGCCCTGTCACGCGGCCGGTAGCGCCCACCTTGCCGATGACTTGGCCACTCTTCACTGCCTGGCCAGGCGCTACCGCGATCGCGCTCAAGTGGCAGTACATCGTGATCAGGCCTTCGCCGTGATCGATGAACACGGTGTTACCGTTGAAAAAGTAATCACCGGTATCCATGACACGCCCATCCGCCGCGGCTTTCACGGGCGTGCCGGTAGGCGCCGCGATATCCATGCCGCTGTGCGGATTGCGTGGCTCGTTGTTGAAAATGCGGCGCATCCCATACGAGCTCGACCGCACACCCGGAATCGGCTGGCGCAACCGCAAGGTCGCAGGCGTGACTTGCGAAAACGTGGCGACCACACCTTTGATGTGCGGAACTTCTCGATCCACTCGCGCAAGATCCTCCTTCGAAAGATCCACCTTGCCGGGAGCGACCTTCAGCGATTGGGTCACGTAGCGTTTGTCCGTGATCTCAAAATCGACTGACTTCTCGCCGCTCGCACCATCGCGGACCACAATGGTCGCATGCCCGGGCTTCTGCGACAGCGGCAAACCGACCACCGCTACCCACTGCCCCGCGGACCGTAAGACCATCGTGCGCTGGCCGTCGAGCGTCACCGCGGGCGCCTGAGTCGCCGCGCTCGCGATTGGAAGAACCAACACACCGCCGGGCACGAGCGACGCCCGCGGGAACTGCGGCGTCAGTCCAAACGCCGGACTTGTCGCGACCATGGCGACCACCGCAATCGCCCACCACCAAGGCCCAAGGGGTGCCGGCACTGCCGCCGACAGCGGCACCACCCGAACGCCTGCCGGTACCACAGCCGACCGCGCCACCGCCCCAACACGCGCGCAATCAGCCAGCGCCATACCGACTCGCGCTTGATGCCCATATCCGCACCGAAGCATTCTTGCCATCACGTTCAACCCCAACTCAACCTCACTCCTTCCCCGTCACACGCGCTTTCAACGTCCCTCGCGCCACACGCGCCTCGATTTCGTCGCCGACACGCACCGACGCCGCGTCGGTCACGATCGCTCCATCCGGCCCCGTCACCATCGCAAAACCACGCGCCAAGGTCGCAAGCGGGCTCGCGGTGTTCAACGTCTTGATTGCCAGACTCAACCGGTGCTCTTTGCTTGCAAAGTATCCTTTCGGAATCTGCTGCAACGCCTGCGACGAGCCACTCAGACCCTGCTCCTTGCGGGCGAAACAGTCCTTCCACGCCTGCAGAAGGCGCGACTCCAGGCCCTCATGCTTGCGCCGGAACTCGCGGACAATGCGATCCGGCGAGTGCTGCACGAGTCGGGAAAACAGGTCGCCGACGCGGCTCGCGTCGCTGTGCACCGTCGCGCGCATCGAATGCGCCAGGCGTTGCTCGAGATCATCGAGGCGCCGCAGCTGCTGCGCCAGTCGCAGCCCCGGATGCGCCAGATTCAACCGCTGCGCCGTGCTGCCAACTCGCGTCGCAATCGTGCGTACTTCGCGATTCACCGCGCTCGCGAGCCGTTGCTCCAGCTCGTCGAGCTTTTGCGCCTGCTGCGCCAATCGCACGCCAGGATGGACGAGCTTTAACCTCAGAAGCGCGGCATCGAACCGCGCGTTGACGGAGCGCAATTCACGCCGCATGCATGCAGTCATGCGCTCCGCGGTGCGCGCGAGCGTTTCGAGGCACGCGTGCCGATCAGGCACTACCAATTCGGCGGCGCCGGAAGGAGTCGGCGCGCGCGCATCCGCGACAAAATCGGCGATTGTGAAATCGATCTCGTGTCCGATTCCCGATACAACAGGAATGGACGACGCACAGATGGCTCGCGCAACGCGCTCGTCATTGAACGACCACAGATCCTCAATCGAGCCGCCGCCGCGCGCAACAATGAGCACATCGCACTCCGCTCGCGCGGACGCCGTGCGCAGCGCCTCCACGATCGCGGGAACCGCGACTGCCCCTTGCACAGGCGTCGGATAAATCAGCACGGCAGCTGGCGGAAAGCGGCGTCCGAGAATGTGGAGCACATCGCGAATCGCGGCCCCCGTTGGCGAGGTGATGACCCCAATGCGCCGCGGAAACCGAGGCAGGCTCCGCTTGCGCTCGAGGGCAAAGAGTCCCTCGGCGGCCAGCTTTACCTTGAGACGCTCGAACTCCCTCTTCAGCGCACCGACACCCGCCTCCTCGAGGTGCTCAACAATCATCTGATACTCGCCGCGTGGCTCGTACAGGCTGATCCGGCCACGGACCAGGACCTGCTGGCCCGATTTGGGCGTGAAGCCCAATGCCGAATTCTTGAGGCGAAACATCGCGCAGCGCAGCTGCGCGTCGCGGTCCTTGAGCGAGAAATACCAGTGCCCGGAGGAAGGTTGGGAGAAATTCGACAGCTCGCCTTCCACCCAAATGATCCCGAGCCCCCGCTCGAGGAGCATGCGCACCTCGCGGTTCAGGCGGGAGACGGTAAAGACGTTGCGCCCGGTTTCGGCGCCGGCCTGGACGGTGGACGACGACATGCGAACAACCCTATCACAAGCTTTACCCACACGCGGATACACCGTACAATCGCGCGCTTTATCCACACAGCACCGGTCGACGCGGTTCTTGGCAGCCCCCACCAAGGCCACCCCATAACCTAGTCGTACGGTCATGGGCGAGCATGCGAATCCTCGAAGAAGCTCTGACCTTCGACGATGTCCTCCTGGTTCCGGCCTACTCGGAAATTCTGCCACGCGAGGTCGATCTCGCCACGCGTGTCACACGCAAGATCCGGTTGAACCTGCCACTGCTTTCAGCAGCGATGGACACTGTCACCGAAGCGCGACTGGCAATCACCATTGCTCAGGAAGGCGGCATCGGCATCATTCACAAGAGCATGACTATCGACGCCCAAGCGCTCGAAGTCGCTCGTGTGAAGAAGTTCGAGAGCGGCGTCATCAAAGACCCGATCACCGTCTCGCCTAACATGACGATCCGCGAAGTGCTGGAGGTCACGCGCGGACGCGGTATTTCCGGCGTGCCTGTCGTCATAGGGCGCAAGGCCGTCGGCATCGTCACCCATCGCGACCTGCGCTTCGAAGAGAAGCTCGATGCGCCCGTCTCCTCGGTGATGACTCCGCAGGAACGCCTCATTACGGTCCGCGAGAATGCGCCGAAAGAGGAAGTGCTGACCCTCCTCCACAAACACCGCATTGAGAAAGTGCTGGTGGTGAACGGCGATCACGACCTGGTTGGCATGATTACCGTGAAGGACTTCCAGAAAGCCACGGAATTCCCCCGAGCTTCAAAGGACGACGGTGGCCGGCTCCGCGTCGGCGCGGCCGTTGGGACCACACCCGACACCATGGATCGCGTTGCCGCGCTTCGTGAGGCAGGCGTCGACCTCGTCGTGGTTGACACCGCGCACGGACATTCGCGCGGCGTCATCACGATGGTCGAGCGGATCAAGGCGAAGTGGGGTGATCAACAGGTCATCGCCGGCAATATTGCAACGGCCGACGCAGCCCGCGCGCTCGTCGACGCGGGAGCGGACGCTGTGAAGGTCGGCATCGGCCCGGGCTCTATTTGTACGACTCGTATCGTCGCCGGTGTTGGTGTGCCGCAGATCTCTGCAGTGGCGAACGTTGCCGAGGCTCTGCGCGACTCGGACGTGCCGGTCATCTCTGACGGCGGCATCCGTTTCTCAGGTGACATTGCGAAGGCGATTGTCGCCGGTGCTCACGCCGTGATGATCGGTAGCCTGTTTGCGGGCACCGAGGAGTCACCGGGTGAGGTCGAGCTTTACCAGGGCGCCTCGTATAAGTCCTATCGCGGCATGGGCTCCCTTGGAGCGATGGGGGAACGCCACGGTTCGGCCGATCGCTACTTCCAGGACGCTGCAACTGAGCTCGAGAAGCTCGTGCCAGAGGGCGTCGAGGGCCGCGTACCCTACAAGGGGAGCGTCGTCACGATCCTCCACCAGCTCGCTGGCGGCTTGCGCGCGGCGATGGGTTACACAGGCAGCCAGCACATCACCGACATGCGCACGAAGCCGGTCTTCGTTCGCATCACAAACGCCGGGATACGCGAGAGCCACGTGCACGACGTCAGCATCACGAAAGAAGCACCCAACTACCGGGGATCGTGAACGATGGCGAGCGTTGCACGACCAGCATCCTCTATAGCACCTCACACGGACATCCACGCGCACCGCATCCTGATCCTCGACTTCGGTGCGCAGTACACGCAACTCATCGCCCGCCGCGTGCGCGAGCTGGGTGTGTATTGCGAGATTCATCCGTGGGACGTTACCGACGACGAAGTCCTCGCGTTCAAACCGCGCGCAGTAATCCTCTCCGGTGGCCCTGAGTCCGTAACGGACGCGCAGCCACCGAAGGCGCCGGACTCCGTCTTCAAGCTGGGCATCCCGGTTCTCGGCATTTGCTACGGCATGCAGACGATGGCGAAGCAGCTGGGGGGCCGTGTCGCCGCTTCCACCGAACGTGAGTTCGGTTACGCGGAAGTCACTGTCACCGGCACCTGCCGCCTCCTCGACGACATCGAAGATCGCCGCAACAGCAAAGGGCGGGCGGTCCTCGACGTCTGGATGAGCCACGGCGACCGCGTCGACCAGCTGCCCGCGGGCTTCGTCGTCACAGCGGCGACCGATACGATTCCGTTCGCGGCAATGTCCGATGAGAGTCGCCGCTTTTACGGCGTGCAGTTCCATCCCGAAGTCACGCACACCACGCAAGGCGCCCGCCTGCTGGAACGCTTCGTGCGAGAAATCGCAGGATGCGACGCTCTGTGGAGCGTCGGGAATATCATCGAAGATGCGATTGAGCGCGTCCGCACACAGGTTGGCGCCGGCAAGGTGCTGTTAGGTCTCTCCGGCGGAGTCGATTCGTCGGTGGTCGCCGCCCTACTCCACCGCGCCATCGGTGACCAGTTGGTGTGCGTTTTCGTCGACCACGGCTTGCTGCGGCTCAACGAAGGCTCACAGGTGATGAGCACCTTCGCCGAGCACCTTGGCGTTCGGGTCATCCGTGTTGATGCGGAGAGTCGCTTCCTCAGCGCGCTCGCTGGAGTGACGGACCCGGAAGCGAAGCGCAAGATTATCGGCCGTCTGTTTGTCGAGGTTTTCGACGAGGAAGCGCAGAAGATCACCGGCGTGCAGTTCCTTGCACAAGGCACGATCTACCCTGACGTGATCGAGTCCGCCGGATCGCGCACGGGCAAGGCACACGTCATCAAGTCGCACCATAACGTGGGCGGCCTTCCCGAAAAGATGAACCTGAAACTCGTCGAGCCGTTGCGCGAGTTGTTCAAGGACGAAGTTCGCCGCCTCGGTGTCGAGCTCGGCCTGCCGCGAGAGATGGTGTATCGGCATCCCTTCCCGGGTCCGGGTCTCGGCGTACGCATCCTCGGTGAAGTGCGCAAAGAGTACGCAGACATTCTCCGCCGCGCTGATGCGATCTTTATCGACGAACTGCGCAAACACGACCTCTACGATCGTACGAGCCAGGCTTTCGCCGTGTTCCTTCCCGTGCGCTCCGTCGGTGTCATGGGCGACGGCCGCCGCTACGACCACGTCGTCGCCCTACGCGCCGTCGAAACTGTCGACTTCATGACGGCCCATTGGGCGAAACTCCCCTACGAATTCCTCGCCCACGTGTCCCTGCGCATCGTGAACGAAGTCGCCGGCATCTCGCGCGTCGTCTACGACATCTCCGGCAAGCCGCCCGCCACGATCGAGTGGGAATAGAACGTCATCCGTCGCGTCATCGCTCGCACCTATCGCACACCGTGCTTCGCAAGCCAATCCAGCAGTCGCTCCAGTAGATCCAGCTTGCTTTCTGTCCGTTGCACTACGTGACTTTCGCCCCGGTAGTACAAATATTGAGTATCCGTGCCCTGGGCACGCAGCGCCGCAAAAAGCCACTGCAGGCCATAATCACCGCCGTCGGTCGAGGCAACGAATAGAGTAGGAGTCTTCGCACCTTTCACGTGCGCCTCAGCCCAGTTCTTGAGGTAAACGTCCAACCGGTCTACGGGGGAACCGCGCATATACCATTCGAGCGCGGAGTTGATCTCGTACTTCGAGCCCCAACCCAACAAAGTATCGCCGCCCTCGTAGGACACAGCTGCCGCAAATCGATTCGTGTGGGTGATCAGCCAATTCACCTCGACGCTTCCCCAGCTATGGCCGAGAACTGCCACTCTTTGTGGATCAACAATTCCCTTGTTCTGGAGAAAATCAATGCCCGTTGTTATATCGTCGAAATCCGGCTGCAGGAGCTCGTCCCGCTGTCTGGTTGCCTCGAGCTTGTCGAATCCAAAACGCTGGCTCCCCCTGTAGTCGGGAACGAAAACCACGTAGCCTCGCTGCGCCAGCAGCTCGACAAAATACGGCCCGCCTGGCCACTCATTTGCCATTAGATCGGTATTTGCGTCCGGTCCCCCGTGGACCACGACAATCGCCGGATACTTTTCCCCCGCATGGTAGTTGGTCGGCAGGACCACATAGCCGTCAATCGTCAGTCCATCTCTGCTTTGCCACTCTATCGCCGACGCGTTGGGTCCGGCCACACCAGCGTACATAGCCTGAAAAGGGCGGATTTCCTTGACACTGCCATTGTCCCATGCACCAACACGAATGGATTGTTCAGCATGAACGCCCACGGATAGCCAGGCGAGATATTTGCCGTCCTGCGAAAATACCGGACTCGATTCAGATTCTGCCTCTGTTGTAAGCGGATGAGAGACACCGCGCGAGTCAGCGGCGTACAAGCGCCTGTGCGTGGAAGATCCAGTAGTGTACAAAATCCACCTGCTATCTGGACTCCAAACATAGCCGCTCGACACCACCTGACCGGACAATACATAACGGATCTGCTTATCCGGTAAATGGAGCACCGCGAGGTCGGTACGGACCGGGTAGTAGGCTGACAACGACGCATCCGCATTCGCAAGAAATGCCATGTCAGTTCCAGACGGACTGACCTTTGCTGTGTATATGGCTTGTCGCTGAAGACCGGAGACAATGACATTGCTCTGGCCAGTGCTGATGCTCAGGGAGGAAACATCAGACATCATGGTCCGAAGCTCTGACCCGGTATCATGCTCGTATATTACGGTGTCTCGATCCAGCCACCCATCCGCATCGAGTTGGCCATCGTGCTCGAGCAGCAACGTGGTTTTGTTGCTGAGGCAGTCGTAGACCCACATCGATTGCTTTAGATGGGGCATCCCCAGGCCAGGAGCTGGATACACCTCGACGACAGACTTGGCTTCAGGCGCCGTTGACCCAGGCATACGCCAGCCCGACACGACGTATGAATAGAGAATACGAGTTGAATCGGGGGACCAGATGGGGCGCACTTCTGTGCCGGGATACGCATCACCGATGGTTACGATGCGAGACGCCCCGGATCCATCGATCTTCGCTTTCCAAATCTCGACCCTCTCTATCCCAGTCTTGCTGTCCGCGGTGTTTTTCCTGATGAAGACGAAAGACTGCCCGTCAGGCGCAGGAGACGGGTCTGCTCCTCTTTGCAAGACAATGGGCGCGCCACCGTCGATGTCCCTCACGTATATCACTGATCCCAAATCCGCCGATTGTTTTGAATAAATGAGCCTATGTGTTCGAGGTATCCACCGGAATGAGCCTGGACGCGCCCCGTTGAGGGCACTCTCACGCTTCGCGTCCAAGCGAATGGCTTCTTGGGGAGATAGCAAAACCTCTCGTGCTTTGGCCCACTGCATGGGAGATAGGATGATGAGCACAAAGGTCAGGACAATCGTCCTCATTCGAACGCTCACGTGCATGACTACAGACGCATCCCTACAGTGATTGTGAACATTCGATTGCGAATGTCGTAGATAGACGGATCGAATGGATAGGCGCCGTATGAGAAATTCGGTGTGCGGTTAAAGACGTTCGTGACCACACCTGCAATGTAGAAGCTTCTCGCGTCGTTCTTGGAGCCATGGCCCAACGGGAAGTCATAGCGCGTGTTCAAGTCCCAAATCCAAACGTTCCCCAGCTCATTCGTATTGGGTGCGAAATCTTGGTAGTCCCTATAGCGTCCGGTGTACCGGCCAAGAACACCGAAAGACAGGCCGTGATGAGTCCAGGTGACGGCAGTGGTCGCTTTCCAGCGAGGGGCCCATCCCGCACCTGCGTATACTGCCTGCCCAAGGTAGCTTTGCTGTGGCTGACCTGGCGTAAGCGCACTTCGCCAAGAATAGATATTTGAGATCGATACCGCGGCGGCGATGCTACCGACAGAGATGTTTCGGATATATCCCAGGTCTGCGTCGAGCCCCGCGACATGCAAGTCACCGTAGTTGTAGAAGAGATCGTTGATTGCAGTGATCGGTCCAGGCGTTCCTGGAGTGCCTGGCGGGCCACGGACCACTGACCCTGGGAAGAGGTCAGGATTATCAACCACGGTATTGAGCGTCGGCTCACCAATGTAGCGAGAAATATCCAGCGTAAAGTCTGTGAGAGTAGCCTTGAATCCTGTGCTCTCTTTTGCTCGATAGCTCACGCTGAATGTTGTGGATTTTCCGGTTTCCGGCTGTAACCCCGGGTTGCGACCTTGGGTAACGCTCGCGACCACGGGCTCGTTGTTGCGCAGCGGGTCGGTTACTCCGATGCTATACGCTGGGAGGAAAGTCGGTGCTCCTCCTATCTCTTGCAACTGCGGTGCTCTGTAGGACGTCCCATGTCCGGCTGCAAGTGACAAATCTCGAGTTGGCTCCCAAGTTAGCGTTGCCTGCCATGTCGGCTTTCCGCCAAAGTCGCTGTTGTGATCGTACCGCCCGGCGACAATCGATGAGAGATCACCAACCGCTCGAGAAGCTATCAGGGGAACTCGAGCCTCGGCAAAGACGGCGTAGACGTTTCGGGCCAACTCCAGTTGGTTTTGAAGGAACTGTTCAACGTTTTGCGAGTCCTTCCTGTAGTCTGCGCCAAATGCGGTATCAACTGCCCCCGCGGGAAGCCCTGCGATAGCCCCCCTGAGAATTGCTTGCACATCCAGGGACTTGGCGTCGAATCGGTCTTTAGCTGCAGGAGGGACGAGAGATCCGAGTAATTCCGGCGAACCGGGTGCGCTCGTTGAGAACGGATTCAGCGCGGCTTTTGGGTCCGCTGAGGCGAGTGCCCCGGCGAATAACACCGGGTCCGCGGATGGGGCCACCTCCTCATCCAATCGGTCATAGGACCAGTATGCCGTCGCCTCATAGTTCCAACGTGAACCCAGGTCACCGCGGATTCCTAGCAGTGGTCTGACGAAGGTACTCGTCGTACGGAAATATGAGGGCATTCCCTGGTATGCGAAGCTAACGCCAACGTCTTCTCCAAATGGATTGTACGGATTGGAAGCCCCGAGCACGGTTTGCCCGAATGAGCCCCCGAAACCGGTCAGGGCCCACCCTTCGAGGCCGCGCACTGTCATTCTCGATGTTATCAATTGGGAAAAGACAGTTGCGGAGTCGTCGAATTGGTAGTCTGCAGAGACGAGCAAACCAGTACGCGTGCTGGCTGGAGTAATCAAGTGGTCCCGCCAGACATTGCAGCTATTGACCGTGCCCGTTGTCGACGCAAATTGTTGGAGCGTCGGCTTGCCTGATACGCCGCCGGGAATCGCAGCTTCGGGACCTGTCAAGCCTGGTAGATTCTGTCCCGTCAGCGAATACACATTACCGGGAAAACAACTGTCGGATACGTAGATAAACGTCGGGGCACCTGCGGGAAAGACCGTCGCCGAGGTCTCAGACCGAGCAGATCCATCCAGCTCCCCAGTCTGCTGGACAGTGCCCAGCATGCTGATGGACCCGGCGCCGAACGTGTGTCCCCACGCGATACTCGCGCCTTTGTCGGTTGCACCGTTCATCGTCGTGACGGTCGCGTTGGCCTCGAGTCCGTCATAATGCTTCCGAAGAACAACATTGACAGCACCGCCAAGGGCATCTGCACCGTAGATGGCGGATGCGCCTACAGGCAGCACGTCGATGTGATCAACTGCGGACAGTGGAACATTGCCCAGATCAAAGTACCCGTTGTAGCTGGTCTCGACCCGTCGCCCATCTATCAGAGTGAGGGTCGTGCCTGCCGGTAGCCCGTGGAGCTGGACGGTCGTGGTACCAGGAAGTTGACCTGTCAAGGCATTACTGGAGGTAGAAACGTCGGGCAGCTGATTTAAAAAGTCGGCTATCGTTGCCTGGCCACTGCGTTGTATCTGCTGATTCGTATAGGCGCGGACGGTCACTGCCGTATCGCTGACTCCGCTCAGATGCGTCCCCGTCACCACTACCTCTTCCAGCTTGACATTCTCCGGCTTCGAACTCTCATTTCCGGCCAGTCGAGCCCCAGCAGGTCCTTGATCCACCTCACCACTCCGAAATTCCCAGGAAGCGGACTTCCCAACCTCCTTCTTGGTGTCATCGCCCGGCGGATCACCGGCTCCAGCGACCACGGACGTCGCACTCGCCACCCTCACCGTATGCTCATTCACAAACTCATACTTCAGCCGTGTATTCTTCAACAACCGTTCCAGCGCCTCCCGCGCCGATAACTGCCCGGAGACCCTCGGCGTCTTCACATGCCCGACCCCCACGTCCTCCGAGCGGAACAACACCTGCACCCCCGTCTGCTTCCCGAACGCCTGCAACGCCCCCAGGATCGGCTGAGCCTCAATGTTCACCGCCACCTTCGCCGACGTATCTCCCTGGGCTTGCGCTATCGCACAGCCCAAAACCATCGCTATCGAACAGGCCATCATCGAGACCCGGAACCGGACCGCTGCCACGAGACCTCCCCCTTTACCTATGTGACAAACAAATTTCATGTCGCCTATATTCGTAGTGTGATCTCGATGGCGAAAAGTCAGTTTTAAATATAAAACTGACTTCCAGGCTCCGAGAACACACTTAAGGGATAGGAGGGTACAAATTACGCCCATGTCGGAACGCAGCTCCAAGCCCGGCACCGGCCACTCGGCCCCCCAGTCGATACTGGGACTGGCAGCGCTCGCGTTCCGCAAGTACGCTCCGGAGCTGCACCGCTACATCGAGCGGCGCTTGCGCCGGCCCGAGCTTGCCCAGGACCTCACCCAGGACATCTTCCAACGGTTCCTGCAGGTTGAGGACACCGACGCGGTGCGTAACCCCCAGGCTTATCTCTTCGGCATCGCCTCACACGTGGTACGCGAAGCACAGTTTAAAGACGACAAGAATCTCGTGACCTTCGATTCCGAACTCGTCGAGGAACTCGACAGCCAGCTCGACCATGCCCTGCCGGACGACATGGCCGAACGGCTTGCGGTAAAACAGGAGCTCAAACGTGCGTTCGCGCAACTGCCCACCACGCACCGCATGGTGCTGCTCCTGGTGAAGCGCGATGGCCTCTCTTATGAGGAGGCGGCGCATCGGACTCAGTTGAACGTGAATACCATCAAGACGTATGTGTTCGAAGCGCGCGCCAAGGTGAAGATGGCATTGAAGGATCGTCGGGAACGATCGCCAGGAAAGACGGGGGTACCCCCATGAAGTTGCAGCGTCAGATCGATCAGCTCCTCGCACAGCGGGCGTCTGAGTGGCACCAGATACTTGAGAATGCCACCGATGCGCAGCGCGCCGACTTTGTCGCGTGGCTCAAACAGTCGCCGCTGCACGTGCAGGAGTACTTGGAGACGGTGTACACGGACCGGCTGCTCGAGCACGTCGATGACGAGCGGCTCGAGGACGTGGACGCCCTGATTGCGCAGGTCGCGCCGTCAGTGGTGTCGTTGGAGAAGAAGTATCCTCACTCAGCCCCTCTGCCGGGGGGAGAGGGGCCCAGGAAGAGGTTGTGGTGGTGGGCCGCGGCGGCCGCGGTTCTGGTGCTGTGCACCGTGACATTGCCGTTTGTCCTTGAGCACATTGGCGCAAAACCGGAATACGCGACTGCGCTGGGCGAACAACGCACCATCCAACTGTCCGACTCCTCCGTCGTGACCCTGAACGCCGACTCACGGATACAGTTGCAACTGGATCAGACGCATCGCGATGTCCTGTTGCACGGTGAGGCCCTGTTCAAAGTGGCGCACGATTCGCATCGCCCATTCATCGTTCGGACAAAGACCGCCATCGTGCAAGCGGTAGGCACGCAATTCAACGTGTACGAGCGGCCCAATGGAACACTCGTCTCGGTGTTGGAAGGCCGCGTCAAAGTGACGCCGCGCGGCACCGCGGGTTTCGCGAACATCGTTTCTGCCATGGAAGAGTTGAGCGCCAGGCAGGAAGCGCAGGTGATGCCGGATGGAACCATTCAACGCCATGCTGAGGCGGACGTCATGAAAGCGGTCGCGTGGCGCGAAGGTCACCTCATCTTCGATAATGCGCCGCTGGAGGACATGGTGTACGAATTCAATAGGTACAGTCGTACGACGCGTCTCGTACTCGATGGCGTGCCACCGGGCAGCCGTCATTACAACGGTATTTTCGACGCGGCTGATCCCGACTCGCTCGCGGATCTCTTGGCGAGGGAGCCGGATCTGGTGGTGGAGAGGCGAGACGGCGAGATTGTGATTCGCAAACGGTAGAACACGGGGCGTGCACTCTCCCCGTTCAAAAGAGTTTCAGCATACGCCCGAGGAACGTGACGAAGGTCATCAGGATCACGGACCCGACACCCGTCACCAGCATCCATAACCTTGCCGATTCAATCGAGGTTCTGAGCCCCCCGTGCCCTTTCGCCATATCGGCTCTGAGGGCCCCGAACCCCGTCTCCATGTCCGTTCTGGTTCTCTGGATCTCCATTCTGACCGCACCGAATTCCTTCTCCGTGTCCGCCCTGTTCTTCTCAATCTCTAACCTGAGCACACCGAATCCTTTCTCCATCTCCGCTCTCAGGTCACCAACGCGGGCATTGAGCGACTTGACATCACCCTTTAATTCGCTCACATCCGATTCCAGTCTCGCAATCCGACCTTCGAGGACCATTGAGTTCTCCGTTGCTACGAGAGCGTGCACATTCAACTCCCTGTCGAGCTCGACCGTCCGCTACCTAGGACAGCCACTCTAAACTCAACTTCCGCTCTCTGGAAGCCCGTTAATTTGCCAATATCGTGCAATTTCTCAACGCGACTGACGGCGTTTCGAACGGCCGATTTGGACGCTTATCTACCGTGACTTCTGCAACGTGAATCCCGACGCGATTTCGGCACGTGTAGCCCAACGCGGGTAACACCTCCGAGTGGGCGGGCGCGTCCCTCAGGGGTTGCTTGGAAATCTGACGGCCAACTCAGCCGCGGAACGTCATAACCACGACCCGTCCCGAGTCGGTCGACACAACAGTCTCGCCGGCGAAACCCGCACGCGTGTACGCTCGACGGGCCCGCAGGTTGTTCGCTGCGGGATCGATGACTACAGCGGGGGCACCCTCATTGATCAAGCGCCGGGCCAGGAGTCGTAGAAATGCCGAGCCGTGGCCGCAACCGATCATGTCAGGCTTACCGATGAAAGCATCGATCGCGCGCGCCCCCGTGGGTAAATGAACAAAGTGACCCTGTGGCCACACACCCACATCGTAGTCCTGCGCGTAAGCAAAGCACCGCCCGTCGAAGCTGACGATGCGCATCACCATGTTAGGCTCGTCGAGGTCCTCTTGGAGAAGCGCCGCTTCGTGCGCCGGGTCGCCCCACCAGCGCATCGGTTCGGGCGTTGCAAGCCAGCGGCGCAGCATGGGGAGATCCTCTGGCGTCGCCGGTCGGAAAGAATAAGGCATATCTTCATCTCCAGCGCGCGCAGCGATCGCGCTCCGGGAAACAGTTTGTTGTTACTGGCGGGGCTCAGGTCCCAGGCGTACTATGCGATCGCCACGGAAGCTGCTTGCCCAGTAATCGCGGTCGTACAACAGTGCCGTCGATGCCGCACCGAACGTAGCACTGGGCGCGACAGTCCAATGCAACTTGACCTCACGCGTCGCTGGGTCGACCACAGCTATTGCAGAGCCTGCCGAGCACGTTGGCCCCGTCTCGCATGACAGGATGTCGCGCGGCGTGCCGGTCTGACCTGCGATCAACAAGTTGCCGTCGGGCAAGGCATGCACATTGTCAGGATGGAAATCCCCGAGCTTGATGGTGACCGGAGCAGCCTTACCGTGTAACGACAGGACACGCATGGTGCCGTCAGACCAGTCGTTGATGTAAAGCGTACCTCCGTCCGCCGACGCCGCGATACCGTTATCGCCGCCGAATTCACTACCGGCAACATGCGTCCAACCCCGCTTCGTCACCCAGCGACTCACAAAGCCGCTCACCTTACCGGCCAAAAACTCGGCAGTGCTTGAGCTGTCCCGTGTACCGAAGCTCGTGACCGCCATACCGTCCGGCAAAGCAACCACCGAGTTCGCGGACATATCGGAAGGGAGAATGACACAACCCTTCCAGGTCAAACTCACACCGCGCTCACTGGTACGCAGATCGAAGACTTCGATCGACTCCCGAGCTTCGCCATGGTTTATGGCGAACAACTCGCTCGCCCCATTCCTCCGGCGGCGCAGATCAAGACCGTGAGTCACCAACGCGGACGCCACAGGAGCCCCCGGACACTCTGCGTACGTGGGTGCAACAGGCCCGGAAACGTCCGGCGTCAAAACGCGCGAGCTGTGCTCCTGCAGATCGACCAGAGAAAAGCCTCCGGGCGCCGCAGGATCCTTGCCCAAGCGGCTCGCGATAGCCCAATGCGAGCCACCCACCAGGACAAGATCCTCGGCGTTCAGCAGGCCACAGACCTGATCATGCCCACAAGGCTGAGCCGCCTGCGCAGTCGTCGCGGTGCCGCCCAAAATGAGAAGAGCGAAGAAAATGCCGCCGGTTGCGGCCGCGGACGCTCCTGCCCAACCCTGTAGCTTCTTCGATGAAGCACTCATTGCTGCGATTATCGCCGACCTCTCTCCGAGGGCGTACCGGTCGCACGGTGAGCGGATGGGTTTCTTCGACAAGCTGCCAGAGGGCTCAGTCTGTGCTCGTTGCAGCTACCTTGCTCACCGTATCCCAGGTCCGAGTCGTGACATCCTCACCGAATGTCTTCTCGATCAAACGCATGAACACCGGTCCGCGTGCGCTGGGAATGTAGGCACTGAAGACCTCCCTGTCGCGGACGCTGAGAATCCGCGCACCCTCGAACTCAATCGGCAGCTCGATTCGCACCGCGGGCTTGGCTCGCAGAAAAGTCACAATGCGCTTGGTGTTGGCCGCGAGTCGAAAGGCCTTGTAGGGATCGGAGGCCAGCAGGACATGCAACGCCCCTATCGGCCTCACGAAGGGACTGAATGCCTGTCCCAGATGCTTTTCCATCGCCTGCTCGAGCTTACGCTCCAGCACATGGAGTGATGCCGCCCGCGAGCTGAACACCACATTGCCGCTCGACAACAGCGTTTTAACGTCTTTGAAGCCCGCGAGCTCGAGGCACCGCTTGAGCTCCGGCATTTTGGCGCTCATCGGGCTCACGCCCCGCAGGAACGCAGCGTACCTCGGCATAGATTTTCCTTTTCAGGACAATATGTTACCCCAGCACAAGCGCTCACGGAATCATCTGGCCGCGAGCGTAAAAATCCTTGAACTGGACGGTACCGTGCCCTAGCCTATTTTGTTTCCTTGAAGACATGGCATGACATGACCGTCGTAAAGCAAGAAGACCTCATCCAGAGCGTAGCCGACGCCCTCCAGTACATCAGCTACTACCATCCGCTCGACTACATCACCTCGCTGGGGCGCGCTTATGAGCTCGAGCAGAGCCCCGCGGCAAAGGATGCCATCGCCCAGATTCTGACCAACAGCCGCATGTGCGCCGAAGGCCGGCGGCCCATCTGCCAGGACACCGGCATCGTCACGGTATTCATGAAAGTCGGCATGGACGTACGTTGGGCAAGCGCGAGCGGGGCGGCGACGCTGGGCGTCACCGACATGATCAACGAGGGTGTGCGTCGCGCCTATCTATATCCGGAGAATGTGCTGCGCGCCTCGATCGTCAGCCCACCGGAAGGGGGCCGCAAGAACACCAAAGACAACACCCCGGCAGTGATTCATTACGAAATCGTCCCGGGCGACACCGTCGAGGTGCAGGTAGCAGCCAAAGGCGGCGGCTCCGAAAACAAATCGAAGTTCGTGATGCTCGAGCCCTCCGACTCGATCGTCGACTGGGTATTGAAGACCGTGCCGTCCATGGGAGCGGGCTGGTGTCCTCCCGGCATGCTCGGTATCGGCATCGGTGGCACGGCCGAGAAAGCCATGGTCATGGCGAAAGAATCGTTGATGGAGCCGATCGACATTCAGGAAGTCATCGCACGCGGCCCGCAGGGCTGGCTGGAGGAGCTGCGCGTCGAATTGTACGAAAAGGTCAACGCTCTGGGCATCGGCGCGCAAGGCTTGGGCGGCCTCGCCACCGTACTCGATGTAAAAATCATGGCGGCTCCAACCCATGCCGCATCGAAGCCCGTCGCGATCATCCCCAACTGCGCCGCGACCCGTCACGTGCACTTCACACTCCAGGGCGACGGCCCCGCGAAGCTCGAAGCGCCACCGCTGGATGCATGGCCAAAGGTGCACTGGGTTGCCGATGCCGCCAGTAGCCAACGGGTCGATCTCAACACGCTCACGAAGGAAGAGGTCGCTTCCTGGAAGCCGGGGCAGCGCCTGCTCCTGTCCGGCAAGATGCTCACCGGTCGCGACGCCGCACACAAGCGCATCTCCGACATGCTGGCGCGAGGTGAAAAGTTGCCGGTCGATTTTACCAACCGTGTCATCTACTACGTCGGTCCCGTCGATCCCGTACGCGAGGAGGCTGTGGGTCCAGCGGGTCCCACGACCGCCACGCGCATGGACAAGTTCACTGAGCTGATGCTCGCGCGAACCGGACTGATCACCATGATCGGCAAGGCCGAGCGCGGCCCCATCGCCATCGAGGCAATCAAGAAGCACAACGCCGCCTATCTGATGGCGGTCGGAGGAGCCGCCTACCTCGTATCGAAAGCCATCCGTGGCGCGAAGGTGCTCGCCTTCGAGGATCTTGGCATGGAGGCGATCTACGAGTTCGAAGTGCAGGACATGCCGGTTACCGTGGCGGTCGATTCCAACGGCACCTCGGTTCACGACACGGGCCCGAAGGAGTGGCGCGTCAAGATCGCCGCACTGCAGACGCGCGCCAAATAGTACGCCCCGACCCCCGCCGCGCAAGGCCGCCTGATCGCGCTTCAGGCGGTCTATCGGCGCGGGATATGGACAAAGAATGTGGTACGGCGGGCGTCGGTCCTGACATCCACACTCCCGCCGTGCGCCAATACGATCTGCTGCACGATGTAGAGCCCCAGGCCAAGGCCGTCACTGCGCCCCAGATGCCGCTGGCCGCCGCGAAACGGATCAAACAGGTGCGGCAGAACTTCCTCCGGAACAACTCCGGTATTGGTGACCGAGAGCGTCACCGCCTCCGCGCGCGACCCGTTCAACGACACCTCGATCGAGTCCTGCTTTTCGCCGTGCTCGAGCGCGTTGCCGATCAGGTTTGAACTCACTTGCGAGAGCCTGTCCGCATCCCAGTGGCCTGCCAGGTCCCCGGCCTGGTGGATATCAAAGCGACCGTCGGGAAAGGACAGCTGGTGCTCCTGGATGACACGCTGCACGAGCTGACCGAGCTCCACGTTCTGCCGGCGCAAGGGAATGCCGCCGCCGAGGCGGGCCCTGGTGAGATCGAGCATATCGTCGATCATCCGGCTCATGCGCTTGCCGCTGCTCACCATACGCGCCGCCGTCTGCCTCACCACGTCCTCTTTCGACACACGCTCGAGCAAGTTGGCCGAATTCAGTATCGCACTGAGCGGATTGCGCAGATCATGACCCAACACAGCGGTAAACAACTCATTCAGCCGCAACGTCCCGGTGAGCTCCTCGAGCTGCCGCGCGAGCTGCTGCTTCTGGCGATACAACTGAAAGAACACGTCCGCCTTGCTCTTGAGGATATGCGCATCGATGGGCTTGTAGAGGAAATCGACGGCGCCGGTATCGTAGCCTTTGAAGAGGCGGTATTGGTCGCGCACACCCGCGGTGACGAATATGATCGGCACGTGCCGCGTGCGCTCGCTGCCGCGCATCAACTCGGCGAGCTCGAAACCGTCCATGTCCGGCATCTGCACATCCAGGAATGCGAGCGCGACATCGTGAGCCAACAGCAATTCGAGTGCCTGCGCGCCCGAGCGCGCCTCCAGGATCTCGACGTCCTCGCGTCGCAGCAGTGCCGAAAGAGCCAGGAGGTTTTCCTCCAGATCATCGACCAACAGGCACTTAACCCGAGCATTCATTCAATCAGTCTCCGCAAAACATCGCAAACGGTCATCCGTTCAATGGCGCCAGGCGAGCGAACAGGGCCTGCAGCTGGTCCAGCGAAAGCACGGCATCGACCGGCCCTTCCTGCAGCGCGGCTTCGGGCAAATACGCCACTGCCGCACTGCGGGGCTCCTGCACAACTGTTCGTCCGCCCGCACGGCCAACGGCCGCCAGGCCCTCCGCGCCGTCCTGATTGGCGCCAGTCAGAATCACACCCATCAGACGCTCACCATAGATATCCGCGGCGGAATCGAACAGCACATCGATCGACGGCCGCGAGAAATGCACCGGCTCATCACCCGACAGCGCCAGCGCCGGACCGCGATCGATCAACATGTGGTAATCGGGCGGCGCGAAATACACAGTCCCGGGCTGTACCGGCTCCTTATCCTCCGCCTCTTTGACGGGCAACGCGCACCGGGTGCCGAACACCTCGGGAAGCAGGCTCGGACGCTCGCGCGGGATGTGCATGACGATGAAAAAAGCTACTCGTGAGTCGCGCGGAATCTGCGCCAGCAGTACCGACAATGCCTCTACACCGCCGGCCGACGCGCCGATCACAACGGCATCGATCCCCCGGGTGAGCGGCTCCACCAACACCTACGAGGCCTCCTTCTGAAAGATCTTGTCGCCTGCCACGAAGTCGGAGAAGGCATACGAATGGGTCGAGAAACGCAGCGACTCCTTCGCCCCCAAGCCCAGAAAGCCCTTACGACACAGCGAGTCGCGAAACAGTCCCAACACCCGATCCTGCAGTTGGCGATCGAAGTAAATGAGCACATTGCGGCAGGAGACCAGCTGCACCTCCGAGAACGCGCTGTCGGTGGACAGGCTGTGGTCGGCGAACACGATGTTGGTCTTGAGGGACTTGTCGAACACCGCCTTGCCGTAGGCGGCGGTGTAGTAGTCCGACAGCGAGGCGCGCGCCCCCGACTTGCGGTGGTTTTCAGTAAAGCCGCCGATGCGCGCGGCATCGTAAATGCCCGCCTGCGCGCGCTCGAGCGCTGTGGCATTGATGTCGGTTGCGTAGATCAGCGAGCGTTCCAGCAAACCCTCCTCGAGCAGCAGGATCGCCAGTGAGTAGACCTCTTCGCCCGTGCTGCACCCGGCAACCCAGACCTTCAGCGAAGGATAGGTGCGCAGCAACGGCACCACCTTCTCGCGTAACGCACGGAAATACGCCGGATCGCGAAACATCTCGCTCACCTGCACGGTGAGGAAATCCAGCAGTGCGGGAAAGAGCGCCGGCTCATGCAACAGCCGATCCTGCAGTTGTGACAGCGTGCGACAGCCCAAACGGTCCATGGCCTGCATCAGGCGACGCTTCAGAGAGGCTGCCGCGTAACCGCGGAAGTCGTAGTGATACTTGCGATACACGGCCTCGAGCAGCAGCGGCAGCTCGATGTCGAAAGTATTACTGGTCACCGCGTTCGCGACTCCCCCTACTGCGCCATCCAGACGCGCACGAGCGACAACAATTTATCCACATCCAACGGCTTGGCGATGTAATCGTTGGCGCCTGCAGCCAAGCACTTTTCCTGATCATCCTTCATCGCCTTGGCAGTCAGGGCGATGATGGGCAACTTCTGCCATTCGGCACGCTTGCGAATTTCGCGCATCGCCGTGAGCCCGTCCATTTCCGGCATCATGATATCCATCAGCACCAGATCGACGTTGGTCTCGGCGGCAGCCGAGCTGCGCTCCAACACATCGAGGGCTTCGCGGCCGTTGCGCGCGATTTCCACCTTGGCCCCGCGCGGCTCCAAAACCTTTGACAGCGCGAAGATGTTACGGACATCGTCCTCGACGATGAGAATGCGCCGGCCTTCGAACGCCGCCTCGCGGTCGCGCGCTTCGCGCAACATGCGTTGGCGCTCGATCGGCAGCTTGGACTCCACCTGGTGGAGGAACAACGTGACCTCATCCAACAGGCGCTCGGGCGAGCGCACGTCCTTGATGATGATCGACCGAGAGAACCGTCGCAGCCTCTGTTCCTCGTCGCGGGTCAGCGAGCGACCGGTATAGACAATGACTGGCGGAAACGAAACCTCGTCGGTATCAGCCATGCGCTCGAGCATCTCGTAGCCGCTCAGGTCCGGAAGGCTCAGGTCGAGCACCAGGCAGTCGAAGGTTGTATGTTTGAGGCGCTCCAGCGCTTCGGTGGCTGTAGCGACGCCAGAGATCTCGACACCCTCGCTCGAGAGCAGCTGGTGAATACTGTCGCGCTGGCGCTCATCGTCCTCGACCACCAGCACCCGGCGCACGCCTTGGCTCATCTTGGACTGCAGTTTCTCGAACGCAACCATGAGCTGCTCGCGCTTCACCGGCTTCAGCGCATAACCGATCGCACCGAGGCTCATCGCCTGCTGACTGAAATCAGCGACCGAGACCACGTGGACCGGAATGTGGCGCGTGCCCGGGTTGCGCTTGAGCTCGTTGAGCACTTCCAGGCCTGAGCGGTCAGGGAGGTTCATGTCCAGGATGATGGCATGTACCTTGAACCTTTGCGCCGCTGCCATGGCATCCGCTGCCGTGTGCGTGGCAATACACTGAAATCCCAACTCGCGTGACAGGTCGCAAAGAATCGCCGCAAAACGCAGGTCATCCTCCAAGAGCAGAATGACACGGGAATCGGCCGTCAGCCGGTCGCGATCATCCTCCACCTGCGATGGCCTCAGCTCGGCGGGCGTGAAGGCGGGGCCGCCGAACATACCGGGTAACGGTGAAGCCGCCGGCGCCACCGCGGCCACGCCCGGAAGGGGCGGCTCTGGCTCCAGGAACGCGGGCATGACCCGCGACGTGCCGGTCTGAGTCGCCCGATCGACTATCACCGGACCGTCGTACTCGAGGGGCAGCCTGAGCGTGAAGATGCTCCCCCGCCCGGCTTCGCTCTGCACCGTGACATCGCCTCCCAACAGCCGTGCAAGATCGCGCGAGATGGACAACCCAAGCCCCGTGCCCCCGTATTTGCGATGGGTACTGCCGTCGGCCTGACGGAACGCCTCGAAAATAATTTCCTGCTGCTCGGCGGGTATTCCGATGCCGCTGTCCTGGACCGCGAAGGCCACCTGTCCCTCCGGCGTAGCGGAGATGCGCAGCGAGATGGTGCCGCGTTCGGTGAACTTGAATGCGTTGGAAAGCAGATTCTTCAGTATCTGACCCAGCCGTTGCGGGTCGGTCACGATCCGCTCGGGCGCCCCGGGATCAACCGAGTGACTGAACGCGAGGCCGCGATCACGGGTCAACGGCTCGAAGCCGCGCGCCAAAGCTTCCACCGCGCGGGCGATGGTTACGGTTTCCGGCTGTACCTCCACCTTACCGGCCTCGATCTTCGACAAGTCGAGGATGTCGTTGATGAGCGCGAGCAGGTCGTTGCCGGCCCCGAAAATGGTCTGGGCAAACTTCACCTGTTCCTCGTTGAGGTTGCCCGCTTTGTTGTCCGCGAGCAGCTTGGCCAGGATGAGCGAGGAGTTGAGCGGCGTGCGCAGCTCATGGCTCATGTTGGCGAGGAACTCGGACTTGTACTGGTTCGAGCGGGCAAGCTCGCTCGCGCGGTGTGCGAGTGCTCCCTGGGCGCGCTGCAGCTCGTCGCGTTGGCTCTCGAGAATGCTTGCCTGCTCCTCCAGCTGGGAGTTGGTCTGCTCGAGCTCGGTCTGCTGCGACTCCAGGCGCGCTTGCGACTCCTTCAGCACCTGTCCCTGCTCGGCGAGCTCCTCATTGGCGACCCGCAGCTCCTCCTGTTGGGTTTGCATCTCCTCGGACTGGCGTTGGGTTTCCTCCAGCAACTCCATCAGGCGGGTGCGATCCTTCGACGAACGCACCGCGATACCGAGCGCCTCGCGGGTGCGGCGCAGGAACTCGTAATCGGAGGGCAGCAGGGGCCGGAAGAACCCGAGCTCGATGACTGCCTGGACCACGCCACTGTCGCTCGCGGGGACGATGAGCAGGTGTTTAGATTTACCCTCGCCGAGCGAGGATGTAACCGGAAGGTAGCCATCGGGTACATCATCGACGGTGACAATACGATCTTCCTTCAGCGCCTGGCCGGCAAGGCCGTCGCCGGAACGCAGGACTTCGGCCTCGCCCTTGCCGGCCGGCAACGCAAACCCGGCAAAACGACGCAGCCGTCCACCCAGCTCGTTGAGATAGATGGCACCCACCTGAGCCTCGAGGTGGCGCGCCAAGAAATTCAGCACGTTGTCGCCCAACAGCTCGAGGCGCTGCTCACCCTGGATGCGCTGGGACAGAGCGCTCTGGCCCGCCTGCAGCCAGGCTTCCGTCTGTTGGGTCAGAAAGTCGCGGGACGTCAGGGTTGCGGCCGCGAGGATCAGCACGACCAGGATCGCCGCGCCACCGCCGGTGACGATCAATGTGACCTGACTTGCCGCACGCGCTGCCTGGATGTGGGCGGCCAGCATATTGCGATCCTCGTCGAGAAACTGCTGCACCAGGTCACGAACACGGTCCATCGTGATCTTGCCGCGATCGGTCAGCACGAGGGCAACGGCATCCTGGGGCTTACCCGCTCGTTGCAGCTCCAGAGTCCGCTGCAGCTCGGCGAGCTTCGCTTCGGTGAAGTGTTGGATCTGTGCCAATAAGTCCTGCTGCCTGGGGTTATTGGCAGTCAGACGCCGCAGCTCCTGTAACTGTCCCGGGATGCTGGCGCGTGCATCGTCGTAAGGCTGCAGGTAACTCTCCCTGTCCGTCAGGAGAAAGCCGCGCTGTCCGGTCTCGGCGTCCTTCAGGCTCGAGAACAGACCATCGATCCGCTGTAGGACCTGCAGAGTGTGCGTGGTGAGAGCGACACTCTCCTCCTGGGTGTCGAGGGAGCGATAGCCGAAAAAGGCAATCAACACCACGGTGACGATCGCCGCGGCAAAACCAGCGAACGTCCTTGGAGGCAGCGCCGGCCCGAAGCGGGTGATGCGGCGTGATTTGAAGGGTGCGGCGTTGGTTGCGCTCATGATGGTGTCAGCGTCGTCGATTGTTCTTGCCTCGTCGGCTGGGCTTCGCATCCGCGCGCGCCTTGACGCGCCGCTCCCTGACGAACGGATTCTTGTCCGTGCGGTACTCGACCACGACCGGGGTCGCGAACAGGTCGTATTTCTTGCGAAACATGTTGGCGAGGTAACGAGTGTACGCATCGGGCACCGCGTCGGTCTGGTTGCCGTGGATGACGATGCGAGGTGGGTTCCTGCCACCCTGATGTGCGTAACGCAGCTTGATGCGCCGTCCGTGAACTATCGGCGGCTGGTGAACGGTCAGAGCGTGCTCCAAGGTACGCGTGAGCTCGCGCGTCGGCATTGCCCGCATCGCCGCCTCGTAAGCACGGACGACGGAATGCACCAAGTCGCCCACTCCGGTTCCATGTCGCGCGGAGATGAAGTGTAGCGGGGCGAACGGCACAAAATCGAGCTTCAGGGAGAGCTGGCGATGAACGGTCTCACGCTGCTCGAGCGGAATGCCGTCCCACTTGTTGACCGCGATGATGAGAGCCCGGCCGCGCTCGAGCGCCAGGCCCAGCACACTCGCATCCTGCTCGGCGATACCTTCGTGCGCGTCGAGCACCATGATCACAACATGCGCCTCGTCGATGGCCTGCAGGGTTTTGGCGACGCTGGCGCGCTCGATGACGTTGTCGACTTTCGAGCGGCGGCGCACACCCGCCGTATCGATGAGGACGAAATCGTGATCGTCGCGGCGAAAGGGGATGAGGATGCTGTCACGCGTGGTGCCGGGTATCTCGCTTGCTATCACGCGCTCCTGTCCCAAGAGCCGGTTGACCAGTGTCGACTTGCCAACGTTGGGCCGCCCGATGATGGCGATGCGAATGGCACCGGCGTTCGCATCCCCTTCCGCGGGTTGCTCTTCGAGGCCGGCGAGCACGTGCTCCATCAGCGCCTCGCAGCCCTGCCCATGCGCTGACGAGATCAACAGCGGCTCGCCCAGCCCGAGGGAATGGAAATCGCCGCCTACGAAGTCGAGATCCAGGCCTTCGCCCTTGTTGAGAGCGAGCGTGACCGGCTTGCCCGACCGCCGCAGCTCGCGCAATACGAAATGGTCCCCCGGAGTGAGTCCCTCGCGGACGTCGGCCAGAAAGACGAGCCGGTCCGCCTCCTCCACCGCGCGCTCGGTCTGCTCGCGCATCTGAGTCTCGATGCCGGTTGGATTCTCAACCAGGCCGCCGGTATCGATGACGACGTACGGAACAGGGCCTACGCGACCGAAACCGTACTGGCGATCGCGGGTAAGGCCGGCGATATCCGCGACGATGGCATCGCGCGTGCCGGTTAAAACATTGAATAACGTCGACTTGCCGACGTTGGGGCGGCCCACGAGGGCGATGACAGGCAGCATAGAGTCACAGAGAGCCTGGTTGGGGGTACATTATCCCGGCCAGGCTCCCTGAAGTGTTGGTTTTATTTCGGCGCAACGGGCGGCGGTGCCGAGCTATCAGGCGCCGCTGGTGGCGTCGCACTCTCAGGCGCTGCAGCCGGCGGCGCTGCCTTCGGCGCCTCGGGTGCTGCGGGTGCCGGCTCCGTCGACGGCGCGGGCGTCGGCGCCGGTACCGCTGGTGCGGCGCCGCCCGCGGGCGTGCTCTCCGCCGGAATCTTGCGCGGCCCAGCCATGGCGCCACCGATCGGGGTAGCGCGGTACGCGTTGATCTTGCCGGCGTCGTCAATCACCATGACCGTGTCACCGGACACCACCGGCGGGTTGCTGATCCGCTGTTTGCTCGCCCGGACCCGGGCGGCAAGCTCGCCGGTCGCTTTGTCCAGCCAGTGCACATAGCCCTGGAAATCGGCGGTGATGACAGCGCTGTCGGTGAGCGCCACCGCGGACAGCCCGCGATGCAACAGAGCCTTCTGACGCCACACTTCCGCGCCGCTGCCGTGTCGTAATGCAACGACCTCCCCGCTGGCCATGGAGATATAGAGCGCGTCGTCGTCGAGCGCGATTCCACGGTAGCTGGATGCATCGTGAGACCACCAGACCTGCCCGTTATCCAGTGCCAGTCTGGCCACGCGGCCCTGGTAGCCAACGGTAAACACATCCTGTCCCGACACGCGCGGGGTCGAATCGACGTCGTTGAGGCGCTCGAGCTCTGTGCGGCCATGCGGCGGCGCTACCGTTGCTTCCCACTGCAAGGAGCCGTCGGTCATATTCACCGCAATGACCTTGCCGTTGTCGAACCCGCACAACGTAAGCTCGCCGGCAATGACCGGGCGGGAGGTACCTCGAAGCGACAGCCGGGGGACCTGCTGCTCCTGCGTCCATAGATCGTGGCCGTCTTTCGGTGAGAGGGCCCGCAACTTACCGTCCACCGTGCGCACCGCCACCGCGCGCTCCGAGATCGCAGGAGCTGCGAGAATTTCGCCGTTCATGCGCACTCTCCAGCGCACTTTGCCAGTGTCGGCCTCGAGCGCGAGAACCTCACCCTCGCTGGTCCCTACCGCGACCAACCCTCCACCAACAGCAGGGCCACCCGAGAACGGCGTCTTCTTCAGCCGCGTCCTCCATACGACATGTCCGGAAGTGAGGTCGAATGCCACGACCTCACCCTTGTATCCAGCGGCATAAACGCGATTACCCTCAGTCGCCAGACTCAAACCCAGGCGTAACTTCTTGCCCCCGTTGTCGGGCACCGAGGCGCTCCAGACGCGCTGGACTTTGAGTGTTTCGTGAAACGGACTGAGCACCGCCGGCGTGTCGATATCTTTATCTTTCGAACAGGCCGCTATGAGCAGCACAGCAGCCACCAGGGTCCAGCGTTGCAGTTGTCGCATGTTTACTTTTTAGCCTGAGTTTGCACGGCGGGGGTCGGCGCAGTGGGCGCCGTCGCGGCAGCGGACAGTGGTGCGGCATCGGCCACGAGGTCAGAGATTTTCAGGTCGAGCAGCGAGTCACCGCCGCCGCCGCCCAAATCCGCGGACCGGGCCGCACGGTACTCGGTCAACGCGCCTGCCTTGTCGCCCTTGGCGAGCAGAGCATCGCCGCGGACCTCATGGAACTGCGATGCGAACGAGCCCGGGTCCACACCGTTCAAGGTAGCGAGCGCATCATCGGGCTTCTGCTCTGCGATCTGCACTCGAGCCAACCGCGCGCGCGCCAACAGCGCGAGCTGCGGGTCCTTGGAATGCTGAGTCACCGACTGCAGCGCGTCCGCCGCCTTGTCGAGACGCTTGCTGTCGACGTAGACCCTCGCAAAGGCCAGCTTCGCCTGATCCACGTAGGGGGTCGAGGAGTAATCTTGCTCGAGCTGCCCCAATAGAGCCTGCGCGGCGGTCTCGTCGTTCCGGCCAAAGGCCTTCATCAGGTCTTCGTACTTGGTGCTGGCTTCGCCATTCACCTTGTCGACGTGGGCATTACGCCACTGCCAGCCCCCAATGGCGGCGCCACCCACGGCGATCCCAGCGACGATCCACAGACCGTTCTCCCGGATCCAGCGTTTGACGGCTTCCCACTGTTCTTTTTCTGACAGGTACTCGTCCAAAGAACTCACTCCCCACGCGCTTCGCGCGACTGTCCCAAAATTGCCTGCCCCTCACCCGGGTCGATCGAGGCCCGCCACGACGGCGGACGCCAGCTCGGCGATCGGACACTCGGTCTGACCGGCTTCCTGCCGCAAAGGTTTCACTGCCACCACGCCGCGCGCGAGCTCGTCGTCACCGACAATGAGGGCAAGCGCCGCACCACTGCGGTCAGCGCGCCGGAATTGCGCCTTGAAATTACCGCCGCCGAGATTCAGCTCGAAACGCACCTGCGGCAACTGGTCCCGGAGGCGCTCCACGAGCGCCGGCCCCGCGACAGCGGCCTGAGCGCCACTCACGACGACGTAGACGTCGGCCGCTTTTGGCGCGGGAACCCGCTGCGCCAGCGTAATGAGCTCAACGGCGCGCTCCACACCCATCGCGAAACCGACGCCTGGCGTCGGCTCACCCCCAAGCTGCGCAATGAGGCCGTCGTAACGGCCACCAGAGCATACGGCATCCTGGGCACCCAGCGCGTCTGTAATCCACTCGAACACGGTCCGGGTGTAGTAGTCGAGCCCGCGGACCAAGCGCGGATTCACCTGGTAGGGCACACCAATGTCCGTCAAGCTCTTGCAGAGTATCTCGAAGTGGTCGCGAGACTCGGGATCAAGATGGTCAGTGAGCAGGGGCGCGCCGGCGACAACTTCCTGCATCTCGGGGTTCTTGCTGTCCAGAATACGCAGCGGATTGCCTTCGAGACGGCGCTTGCTGTCGGCGTCGAGCCGACTCTCGTGGGAACGGAAGTACTCCACCAGCTTCTCGCGGTAGACCCGCCGCGACTCCGGCGTGCCGAGGGAGTTGATATTGAGCTTGATGCGCTCGATACCGAGCCTGCGCCACAAGCGGGCCGTCATGGCGATGATCTCGATATCGGCATCCGGGCCGTGGAAACCCACCGCCTCCACGTCCACCTGGTAGAACTGGCGATAACGGCCTTTCTGCGGGCGCTCATGGCGGAACATCGGGCCGATACACCACAACTTATGGCGCGCGCCCCGCAACATGCCGTTGGAGATCAGCGCCCGCATGACACCGGCGGTCGCCTCGGGCCGCAGTGTCAGACTCCGCTTTTCCTCGCGGTCGGGGAAGGTATACATCTCCTTCTCGACCACGTCGGTGAACTCGCCGATCGCGCGCTTGAACAGATCCGTGTTCTCTACGATCGGAACGCGAATTTCCTCGAAGCCATATTCCGTGAGCAAGGCGCGCACGGTGTCCTCGAGGTGCTGCCACGCGCCGATCTGCGCCGGCAACACATCATTCATGCCACGGACAGGCTGTATCTGCTCTGTCAACTCAATCTCCGTCGGTAGCGGGGGCGGTCCGCCCACGTGCAGTAATGACAAAGCGCACGCTTCCGTCAGGCAACACGCCCGAGGGAATCTGCGCCGGGCGGCCGTTGTACTCGAGAGTAACTCCCGAAGCATTGCCCAGGACAACACGCATTGGTGCCGGACCTTTTACCGTGTGCGCCGAAGAAGCGGCGCCCACGTCGTAGAAAAGACGCTGACCGGCGGCATCGTAGACCTCCGCCCAGCTGTCGGATGAAAATTTCAGAGTGAGCTCGGAGTCCTTGGCGCGCGGTGTCGGATTAGGGCGCGCTAGAGGGGCAACGCCCGGGGCAGCCAACGCGCTGGTGGGTGTCGCGCGCGCCACGGTCGCGACTGCTGCCGCAGCCCCCGCCAGCGCCGGTCTCGATATTGGTTTCGGCGCCCCCGGCAAGGAGGACGCGACCGTGGTTGCCGTGGCGACCTGGCTGACCTGGGCGGCACCGCTTGCGGCCTTACCAACAGCGGCGGCCGCTGTGCCGGCGGCCGCAGAGCTGCGCTGCGTATCCGCGCCCGCCATCGCGTGATCCGCCGGCTCTGCGGACTGCTGTGTTGGCGTGTTGGATTTCGCAACGCTGCCGCTCTGCTGAGTCTCTTGCACCACCGCGGGCTGGGGCTTCTCGCCGCCCGAGGAGCTGATGACCCACCACAAAGTCCCGACGATCGCTATGGTAACCAGCGCAATGACTGCCGGTCCGCCCAACTTACCCGGATCGTTTTCAGGCAGCGCTCGGGAAATACGGGTCAGGTCAGGTTGCACCGGCGCCGCGCGCGCCGAGCCCGAGTAGAGCTCAACCAACTCCGCGGGCTGCTCGCCGAGCAGCTCCGCGTAATGTCGCAAGTGGCCCTTCGCGTAGACGGCAGCACCGAGGGAGGCAAAGTCTTCAGTCTCGAGAGCTTCGAGAATGCGCGAGTCGAGGTGCATCTTCTCGGCGGCCTGCAGGACCGTCAGGCCTTTTTTCTCGCGTGCGGCCCGCAGCCGCGTGCCGATACCGGCGCGTCCGTCGCCGCCTGCTGCCGCAGCCATGGAGTCAGCCCGAGTTGCGTTCGAGATCGGCCAGCGCTTGCGCCTGTGCCGATTTCGGGAAATCAAGACGCAGCTTGCGGGCGTACACAGCAGCCGCGACTCGGTCGTTCTGCGCCCGCGCGACGCGCACACCGAGGAGCAACAGGTCCGGAGTCTCCTCGAAGCCACCCAGGTAGCCGTCAATCACCTGGCGCGCGCCAGTTAGGTCGCCGTCTTGCAATTGCAGGTCACCGAGCTGAAAGGCGGCTTCGGCGAAATTCGGCCGGATCTGCAGCGCCTGCCTGAAGTCCTTGACGGCTTCCGCGTTACGCTTTGCGGAGCGCAGGCACACGCCCGCGTTGGTGTAGGCGATCCACGGAGTGCGATAAAGCGCGTTATGCGCTACCGCTTCGAAACGATGCACGCCATCGGTCGTGCGTCCGCTCTGACAGAGATAGACCGCGTAATTGTTCGACACATCCGGATCGTCCGGCGCGAGCCGCAGCGCGGCCTTGAACTCCTCGTCGGCCTTCTTGGGATCCCCCATGCGGTCGAACAGCATCGCGCGGGCGCCGTGGACCTCGGGATTGTCGGGATTCTCCTTCAGCGCCCGATCGAGCTTCTCCTTTGCCAGCGGGATGTCGCCCTGGTGCAGGTAAGAGATGCCCAGCTGCGTGTTGTAGTCCGATGCATCATCTCTTTTTTTCTCCGCCCGCTGCGCGGTCGCGCAGCCGCCGAGGGCGAGAACCGCGGCGAAGGCCGTTGCCAGCACCAACGCACCGCGAACCGGCAACGCTCCAGAAGTGAAACCTGCCTGCCGTGTGCTCATTGCTGAACCGCCACTCCAAAGAGTTTGTTACCGAGCCGCACCGTGGTGCGGTCAATGACCTTACCCGCGAGCTGCCCGCATGCCGCGTCGATATCGTCGCCACGCGTACGGCGGATCGTCGCCAACACGCCGCGTTGAATCAATTCATCACGAAATCGTTGTATGAGCGGCATCGGGGAGCGCTTGTAACGCGTCCCTGGAAACGGATTGAACGGGATGAGATTCACCTTTGCCGGGTGCCCTTTGAGCAGCGCGGCAAGCGCGCGCGCCTGCGCGGGAGAGTCGTTGACGCCGTCCAGCATCACGTACTCGAACGTCACACTGCGCCCGTTTTGTTCGTCGATGTAGTGCCAGCACGCCTCGAGGAGCTCGGCGATAGGATGCTTGCGGTTGATCGGGACGAGCTCGCTGCGCAACTCGTCATCCGGCGCATGCAACGACACCGCAAGGGCCACGTTGGTTTCTTCGGCCAGCTTGTAGATCTGCGGCACCAGACCGGACGTCGACAGTGTCACCCGCCGCCGCGACAGATCGAAACCGTAGTCGTCCATCAGAATCCGCACCGCCGGCACGACGTTACGGAAGTTCGCCAGCGGCTCGCCCATGCCCATCAACACGACGTTGGTGACGATACGATCACCGCCAGCCTCACTTGTCTGATAGAAACTGGCGAGCTCCTTCTTCGCCAGCCACACCTGTCCGACGATCTCCGCCGTGGTGAGGTTGCGGTTGAAGCCCTGCTGCGCGGTCGAGCAGAACGAGCAGTCAAGCATGCAGCCCACCTGCGATGAGATACACAGGGTGCCGCGGTCCTTCTCGGGAATGAACACCATCTCAAACGCCTGCGAGGAGTCCGCGCGCAGCTTCCATTTGCGGGTGCCGTCGGTGGACTGTTGCAGGGTGACGATTTCCGGCGTGCGGATTTCGGCGCACTGCGTGAGCTGCGCGCGGAAGTCCTTCGCCAGGTCCGTCATATTGGCGATCGAGCCCTCACCGCGCTTGTAAACCCAGTTCATGAGCTGACGGGCGCGGAAGGGCTTGCTGCCAAGACCCGCCACGAACGTCTCGAGCGCCGCGCGCGGCAAACCTAACAGGTTGGTGCGGCTTGTTGCTGGAGATGTCATGGCGGTATATCGGCGCGGCGCGGGATCAGCCGCGCGAGTGCAGCTCCGTGGTGCGGAAGAAATAGGCAATCTCGACCGCGGCCGTCTCGGGTGCATCGGAACCGTGCACCACGTTCTGCTCGATGCTCAGAGCGAAGTCCGCGCGAATGGTGCCGGGGGCGGCCTTCTTCGGGTCGGTGGCGCCCATGATCTCGCGATAGCGGGCGATGGCGTTGTCGCCTTCGAGCACCTGGACGACCACGGGGCCCGAGGTCATGTACTTCACGAGGTCCTTGAAGAACGGACGCTCGCGGTGCACCGCGTAAAAGCCCTCAGCCTCACGCTGCGAGAGGTGCAGCATGCGAGCGGCAATGATGGACAGATTCGCCTTCTCCAGACGGCTGTAGACCTGGCCGATGAGATTACGGCTTACGCCGTCCGGCTTGACGATGGACAGGGTGCGCTCTTGCGCCATTCGCTTAGACCTTTTTAAGAAATGATGGGGCGGCTCGCCGGTGAGGGGCCGGGAGCCTGTCTGACCAATGATCGCCGTAGCGAGGGCGACCCCCAGCGAGCAGATTTCGGCGATCGTTTACCGCGCATAGTCGACACTATGTAAGGAAAACGATCGGCGAAAGATGCCGCTGCGGGTCGTCCGCAGTAGGCGAGCATTGGTCAGACAGGCTCCTAGCTCACCAGTTTACCCTGGAGGGAGCATCCGCGGCAATTTGGAGCGCAGCGGAAGTGCTGATTTCGCAAGGGATTTTGCCGACCGGGGGCGGGCAAGACCGGCACCCCGCCTAAGGGGTCACCCTCGCCGAACGACCGCGCGCGGTTGCGCGGCCGAAGGGACCTAGACCGAGAAGCTCTCCCCGCAGCCGCACTCACCCTTCACATTCGGGTTGCGGAAGCGAAAGGCCTCGTTCAGTCCCTGTTTGATGAAATCCACGATCGTGCCATCGAGCATGCCGAGGCTACCCGGGTCGACGAACACCTTCACACCCCGGTCCTCGAACATTAAATCTCCCGGGGTGGCCTGGTCCGCGTAGTTGATGACGTACGCGAATCCCGAGCAGCCTGTCTTACGCACCCCGAGCTTCAGACCGACGCCATGTCCGCGCGCGGACAGGAAGGTCTTGACGCGATTCGCAGCTGATTCTGTCAATGAGATAGTCATGCGACCCATTCTACTCGCTGATCCGAAGGCACCCTAGTCTGAGGGGCTATAAACTAAGGCCGCTGGCTCTTCGGCCAGCGCGCAAAACAAGCCGTCAGCGCGTCTTCCACCGTCAGCAGACGGCCCAGCTTCTCAGTGGGAACGCCGAGCGTCCGCGCCCAGCCCCCAGGATTCCCAGGAAGACCCTGATCCCGCCTCCAGCCCGGAAGCTGGCCGACGAGCCACTCGGCCACCTTCAGAGTATGGGGGCATCCGTACGCCTTAAAACGTGCGGCCTTCACAATGTCGCCCGCCACGGTGAGGTGGAAACGGACCCAGGCTTCCTGCCCAGGGCCACCAGCCTCGCCAGTGACGCTTAGACCGCCCTCGGGCACCGATTTTCCCTCGGATGCGGGCCCCTCCGATGCGGGCGAGAGCGCCCGCAGACGCGTGACTTCCCGACGCACGGACTCGACGGCGAAATCGACGTCAGCGACTGTCGTAAAGCGGCCAACGGTGAACCGCAGTGAGCTCTGTGCCAGCTGGGTATCGCGGCCTAACGAGCGCAGCACGTAGGACGGCTCGGCAGAGGCCGAGTTACAGGCCGAGCCTGTGGATAGCGCCAGATCGGCAAGCGCCATCACCAGGCTCTCTCCCTCGATCCCTTCAAAGGACACGTTGAGGATCCCAGGCACACGAGACGCCCCGGCCGCATTCAGGTGGACCCCGTCCAGGCTGCCGAGCCCCGCCCACAACCGCTCCCGCAGGTCGGTCAGCCGTTGCTGGTCGGACTCGACCTGCCGGCCCGCAAGCTCACAAGCGGCCCCGAGCCCAACGATTTGATGCGTCGGCAGCGTCCCTGGGCGCAAGCCCCTTTCCTGGCCCCCTCCAAAAGTCAGCGGCTGCAGTAGCGGTCGCGAGGCGCGACGGGCGTACAGCGCACCCACCCCCTTCGGCCCGTAAAGCTTGTGCGCGGTGAACGACATGAAATCGACGGCGAGACTGCGTACGTCAATCGGTATCTTCCCGACTGCTTGAGCCGCGTCGGTGTGGAAAGCAATGCCGCTGTCGCGGCACATAGCTCCGATAGCACCGACGTTCTGCATTACGCCGACCTCGTTGTTCACGTACATGATAGAAACAAGGACGGTGTCCGGACGCAGCGCCCCGCGTACGGCTTCTGTGTCGACTCGCCCCTGCCGGTCGGGAGTGAGGTACGTCACTGTGAAGCCCTCGCGCTCGAGGCGCTTACACGGATCGAGCACGGCCTTGTGCTCAATGCGAGTCGTAATGATGTGGCGTCCGCGATCCGCGTTAGCGCGCGCTACCCCGAGAATCGTAAGGTTATTCGACTCAGTAGCCCCCGAGGTGAAGGTGATCTCGTCGGGCTCGGCGCCGATCAATGCGGCTACCTGCGCTCGAGCGAGCTCGATACGAGCAGCCGCGCGCCGACCAAACACGTGGGTTGCCGATGAGGCGTTACCAAAATCGCCGGCAGCGGTCAGACACTCAGCCATCGCGGCAGCGACCGCGGGATCGACGGGCGTCGTGGCCGCGTAGTCGAGGTAGATCGGAAGATTGGCAATCGCATTCGCGCCTGTCATCGTGGCTCCTTCTCTTGCGGCGCGCCATCCTCTGCACTCACGCCCGAAGCGCCGGTCGCGCCACCCACACCTGAGGCGCCCGCATGGCGCCGGCGGTTTTGCACGGCCGTTAGAATACCGCGCACAATGTTGACCTCATTCTTATCGAGCTCGGCCCGTTGCATGAAACGCCGGATGCGCCCCATCAAGTTAGTACCGCTCTGCGTACGGTCACGGAAGTCGATTTCCTCGAGTACCTGGGACAAATGTGTGTACATCCGCTCCATGTCCTCAGGCGCGGCCAACGGCGCGGCACCCGGCGCCGTGTCCACCTCGACACCTCGCGCGCGAAAAATCTCATAAGTGACGAGCTGCACGGCCATCCCAAGATTGAGTGACAAATACGCCTGATTCGCGGGAATGCGAATCAGAATATGAGCCGGCTCCAGGTCTTCATTCCGTAACCCCGTTCGCTCCGCCCCAAAAAGAACCGCCGCGGGCGACCGCTGGGCTTCCACGACGAGCCGCTCCGCCGCGTCCCGCACGTCAGCCACGCGAAAGTACTGATCCCGGTCGCGAGACGTCGTCGCCGCTACAAAGCCGCACCCCGCCAGGGCCTCGCGTACCGAATCCACTACGCGCGCAGAGCTAAGTACATCGTCGGCGCCGGAGGCGCGGGCAATGGCATCGCTATGCGGAAATTGCTTGGGTTTCACGAGCACGAGCTGATCGAGCGCCATGTTTTTCATGGCCCGAGCCACAGCTCCGATGTTGCCTGGGTGCGAGGGCTCGACGAGGACGATGCGAATGTCGGTGGAGATCATCTGATAGGCTTCAATTTTACCGGCGGAACACAGGCCGGTTGTGGAGCTTATTTACCGTGCACGCGCTTCTCAATATCGCCGTCCGCGCCGCGCGCCGCGCCGGCGAGGTTATTGTCCGTAACTTGAACCGCCTGGAATCGCTTACGGTCACGGCCAAGGGCCGTAACGACTTCGTCACCGAGGTCGACACTCAGGCGGAGGCGGAGATCATCGGCATCATCCGCAAGCTTTATCCGAACCACGCCTTCCTGGCGGAAGAAAGCGGCCAGAGCGGGGATAACGAGACGGTGTGGATCATCGATCCACTGGATGGGACGACGAATTTCCTACATGAGTTCCCCGTATTCTCCGTTTCGATCGCCTGCCAGCAGAAGGGCCGGCTGGAGCATGCCGTGGTTTACGACCCCATGCGCCAGGAGCTGTTCACCGCCTCTCGCGGCGGCGGCGCCCACCTGGACAACCGTCGTATACGCGTCAGTAAACAGCGGGGCCTCGAAGGCTCCCTCGTCGCGACCGGTTTTCCCTATCGCGCCAACACGCGCTACATGGATACCTATCTCGCCATGCTGAAGGTCGCGATGGAGAGCACCGCGGGTGTCCGCCGCCCGGGTTCCGCCGCACTGGATCTGGCTTATGTCGCAGCAGGACGCGTCGACGCATTTTGGGAATTCGGTCTCGCACCTTGGGATACCGCCGCCGGCACGCTCCTCATCCAGGAAGCCGGCGGCCGCATAGGCACACTGAGTGGGGCCGAATACAAGCAGGAAGGCCACATCCTGGCCGGCACGCCGAAGGTCTATAGCGCGTTACTGGAAGCGTTCGCGCCCTTTGTTCCCGAGGAATTGCGCGCGAGTTGAGACGTTTCAACACCGGCCGCCAAGCAAGGACCTTGCTCGCTTTCCAACTCCACGCCGTGTACAGTCCGGCAAAGTTTTTCCGGGGGGTTCAAGCGTTAAATGGCCAACCAGCTTTTTGCGACCAAAACCATCGAAGATCTGCACGCAGATGATTCGAGCGGTCCGAAGCTCCGCCGGGTTCTCTCGGCGACCGCACTGACCGCACTCGGTATCGGCGGCATTATCGGTACCGGCATCTTCGTACTCACCGGCGTGGCGGCTGCGGAAAACGCTGGTCCAGCGTTGGCTCTCGCTTTCATCGTCGCCGGCCTCGGTTGCACCTTTGCCGGGCTGTGCTACGCCGAATTCGCCGCGATGATCCCGGTCTCGGGCAGTGCGTACTCATACTCGTATGCAACACTGGGCGAAGGGATAGCCTGGTTCATCGGTTGGAATCTGATCCTGGAGTATCTGTTTGCCGTGGCCACCGTCTCGGTCGGATGGTCAGGTTATCTTGTCAGTCTGCTCGACCAGGTTGGTCTGCATCTGCCTAAGTACCTCTCGAGCGCGCCGTTCGGCAAGGGTGCCGGCGACCTCGACATCATATCCACCGGGGCACTGATCAACTTGCCGGCGGTGCTCATCGTGGCTGTGCTGGCGAGCATCTGTTATGTCGGCATCCGCCAGTCCTCCGCGTTCAACACCGTGATTGTTGCGATCAAGGTGACTGTCGTCCTGTTGTTCATCTCTTTCGGGATCGCCTACATAAGCCCCGACAACTGGCATCCATTCATCCCGCCCCAGGCAGGCCCCGGAAAGTACGGCTGGCCGGGCATCATGACTGCCTCGGGCATCATCTTCTTCGCCTATATCGGCTTCGATGCCATCTCGACCGCGGCTCAGGAGACCAAAAACCCGCAGCGCGACATGCCCATCGGCATCCTGGCAAGCCTGGTCATCTGCACCATCCTTTATGTGGTGACCGCTCTGGTTCTGACCGGAATGGTCAACTACACCGAGCTGGACGTTCCTGCACCGGTGGCGCTCGCCATCGACAAGCACGCTGCGCTGCATTGGTTAGGCTTCCCAGTCAAGCTGGGAGCCCTTGCCGGAATGACCTCGGTCATGCTGGTCATGACACTGGCGCAGGCGCGTATTTTCCTCGCGATGGCACGTGACGGGCTGCTCGGCAAGCGCTTCGCAAGGGTCCACCCGAAATACCACACGCCCAGTTTTGCTACGGTCCTCACCGGAGTCTGCGCAGCGCTGATCGGGGGCCTCTTCCCGGTCGACATCCTAGGGGAGATGGTGTCCATAGGGACGCTGGCTGCATTCGTTACGGTGTGTATCGGTGTGCTGGTTCTTCGGTACTCCAGACCCGATCTTCACCGGCCGTTCCGCACACCCTGGCCCTGGTTTACCTGCATTGCCGGAGCCCTCGTTTGTGGCGCGATGATGCTGTCACTCGGGCGAGCAACATGGGCGCGGCTCCTCATATGGACCATCATAGGGGCAGCGGTCTACGCCTTCTATGGTTACCGCCATAGCCGGCTGCACGGCGCGAACGGCTCATCGCGCCCGGCAAGGGCAAACTCGTAGCAGTGCGGGCGGCGGCGGGTGCGCCTTAGCCGCCCTCGCCCTCATCCTGATCCAGCGGGGCCGGCTTGACGTCCAACTTGCGACGCAGCCGGATGTTGACCAGCTCCACGACGATTGCGAAGGCCATCGCGAAGTAGAGGTACCCCTTTGGTATCTCGAAGTGCACCGCCTCGGCGACGAGGGCGGCGCCGATGAGAATAAGAAATGCGAGCGCCAGCATCTTGATCGTCGGATAGCGCTCGATGAATGCGCTCACCGATCTCGAAACCCACATCATCACAATGATGGAGACAATGATCGCCGCCACCATGATGGCGACGTCCTGCGCGAGCCCGACAGCGGTAAACACGGAATCCAGCGAGAAAACGACATCGATGGCGCCGATCTGCAGCACGATCATGGTGAAGCTGGCGTAGACCCGCCGCGCCCGCTCGGTCTGGTGGCCGGCCCCCTCCAGGGTGTGATGAATCTCGGAAACACTCTTGGCGAGCAGAAACAGTCCGCCGCCCAGGAGAATGAGATCCCGCCCCGAGACGGCTTGATCGCGGAAATGAAACAACGGTTGCGTCAGGCGCGTGAGCCACACGATCGAGAACAGCAGGGCGATACGCGTCAACATCGCCAGGGCAAGCCCGAGGATGCGGGCCGACTCCTGGCGGGCGGGCGGCAAGCGCCCGACCAGGATGGAGATGAAGATGATGTTGTCGAAGCCGAGAATGATCTCGAGCAACGACAGCGTTATAAACGCCAGCCAGGTTTGTGGGTCGGCCAGCAGATCGAGCATTTAAGCGGTCAATGCCTCAGGGGAGTTCGTCGACCGCCGACTTCCGTGCGGAGGGGAACAGATGCTCCGCCGTCAGGCCGCAATCCAGGGCAATCGCGCTCGAGATGTAGATCGAGGAGTACGTTCCGGCAATGATGCCGATCATCAGCGCCTCCGAGAAACCCCGCAGAACCGGGCCGCCCAGGAACAACAGCGCGACCACCACAATCGAGGTCACGACCTTGGTCATGATGGTTCGCGACAGTGTCTGGTTGATGGACTGATCGAGCACCAGAGCGGGCTCCAGGCGGCGATTGGTCTCGAAACGCTCGCGAATACGATCGAACACCACGACGGTATCGTTCAGCGAATAACCGATGACCGCCAGAATGGCCGCGACCACCGGCAGGTCGAACTCGGTTTGCGTCACCGAGAAGATGCCGATCACCAGAATCGGGTCGTGCAACACCGCCAGGATGGCGCCGAAGGACAGGCGCCAGGTATGAAAGCGGAACGCGATATAGATGAAGATCAGCAGCAGCGTGAAACTCAGCGCCCAGATGGCGCTGGTTTTCAGCTCGTTACCGACTTGGGGGCCGATGACTTCCAACTGCGCGACCTGCGCTTGGGCATCGACCGACTGGACGACTTGCTCAATCTTGCCGCGGATCGTGTTGGCCGACTGACCCGGCTCGGGCGGCAGGCGGAGAACCAGGTCGCGCGAGGAGCCGAAGTTCTGTACCTGTGGCTCATGGTAGCCGGCGGCAACGAGCTTGCTCCGGACGTCATCGACATTCGGTGCCTGAGCGAAGGAAGCGTGCGCGCTGACGCCGCCCGTGAAGTCGATACCGAGATTCAAGCCACGGGTGAAGAATGAGGCGACCGACGCGATCATCAATACGGCCGACAGCGTGTACCACACCTTGCGTGTGGCCATGAACGGGTAACTGGTTTGGTGACTGAAAAATTCCACGCGTGCATCCCTCAGATTGACAGCCGGGCAGGCTTGCGCCGGCCGCCATACATGAGTGTGATAAGAGCCCGGCTACCCATCAAAGACGTAAACAGGGAGGTCGCGATTCCGAGTGTCAGCACGACAGCGAAACCGCGGATGGGGCCGGTGCCAAACACCCAAAGCACAACACCGGCGATCAATGTCGTGATATTCGAATCCGCGATAGCGGAGAAGGCCTTCTCGAAGCCGGCGCGGATCGCTGCCTGCGGCGAGACGCCTTTGCGAATTTCCTCGCGGATGCGTTCGTAGATCAGCACGTTGGCGTCCACGGCCATACCGACGGTCAGGATGATGCCCGCGATGCCTGGCAAAGACAGCGTGGTGCTCATCATCGACAGCAGCGCGGTGAGCAGCACAACGTTCGCAAGCAGTACCAGGTCCGCCACGATTCCGAAGACCTTGTAATAGATCGCCATGAATGCGAAGACGCCGGCCATGCCGATGATCAAGGCCGTCACACCTTTATTGATGTTCTCGCTACCCACGCTGGGGCCGACTACCCTCTCCTCGACGACGTACATGGTGGTCGCCAGTGAGCCGGAGCGCAGCAACAGCGCCAGATCGCGCGCCTCACCCGCGGTGAGGCCGGTAATCTCGAAGGTATTACCAAACACGCCCCGAATCGTGGCGTCATTGATGACCGTCTCGTCGGTCACATCGCGCGACACCGGCTTGCCGTCAACTTCAGTGGTCTCGCGGCGCTTCTCAATGAGGACCACGGCCATCGGCTTGTTGAGGTTCGCCTTGGTGGTCTTCAGCATGTTTTCGCCGGCACGGGCGTCGAGTCTCACATTGACCGCGACACCTTCCTGCGACTGGCCGACGGAGGCATTCGTGAGTTGGTCGCCGGTTGCGATGATTTCGCGCTTGAGGAGGAGCGGGCGGCCGATGCGCGTATGCGTATAAAGCTTGGAACCCAACGGCGCGCGACCGCGTTGCGCGGCTTCGTAAGCATTGTTCTGGGTGTCCTCGAGCCGGAACTCCAGTGTCGCCGTGCGGCCGAGGAGATTCTTGATTTCAGCCGAATTCTGCACGCCGGGGAGTTGGACATTGATACGGTCAATGCCCTGTCGCTGCACGATCGGCTCGGAGACGCCGAGCTCATTCACACGGTTGCGGACCGTCGTGATGTTCTGCTGAATGGCGTAGTCCTGACGCTCTTTGATCTGTGCCGGCGTCATCACAGCCGTGATGGCCGAACCGCTCGCGAGGCTCTCAGACGAGACGCTGAGGCCCTGCAACGATTGGCTGAGCGAGTTGCGTGCCGCGCTCAAGTCCGCCTCAGGCGGAAGAACGATGCGGATGCCGTCAGGCCGACCACCACCGCCCGTTGCAACGGTCGTGACGTCCTTTAATGGAATGTTGGCCGCGGACAGGGCACGCCGTACGTCCTGCGCGTAGCCCTCGAGCGCCTGGCTCACCGCGGAATTGACGTCTACCTGATAGAGCAGATAGAGGCCACCGCGCAGATCCAGGCCCAACGACATCGGTCGCAGCCCGATGGAACGTAGAAACTCCGGTGTGCGGGGCGCGAACGAGAGCGCGGTGATGTAGGTGTCCTTGTAAGCATTGTTGCCGTCAACCGCATCGCGCGCCGCCAGCTGATCCGGAACGTTCGCGAAGCGCACCATCAGCCGTCCCTTGTCGATATACGTCCGCTGGAAGCGGACATTCTTGTCCTTGAGAAAGGACTCGACTTCCTTGGTCGCCGCCTCGGTGATCGCAGCGTGGTCCTTGCGCGCAACCTGCAGCGCCGGATCCGCGCCGAAGAAGTTGGGCGACGCGAACAGCAGTCCCAGCAACAGGACCGCGGCGACGAGGTAATACTTCCAGCGTGCGTATTCGAGCATGGCTCAGGCGCTTTTCAGTGTGCCCTTAGGCATGAGGGATCCGACTTGGAACTTCTGCACTTTGACGCGCACGCCGTCGGCGATTTCAATCGTGACGAATGAGTCGCCCACATCAGTCACCTTGCCGAGTAGCCCGCCGGTGGTGACCACCTCGTCACCCGCGGAGAGCTTGGAGACGAGCGCCTGGTGCTCCTTGGCCTTCTTCTGCTGCGGACGGATCAGCAGGAAATAAAAAATGACCACGAACACGACCATCATCAGGATGGGGGCGAAGCCGCCCGGCCCTGTGGCGGACGCGCCCTGGGCGAAGGCGTCGGGGATCAAACCATTCATTTAAGCACCTTGTCGGCAAGCCCACCGGACCCCCGGCGGAAGCAAAGGGGCGGCATTATGCCATAGCCCCCGAACGGGCCAGCTTGGAGACGTTGCGGATCGTTTTCCAGTCCCTCTATCCCTCTCCCGCCGCTCTTCGGGCCGCCAGATACCCCTGCGCCCACGACGTAAGCCGCCCCTCCTTGATAACCCCGCGGAGGGTCCGCATGAGGTCCAGATAAAAATGGAGGTTGTGGATGGTGTTCAACCGCGACCCGAGGATCTCGTTGCAGCGGTCGAGGTGGCGGAGGTACGAGCGTGTGTAGTTCCGGCAGGTGTAGCAGGTGCACTCGGGGTCGATGGGGGTCAGGTCGGTCTGGTGAGCGCTATTGCGGATGTTGATGACCCCGGTCGCAGTGAACAGATGGCCGTTCCGCGCGTGCCGAGTCGGCATGACGCAATCGAACATATCGATCCCTCGGAGCACCGCCACAACGATGTCCTCGGGACGTCCGACGCCCATCAAATAGCGCGGGCGCTCGGCGGGCATCTGGGGGACCACCGCCTCCAGGATGCGAAGTCGTTCGTCTTCCGGCTCGCCGACGGCCAGCCCGCCTACCGCGAAGCCCGGGAAGTCGAGCTGCATCAGTGCTTCCAGCGAAGCCAGCCGCAGCGGGACATGCATGCCGCCCTGAATGATGCCGAACAGACCGCCTGGTGGGGTCTGCGTCTGGGACCCACTTACGCGTCCTGCGTAGGAGTCGCTCGCGCGGCGTACCGCGATGTCTCGGGCGGCTGCAGCGGTGTCGGCGCCGTCGCCGCCACTCGCCGTGCCAACTTGTTCCTGTTCGCGGTAGTAGTGCGCGTAGCTGCGCGCAGCCCAGCGCATAGATCGCTCCATCGACTCCCGCGCCTCCTTCTCGGTGGCCGGGTACGGCGTGCAATCATCCAAAGCCATCGCAATGTCCGATCGCAGCTTGAGCTGTACATCCATCGAGTCCTCGGGCGTCAGCCTGACGTCGGAGCCATCGATAGGCGAGCGGAATCTGACACCCTCTTCCGTGATCTTGCGCAGGCTCTTCAGGCTGAAAACCTGGAAGCCGCCGGAGTCGGTCAGTATAGGCCGCCGCCAGTGCATGAAACCATGCAGCCCGCCGTGCGCATCGACTATGTTGGCACCAGGGCGAAGCATCAGGTGGAAGGTGTTACCCAGGACAATGTGGGCACCCAGCCCTTCCAACTCCTCGGGGGTCATCGCCTTGACCGTGCCGTAGGTACCGACGGGCATGAACGCCGGCGTTTCCACAACGCCGTGCGTGAGGGTCAGGCGACCGAGCCGAGCCGAGCCGTCCGTCTTCAGGACTTCGAGTACAGGTTTCAAGACGTCGCCGTCCCGCTCGAGTGAGAGGTCGAGGAACCCGCCCTTGTCTTGGCCGGCGTCACTAACATTGCGTCCCCATAGCTGAAAAACCGATATCGCTCGCGCACCGCGTGCGCGTAAGCCGCAAGCACATTCTCGCGGCCTGCAAACGCGCTCACAAGCATGAGTAAAGTTGACTCTGGCAAATGGAAGTTAGTCACCATGGCGTCGACGACTTGGAATTCAAAGCCGGGGCGGATGAAGAGACGGGTTTCACCTGACCACGTCGCACCCGCGTGCGCCCGCCGATCCTGCGTCACCGACGCATCGCGAGCCACACCGCCGCCCCCGACCCGAGACCGCGTGTCGCGAGCCGCGTCCCCATCGGCGTCCTCGACGCGCGACACATCACGAACCGCACCAACGTCGGCAACCGAGACACGCGACGGCGCATTGCGAGCCACACTGCCATCGGCGCCCTCGACACGCGGCTGCACCGACCGGCTCCCGTACAGTGCCGCCGACTCCAACGCGCGCACCACTGTCGTACCTACCGCAACCACGCGCCCTCCCGAGACACGTATGCGTTGAATCGCCTCCCAAGTCGCCGCGCTCACCGATACCCGCTCCGCGTGCATCTTGTGCGCATCCAGATCGCTTGTACGCAACGGCTGAAACGTCCCCGCGCCCACATGCAGCGTGACAAATGCGCGAGCGACCCCCATCGCGTCCAGCTTCGCCACCAGCTCTTTATCGAAATGCAGGCTGGCAGTGGGAGCCGCCACTGCCCCCTTTTCCCTCGCAAAAATGCTTTGGTAGCGCTCCCGGTCGCTGGCCTCCGCTGTCCGGTGAATGTATGGCGGCAGCGGGACCTCGCCCCAGGCCTCAAAGAACTCGATCGCATCGCCCGGCGTCTCGACGCGCCACAGCTCGTCCTCGCGCCCGAGCACCCGCACCACGCCCCCCGCGGTCGCGATCTCCAGTCCCTCGCGAATCAGCTTACTCGCCCGCAACTGCACCAGGGCCTCGCGCGCCAAGGCTCCCGCGCGCTCCAGAAATACCTCTACCCGCCCCCCTGAAGGCTTCGACCCCAGGACCCGCGCGGCGACCACCCGCGTGTCATTGAATACCAGCAGATCTCCCGCGCGCAGGTATCCCGGCAAATCCCCCATCACCCGGTCCGCAACCGCCCCACTCGCCCCGTCCAGCACCAGCAGCCGGCTCGCCGAACGCTCCGGCAGCGGACTTTGGGCGATCAGCTCTTCAGGAAGGTCGAATGAGAAGTCCTCGCGTCGCACCCGCGAATGTTACACGGCGCAGACTGGCACGGCGTCAACTCTGCTCGGTCTACCGCAGCGTTCTTCCTGAACGCAAGACAGCCAGCGTCACGCCTTCAGCGGATTAACGAGAGCCAGGAAATCGAGGACGCCCTGGCTAAGACGAACCTGATATTTGAATGACACAGCCGTGGGGCACTGGCGGATCTCATACAAATGCGGCCGAAACCCGAGATCTTTCATCATGGCCTCAACTTGCTGCGCCAGCGGTGGAATTATGGTGCTGAATATCACCATGGGATATCCGCGGTCGCTATAGATCGATCCGTCCGTTTCAATGAGTCCCTGCAAACAAGGAATATGCAGCGAACTATCCTCAAATATCCATCCGGGAACTTGGACACCCTGACGATGCTTGCTACCACCCGAGGCTTTCCAGCCAAGCACGCCTTCGAGATGATTCGAGTAGACACTCACATTGACGAAGTTGCCCCCGCTGCCGATGAGAGTCACCTTGTTCTTCGGGAGTAGCTGTTGCAGCGAAGAAGATATTTTGAGAATGAGTGCGGGATACTTTAAGTCACAGGTGATCCTCAAGCGGACCGCCCGCCCATTCGGGTTCGAGAGATTACCGTCACCGATCGCAAGCCCGATCACATAAGCCTGCAGCTGGCGGTCGGGGTTTAGCGGCAAGGCCTGCCTGCCCATGGACTCGTACTCCTTTACAGCATCGCTGAGGCGAGCATCCCTGTGAATATATACAGCACCCATCATTTAGTTCGCAACTGTGCGTTTCAGCGCACTCATGCGTAATTCCCGCTCAACAAGCGTGCGCGAGGTGGCTGCGCGCTAGTAACGGGTGCGAGACTCAGCGCGCCCCCATTGCTGTGCGCGGCTGACCCTCTATAATCGCCGTCCCGCGCTTCGCGCAGAGCGAAGCACGGGGCACTCGTAGCCCGAGTGGCGGAATTGGTAGACGCAGCGGACTCAGACAAAGCAACTTGAGCCCTCGCGGAGAAATCCACGAGGTGAAGCCCGTCAAAGTCGGTGAAGGCCCTGGACAACAAACGTCCGAGCTAATGCCGAGCCAAGCTCAGGTGAAAACCTGGGAAGGTGTAGAGAGCAGACGGCGGGCACCTACGGCCGACAAGCTATGGTGAAGGCGTGCTCCAGACCACGAACCGATCGATCTTCGATCGCGGCGGCGAAAGCCGAAGTGGTACGAAAATCCGCCGCCCTTAAAAGCGTGTCGGTTCGACTCCGACCTCGGGCACCACTGGAGCTTCCGGCACCCTCCGTCGCCCTCCGCGACCCTCGCTAAAACCCTGGAATTTGCGGCGATTTGTCTCCGCCGTCCTCCGCTGCCATCCGTTGACAGCCTAGCACGAGCGGGGGTACAAGCAAGGGGTACACGGCACTCCGCCAAGTCTGTACCCCCACGGCTGATACCCCAAGAAGGTCAACATGCCGCTCACAGCTGCTGCAATTCAGGGCGCCAAACCGCGCGAGAAGGCTTACAAGCTGTTCGACCAGGGCGGGCTGTTTCTGCTGGTGCATCCCAACGGTGGACGCTATTGGCGCCTCAAGTACCGGATGCATGGGCGGGAGAAGTTGTTAGCCCTCGGCACGTTTCCCGATGTGTCGTTGGCCAAGGCGCGCTTACGCCGCGACGATGCGCGCAAGCTGATCGCCGACAACACCGACCCATCCGTTGTTAAGCAGGGCGAGAAGACCGCCACCGCGGAAACATTTAAGGCCGTGGCCCTGGAATGGTTGGCGAAGCAAAACCTCGCGGCTGCCACCATCGAAAAAGCGAAGTGGACCTTCGAGCAGCTTCTATTCCCCGAACTTGGCGACCGTCCTATCCGTCACATCAAAGCGCCGGAGTTGCTGGCGGCACTGAGAAAGCTGGAGGCGCGCGGCAAGATCGAGACGGCGCACAGAACGAAGCAGCGCGCGAGTCAGATATTCCGGTATGCCATTGCCACTGGCCGCGCCGACCACGACCCTGCCGCCGATCTACGGGGCGCACTCACACCGCTGGAAGTCGAACACCGTGCGGCGATTACCGACCCGAAGCGAGTCGGCGAACTGCTGCGGGCGATCGATGAATACGCCGGCCAACCGTCAACTCACTACGCGCTGAAACTCGCGCCATATGTGTTCCTGCGCCCCGGAGAGTTGCGCGCGGCCGAGTGGTCAGAAATTGACTTGGATAAGGCCGAGTGGCGCATACCTGCCGAGCGCATGAAAATGCGCGAGGCGCACTACGTCCCGCTGGCTCGTCAGGCTGTAGCCATATTGCGCGAAATTCAACCGCTCACCGGTTCCAGTCGCTTCGCGTTCCCGTCGCTGCGGACAAACACACGGCCGATTTCAGAAGGCACTCTTAATGCAGCGCTTCGTAGGGTTGGCTTCTCCAAAGAGGAAATGACGGGACATGGCTTTCGCACCATGGCATCCACTCTTTTGAACGAGCAAGGGTGGCACCCGGACCTTATTGAGTTACAGCTTGCGCATGCGGAGCGCAACAAGGTCCGCGCGGCATACAACCGCGCGCAGCGACTCGATGAGCGCAGAAAGATGATGCAGGCGTACGCCGACTATCTCGACGGGCTCAAAGCTGGCGTGAAAGTCATTCCGATTCGAAAAGCCGGATAAATCGGGGGTATTTGGCCGATGACGAACATGGCCGGTCGATCAAGGCGAGAGTATATTGACGTTGAAGCAGCCGCCTCTGATAAAGGCTGCGGCCCTCCCTGGAGGCTCCAACGGTGGCGCGTAGTTTTGATCGGATAACCGTCGATCCCGCAGTCATGAACGGACAGCCCTGCATTCGAGGGATGCGGCTCACGGTGCGCCGCGTTGTAGAGGCTGCGGCCCTATATCCTGACCGAAACGAGTTGAGAGCCGAATACCCCGACCTTACAGACGAAGATATCGCGCAAGCGTTGAGCTTCGCGGTTCGCAACCTGTCGCTGTCTGGCCAGTCGACCGCTTCAGTACAGGACTGACCGAGCATGTGCCGGGAGAGCAGGCTCGCTGATCCGCGATGACGACGCAGCCGTTGTGGAGTCTGAAGGAATGGCTAACGCTAACGGATGTGGCGCATCAGCTCTCAGCTGAGTTTGGCGAGAGAATCACAGCTGCCGATGTCCTGAGATTTGGGATCGAAGGTCACCTGAAACTCTCCTGCAACTTTCTCAACGCCAGCCCCGCCGTATTAGGGCAGGTGGTGTCCATCGATACACGGGAAGCAGTATTTTTCCCGGTCTGGAACGGACAAGCCAGAGCGGTATGGATATCCCCTGGCGGCGGCTGCCGCCCTGTCCTGGACAAACCCCTCGAACTTGGCGACGAGATCGAGCCAATCCACGGCGTGTGGGACCTCCTCATGATTGAGGACGCACCTCGTGCCATCGAGCGCTTATATCACCGGATGACCGACGGGCTGGAGGTGCAACCAGGTATCGGAGACGGCATCCTCGTGACATCCCCCAAGGGGAAATTCGCGCGACTCCTGACAGAGGGAGAGCAACAGGACGTCCGGCGATACCACGTAAATAACTACAGACTAGCGCATGATCTTCTAACCGAGAGCGATACCCCCTCCGTGAACTGTGCTTTAGCTAAGGCAAGTCCAACCAATGACGACGCACAATCCCGATAACGAGCGGATCAAAAGGCAATACTTTGTCTATTTGAAAGAGGCCAAGCGCCAGAGCGAGGCGACAATTGACGCTGTTGCTATGGCGCTGTCTCGCTTCGAGGCCGACACACGCAACCGCAGTTTCAAGTCCTTCCACCTTCAGCAGGCCATCGCCTTCAAAGAGCACATGGCCGATCAAAAGAGCCAGGTCACTGGTGGCAAGATGAGCAAGGCGACGTTGCACGCAACCTTTGCGCACCTCAAGCGATTCTTCCAATGGCTGGCGGGGCAACCGGGCTACAAGTCTCGCATCCGGTATTCCGACGCGGAATACTTCAACCTCTCTGACAAGGACTCCCGTGTAGCAACCGCCAGCCGTCAGAAGCCCTTTCCGACGCTCGAGCAGGTCAAGCGCGTCATCGAGCTGATGCCCCACACCTCCGATATCGAGAAACGCAATCGCGCGTCAGTAGCCTTCATCATCCTAACGGGGGCGAGGGACAGCGCTGTCGCGTCGATGAGGCTGAAACACGTCGACTTGCTCTCGGGCAGTGTTTATCAGGATGCGCGGGAAGTACGCACCAAGTTCAGCAAGACATTCACTACGTACTTCTTCCCGATCGGTGACGAGGTTCGTCAAATTCTCGCCGACTGGGTGACCTACCTGAGAGACACGAAACTATGGGGGAACGACGATCCACTGTTTCCGGCGACACACATGACCCTCGGGGCTACCCTGAAATTCGAAGCGGCTGGGCTTAGTCGAACGGCGTGGAAGAGCGCAGCGCCGATTAGAGAGATTTTTCGAGGTGCCTTCCGTACGGCTGGCTTACCCTACTTCAATCCGCACAGCTTCCGCAAAACCCTTGTCCAACTTGGAGAGCGCATCTGCAAAAACGCCGAAGACTTCAAGGCGTGGAGTCAGAATCTCGGCCACGAAGGCGTCCTCACCACGTTCTACAGCTACGGCGAGGTACGCACAGAGAGGCAAGCGGAAATCATACGCGCCCTAGGCGAGTCGGGACCGAGCCAAGCGGATTTCGCCAAACGTCTTCAGGACTTGGCGATCGAAGCTGCGCGGTTCCCGTCGGCTCGATGAAGGGGGTGCCGAACGTGTCAACCTATCGGCGGGCACGCTGTGGTTCACACGGATAGGCACTTTATCCGGTTGCTGCAATGTGAGCGGCGGTCCGCCTGTTAGCCCTGCTGGTGAGGCTCATTTTTGGCTGCAGGCCAGCACGAGCAGCTAGACGCACCAGCAGATCCAGACTGAATTGATTGATCTTGCCGCGTTTGATGTCCGACACGCGTGCTTGTGTCACATTCAACACTTTCGCGGCCTCAGTCTGTGTCATTCGCGCATTTGCGAGCCACTTACCGAGTCCGCTCAACAACGTCGAACGAATCTCCAATTCCGCCGCTTCTTCGGCCGGGAAAAGATCCTGAAAGACGCTACGGCCAGCGGGTGTTACGTGCCGCACGCCATGTTCATTGTGTTTGAGAGTCTTTGCTTTCATCGACTTGGCCTCTTACTGGATGGCAGCGCCTTGAACCGCTTCCGCGCAAGCTCAACATCGTGCTGGCTGGTCTGTTGCGTCTTTTTCTGAAAGCAATGCAGCACGTACACCCCTTCAGCTCGCTCCGCTAGATACATTACGCGGAAGGCGCCAGAGTCTTCGTGAATACGAATCTCCCGCACGCCTCGGCCGACTTGACGAAAGGGCTTCCAGTCGTCGGGATCGTCCCCTCGTTGCACTTTCCAAAGCTGGTGTCCCGCCTCCCGGCGGGCATCGGCGGGAAAGTCGCCTAAGTCGTCCCGGCTGCTACCCATCCACATGACCGGCTTCATTACCATAGTTTGCGTCATTCCTTCTTGATATGCAAAATCTCGCATAATCGTTCTGAGACGTGTTCCGCCATAGCAACGAAAGCGCCGCCCCAATCGGCGGGCGGCGCTCTTGTTCGCGCGGTAGCGCTACAGGACTGAGGCCGTGCTCATCCTGTCATCACCAT